>SVRK01000005.1 GCA_015064855.1 Oscillospiraceae bacterium | reverse complement strand
TTTTATTCCCCAAGCTTACTTCGTTAACAGCTTGGGGGCCCCGAGATTTTCCTTCTTGGTTTCCTTCTTCTGTTCTCGCCATTTGCTGGGATTTCTTTCTAAGCATCAAACCCTCTTAGAAGGTTCTGTTTTAGGCTCCGTGCTTCTTCCTTTCACACAGTGCCTTGCTATTATATCAAACACTTTTTACTTTGTCAATACCTTTTTTGAAAATTTTTTAAATAATTTTTGTTTTTGTGCATTTTTCTTAAAAATACACCTTTTCTTTCTGTTTTTTACGCATTTTAACAAGAAATGCAAAAGCCCGCAAGCTTACTCGCGGGCTTTTTACTATATTTTTGTAGTTGGAATGTTTTTATCGTGGTGACGAATTCTGTTGCTGGTTTTCTTAGTCTTATCAATTTCTCCAGCCTTTTCAAGAGAAAGTTTTGTGAGAAACGGACCAACAATTTCATAAACAAGAACCGAGAACAGAATAATATTAAGTACAATCGAGGCTACATTCGTCGACTTAAACTCATTTGACGTTGAAACCATGTTTGCCATACCAAGCGCAACGCCCGCTTGTGGGAACAAGGTGATTCCTAAGTATTTTCTTACGTTTGGCTCTGCTTTTGAAATGTCCGCAGACAATCTTGCACCAAAATATTTGCCAAGGCAACGGAAAATAATATAAACAACACCGATAATTACAAAGACGCCTTTCGCAAAAACATCAAGCTTAAGCTCTGCTCCACTAATTACAAAGAATAATACGTAAATAGGTGCCGTCCATCGGTCAAGTCTATCCATAAGTTCTGCCGAGAAATCACAAATGTTGCAAAAGATTGTACCGAGCATCATACAAGCAAGCAGTGATGAGAATCCTATATGCAAAGAAACGTCATCTGTGAAATGTATTTGGAATTTGAGCATAGAAACCGCAACGGTTAAAAGCACAAATGCAACAGAAACAGCAAGACGCTTTGAACGTGAATGGAAAAATCTTTCAATAAAGTTAAATACAAATCCAATAAGTGCACCAAGGAGAATTGATAATACAACCTCCATAATCGGCTCAACAGCAACTGATATTATTACCTGCCATATATTAGTTCCTTCCGCGCCAACAGCAGAGATGGATTTTGCGATACCAAACGAAACTGCGAACAACACAAGACCAATAGCGTCATCAAGCGCAACAACCGGCAAAAGTGTTTTAGTAACAGGACCATGCGCCTTATACTGCTTTACAACCATCAAGGTTGCAGCAGGAGCAGTTGCAGACGCCACCGCACCTAAAATAATCGCAGCGGAAAGTGGGAATTTTTCCTCACCAAGAATAAAATGTAATCCAATTAGCGCACCATCAACAACAAGTGTTGTAATAATTGCTTGGAAAACACCTATAATCGTTGCTTGCTTACCAAACTGCTTTAAATCCTTGAGTCTAAACTCATTTCCGATTGAAAATGCAATGAAGCCAAGAGCTATACTAGATATTAGTTCAAATATTTTTGCATTACCATTACCCGCTATGGTCGTGTCAAAGTCTGCACTGGAAAAACCAAAGTGCAAGAATATATTATTGCCTTCTGCATCGGCAAAATTAAAGCCCAATTGGCCGAGCAAGATTGGGCCAATGATAACACCTGCAATCAAATACGCAGTAACCGCCGGCAAATTAACAAGCTTTGCAAGTCTTGATAAAAGTAGTCCTGCAAATAATGCAATCGCTAAAGTAAGTAAAACGTCCATTTTTAATCCTTTTAATTCATTTTTTGATAATTTTTTTCAAAACATCAACTATTGTAATACCAGCCAAATGTTTTGTCAAGTGCAAAAATGATTTTTTCAAAAAAATTATTTTCCTATTATAAATTATATGAAGAAAACAGAAAGGAAGCCGACCAAAAAATGAGTCGGCTAAATTCCATTATAATTTAATGTTGCTTTCGCGACGGAAGCGCATTGTATACGATTGATAACGGAGTCTGTCAGATAGATATTTGTCTTCAAAGGAGTCGGAATGTTGCCATGTACCCTTAAAGTTTGAATCTCTAACCTCTGGCATACAATCAAGGCTTGGGAGCTGTGGCTTGGGCTCAATAACAACATTATCCGCACCTAAAATAATCTCCATAGCGGCAAAAAGCCAATCTGTTGGACCTATAAATTTATCACCGATCTTGATTTTCTCGGGCAAAAATTCGTCATCCTTAATTTGCGAGCAAGCAGAAATTATATCTTCCTTTGAAGCCTTAATTGTTTCTGTTATTTCATAAGGCTTTGACAAAAATCCATAAACGTCTGCGCATATATGCTCTTCTTTTCCTAATAAGAAATCACGACACGCAAGCATCATATCGGCAAGAGATAATGACATTGGATTTTGAACAGGGAAAAGATTTTCCTTGATTTGAGGATATATTTCGGCAACATGCTCTTTTTTAACTACTCTTGTGCCCTCTTTTTCAAGTTCACTTGCGAGCTCGGAATAAGTGGTTATTCTAAATCTTGGATCATTTTTTATCATACGAATTAGCGTACGCATATTTTTAAGAACAGTTTCTGTTATTTCACTCGGTAAATCGTTAGGCTCAATCCACTCGCCAAACGGAACAAGGTTTTCCTTATGATAGTTTACGGCATCCCAAAAATCTTCCTTTATTATCATATTCGGGTGCGTATATATAACCGCACGTTCGCGCTTAGCTAAATCGTCAAGAACCTTTTTTATGCCCTCTTCTCCATTATCGCGCAAAAACCACTCTATGCCGAATGCGTAATAAACGTGAAAAATGTTACAGTAGTACGCGCCTGTGCCATTTTCAGTATCGCAGAAGGTGTCCGCATAAATTGGAATGCCCATTTTATGATAGCCGTACATTGCAACGTATGATTTTTGGTTTCCTGGTGGGCACGCTGCCCAAACCTTATCAACACCGAATGTTTCTTTTATATATTCAATACCAAGTGTTTCTTGTCTAATTAGCTCGTCTTGTGCCTTATTAAAATCCTCAATATCGGTATATTCGTTTATCATTGGATGCAAGGTATGACCATAGGTGTGTGTGCCTATCTCATGGTGTGATAACGCCTCGATAACATCATATCTGCCCCATTCTTTTAATTGCTTTGCAAGGAGTCCAACAACGCAAAAGCAGCCCTTTACATTTTCCTCACGAAATAGGTTGGCTTCATATAAAATACCATCAGCCGCACGTGAGGACGTAAAATCCTCGGTGTCAAATGAAAAAATAATATCGGTCATAAATATCCTCCAAAATTATTAATTAATCTCTTGATTGATTTTATCATATATTTAAATAAAAAACAACTAAAAACACAATAAAATGTCTAAAAAATACCATTAATAGTTTTGTATCAAAATAGCATAATAATATCAGAGCATTTGAGATTTATTTTCGAGCGTCATGTTGACTTGGCGATTCGGAAATGAATCGCCTATGCTCGATAATATAGATACTAAACGAACAGGAGTTTATTATGGCTAGCAACAAGATTTCAGTGCCAGAAGCAAAGGCTGCTCTTGACCAATTCAAGATGCAAGCTGCAAGCGAGGTTGGCGTAACTCTTAACCAAAACGGCTATAACGGTAACTTGACTTCTAAGCAAGCAGGTTCTATCGGCGGTCAAATGGTTAAGAAGATGGTAGAATCTTACGAAAATTCCATTAAGGGTACAAAATAAGAGACTTGTTTTGACAAGTTATTAGGTACTCGGTAGCACGTTGTGGTGTATGCAAGGTGCTAAAAGGGAAAAGCATTTCCGCGGTTGCGGAAATGCTTTTTCTTTATTATCTATCACCGTACTGGGTGATTTCTTTGATTTTTTTCATATCAAATTTTGGCTCTCTTTCATAGGTATATAAGCCGTTTACCTCTTGCTCTACGTCATAGAGCTGAGTATAGCAGAAGCCACAAACGTAAGGAGAGTCAACGAGGGCTTTTGTTAAGTACTCGTATCTTTCAATGAATTCTTCCTCGGTCTTTGGTCCGTCGCCATAGCCCCAACCGCCAACGCCGTCGGTATCCCATCTGATTCCACCGTATTCACTTAAATAAAGTGCAAGATTTTCATATTTTTTGCTATCTTGATATCTTGATACCCATTCGTGTGCTTTATTGTAATTATCTGCAAACTCCTCGTATGTTTTTGCAAGATAAATCTTTTCAAATTCTTCCTTGGTTTGAATATAATCGTGCAAGTCGTAAATATCAGAAACTACTTGATAGTTACCGCTTGTGCCAACGCAAGGACGAGTTGAATCTGCTGATTTTGTTGCATAGTACATCGCTCTTATAAAGTCATCATTTTGATGTCTATATTCATAGTCCCACGTTTCATTAAGCGGACACCAACCGATGATTGATGGATGGTTGAAATCTCTTGCAATTTCTCTTTGCCACTCCATCAAGAATGGAGCTAGATGATTCATATTTGAGCAATCAACACCCCAGTTACCGATTTCCCCAAATACCATATAACCAAGCTTATCGCAGTGGTAAAGGAAGCGTGGCTCGAACACCTTTTGGTGTAGACGTGCGCCATTAAAGCCGGCATCAAGTGAAAGATAGATATCTTGAACGAGCTCTTCCTCGGTTTCTGCTGTATAGATACCTTTTTTATAGAAGCCTTGGTCAAGAACGGTACGCAAATATGTAGGCTTGTTATTAAGCAAGTAGTTGCTTTTATCAAAACGAGTGCTTCTTATACCAAAATAGCTCTTAACCTTATCATTACCATAATTGAGCTCTAGGTCATATAGGTTACCCTTGCCAACCTCCCATAAATAAAGCTCGTTAAGAGGCAAAACCACGCGAGAAATACCCTCGCAAAGGTCAACGGAAATTTCGCCCATTTCCTTACCATCAAAGGTGGCTTTTGCGCCAAACGTAGCGTTACCAACTGCTTCAACTTCGATTTGAACATTCTTTTGCTCCGAGCTTGTATAGTATTTTACGCTCTTGATGTAGCTTTTTTCAACGTATTCAAGCCATACTGTTTGCCAAATACCTGTGGTTCTTGTATAATCACAGCCTTGCGAATGATAGGTCTTTGATTGCTTACCCGACGCTTTGCCTGATGGATGTGTATCAATTGCACAAACGGTGATAGTGTTCTCTTCACCGCGATTTACATAATCGGTGATATCAATATCAAAGCCGATATATCCACCGATATTGTGGTATACCTCTTTGTGGTTTATGTAAATATAGCTTTCATAATCAACCGCACCAAAATGCAAAATAACATTATTGTCGCCCTCTTCAATTTTAACCTTCTTTAAATACCAAACGCAATTTAAAAAGTCGGTATTTCCTATGCCTGAAAGCACACTTTCAGGACAAAACGGAACGATAATTTTTGAATTTAGGCTATCTCTTTCGTAAAATTTTCTGTCTCTGCCACTTACGCCGAAATCAAATTCAAACTCCCATTCTCCGTTTAAATTTTGCCAGTTTTCTCTTTCAAATTGTGGATTGGGATGTTCTGGTCTTGGAATAATCATAATTTTTTCTCCTTAAATCTTTTTCATTAGTTTTGCCACGTAAGTAGCCATTAATTTTTTAGTGCCAACATTGTCGAAGGCAATTTCATACATAAAATCATTGCTCATAGGGGATACGTTTAAAACCGTTCCCTCACCAAAGGTGATATGTCTTACTCTGTCACCTATTGAATATGGTTCAACCTTTGGCTTCTCTACCTTTTTGGTTGGAGCAAAGAAGCTGTTTAAATTTTGTGGCTTCGGTCTTTGTATTGCAGTTGCCTCGAAGCCACCATATGAAGAAACTCTTTCCTTCTTCATATCTAAATACATAGGGTTAATTTCTTTTACAAATCTTGACAAAGGATTCCTTTGGGTCATACCATAGAGCATTCTTTCCTTTGCGTGTGTAATAATAAGTGTTTTCTTTGCGCGAGTTATTGCAACGTATGCAAGGCGACGTTCCTCTTCAATTTCAGACGGCATCCCCATTGATTGTTGACCGGGGAAAACGCCCTCCTCCATACCGGGTAGGAAAACAATCGGGAACTCCAGTCCCTTTGCGCTATGAATAGTCATAAGCGTTACTGCATCCGCATTTTCGTCGTATCGGTCTACGTCGGAAATCAACGTAACCTCCTCTAAAAATCCGGATAATGATGCGTCCTCATTGCGCTCCTCATATTCCTTTACGGCAACGCATAAGGCATCAAGGTTTTCAAGTCGCTCGGCTTCAGCTTGACCAAGAGCCACAATTGATGCCTCGTAGCCTGTCTTTTTCATAACGTTACGAACAAATGCATTTAACGGCATCATTTCGCTCTCGTCACGAAGCTCTGAAATTGTTTTTGCAAATGCGACCATTGCGTTTGCCGCCATTTTGGGTATTGCCAAATAATCGGTTGCCTTTTCTAGAATTTCTAGTGTTGGAACGCCTAATTCCTCGGCAATTTTTGACGCGGTATCAAATGAAGCGTCACCGATTTTACGCTTCGGCTCGTTTACTATACGGCGTAGGCGTACATTGTCGCTTGGGTTATTTATAATTGAAAGATATGCGATAATATCCTTTACCTCTTTACGGTCGTAGAACCTGAGTGCACCGAGCATACGGTAAGGGATACCGCTTTTTGCAAACATGGTTTCAAGGTTCATTGACTGTGCGTTCATACGATAAAGAATAGCAAAGTCTTTATATTCAAGATTTCTTTCGCCTCGAAGCTCAATTATTTTATCTATTATGTATTTCGACTCGTCATTTTGAGTGTAAACCTCTTTAACCGTTATCTTATCACCCTCCTCGCTCTTGCACCAAAGTGATTTTTCGTGCTTGTGAGGGTTGTTTTTAATAACGCAGTTTGCGGCGTTAAGAATATTTGAGGTTGAACGGTAGTTCTGCTCTAGCTTAACAATAGTTGCATCGCTATATAGCGCGTCAAAATTGAGAATATTTTCAATGGTAGCACCACGGAATTTATAAATGCTTTGGTCATCATCACCTACTACCATTACGTTTTTATAGTGTGCGCCAAGCTTGGAAACAAGCACAAATTGTGCGTGGTTGGTGTCTTGGTACTCGTCAACCAAAACGTATTTGAATTTCTTTTGGTAGTACTCTAAAACATCCTCGTGCTCACAGAAAAGCTCAACCGTTTTCATAATGATATCATCAAAGTCGAGAAGGTTTGAGTCCATTAGGCGTTTTTGGTAAAGCTCATATGTGCGAGCTACATCCTTATATTTTGCATCGTTGCCTACCTCAAAGGCATAGTCCTCGGGAGTTTTAAGTCTATCCTTAGCTCTGCTGATTTCATTCATAATTGCTTTGATTGAGAGGCGCTTTTCGTCTATGTTTAAATCCTTCATACATTTGGATATAAGCTTTTTGGCGTCGTCTGTATCACAAATACCAAATGCGGGGCGATAACCGATAAGAGTGCCGTGTGAGCGCAAGATTCTCATACAAACCGAGTGAAATGTTCCTGCCCAAATATCGCTGGCATCCTCGTCTAAAATCCTTGATAGACGCGCCTTTATTTCGTTTGCCGCCTTGTTTGTAAAGGTAATTGCCAAAATGTCCCAAGGCTTGCACGGATTTTTTGCGAGTGCCCCGAGATACATTCCAATTTGCTCGCTCGGTAAGGATATTGCATTTTCAAGATCCTCTATTGCATCGGGAGTTAAAAATTCCGGAACGTCGCTTGAATAGTAAGCATCGCCGTATTTGATAATGTGAGCGATACGATTGGTTAAAACCGTTGTCTTGCCCGAGCCGGCTCCAGCCAAAATAAGAACAGGGCCTTTTACCGTGTATACCGCTTCCCTCTGTTTCTCATTTAAATTGGAATAATATTTATCAAAAAGAGCTCTTTTCGCCCTTAAATATCTTCTGTTTTCTTGTTCAGTCATTTGTCTTTCCGTTTCTTTGCATAATATATCATTGTAAGTATAGCATAAATAATCTGGAAAGTAAATAGAGTTTCTTTTATATTTTTAGTATTATTTAATAATTTAATAAAAAGAAAAACGCGCTCGATTGAGCGCGTTTGGTGCCGGTGATCGGGGTCGAACCGATACGGTATCGCTACCACCGGATTTTGAGTCCGACACGTCTGCCAATTCCATCACACCGGCATGTGTGATTTTTAATGCTTGATTATTCTACCATAGTTTTTTTAACTTTGCAAGAGGTTTTTTAATTTTTTTATGATTTTTATTTGAAATAAGTGAGAGAAGCCACAATCCCTCCACAAGTGAGACTGACTTCTCCCATTAATTTGTTAAATAAAATCTATTTTTCCACAGTCTTTGTGGCAATCAAGTTTATATCATCCTCAATAAAGCCCTCTTCGATTATATCGCCAATATATACCGGTGGGGTCAGCTCTATCGAGTTGATTTTTTTCATTGCCGTTTTTAGATAGCTTTTGAGTATTGGCTTGTCAGTTCTTACAGGAAGAAGCGACGAGGTTTCACTCTTGATTTTCACTGTTGATGTGAGCATTATCCTCATTTTTCTTCTCCTTTTTTTGCTGATTTGGTTTTTGCAGGAATTTTGCAACCGCCTCGGCAACGGCGACGGATTCCTTCAATATTTTATCAATATTTTTATGGATATAATGCGCGTTGCCCGTTACAAAAACGCCCGAAATTGTAGTTTCATAATTTCGCTTTGTGTAAGGTCCCTTTGTATCTCTTTTTATTCTTGCCCCTGCACCAACTGCAATATCAACATCGGGAGTATATCCGCACGAATAAACAAGAGAATCGCACTCTAATTTTCGCTTGGTTTTCTTTATCGGCTTACCTTTTTTGTCAAGCTGACAAATATCAACCGCCTCTATTCGCTCTTTGCCATAAATTTTTGTAACGTTATGGTTTAATTCAAAAGGAATATTAAATGGATGTAAGTATTCCTTAATATTTTTCTTATCGCTGAGTGGTGCGCCCTTTGGCTCTACAACCGTTATAACCCTTCCACCCTCAATAGCCAATCGTCGAGCGATTATAAAAGCGATATCGGTTGAGCCGATAACTACTGTTTTTTTACCGGGCATATAGCCGTCAATATTTATATATTTTTGTGCCGCACCTGCCGACAAAACTCCAGCCGGACGAGTTCCTCCTATTGAAAGCACTCCGCGTGATTGCTCGCGGCAGCCCATAGCCAAAATAACTGCCTCTGCTTGAATTTTTTGATACCCCTGCTTAGGTGAAATAACGGTCAGAATCTTTTCAGGTGTCAAAGACAAAACACACGACTCTGTTCTACATTCAATACCAAGCTTTTTAACCGCTTTTATTAGGTTAGAAGCCAACTCTGTGCCTGTTAAATTTTTCATAAATCCCGTATGAATGCATTGATTTAACGTTCCACCAAGCTCATTTTCTCTTTCAAGCACTAATATGTCAGAAGCAGAAATGCCAGATTTCACAGCGGTCATAGCTGAGACCAAGCCACTAGGACCTGAGCCTATGATTACAAGCTTTTTCTTCATTTTTGCCTCACTTGGTTTTTCCTAAAAGTAAATTGGAATTTGAGGAGAATTTTTTAACCTCGGAAATATCAATATTAAGCTCACGTGCGATAATTTCAGCCACCTTTGTACGACAGTGCGCTCCTTGACATCTACCCATCCCCGCACGGGTGCGACGCTTAACCATATCAATGGTTTTGGCTCTTATAGGTCGATTGATTGCGTCTACAATATCGCCCTCGGTAACCATTTCGCAGCGACAAATCATTTTTGCATATCTTGGGTCATTTTTGATTGCTTCTTTTCTTTCCTCTTCGGTCATTTCATAGAAAATCTTACAGTTGCCCTTCGGCGTTCTTGTTTCTATATACTTTCTTTTTTTACGCAAGGAAAGACCTGCATTTTTCAGAATTTCAACAATATATTCGCTAACCGCAGGAGCTGATGCAAGACCGGGGGATTCAATCCCCGCAGCGTGAACAAAATTTTTGCATTTTTCCGATTCTTTAATATAAAAATCTCCGCTTGTTGGAGTGGGACGAACGCCCGCAAAGGTAGTAATTACCGCGCCTAGATTTATTCCCGGCATAATTATTCTAGCGCCCTTGGCAATCTCGTCAAGACCGTCCTCGGTAACACTGGTATCCGCCTTTGAATCAACGATATTTGCATTAGGTCCAACAATAATATTGCCGTCAACCGTGGGGGAAACAAGTATGCCCTTACCCTTTTCGTTAGGAGTAACAAAGATGGTATGCTTTGCCACTTTGCCCTCACTTTTATCAAGAAGCATATATTCTCCTCGACGAGGAATAATTTCAAACGGCAAATCATCGTTTATCATTTTTGCAATCTCGTCGGCATAACAGCCTGCGGCATTTACAACGTATTTAGCCTTAACTCTTTGCTCCCCTGCACAAATGGTATAATAATCGCCATCGTAATCAATTTTATCTACCTTAAATTCAAAATAATAATCAGTTCCGTTTGTTTTTGAGTTTTCAGCAACTGCATATGCAAGGTCATACGGACAAACAATGCCCGCACTTGGAGCGTATAATGCATATTTTGCATCCTTTGAAACGTTTGGTTCCATTTTTTGAAGCTCGCTTCTGTTTAAAATGCAAAGCCCCTTAACTCCGTTTGTTTCACCGCGCTCCTTGAGTTTCTTTAATTCCTCGAGGTCGCGAGCGTTAAAGCCAATAACAAGTGAGCCGTTTTTCTTATAGTGAACGCCCAGCTGGGACGTTATATTCTCCATCATCTCACAGCCCTTAACGTTTAAAAGAGCCTTTAAAGTACCCTCTTTAGCATCATAGCCTGCGTGAACAATGGCGGAATTGGCGCGTGTTGAACCGGAGGCAACGTCAATACCCGCCTCCAAAACTGCAACCTTTAAGCTATATTTAGCAATCTGAAACGCTGTCATTGTGCCTGTAATTCCTGCACCTATAATGACAACATCATAAGATTTAATAGACATTAATATTACCTCATAAATACCAAATTACAGCATTTTTGTTTTGAATTAATTCATAGGCTTTATAAAAGCACACGATTATTTTATCATATTTTACCGTTTTTTTCAAGTCTTACTTGATAATGCTAAATTTATATGCTAGAATATAAAAAAATATGGGAGGGCTTTTATGGACATTTCTCAAATTAGTGCAGGAGCACTTGCTTATCTTGGCGACTCAGTTTTAGAGACATTAATACGCGAATGCTTGGTGTTAAAGGGATATGAAAAATCTGCAAAATTAAACAAAGAAGCCCTTAACTACGTAACAGCGGTAAAGCAAGCAGAAGCTTTTAAAAATATAGAAAATTCGTTAAGCGAGGATGAGGCAAGCGTCTTCCGTCGCGGTAAAAACTCCTCTCATCTAAACGCACCAAAGAGTGCATCGCTTCTTGAATATAAAATAGCGACAGGCTTTGAAGCGATTTTTGGATATTTGCGTATGCAAAAGAACGAGGAAAGAATTTTAGAGCTATTTCATTTAGCATATCCCGAAATATAGATTTTCTTGTCCGAAAGGAGCATTATGCTCCTTTTTCTTTTCACCTAATTTTCACAAAAAAGTTTAGACTATCTAATTGACATTAAATTTATACAATGCTATAATATTTACATTAATTTTATCTTTTAAGGGGTGATTTAGTGCTTAAAAACTTTAAAACATTGTTTAAGTACGTTGGCAAATATAAATTGAGTGCTATTCTTTCTCCGTTACTGGTTCTTTTTGAGGTTGTAATGGAGTGCATGATTCCGGCAATAGCCGGTGAGCTTATCACATTTATTGAGGCATCAAATGGTGTCGAGGGGGCTTCTCTTGATAGAATAACCTTGACCAGATGGCTTATAAATTTAATAGGCGAGAGAGAAACAACCTCTGTTATTTTGGTTTTCTCTGCTATTCTTATCTGCTTTGCACTTCTTTCTCTTATGTTCGGTGCTTTGGCAGGCGTTCACTGCTCACGTGCTTCTTGCGGATTTGCAAAGAATTTAAGAGCATCTATGTTCAATAAAACCCAAGAGTTTTCTTTTGAAAATATTGACAATTTCTCATCCTCCAGCCTAGTTACCCGTATGACAACGGACGTTACAAACGTACAGCAGTCATTTATGATGATTATAAGAACCGCTGTTCGTTCGCCATTTATGTTTATTTTCTCAATAATTATGGCGTTTTCTGTTGGTGGAAAAATGGCGTGGATTTTTGTTATAGTCGTTCCGATTCTGCTATTTACACTTATTATGGTAGCGAGAAAAGCTATGCCTATCTTTAAAAAGGTATTTAAAAAATACGACAAATTAAATAACTCAGTTCAAGAAAACGTACAGGGCATGCGCGTTGTAAAATCATTTGTACGCGAAAATCACGAATCCGAAAAATTCGAGGTATCATCCGATAATGTACGTGCAGATTTCGTTCGCGCAGAAAAAATTCTTGCTTTTAACTCTCCAATTATGCAATTTTGTATGTATTCGCTCATGGTTGGCATTTTGTTCTTCGGCTCGTTTCTTCTTATCTCCTCCGGTGGTAAGGCGTTTGCCATAGGTAACTTCTCTACCCTGCTTACATACGGTATGCAAATGCTAATGAGCTTAATGATGCTTTCAATGATTTTTGTAATGGTGACAATGTCAGCGGAAAGTGCACGCCGTATTTGTGAGGTTCTCAACGAGGAAACGACAATTAAAAACTCCGAAAATCCTATTGATACAATTAAAAACGGATCTATTGAATTTAAAAACGTAAGCTTCAAATACGCAAAAAGAGCCGAGAAAAACGCTTTAAACAACGTTAGTCTAAAGATTGAATCGGGTCAAACGGTTGGCATTATAGGGGCGACCGGTAGTGCTAAATCAACCTTGATTTCTCTTATCCCTCGTCTTTATGATGCAACAGAGGGTGAGGTTTTAGTCGGTGGCATTAACGTAAAGGACTATGATATGGTGGCTTTACGTGATGCGGTTAGCGTTGTTCTACAAAAGAACGTGCTTTTCTCCGGTACTATAAATGAAAACCTACGTTGGGGCAACGAAAATGCAACAGACGAAGAAATTGCACACGCTTGCAAGCTTGCGTGTGCTAGCGAATTTATTGAAAAGTTCCCAGAAAAATACGATACTTACATTGAGCAAGGCGGAACAAACGTATCAGGCGGACAAAAGCAACGTCTTTGTATTGCAAGGGCATTACTTAAAAAGCCTAAAATACTTATTCTTGACGACTCAACAAGCGCGGTTGACACAAGAACTGACGCTTTAATTCGCAAGGCTATGCGTGAGGAAATTCCAAACACCACAAAAATCATTATCGCGCAAAGAATTTCAAGCGTTGAGGATGCTGACGTCATCATTATTTTGGATGATGGACAAATCAACGCTATCGGCAACCACGATTCGCTTTTAGAGAATAACGATATCTATCGCGAGATATATAACTCACAAATAAAGGGGGCGAGCCTGCAATGAATAAAACGGTAAAAAATCCTCGCCAGCCCATGATGGGCAGACCCTTAAAGAAGGTTAAAAAGGGCACGTTTACAAGACTTTTAAAAATGCTTCTTTCCTTCTATCGTGTTCCATTTATTATTGTGTTTATATGCATTTGCTTAAGTGCTTTGGCGGCGGCGTCCCCTTCTCTTTTCCAAAGATTTGTTATTGATAACGCATCAACTGCGATAAATGCTATCCGTGAAGGACTTTCGGTGTCTGATGCTATGGATGAATATTTCCCCAAGGTTGCTATCGCCGTCGGACTTCTTGCTACTATTTATCTTATTGGATTAATCTCAAACTTCGTTCAAGCAAGGACAATGGCTGTGGTAACTCAGGGTTGCCTACACAAGCTACGCACAAAGATGTTTAAAAAGATGCAGAAGCTTCCTATTAGTTATTTTGACAGAAACACGCGTGGCGATATTATGTCCCACTATACAAACGATATTGACTCGTTAAGACAGCTAATTTCTCAATCGCTACCACAAATTATAACGACGGTTATTATTCTTGTGACAGTCACCTGCTATATGTTCTATATGAGCTTCTATATGGCTCTTGTGATTATTGGCGGTATGCTTGTTATGAGCTTTGTGGCAAAGACAATCGGTGGCTCGGGTGCTAAGCACTTCCGCCGTCAACAAATCTCCTTAGGTGAAACCGAGGGATATATTGAGGAAATGATTAACGGTCAAAAGGTAGTTAAGGTATTTAACTACGAGCCAAAGAGCAAAAAGAGATTTAACGAATTAAATACAAAGCTCTGTGAGCATGCAACAAAGGCAAATACAAGAGCTAACACTCTTATGCCTATTATGAATAACATTGGACACGTTTTATACGTTGTTTTGGTGTTCGTTGGCACTATGCTTGTTGGTAAATATAACCCTGCATTTGCTACATTCCTTGGCATTGAGGACTCTGTATTTACTATCGGTACAGCAGTTGCATTCCTTGGTCTTTCCAAGCAATTTACAAACAACGTTTCCCAGCTATCACAACAAGCAAACGCAATTACAATGGCGCTTGCAGGTGCGGAGCGTATATTTGATATGCTTGACGAGAAGGACGAGGTTGACGAGGGATACGTTACCTTGGTTGATGCAGAATATGACGAGAACGGCGAGCTTCGTGAGGCTGGCAAGCGCACAGGCATTTGGGCTTGGAAGCATCCACACGGTGATGGTACTGTTACCTATACACGTGTTCGCGGTGATGTTCGCTTAAACGAGGTTGACTTTGGCTACGTTCCCGAAAAGATTGTACTACACGACGTTTCAATTTATGCCGAGCCCGGTCAAAAGATTGCATTTGTAGGTGCTACCGGTGCGGGTAAGACAACTATAACCAACCTAATAAACCGTTTTTACGACATTGCAGACGGAAAGATAAGATATGACGGCATCAATATCAACAAGATTAAGAAGGACGATTTAAGGCGCTCCTTGGGTGTGATATTACAGGACGTTAACCTCTTTACAGGCACTGTAATGGATAATATTCGTTACGGTAAGCTTGATGCAACCGATGAAGAATGTATAGCGGCTGCAAAATTGGCAAACGCACACTCGTTTATCGAGATGCTACCTGACGGATATAACACAATGCTAAAGGGCGACGGCTCGGGGCTTTCGCAAGGACAAAGACAGCTTATTTCTATTGCACGCGCAGCAGTTGCCGACCCACCTGTTATGATAATGGACGAGGCTACCTCATCCATCGATACAAGAACCGAGGCAATAGTACAAGCGGGTATGGACTCGCTTATGAAGGGCAGAACTGTATTTGTTATAGCGCACCGCTTATCTACCATTCAAAACTCCGACGTTATTATGGTGCTTGAGCAAGGACGCATTATCGAGCGCGGCTCACACGAAAGCTTGATAGCCCAAAGGGGTAAATATTATCAGCTTTATACAGGCGCGTTTGAATTGGAATAAAATATATTTCAACAATCCCTCACCGCCTTTGGCGGAGCCTCTTAGCGAGTCGCAACCCTTTTGTCGCGTTGCGACATTTCCCCTCTCAGGGGAATCTCCCTTTACAAAGGAGCCTTGAAGAAACTTGAATAAAAGAGAAAAACCACGATTTGAAATCGTGGTTTTTTGTCATTCTGGAGCGCAGCGATAGAATCTCACTACACTGTCATTCCGAGCAACGTCGAGGAATCTCTCCTCTTAATCTTTCCTCTTATTTAAATTTAACGCTTGGTATTTTAAGCAATTCGTCTGCGTAATTATTAACTTCAGAAACAGTTAAACCCATAGAATTGGTACTTACCTTTTTCATTTTGGAAATTTCAGTCAACCACAATTTGCAAAAGCTTGAATGTTTAATAATAACTTTGTTCCTTTGATCCTTAGTTTTAATTTTTTGCCATCTTTTCTCATTAGAATCTTTGTTTAGAGAATGCAAATAGCAAACATAATATGTTGCTCCAATTCTTCTTAAATGATTTCCACCACTGAAATTATAATCGTGATTTTTCATATTTATTTCCCTTGTTTTTACTAATTTTGTTTTTATTCATCGCCAAGCGAGGTGTTACGCTCGCTTGGGTTATCCTTTGTTTTATTATTCGCCTGTGTAATCATAAATTATTGTTAAATTTTCGACACCTGCACTCCAATTGTCTCCTTTAGGCAAAGATTTCCACAGGGATCTACTACCGGAGTAGTAGATTGTTTTTAAGCTTTTGCAATTATAGAACGCATATTTCCCTATACTTGTTACGCTATCGGGTATAGTTATACTTGTCAAGCTTGTGCAGTAACCGAACATAAAGTCTCCTATACTTGTTACGCTATCGGGGATAGTTATGCTTGTCAAGCTTGTACACCCGTAAAACGCAGAGCCTCCTATGCTTGTTACACTATCGGGTATAGTTATACTTTTCAACCTTGTGCAACGATAGAACGCATAATCATTGATTTTAGTTACGGTATCAGGTATTACAAGCTCGGTTAAAAGCTCTCCGTTTATATATAGATTATTTGCATAACATAGTGGGGTTGCATAAGAATTATCAAACTGAATATTACACCACTGTTCTATTGTTCCTAAATAGTTTACACTTGTCAATTTTGTGCAACCGTAGAACGCAGTGCCTCCTATACTCGTTACACTATTCGGTATAGTTATACTTGTCAAGTTGTCGCAATCTCGGAACGCATTGACTCCTATAGTTGTTACGCTATCTCCAATAGTTACACTTGTCAAGCTTGTGCAACCCTCGAACGCAGATTCTCCTATACTTGTTACACTATCGGGGATAGTTATGCTTGTCAAGCTTGTACACCCGTAAAACGCAGAGCCTCCTATGCTTGTTACACTATCGGGTATAGTTATACTTTTCAACCTTGTGCAACGATAGAACGCACAGCCTCCTATACTTTCACAAACGCTATCTTCTTCAAATACTACGCTTGTTATATTTGGTAAATATGAAGAAGTATAACTATTCGAATAGAACAAATAAGCAGGTATTTTTGTTACATCTTTACCTATTGTTACCTTTATTCCCACTCCATTATTTCCTGCATAAGAGAATACATTGTCATCTTCGCTTAAATTATCCATAGCTTTTGCATTAAAGTTGATTTCAGTAAGTGCGGTGCAACCATCGAACGCATACCGTCCTATGCTTGTTACGTTATTTGGTATAGTTATACTTTTCAAGCTTGTGCAATCAAGGAACGCAGAGCCTCCTATACTTGTTACACTATCTGGTATAGTTATACTTTTCAAGCTTGTGCAATCAAGGAACGCACCTCCATATATAACTTTAGTATTTTCATTTATAGTACAAGAGGTAATGGCTGTATTCTTTGCTTTTATTAATACTACGTATGGATTATCTTTATTTCCTATATAATATGCATTATCATATTCATTATAGGTAATTAATGTGCAACCAGAGAACGCAGAGTTTCCTATACTTGTTACGCCTTCTCCTATTGTTACACTTGTCAAGTTTACGCACCATAAGAACGCACAGTCTCCTATACTTGTTACGCTATCGGGTATTGTTATACTTGTTAAGCTTGTGCAACCATGGAATGTATAATTTTTTATTTCAGTTACTGTATTTGGTATTGTAAGCTCTTCTAAAAGCTCTCCATTGATGCATAGCTTCTTTGTATAATATACTGGGTTTGCATCAGAACCACCAAACTCTATATTACACCACTGTTCTATTGCGCCTAAATAATTTACACTTGTCAAGATTGTGCAACCCTCGAACGCAGATTCTCCTATACTTGTTACACTATCAGGTATAGTTATGCTTGTCAAGCTTGTGCAGTAACCGAACGCAATTCTTCCTATACTTGTTACGCCTTCTCCTATTGTTACACTTGTCAAGTTTACGCACCATAAGAACGCACAGTCTCCTATACTTGTTACGCTACTCGGTATAGTTACACTTGTCAAGCCTGTGCAATCGTAGAATGCACGGTATCCTATACTTGTTACGCTACTCGGTATATTTATACTTTTCAAGCTTGTGCAATTAGAGAACGCATAATCTTTTATTTCAGTTATAGTGTCAGGTATTACAAGCTCGGTTAAAAGTTCTCCGTTTATATATAGATTATTTGCATAACCTAGTGGGTTTGCATCAGAAACACCAAACTCTATATTACACCAGCTTGCTATATCATTTATATGTACACTTTTTATGCTTGTGCAATCATAGAACGCACGGTATCCTATACTTGTTACGCTATTCGGTATATTGATACTTGTCAAGCCTTTGCATTCCGAGAACGCATATTCATATATAAATTTAGTATTTCCATTTATAGTACAAGAGGTAATAAATTTATCCTTTGCTTCTATTAACCACAAATATGGGTTATCTTCATTTCCCAAATAATATGCGTTATCATATTCATTATAAATATATGCTGAACAACCATCGAACGCATAGCCTCCTATACTTGTTACACTATCACCAATGGTTACACTTCTCAAGCTTGTGCAATCAGAGAACGCATATTCTCCTATAGTTTCTACACTGTCTGGTATAGTTATGCTTGTCAAGCTTGTGCATTGATAGAACGCTTCGTCTCCTATACTTGTTACACTATCCCCAATAGTTACACTTGTCAAGCTTGTGCAATCGTAGAATGCACGGTTTCCTATACTTGTTACGCTATCAGGGATTGTTATACTTGTTAAGCTTGTGCAAGACGCAAAGGCGGCTCCTCCTATCTCTAACACTAGCTTACCTTTATACCGATCCGGAATTACAATATCTGTTTCTTTATAACTTCCTATTCCTTGGACAATATATGCCGTTCCTGTGTCATTCATTTTGAATTTTAAACAATTTTGTTCATCACAATTTTTGCATTCGCCATCAACATAGTTGTGTCCTTTAGCGTTGATTGTTTGTTGCACCAAAATTGTAATACCACAAACAGAACATTTTGCACCGTCTGTAAAACCTGGTTCTGTACAAGTTGGCTCAATGCCTGAGATAACTTCATTGGTGTGCCCCAAAGCATTAATTACCGTTTGCTTAACTAAAATTTCTCCACAGGTAGAACATTTCTTACCCTCTGTTAAGCCTGTTTTAGTACAGGTTGGTGCAACACCGGCAATAATTTCCTCAGTATGACCTAAAGCATCAATCACCTTTTGCTGAACCAAAATGTCACCGCACACGGAGCATTTCTTACCTTTAGTAAGACCTGTTTCGATACAAGTAGGTTCAACGCCTGCAATAGTTTCCTCGGTATGACCTAAAGCGTTTAATTTTTCAAAGTTGGAAAAATCACATCTTGAACAAGTTTGGTATTCTAAATATCCTTCGTTTGTACAAGTAGGCAGTTTTGTTTCATGGTTAATATAATCATGATCTAAAGCATCAATTACCTTTTGCTGAACCAAAATGTCGCCGCACTCAGAACACTTTTTACCATCTGTAAGACCTGCTTCGGTACAGGTAGGTGCAACGCCTGCGATAATTTCCTCGGTGTGTCTTGCATCAATTACTGTCTGCTTAACTAAAATTTTATCACACTCGGAGCACTTTTCACCATCGGTAAGTCCTGCTTGTGTACAAGTCGGAGCTTTGCCTTTAACCACTTCGGACTTATGTCCGGTTGCAAAAAGCTCCTTGCGAGCGACTAAAATTTCACCGCACTCGGAACACTTTTTGCCCTCGGTTAAGCCTGTTTCAGTACATGTTGGCTCTACAGCAGGGATGATTTCCTCGGTATGTACGTGCTCAGGCTCGTCCGGCTCGGTTTCGGTATCCGTGTCAGTGTCTGTATCTGTATTTGTTTCGGTTTCCGTGTCGGTTTCACCATCAGTGCTTTTGTCAGTTTCCGTTTCACTGTCAGTGTCACTTTCAGTAGTGGAGTTAGTATCCGATTCGGTATCAGCGTTGGTATCTGACTCGGTGCTTGTAGACACGTTTTCTTCCGTTTCGGTGTCCGTATCGGACTCGGTTTGTGTGCTCGTTTCGGTATTCGTTTCGGTATTTGTGCTTGTATCGGTGTCGGTGTTACCGCCACACGAGGTAAAAGCAAACACAATTGACAAAACAAGTGCCAATGCAAGCAAAAGTGTTAGTCTGTTTTTCATTTTATTTCTCCTTTAAAATAATAATCGTTTTTAGTTCCTTCGGCTATGCTCAGGATGACAATGAGTTGACGAGCAATGGTCGTTCCAATATCGTCTAACGGGAGCATACTATGCTCCCCTACAAGACGGGGCATCGAAGGCGCCTGTCCCTACAATACACCTCGTCCGTCAACTATGTTGATGCCTTCCTTGCAGGACAGCAACCCTTTTATCGTCTTGCGACATTTCCCATCGCTGGGGAATCACCTCAAGGGAAAGGCAAATACAAAAGCCGTTTGTCGGGGGCGAAAAAATTCGTCCTCGTCAAACGGCTTTATTTATTAAGTTAGTGCTTGATTTGAAAAATGGCGCGCAAAAACTACAGAGCTAGACTCTGTCTGTCTGTCTGTCTGTCTGTCTGTCTGTCTGTCTGTCTGTCTGTCTGTCTGTCTGTCTGTCTGTCTGTCTGTAAGAGATTATCGCGCTTTCTTTCATTTTTGTCAATACCTTTTTTGAAAATTTATTTATAATATTATAACACTAAATTCTATAAAATGCAAGGGTAAATTTGCACCTCATGGTCTTCAAAGATTCGTGGGATTACTTCTCTTTCAAAGTTACCAGCGAGTGGGATATAATCGAAAATTTCGGTTTCAAAAAAGACGGCGGTGGTTTTATTTTCGGCATATAAAATGGTGGCGGTCATTGTGCTATTGTGATGTGAATTTAAGGCATTTTTTAAATCAAACTGACAAATTTCATCATTATAAACAAGCAAAAATCTATCTGTTAGGCTTCCCTTGATGTTCAAAAGGCAATCCTCGGTGCTTTGGTTATAGGATTTTAGAAACACAATTTTTGCGTCCTTTTGCCACATTTCTTCGCGAATTTCATTTTCAATATCCCTAAAAAAGGTAGAAAAAACGATTAAATCGTTATACCCATATTTTAAAAGGTGATTAATGGCTTTTAAAAGTCTTTCCTTTGATGGATTTTTTAGCTTAATTATTGCTTTCATAAATTCTCCCATTTTGTAGTTTTCTTTTATTGTTACCCAAAATCGAGAATTTACACCTCTTTTTTACATTATTACTTGTTCATATGTGAATATATTTACCATAAAGTGAAAGAAAAAATGGGCGAAACGCCCATTTTCATATTATCCCTAAAAAATGAAGTATATTTTTAAAGAATGTGATTATGTTTTGGATAAGCCTCTCAAAAAAGCTCATTTTTTTAGGCTGCTCATCAATCACAGGTGGCTCTTCAAAATCCGGTGTCATATCCGTTGATGCGTCATTTTCAACGTCCTTATCTGTATTCGTTGAAATATCCGTTTCAAAATCGGAATCTTTTATATCACTATCCGTGCCAGTATTGGTATTTGTATCTGTATTTGATTCCGTGCTTGAATCAATGTTAGAGTCGAATTCTGCATCAGTATCAGTATCAATATTCGTGTCAGTTTCAGGAGTTACAGGCTTTTTCGGTATAAAATCTCTTTCACGCAATGTAACATCACAGCCCCACTCGTCAGCTAGCCAGTTTGTGCGCGCTTCAATATGCTCACAAAGATAGCCGATCACTGTTGTGCTATCCTCATTATTTCCTTGGGAATAAACCGAAACGAAATTAAACACCTGCATATTTTGCCATCTATCATAATGCGTACCATCATAATAAAGCGGCCATCTATCGTAGCTATTTGTACCCCAAAGCTTTTGTTCCATATAGATAGATGTACCTATTTTTTCAATCTCCTCGTCAATGAAGCCATCCTTTGAAATCATATCAAAGATATAATCATAGGCGTTTTCAAATTTTTGAGTTACTAAAGCGTTAAACTCACTTTTCGAGGTAAGTCCAGCCCAAATGCTACGCCCTTGCGCCCAGTATCCCTCGGTGCTTGAGGCACTGTTTTTATGAATGTTGCCAAGGGTATTATCACAGTCCCATAATGGTCCCTTGAAAATCTTCGAGGTTTGTCCGTCAATATCTCTATCCTTATAGAAATACATACTCGACGAGCCAGCATCGTAGTTTCTACCAAGCTCAGCAACAATATATGCCGCAGCAAATGAATCAATATCTATATATTCAGAATAATGCTTTCCAAGGGAATTATATCCGTTATACGACATAATTGCCTCTTCCATTTCGGCAAAAAGGCGAGCTATATACTCAACCTCTTGACAAGAGGCATATTCAGGAGATTTTATAACGTAGTGATTACCGTTTTCAGTTGTAAAATAACAAAGCTCGTCCTTGTAGTAGTTATTGTCGAGCTCAATAAGATATCCGCCTGTTATATCGCTGGGGTTTGTAACGCCTTCAATATAGCAATATTCAGTCAAAATGGTTGAATCAATCAGTTCACCGCTTGTTACGTGCGTTGCATACTGCTTGTAGGTGGTGTTCAGAAGGTCGTTATCCTTTTCAAGCTCGTAAATATTTAGGCGTGTGCTTGAAATTTGTACCTTTTCACAAAGCAGATAAATGCCGTGATAATAACCGTCGATATAGAGGTCAACGCTTGTAAAATCACTTGCTTGCATACCGAGATACTCACCGATCTCATACATCACGCTATTTCGCAAAAGTGATTGATCAAGATAATTGGCTAAAAGTATCCACGTTTTCGCTCTGCCCATCCCAAAAAGGTCACTCTTTTCAGAGAGCTTTAGCTGAAACGGCTTTTTTGCATAATCTCTTGTTGTATTACCACGTATTTTAAATTCACTATTACCTGTGGCGGGGTCCTCATATTCAATTACACCATTTTGGTCGGTTATAGTTGCTTTTGCGCCTGTGTCCTTATATTCATTTTCAATTATACTTTGGCTACCTACGCTTGTTTCAACGTAAACGCTTGGCAAGTTAGATGCAAAGCGGAAAAGCAAAAATCCGTCAAGATCATTGATTTTTATTTGCATCATATAATTGGGTGCTTCTTTTGTGCCAATATCAAACGGCGTTACGTCGATTTTTTGACCGCTACCGACGGATAAAAATTCTCCATTATTTAAATAGCTAAAGGTAGTGTCACTATCGACTAGCAATTCAACCTCGGTGGGTGAAATATGCGATGGAAGATAAAACTGATAGTTATCGTGGTTATAGACATTACCGTTTTCATCTTGAACCGCTATATCGTAAGCATTTACCGACACCGCACCGATAAAAAGTGCAAAGACAACGAACAGCGCAAAATAGATTTTCTTCATTTTTTACTCTCCATAACGCTCAGAAAAATAATCCCTGTCTATTGTTAAAACTAGATTATACAAAGGATTAATTTCCTTGATTTTCACCGACAGAAGCTCGGAAATTTCCTTATTTTTAAGTGGGAAATCATCTGTTATACTAACATCGAAAAGCACGTTTGTATGCGTAATGCCCTTCACTATGCGGAAATCGTGCATTGACATCGGTTGAGAATATTCCGCGGAAATACCAGATATCATCTCGAGGCAACGTGCGCGCACCTCGTTAGTTTCAGAGTCGGAAACGGAAATTGGATCCATATGGATAACAAGATTTATGCCGTCCTTTAAAAAATCCGCCTCGATAATGTCCATTAAATCATGGCTGTGCATAATTTCAGCATCAGCATCAACCTCAACGTGAACAGATGCGAAATATCTATTCGCGCCGTACGAGTGAATAACCAAGTCGTGTATGCCAAGAACCCCCTCATAGCTTTTGATTTTCTCAATCATTGAGTGGGTAAACTCTGGGTCTGGGGCTTTGCCGATTAGTGTGCTTGAGGACTCAATAACAAGCTTAATTCCCATAATAATGATATAGATTGCAACTAAAATACCTATAACGGCATCTATATCAAATGGCAATGAAGCATATTCAGACAAAATCATACCAACAACAACCGCACTTGTAGCAATAACGTCGCCGATACTATCAATAGCAGAAGCCTTTAGTGCATCTGACGAAATATGCTTACCGAGCTTGCGGTAAAATACTGCTATTAATGCCTTTACAATTATAGTTGAAGCCATAATTATAATAAGCGGAAGCTCTGCCCCGTCGCTTGGCTCGTTAGCTATAATCTTTTCAATAGATGTAACGAGCATTTCAAAGCCGAGGAATGAAATAATCATTGAAATAAAAAGTGAGCAAAGATATTCCATTCTAGCATGACCATAGGGGTGGTCCTTATCGGCAGGCTTACCTGATATTGTATATCCGACAACTGTCAAAATGTTTGAACCACAATCTGACAAATTGTTAAGAGAATCGGCAATTATTGAAATTGCACCGGTTAAAATGCCTATTGTAAGCTTAACGACAAATAAAAACAGGTTGGAAAAGATACCAACAAAGCCCGCAAAGCGCCCAACACGTATGCGGACCTCGGGCTTTTGCGGGCAACTATAATCCTTGATTAATTTGTTTAGCATTGATTATTCGTTATCCTCTTTCACTGCGATAATATCCTTTGCATATGGCAAGGACATAATAAGGTCACAAAGCGTATGCCATTCAGCAAGCTTGTGAGTTCTTCTTGCATAGTATATGTTGATTAAGGTCTCGTAGTTCATTGTAACTGTTCTTAATTGGTTGTAGCTAGATGGCAACAATTGAATCATATCGTGCCAATAGCATCTCTCCTTGGTTTCAATAAACTTCAAGCGCACCTCTTCTAGGTAGTCGATAGTAATATCAAGCACCTTTAAAGCACCCTCGCTCATTCTATCGTGGCTGAAATCATCGCGCTCAAACTTTTTTGCTTGAATTTTGTGCATAGTTGAGGTCGAATTTGCAACGGTTGCAACCTTATATGTGTCGAACTCCTTCCACCAATAAAGCGGGGCTGTTATATCCATAGAAACGAAGACTTGACGAAGGTATTTTCTGTGGTCAGAGCCAGCTTTAGCAAGCTTTTTTGCCAAAGAAAGGTCGTTATCGCCTAAAACGTATTCTCCATCCTCATTATAGTAGCTATCGCTTTTCGCCCAAGAATTTAGTGGGTTTCTTGCTCCTCTAATTGCATTTTCAAAATTCATTACGCTAACGCGTTCAATTTTAATCATATTTTCCTCCAAGATATGGTTATCTATATATAATAATACCACACGTGCAAAATAAAGTCAATCACTAAAAACGTATAAAAAAGTTTTTTGTGCATAAATGTAAATTTGGTGGCAAATAATAGTCTTGCAATAAATTTTTGAAAGGATTTTTACAAAATGGAAGAAAACGAAATTGAAACCAAAAGAAAACAAAGGATAATTTATTTGAGCGTTGCAGTAGCTCTGGCTGTTATTGCGATAATTATCATTGCGACAACAGTAGCAAATAAATCCCCTAACGAGCCTATCGACACATCAAGCGACACCGCCACTGACGACGAACAAACAAATTTGCCAAATTCAGACACTCTCCCCACATTTTCGCTCCCTGTAAGTGGAAATATTAGTATGGACTTTAGCGATAGCGTACCTGTTTTTTCACAAACAATGAACGATTACAGAACCCATCTTGGCGTTGACCTTTCAGCTAATTTAGGTGACGAGGTTTTAGCAGTTGCTGACGGAGTCGTTACAAATGTTTGGGATGACCCATTCATGGGCAAATGCGTCTCCATTGAGCACTCGGGTAATGCGGTAAGCATTTATAAAAACCTTGACCCAGAGGTTAATGACGGAATTATTATAGGCGCAAGCGTAAAGAGTGGCGACATCATTGGTGCTGTTGGCGAAAGCGCAATGAACGAAATTGCAGAGGAGCCACACCTACACTATGAATTAAAGGTTAATGGCACACATGTTGACCCAAAGAAGCACTTCAAGTTCCCAGGTCAAAAGGACGAAAGCACAGATAGCTCAACTGAAAGCAATCAATAATTTATAAAAGCGGGAGGCTGATAGCCTCCCCTACATTTTTAGGGAAATTACGTCCCTAAAAGAAGCAAAAACGGACACCCTGTGTCCGTTTTTTGTTTTTTGTGTTACTGTCGCATCACATTCTAAACGAAGTCGAATGGGCTATTTTTAGATTTCACAACAAGCTCGAAATAACGTATGTTAACACCTCTCTACGTTACCTAAGTTCAACGGAATGTGGTTGAATGAATCTAATTACTCCCAAATGGTAACCACTCCGTCGATGTAGTGCCAGTAATCGCCACCGGTGGTAGGTTCGTTTTCCCTGTACCAGTATACTGGACAGCTTGAATAATTCCAATGATCATAAACATAACTAGCCCAACCGTCAGGCTCACTTGTTGCTTCACAATAAATGGTAAGTTTTGTACATTTATAGAACGCATAAGCACCCATGCAAATTACATTGTCAGGTATTATTATATTTCTTAATCCTGTGCACCTAGAGAACGCATAGCCATCTATACAGGTTATACTCTCAGGTATAGTTATATTTTTTAGTGCAGTACAACCAGAAAATGCAGAAAATCCTATAGTTGTAACACTATCAGGTATTGTTACACTTGCAAGAGAACAGCACTCGCTAAACGCATATTCGCCTATTAATGTTAGACTATTGGGTAGTGTTATGCTCGTGAGTGAGGTGCAATTTCGAAATGTTTCTTCATCTATATATGTTATTTTATTTGGTATTACTATACTCGTAAGAGAAATACAATCACAGAACGCCGAACTGTGTATAAATTCCGTGTTTTCATTAATATTGCAAGAAATAATAGTTGTATCCTTTGCTTTTATTAGTATAAAATATGGATTTTCTTCATTTCCTAAATAACATGCATTATCATACTCATTATATAAAAGTGAAGTACAACCATAGAATGCTTTTTTGCCCATGGACATTACGTTATTAGGTATTGTTACGCTTGTAAGTGCTCCACAATTAGAGAACGCATATTCGCCTATACATGTTACATTATCTGGTATTGTTATACTTGTAATTGCAGCGCAACTAGACAATGCTCCGCAACATATAACCTTTGTGTTTTCGTTAATGATACAAGAGGTGATAGATGTATCCTTTGCTTTTATTAGTGCTACATACGGATTCTCTTCGTTTCCTAAATAGTATGCATTATCATATTCGTTACATACAAGTGATTCGCAACCATAGAATGCGTCATTACCTATATACGTTACATTTGGTATTGTTACATCTGTAAGTGATTTGCAACTATAGAATGCATAGTTTCCTATACTTTTGCAAATGCTACCTTCTTCAAACTCTACGCTTGTTATCTTTGGTGAATATGAAGAATCATAATAAGGATAGAACAAATAAGCAGGTATTTTTGTTACTTTTTTACCTATTGTTACTGTCACTCCTTCTCCATTTTGTCCTGCAAAAGAGAATGCATAGTTATATAAGTTGTTTGAGCTGTATGAAGTTGAAGTTAAATCACTTAAAGATATAGCATTTATATTGATTTCAGTTAGTGCCGTACAATTATGGAATGCATAGTCTTCTATACTCACTACGCCTTCGCCTATAGTTATGCTTACAAGAGATTCGCAACCATAGAATGCAGAATATCCTATAGATGTTATACTGTCAGGTAATGTTATACTCTCTAGTGATTTGCTAAATCTAAACGCATAATTCCCTATACTTTTGCACGCACTACCTTCTTCAAACACCACGCTTGTTATTTTTGGCAAATATAAGGCGTTAAGACTATTAGACCAAAACAAAAAATTAGGTATTTTTGTTACATTGTTGCCTATCGATACTTTTATTCCCTCTTCGTCAACTCCTGCATAGGTAAATATTTGATTGCTTTCTCTTAAGTCGTTCATTTCTGTAGCATTAAAATTAATTTCGGTAATTGCCGTACATTCATAGAACGCATAGTTTCCTATGGATGTTATACTATCAGGTATTGTTATACTCGCAAGTAAGTAACAACCATAGAACGCATAGTCACCTATGCTTTCGCAAGTTGTTTCATCTTCAAACACCACGTTCGCTAGATTAGATTTATAAAATAAATAAGCGGGTATTTTCGTTACTTCTTTACCTATTATTACCTTTATTCCTTCTCCAGTCTTTCCTACATTATAGAATGCATAATTATTTAAACTCAAATCGTTCATAGCACGAGCTTTAAAGTTTACCTGCTCTAATGCTATGCAATTATTGAACGGCTCATTTCCTATAGATATTACACTGTTAGGTATTGTTATACTTGTAATCGAACTACAACCAGAGAATGCTTTGTTTCCTATTGTAGTTATAGCATTCGGCATTGTTATATTTGTTAATGATTCACAATCAAGGAAGGCGTTAGATCCTATAGATGTTACTGGTAAATCGTTATATGTATATGGAATAATAATATTTAAATCGGTACAATCGCCTATACCTGTTATTGAATAATATGTACCATCATCACTTAATGAAAACTCAAGCCCCTCACTTGTTGTTAGAGTTTCTTGACAAATTGTACAAGTATAATTATTCTCATATGTGTGTCCAAAAACATTTACAATCTCTTGTGCAACTAAAACTTCACCACAAGTGGAGCATTTTTTACCCGCGGTAAGTCCTGTTTCGGTGCAGGTGGGTGCTACTGCAGGAATAATTTGCTCGATATGAACATGCACTGGTACATCAGAAGCGATGTCGCTTGATATATCCGTATTTGAACTGTTTGATTCTGTGTCTGCATCAGAATTGATTTCTGTTTCAATTTCGTTATCTGCATTTGAATCATTTTCTGCGCCCGTATCTGACTCTGTGGTAGAGTCACCACTTGTTTCTCCATTGATGACACTATCAACACTTGAATTGTTATTTCCACTACCACCACAGCTTACAAAGAATAGCAAGCACATTACAAGAATTAAAAATGTGAATAATTTTTTCATAATTTCCTCCAGGATTCACTATCTTATGTATACATTATATAATGCAAAAGTCTATTTGTCAAGAGTATTTTTGCAATATAATTGTTACATTATATAATGTGGAGGTGATATAATGAAGCTTAGAATCCTTGAAATTTTAAATGAAAAAGGCAAGACAAAATATTGGTTATATATTCAGCTTGGGCTCAGCTATCAGAACTTTAACAAAATAGTAAACAACGAAACAAAAAGTATCAAATTTGACAATCTAAAGGCGATTTGCGACATTTTAGAATGCACTCCAAATGACTTATTTGAGGAATATTACAAATGAAAGGCGAGAGGCTAATTGCCTCCATACAAATAAATGGCGAAAAACAGCAAAAAACGGACACAGGGTGTCCGTTTTTTGTGTTTTAATTGTCTGTTCAAGAAATTAACAATCCCTCAGTCGCTTTGCGACAGCTCCCTTGCACAAAGGAGCCATAGTTTTGTTTGAGTAATTGATTAGCGATAAAGATGGTTCGTTTTTTGAGTGTCGGCATACATAAACGTACGTCAGCTAGAAAAACGGAGCATATTTGCGCTAAACGATACTCAAGCCCAACGCATACCCGTCGGCTTTTCTTCCTTAATCATAACCTTGTCAAGGAATTCGACTGCTTTCTTTAATCCCTCGTCAATAGTCATTAGGCTATCCTCGTGCTCGATTGAAAGAACCTTGTCGTAACCGCAGAGGCGAAGATTTGAAACGAAGTCTCTCCAGAAGGTTTCACCATTTCCGTAGCCTACGGTACGGAAAATCCAAGAACGATTGATTTCGTCACCATAGTGCTTTGTATCAAGAACACCATTAACTGCTGTGTTATATTTATCAACCTTTGTGTCCTTGGCATGTACGTGATAGATAGCACCGGCTAAAGCTCTGATTGCCATTACAGGGTCAATGCCTTGCCAAATTAAGTGTGATGGGTCAAGGTTAGCACCAATTACGTCGCCAACTGCTGCACGTAATTTAAGAAGTGTTTCAGGATTATATACACAGAAGCCTGGGTGCATTTCAAGAGCAATTTTTGTTACGCCATGAGCCTTTGCAAACTCTGTTGCTTCCTTCCAATAAGGAATCATAACATCGTTCCATTGATAGTTTAATGTATCAAGGAAGTCGTCTGGCCATGGGCAAGTAACCCAAGATGGCAATTTTGCATCAGGATCTGAGCCGGGGCAACCTGAGAATGTGATGATTGTATCAATTCCGAGCTTTTCAGCAAGAAGGATAGTATTTCTCATATCCTTATCAAATGCAGCCGCAATTTCCTTGTTTGGGTGAATTGGGTTGCCGTGAGTTGCAAGCGCACAAATCTCAACATCATATTTTTTAAAGGTAGCCTTGAACTCCTCAAGTGCCTTTTCATCTGCAAGTAATTTTTCAGGGTCGCAGTGGTCCTTGCCCGGATATCCGCCTGCACCGATTTCAACCGAGTGAACGCCTAGGGATGAAATAATCTTAAGCGCCTCATCAAGTGATTTTGAACCGTAAAGGTTAGCTAAAACACTAAGTTTCATATTATTCTCCTTTGCCCTTTGGGCATATTTTATTTGCATACGCGACGCTCAGCGTCGCAAGCTTTTTAAAGAGTGCGAAATGAGTGCAGAAGACGTGAACGCGAAGCCGTAGGCGTACTTGGTACGACAGTGCAAGCGGTCACGCCTAAAAAATAGACAAATAGAACGAAGAGAACTTGCAAAAATTGCAAGTTCTCAACATTATTTTGCCAAAAACAATGTAAGACTACATATTTAGTGAAAAAGTATGTCTATTTTTGTTCTGTGCTCGTTGCAGCCTCTTTACTATTAGTTGAAGTAGTAAGGCATACCTGTCTTTGCTGACTCGTAAATACCCTCAAGAATTTGTGTTACGCAGTATGCTTGCTCAGGAAGAACTGTTGGTTTTGTACCGTTGATAACTGCATTAATCCATTGTTGAGCTTCAACAGCGCCTGCACTATATCCGCCTGCATCATAGAATGCAACGCCCTTACCATCAAGGTTAGGTCTTGTTTCGTACATTTGGTTGTGCTTAACACCGTTGATTTCAAGAATTCCTTGGTCAACCATCTTAGCGCCTGCCTTTGTACCACAAATTGTTGTGCAAGCCTCTTTTGTTTCAGTCATATTGATAGCCCAAGAGGACTCGAGAACGATTGTTGCACCGTTTTCCATAACGATAAATCCAAATGCGCTGTCTTCAACAGTAAACTCTTCAGGCTTCCATTGACCGAATACGTTTGCGGATTCCTTTTGGTCGTTGAGCTTGTGATATGTAGTACCAACACAGTATTTTGGTTTATAGTTGTTCATTGTCCAAAGGGTAAGGTCAAGAGCATGAGTACCGATGTCGATAAGTGGACCTCCACCTTGCTCGTATTCATTAATAAATACACCCCAAGTAGGAACTGCACGGCGACGGAGAGCTGTTGCCTTTGCGTAGTAGATATCACCAAATACGCCTTCATCTGCTTCCTTCTTTAGATAGATAGCGTCTTTTCTTTGTCTGTTTTGATAACCGATTGTAAGCATTTTGCCTGTGCGGTTTGCTGCATCAACCATCTTCTTTGCTTCTTCAGCGTTGATTGCCATTGGCTTTTCACACATTACGTGCTTTCCAGCCTCAAGTGCGTCAACTGTAATGAAGCTATGGCTTCTGTTAGGAGTACAAACGTGAACAACATCAATTGTTTCGTCCTTCAAGAGCTCCTTATAATCAGTGTAGGTCTTTGCACCCTCAACACCATATTTCTTTGCGGCATCAATTGCTCTTTCTTCAACAATATCACAAAATGCAACCATTTCTGCCTCTTTAACGGTTTTGAGTGATGGCATATGCTTGCCGTTTGCGATACCACCGCAACCGATGATACCAATTCTTACTTTCTTTTCCATAAAAATTATTCCTCCGAACAAATATTTTTATTATTAAATTGAGTATACCATATATTGTTTAAAAGTTCAAGCATTTAACTTGATTTTTTTGGTGTTTTTAACTAAATTTTTCCATGAGAAGCTACTAAAACTCCATTTGCCGTGTTTATTACTCCATACGTGCCACCATAGGCTATTGAACCGGGGTTAAATAAGTGAATTCTCTTCTCCCCAACATATGTTGGGAAATCAAGTGGCTGATGGGTATGCCCAAAGAAAACGGCATCTAGACCGAGCTCCTCTGCTCTATATAAAATTCTATCGTATCCGCTTTTCACACCAAACAAATGTCCATGTGTAATAAGAACTCTTATCCCATCCAAATCAAGCACAGCATAATCCTTATAATCAGCCGATGAAAAAACGTCGCAATTTCCCTTCACAGCAACAAAAGGAAGCTGCGGGTATCTGCTTTTTACATATTCTATATCTCTAATCCCATCACCTAAAAAAATGACAAGATCGGCACAGCTTTTATGAATTTGAAGTGCGTTCTCAATATATTTAGAATGTGAGTGGGAGTCCGAAAAAACAAGAATTTTCATTTTATTCCTTTCGTTAAGTAACCGGATTTTTATTTAATCATACCATATTATTACACTAATGTAAAGAAATTGAAAAGGAGTTTTATATGAAAATTGACAAAAACACCATTGAAAGAGTATTAAATATGAACGACGAGCAGCTTTGGAAAACCATACAGTACGTTGCAAAAAAAAGCGGGCAACAGGAGTTTTCAAATATGGAGCGTCCAACTGACATGTCAAAGGTGCGCCAAGCATTATCAATGTTAAGTGAGGAGGACATACAAAAGGCAGTAGATATGATGAAAAGAGGAAAGAAAAATGAGCGATAATTCTCTTGAAAAAATTCTAGCGGGAATCACCTCAAATCCCGAGCTTATAGAGAAAATATCAACAACTGTGAATAGTGGCTCGGGGGATATGGAAAAGACATTATCAAGCGTAATTTCTTTAATTTCAGGTACACAATCAAATACCAAAAGCATTGACTCAGAGAGTGAAAATATAGCTCCCATGAAAGAAAAACACGAAGATTTTAGTCGAAATTCAGATACTCTCCTTGAAAAAAATGATAACAAAGAAAATTTGTACGACAAAAATCAGTTATCATTTCTTAATACTTTTGCAAACAGCATTTCTAAAAACTCCGATTTTTTACTTGCTTTAAAGCCCTATTTAAATAAGGAGAGAAAGGAAATTATTGACAACGTTGTCAGAATATCAAAGATTGCAAGTATAATGAATTTAGCAAAGTGAGGTTAGCTATATGTTTACCAAGTACAGAGGTATAGAAATACCGCAAAATTATAGTGGTAGTAGGTTCAGCGCGCCTCCTCCCGAAACAGGAATGAAAACGCACAGACCAAGTACAGTTTATACTCCAAGCAAAACATCAATTTCACCCACGTTTCAAGCGAGCTTAGATGCATTAAGTGCGCCCTCTCAAATTGAAGAAATCCCCGACAACGTGTACGAAATAGAGGATGAAAGCTACGAAAGCACCTATAATCAAAGCGACGATTACAGTGACTCTAGCGAAGAGTTGAGCGAATATGATATTCAAAGCAAAAAAGATCAAGAGTCGAGCAAAAGTAACAGTGTTTTTGAGGAATTTAAGCCATTTGTCAATAAATTTCTTAAAAATATAACCAGTGATGATTTGTTACTTCTTTCCTTGGTGCTTTTATTATTCGGTGACGGTGGTGAGGAATCAAGCGAGCTTATTCTTCCTCTTCTATGTCTATTTCTTTACCGTTAAATAAATTCAAATATCTTTCAAAGAATTCGTCCTCTTCGCAAGGTGTAGAAAAGACTTTTTCACCCACCCTTTCAGCTTCAAAAATAACATATTTTAATACTACTCTGTCATTTATAATTTCAAAGGTATAGTCCATATTGCCTTGTTCACACAAGGTTCTTAAATAAAGAATCTTCGCCTCTGCACTGCTCGAAAGATTTATTTCTCTTTGTTTTTCACCAGCCTTCATTTCAATAGTTAAAAGGAGCGAGCTCCCACTATTGAAATTAATATGAACACAGGGCTTGAAATCTATTTCATTTAAAACAGCCAAGCTTGCAATCATCACAGTATATAGATGATAAATATAAACATTGTGTCTTTTATTATTATTTGAATCAACGCAAAATCTTTTATATGCATATCTGACATTGTTTTTCAAACGAGCCTTTATATCTAAAAGAAAATCCTCGCTTTTGATTTCTTTTGTTTGCTTTTTAGAAATCGCCTCTTGATACGATGCTAAAATAGAGCTATCATTTTTAAATTCCTCTTCATTTCTTTTGAACATAGATTTTACAATCTTTATCCCTTCTCTGCCGTTTTCATTAAGAGTGATTTTTATTTCATCCGAGTCGCTTGCTCTTACAAGAGAAATTTTTGTGGCATTTATAAATTCTTTATTCATAAGGACTTCAGACGATGCTGAAATGGACTTATCTACATTTTGGAATAACGAATGTCCATATACGCGCTTTAAAAGCTTGTTTTGTGTATCGTTTTTTATTATTTTCATGATATTTGACTCCTTCACTTGAATTTTCTTCTACTGTATGATAAAATTATTTTATCATATTCTTGGAGGATATTATGGATAACAATATAGCAACAACTAAAAGAACTGTTTTATTGACTAAAATCATAAAGGATTTCAACCTTACAACTATATATGCACCTGATAACATTGACAAAATTGTACTAACGCGTGCAGAAATACACCGTCCGGGCTTGCCTCTGACAGGCTTTTTTGACTATTTTGACCCTCTAAGATTGCAAATTATCGGACTTGTTGAATCAATTTACCTCCAAAAGCTTGACCCTCAAACGCGATACGAAAGAATCCGCGCTTTTATGGAAAAACGTCCTGTTTGTATCGTTTTAGCAAGAGATATTGAGCCTTTTCCTGAGATGCTTGAGTTAGCAAAGGAATTCTCAATTCCTCTTCTCAATACAAAAATTTCAACCAATAGCTTTGTTTCTAATATTATCTCTACCTTAAACGTTGAATTAGCTCCGACTATTACTCGCCACGGCGTATTGGTTGAGGTTTATGGTGAGGGTGTGCTTATCCTAGGCGAAAGCGGTATCGGTAAAAGTGAAACCGCTATTGAGCTTATCAAAAGAGGTCACCGTCTAATTGCCGACGATGCTGTAGAAATAAGCAAGGTATCTGAAAAAACGCTTGTAGGACGCGCTCCCGCTGTTATAAAGCACTATTCCGAGCTGCGTGGTATAGGTCTAATCGACGTGCGCCGTATTTTCGGTATGGGCGCGGTTAAGGAAACTGAAAAAATTCAGCTTGTCATTAATCTAGAGCGTTGGATTGACGGAAAGGCGTATGATAGAATGGGACTTGACAACGAAACGGTTTCAATTTTAGGAATTGAAATTCCTTCTATCACCATTCCTGTTAGCCCGGGACGAAACCTATCAGTTGTTCTTGAAATTGCTGCTATGAACTCGCGTATGAAGCGTATGGGTTACAACACCGCAGAGGAATTTAACAAAAGACTCGAACAAATGTATATGAACAACTAAAATATTAAAAAGAGTGTTTTTCAACACTCTTTTATTTTTTATTAAGTGGAACGAACTCTAAAAGATCTGAAAGTTCACACTCAAGCGCAGTGCATATTCTCGCTAAAACATCTGTGTCAAGTCTTGTAATCTTATTATTACAATAGTTGTTTATTTGAGTGCGTTGCATTTCTGCCTTGTGGCTTAATTTGTTTTTGCTTAAGCCTCGCTTATCTAATAATTCTTTAAGCTTTATTCTAATAGTTCCGTATTCTTGCATTACCCACCGCCTATGTTTATTAAGTATAGTATAAATTAGTTATGCCTAAAATATAAGTTCCAAAAAGTCTTGTCATACTTCTTGCACATACAACATAAGTGAAAGACGCCAAAGGCGTCTTTTTTATATTTGTGTTATATGATAAAGCCTCGAAGCGTAAGATACGTGGTCGTAATCGAGCCAAAATCCTCCGTTCATTAATGCTCCGCCAAGATAAGCTTCGCTAGAACCATTGATTCTGTAAAATTTATCCGGGTCTAATCCTCTAACCTTTAATGTTTCCGGTGGCACTGTGCACTTTGCCTCGTACGCAACTGTGCAAACAAGTGCTTCACTTTTATCCTCCTTGACCACTTCCCAAGCACAGTAACGGCTTTCATCTGGTGTATACGGGGATAAAAGTCTATAATAATCACCATATTGAATTAGGTCATAATATTGTTTGAACTCAACTATTTGACGTTTGACCTCTTCTTTTTCTTCTTCCGTCATTTTAGTAATATCAAGCTCAAGACCATATGTACCGAAATAAGCAACATTTCCTCTTGTACTTAGAGGTGTAACTCTTGCATTACCGTGATTCGGACAAACTGAAACGTGTGCGCCCATAGTTCTTACCGGATATGCGAACGACGTACCATATTGAATTTTTAGTCTATCTATTGCGTCACTATTATCACTAGTCCAAACCTGTGGCATATAGTAAAGCATTCCAAGGTCAAAGCGTCCGCCACCGCCAGAGCAGCTCTCAAACAATATGTCGGGGAATGAAGATGTAATTCTTTCAAGTAGCTCATAAACGCCTAGCATATATCTATGATATATTTCACCTTGTCGCTCCCTTGGAAGCTCTACGCTATATAAATCGCAAAGGTTTCTGTTGAAATCCCACTTAACGTAGGTTATATTCGCGCTGTTTAATACCTTCACCATTTGATTATATATATTATCGCGTACTTCCTTTCTTGACATATCGAGAACGAGCTGATTTCTAGACATTTGAGGGTCACGATTTGGAATTTTAAAGCAATAATCAGGATGCTCACGATACAATACGCTATCCTCGGATATACATTCCGGCTCAAACCAAATACCAAAATCAAGCCCTTCAGCATTTATTCTTTTGACAAGATTTTCAAGTGTACCTTGTAGCTTTTCTTCATTAACAAACCAATCACCAAGAGAGGTAAAATCGTCATCTCTATGGCCAAACCAGCCATCGTCCATAACAAAAAGCTCAACACCTATTTTTGATGCATCTCTTGCCATATTAACGAGCTTGTCTGCGTTGAAATCAAAATAAGTGCCCTCCCAGTTATTTATAAGCACCGGACGTCTGGCATTCTTGAATTTCCCACGGCAAAGGTTGTTTCTTACCGCCTTGTGATAACAATTTGAAAGCTTTCCAAAGCCCTCATTACTGTAAACCAATGCAACCTCGGGGGTTGTGAAGCTATCATTTGGCTCGATTGTAAATTCAAAGCCCTCGGGGTTGATTCCCGCAACAACTCTTGTTAGATCATATTGGTCACGCTCGGCAGAAATTACAAAGTTTCCACTATAAACAAGTCCTACACCATACGCGTTTCCGTGCTCCTCATTTGCATCCTTATCGCAAACAATAACAAAAGGATTTTGAAGATGGCTTGATGCTCCTCGATTACTTGAAACTGTTGATTTAAGATGAGTTATCCTTGTTCTTTCATACATTCTTTCACGTGCGTGTGCTCCATGAAAATGTATTATATCATATGTGCCCTTTGACAAATCCAAGGTCAAGGAAAGCGCCTTGTTAAGCTTTATTTGCTTATCTGTTTTATTCTCTATAACTAGCGCCTTTGTTATTAAATCATATTCAGAGAAAACACCATAATACATATGGAAATAGATATCATACGCTTTATCCTTTAAGGTGATAACCAATGTTTCGCCCTCGTCACCATAAAAGGCAGGAAGCCCTTCTAATGAATATTTTCCATTTAATATCTGGTGGCTATAATACACAGGCTCACAAGCGGTTGTGCCATCGTGATTAACAAGGGAAAGTGCCGTTAACCTAAAATCACCATTGCCAAAGACGGAAAGCTCATCCTTAGTTTGATTGTGAGAATAGTCTTTCCCCCTTGGGTTTGGGGAAAATGCCGCAATCCAGTTCCTTTTATATGATAAATAGGAAAGATCGGAATATCCTATCTTCGCACCATAATATGAATGAAAAAGAACCCCTTCTTCATTTACATACATTTGATACATAGTATTTTTTGTATTGATAGTAAATATTTTACCTTCGTTTACAGTAATTGCCATTTTTACCTCTTTAAATGTTTTATTATCATATATATTTTATCATATAATATAGATTATTTCAATAAATAAAGTATCATTTTATTTAAATATAAAAAGTAAAGAGTGTTGCAATGCAACACTCTTTTTAAATTAGTCTTTGTAATTCTTTGCTATTGTGTTCCAACCGGTCTTTGGATCGTTCAAAATCTTGTTTGCAGCTACATATGCTTGACCATAGTACTCTGTAAACGTTGATGCAGCAGCTGAATTGTCAAGAACTGCAATTTGAACTGACTCAGTCATAAAGTCACCACCCATAGCGCCGTACATATAACCTTGGTCGTAGCACATGCCTGGGAAGATATGATCTGTGAGCATTCTTAATGCATCCTCACGAGATGTCTTACCATCGTCGTAAAGCTTGAGCTCAAGTGTATCGTAATATGCCTTTACAACATATTCCTCACCTGTCCATGAAAGAACATCGTAGAAATATTCGGACATTTCCTTATCGGTTGTTGCCTTAGGAATACACATCAATGTTGTTTGTGAGCAAAGAGGTGTGTAGTACTTTCCTTGATCCTCGTTAAGCATTGGCATTGGAAGAACACCAACCTTAAAGTTATCATTTTGTCCCTTTTGTGCAAAGTGATCCATCTTCTCGATAACCTCATGATAGAAAAGAAGCTTACCATTCAAGAATGAATCTTCCATCTTTCCATAGCCGCCATCCCAAGATGTTCTTGCCCAAGTTGAAGCCTTAATATTAGAAAGCTCTGTAATTAATTGTCCTATGCCTTCAGGATCGTCATTTAAAGAAATATAGTATTGTTTATAGTTTGTTCCAGGAATAAGCTTAGTTGAAACCTGTTGGAAGCCACTTGTTTGGAAGAAGCTTGAGAATGATGTTGTACCAAAGCCATATGTATCGGTATCTTGGTAACCATTTACGCCATCGTCATCCTTACCAACGGTTTTTGCCCATTTAGCAAGCTCAGCAATTGTCCATTCATAATTGTCAACCTTCTTGTAAAGGTTAGGGAACATCTTGTTGCTCTCTGAAATAGCTTGATTGTAGAAAATCAATGTTGAAGTTGTATCGTCGACAATACTGGAGCCACCTGCTGTAAAGAAGGTGTGTCCATATACTGTGAATGATTCAACAGACGCTTGATTGTAGTATGATTGTGTTAAGTCAATATATTTGCTGTTAGCAAGGTCGTATACTGAATCAACAGAAAGGAGTGAGTGTACCTCAAACATACGTGGAAGAGCTATGTGATATTTCGCATATCCTGCCTCAAGACCACTTTGAAGCTCATTTTGAAGAACGCCGTCGTTCTTTCCATCGTGCCATTTAAGTGTAACGCCATACATGCTTTGGATAAGCTCTTGTCTTGCCCATACAGCATCATTTACCTTTTGACCATACTTTTCGGTTTGTAAATAACCCTTTACATAAAACTCAGGTTGTGACCAAGTACCTGCTTCTTCTTTTGAAGGAACACCATACCAACGAGCAGCCAAAACGTCAAGTGTTTTACCACTCCACTTAGTTGATGGGTTTTCCTTTGTGCTAACCTTTTCAACTGGTGTGTTACCTGTGTCTGTACTGGTATCCACTTCAGTTTCTGTTTCTGTTTCTGTTTCTGTTTCCGTTTCTGTTTCTGTTTCTGTTTCTGTTTCCGTTTCTGTTTCAGTATTGGTTTCTGTTTCCGTTTCTGTTTCGGTTTCAGTTTCAGTGTTTGTTTCTGTTTCCGTTTCAGTATTGGTTTCTGTTTCCGTTTCTGTCTCTGTATTTGTTTGAGTGTTCGTTTCTGTTTCAGTGTTTGTGTCGCGTCCACCACCACAAGCAACAATGAAAGGAACAAGCATTAATACAGCGAGCAATAATGCGAAAATTTTCTTTTTCATTATTTACCTCCTATAAAAAATACATATTTCGCTGCATATATTATACACTAATCTTGCACAAAAATCAATATAGTTATATAACTTTTTTGTTATATATTAATAAATTATTTGTAAATTATTTGTTATTATACTATTTTTTGTCTTTTAAAGGCAAAAAAAGAGATGCATAACGCATCTCCTTTTTATATCATTTTATTATACCACACCTTGTGCAAGCATAGCATCTGCAACCTTAATAAAGCCTGCAATGTTAGCACCTGCAACGAGGTCATCGCCAAGTCCATATTGGTTAGCCGCTTTGATTGAGTTATTAAAGATATTCTTCATAATGCCCTTAAGCTTTTCGTCAACCTCTTCAGCTGTCCAGCTGTAACGCATTGAGTTTTGTGACATTTCAAGACCTGAAACAGCAACACCACCAGCATTAACCGCCTTTGAAGGAGCAACTATAACGCCATTAGCCTTCAAGTAAGCAACCGCCTCGTTTGTTGTAGGCATATTTGAAACCTCAACGTAGTACTTAACACCGTTGGCAACGATAGCCTCAGCCTCTTTCATGCCAACCTCGTTTTGAGTAGCACAAGGCATTAAAATATCTGCCTTTACGCCCCATGGCTTTTGACCTGCAAAGAATGGAACACCAAACTTATCAGCATAGTCTTGAACCTTGTTACGGCAGGAAGCACGCATTTCAAGCATAAAGTTAATCTTTTCTTCTGTTGAAATGCCATCCTCATCGTAGATATAGCCGTCAGGACCGGAGATAGTAACAACCTTACCACCAAGCTCTGTAACCTTCTTTACTGCGCCCCAAGCAACGTTACCGAAGCCTGAAATTGCAAATGTCTTACCCTTTATTGAATCCTTGAAGTAGCTTAGCATATTTTCTGTGTAGTAAACAGCACCGAAGCCGGTAGCCTCAGGACGAATAAGTGAACCGCCATATGAGATACCCTTACCTGTCAAAACGCCTGTAAATTCGTTCTTAAGTCTTTTGTATTGACCGAACATATAGCCAACCTCTCTTGCGCCAACACCGATATCGCCTGCCGGAACGTCAAGATCTGCTCCAATGTGTCTATAAAGCTCTGTCATAAAGCTTTGGCAGAAGCGCATAACCTCTGCATCGCTCTTGCCTTGTGGGTCAAAGTCAGAGCCACCCTTACCACCGCCCATTGGGAGTGATGTCAAGCTGTTCTTAAATGTTTGCTCAAAGCCGAGGAACTTGATAATTCCTTCATATACGGATGGGTGGAAACGAAGTCCGCCCTTGTATGGACCGATTGCACTGTTGAATTGGATTCTGAAGCCACGGTTAACTTGAACCTTGCCATTGTCATCAACCCACGGAACTCTGAACTTGATAATTCTTTCAGGCTCAACCATTCTTTCAAGAACGCCGCTTGTTATGTACTCAGGACGCGCTTCAACAACTGGTTCGATTGATGCAAGAACCTCTTCTACTGTTTGATGGAACTCAGGCTCGTTTTGGTTTCTTTTGATAACTCTTTCCATGAGCTCGTTAAGATATTGATTTTTAAACATAATTGGTTTCCTCCAAAAATAAATTTCAATTTAAAATTAATTAATATGCTTTGCCCCAGTAAACAAGCTTATCTGTTTCTTTTCCACAGCATACGCATTTACCGGTTGTTCCTTGCTCGTCAAGTGGCATACAGCGTGATGTAACATCTGCAACCTCTTTGAGCTTTAATTCACACTCAAGATTTCCACACCAATGTGCTTTGATGTATCCCGATTTTTCGCTTGCAGTTTTAATGAAGCTGTCAAGCTCTGTTTCGGTATAAGTGCGATTTTTTCTATTTTCTGACGCTTTATTATATAGTCCCAAAGTAATGTCTGCAAGAAGCTCTGGAATTTTTGTTTCAAGCTCGTCAAGGGAAACGAAAATCTTTTCTCTATTATCACGACGAACCAAAACGCATTGGTTATTTTCAATGTCACGAGGACCGATTTCAAGACGAAGCGGAACGCCCTTCATCTCATATTCCGCATACTTCCATCCGGGTGAGTTGTCAGAAATATCAATCTTTGCTCTTGCAAAATTGTTTACTCTTTCCATAACCTCGGTTGCCTTTTCAATAACGCCGGGCTTATGCTGAGCACAAGGAATAACAACAACTTGAATTGGCGCAACCTGCGGTGGCAAAACAAGACCATTGTCATCGCCGTGAGTCATAATAATAGCACCGATAATTCTTGTTGAAACACCCCAAGATGTTTGGTGACAATATTTAAGTGTGTTATCCTTATCAAGATATTGAATATTAAATGCCTTTGCAAAGCCATCACCAAAGTTATGGCTAGTACCGCCTTGAAGTGCTTTACCGTCGTGCATAAGAGCCTCGACAGTATACGTAGCCTTCGCGCCTGCAAACTTTTCCTTGTCTGTCTTTTTACCCTTTAAAACAGGAATTCCAAGGTCCTTTTCAAAGAAGTCCGCGTAAACGTTAAGCATTTGAAGCGTTTCGTTTTCTGCATCCTCGGCTGTTGCGTGCATTGTATGTCCCTCTTGCCACAAGAACTCACGTGAGCGTAAGAATGGACGTGTTGTTTTTTCCCATCTTACTACGCTACACCATTGGTTATAAAGCTTTGGAAGATCTCTATATGAACGAATGATGTTTGCATAATGCTCACAGAAAAGGGTTTCGGACGTTGGACGAACACAAAGGCGCTCTGTAAGTCTTTCACTGCCGCCGTGTGTTACCCAAGCAACCTCGGGAGCAAAGCCCTCAACGTGATCCTTTTCCTTATTTAAAAGTGATTCAGGAATAAACATCGGCATATAAATATTCTCAACGCCTGTCTTTTTAAATCTGGCATCGAGTAGCTTTTGAATGTTTTCCCAAATTGCATATCCGTAAGGACGAATAATCATACATCCTTTTACACTTGAGTAGTCAATCAAGTCAGCCTTTTTAACTACATCGGTATACCATTTAGCAAAATCCTCTTCCATTGAGGTGATTTGCTCTACCATTTTCTTATCGTTAGCCATTTTTACCTCTCGAATGATAAACAATATAAAATATAATATCACACGCAAAAAACAATTTCAAGTACTTTATTAAACTAAAGTAAAAAAAATTATAAAAAAACCACCTATTTTTAAAAAAACAGGCGGTTTTTATTAAATTAAATGCATTCTACAACAATTTTTTGATCCTTAACGTCCACGCTTGCGCCGATTATATTGCCCTTAATTTCAAATATAATTGCGTGTGCAAGCTTATCCTCAATCTCGGTTTGAATATATCTACGCATATTTCTTGCACCGAATTTTTTACTAAAGGATTCCTTTGCAATAAATTTGCAGGTTTTAGGTGTATATGTGAACTTGATATTTCTTTCAGCCAATGCCACCTTCATATCATTGAGCATAATCTTTGCAATTTCAACAAAATCCTCTTCCTCAAGCGAACGGAAGGTTATAATCTCATCTATTCTGTTAATAAATTCGGGACGCAAGAAAGAAGAAAGTGCCTTTTCGGTCTTCTCCTTTGCAACCTCTTGTGAGCTAGAGCCAAATCCCGCTTGTGATGAGGTCAAGGTTGCACCTGCGTTTGTAGTCATAATTATAACAGTGTTCTCAAAGTTTATCGTTCTTCCTTGCGAATCGGCAATTTTACCCTCGTCAAGAATTTGAAGAAGGATATTTAATACGTCAGGATGCGCCTTTTCAATCTCGTCAAAAAGAACCACCGAATATGGTGAGCGTCTGATTTTTTCAGTCAGTTGTCCTGCCTCATCATATCCAACATATCCGGGAGGAGAGCCAATAATTTTGGACACGGAATGCTTTTCCATAAACTCGGTCATATCAAGACGTATAAGTGAATCAGGGGTGTTAAACAGCTCGTTTGCAAGAGTTTTTACAAGCTCGGTTTTTCCAACGCCGGTAGGACCTGCAAAAATGAAGGATGCAGGGCGCTTTTTGATGCTAACTCCTGCTCTATTTCTTCTAATTGCGGCACAAAGAGATTTAACAGCCTCATCTTGACCAACAATTCTTGATTTGATTTTATCCTCAAGAGAAGCGAGCATTTCAAACTCCTCCTCGGAAATATTGCTTGCAGGTATACCTGTCCAAATCTCGATGACACCGGCTAGGTCTTGCTTTGTCATTACAGTGTTTTCGCATTCCTTGTCAAGTCTTTCCTTGTCAAGAAGAAGCATTGAACGCTCGGTTTTAAGCTCTGCAAGCTGTTTATATTCGCTATGATTCGGCTCTTTTCCGCCCTCTGCGATTTTCGCGTTTAACGCCTCTGTTTTTGTGTCAACCTCGGCAAGCTTTTCTATAACTCTATGGCGCTCATTAATATGTGGAGCGTGGAGAATAATATGCGAGCAAGCCTCGTCAATTAAGTCTATTGCTTTATCAGGCAAAAATCTATCCGTGATATATCTTTCACTCATAACCACTGCGCTTTTTGCCATCTCGTCGGAAATTTTAACACCGTGATAAATTTCATAGTAGTGCTTAATTCCCTTTATCATTTCGATAGATTCCTCTATTGACGGCTCCTCAACCTTGACAGGCTGGAAACGTCTTTCAAGAGCTGAATCCTTCTCAATATATTTGCGATATTCCTTCAAGGTAGTAGCACCTATAACCTGAATTTCTCCTCTAGAAAGAGCCGGCTTTAAGATGTTAGCAGCATTCATGCTGCCCTCGGAGTTACCTGTGCCTACTATATTATGGATCTCGTCAATAACGAGGATAATATTGCCCGCTTCCTTAACCTCTTTTAAAAGTCCGTTAATTCTTGCTTCAAACTGACCTCTAAACTGTGTGCCTGCAACAAGTGCAGTTAAGTCAACAAGATAGACCTCGCACTTTTTTAGCTTATGGGGAACGTCACCATCAACAATTCTTTGCGCTAACGCCTCTGCAATAGCAGTTTTACCGACACCGGGCTCACCAATTAGGCAAGGGTTGTTCTTTTGGCGGCGAGAAAGAATTTGGATTACTCTTTCAAGCTCTCTTTTTCTGCCAATGATTCTATCCAGCTTACCGTTTAATGCACTTTGTGTTAAGTTGGTGCAGAAGGTATTAAGATGCTTTCTTTCGTCCTTCTTTTTATCCTTTTTCTTGCCCTTTTCCTCTTTTGAATTTTCAGCCATGCCAAAGTTTTTCATTATTTTTGAAAAATCCATCGTTGGAGAATCATCACCTTCGGTTTCGTCTTCTCCATCATCTTCGCTTGCAACCGGAAGCATTTCGGCAAACATTTTTTCCATATTTTCAAGCTCTTCCTCTGTTATGCCCATTTTTGTCATCATATCATTGACAGGCTTAATTCCAAGCTCCTTTGCACAAACAAGGCAAAGCCCCTCTTGCTTTTGCACACCATTTTCAAGCTTCATTATATAAACCGTAGCCGGTCTTTTTTTGCATCTAGTACACATTTCCATAATTGTTTCCTCTTTATCTATGCCGATTATGAATAAAACCTATCCATAATAAAATCTACCAAATCTAAATTTTTAAAAATAGATACAACCATTGATTTACCCATTGTATCCTCATTTATATAGTCGGGCAATAGCCTTCCCGCAAATAGAATCCCCTGTGTGCACCCCCACAAAACAGTTATTGCAATTACCATTCCTAACGCAACACCTAAAATCCTATCCACTGTTTTAACGCCATCAAATCTTCTCAAGTGAGATATAAAAGCAAAAATTATTGTAAGCGCTATGTAAGAACCTAAAAGAAGAGCAACAAAGGCTATTATCGTTGACAACACCGTTGCCATAGCTCCTCCCACGTTTTCGGCAAGTGAGTCAATAACGCTAATATCGTCTTGATTATAGAAAAGCTCAAGCTCCTGTTTGAATTTTTCAAAATCCAAACCGAAATGCGTTAGAAACTTTTCAAAGAATTGCGGAGTATTATTAAGCACGCTCAAATCAATTTTAATTTTTGCAGGGTCGTTTTCCGAAAAGGCTTTTAAGGAGTCCTTTAGCACACCGATTATTGCATTTTCCATAAACAAATCATTAAACAGATTTGCAAGAGGAATACGCAAAAGAAAAGCGATTGCCAAGGAAAGAATTGCTTTCGCCAAATCTAGCAAGCTACAAACGAAGCCTTTTATGCTGAATTTTAACACAATCAGCACAGCTAATGAGCATAAAACTATGTCTACAATTGTGCTTACGTTCATAATTCTCTCCTTTTCTATACTAGTATATTAATAATATGGGACTGTATAAATTTCTGTATATTAATTTATAGCGACTATCTTTATTGCTTCCCAAAGGTCGTTCTTGACAAAGAAATTAAGCACTAGCGTGTTTTCTATTATGGAATTTTTAAAGACGTTTGCATAATAGTGAGAACCGAACATAAACAGTCTTCCAATTCCAAATGAAATTACCCAAATAACTAAAGCTCCTAACAAAAGACCGACAAGTGCACCCAGTGCAATATTGATTCTTTTAACTATTGTTGCTTTATTCAAAATTTTGTTTAAAACTTTTCCAAAAATCAAGAAGAATATTTCCAAAACCACAAAAATTATGATAAATGAAACAACTATGGATATTCCCAGTGCTAAGCGATTACCTAGAAAATCAGAAATGATATCAATTTCCTCAAGCGTAGCAGGTATTGGGTCTATGCCCTCCTCCAAGCCGGAAAAATGCTCACTCATCATATGTCTGCCACTATAATCCTCTTCACCCGACTGAAGAATAAAGTCAACTACAAACTTAGGAATACCATCAAAGAACGAGTGAACCTCATATGCAATATCGCCGTTTTCAAGTGTGACCTGCTCGGTTGATAAAAGCCAATCCTTTATCCATCCCTTTGCGGGAGTAGCAAAGAACCAACCACTTATCAGTCTTGCCAGAGGCAAATTGAAAACAACAGCAAGAAATGGTGCAAGGAGAGTTTTAATGACAGAAATGAATGAATTTAAAAAGCCACGTATTGCGTGTCTTATAACAATAAATGCTATAAGTCCGACCAAGAAAGCGTCTAAAACAAAGCTAATGATATGTTCCGCCATAACATTCCTCCTTTTCCTAAATTTTATCTCATTATATTATACCATTATATTGTAATTATGTCAACAATCGTAATAAATTTTTTTGAGGTATAGGCCCTCAGGCTTAGCAGTAAAGCCCGCATTATCTCTTTTTCTTGATTCGATAATTGATGGTATCTCCGCAGGTAAAATTTTCCCCGACTCAACAAAAAGTAACGTGCCTACCATTATTCTAACCATATTGTATAGAAATCCATCGGCAATTACTGTAAATTCAACTAAATCTCCGTTTCTTTCAACACGGCTTTCATATACTGTACGCTCGGTGTCTTCTATTTTAGACCCCACTGACATAAATGCATCAAATTTATGAGTTCCTTTGAAAAACGCTGCGGCACGTGTCATTTTTTCAAGGCTTTCGTCGCTTATTTCACGGCCATATTCAAGAGCCAAATTGGAGTAAAACGGATTTCTAATTTTGCTTGCGTGAATCTTATAAACATATTCCTTTTTCTTGGCATCATAACGAGGATGAAAATTCTTCTCCACCTCTTTTGCCGACAAAACCGATATATCGCTAGGCAATTTAATATTCATAGCTATTGGAATTTTATCAAGTGGGACAGTAATTTCATCACACTCGTTTTTTGGCTCAACAGTAACGCAAAAGCCGAGTGCGTGAACTCCACTATCTGTACGACTGCACCCCTTTACGTCGCAATCAAATCCAAAAGCCTCCTTTGTGGCTCTGTTGATTTCAAGAGCGATAGTAGGCTTATCGTTTTGAAGCTGATATCCACAATAATTGTGCCCATTGTATGTGATAGTAAGTAAAACCTTTTTCATTATTAAATCTCATATCCGGGAAGACTATTCATAAATAGCACAGCAACCGGCAAAGCCAGTGAAATTGCCATTCCGAAAAAGTCCTTAACCTTGAATTTTAATTTTTTCATTCGTGTTCTTCCTGTGCCTCCACGATAGCAACGACATTCCATAGCAGTAGCTAGCTCGTCAGCACGTCTGAACGCCGAAACAAAAAGTGGAATTATTATAGGAATTAACGCTTTTACCTTTTTGATAAGTCCGCCACTTGAAAAATCTCCGCCCCTTGCCTTTTGTGCATTGATTATTTTTCCCATTTCCTCCGTTAAAGTAGGAATAAAACGCAATGCTATTGTCATAAGCATAGAAAACTCATGCACCGGAAGCTTGATTTTTTTAAGTGGTGATAAAGCGGTTTCAATTCCGTCTGTCAATTCAATAGGCGTAGTTGTATATGATAAAAATAACGTTGTGCCTATTAAAAGCATTACTATTCTCAGCGCTAAAATACCTGCATTGATTAAGCCCACCTTATAAATATTTACCGTAAAAACGTTTGGAATCAATCTCCAAGATACCAAAGGATCTCCTTCGCCCTTTGTCCAAAAAATATTTAATACTGCAGTAAAAAGAATTATAATAGCTAGTCCGCGAAGACCTTTAAGTATCACTCTCATTGGCACTCGGCTTACAATAATAGAAAGTAAAACCACGCCGAGCAAAAATAGAAATGCATATATATCCTTCGCAATGAAGGTTGATATCATAAACGTTAGAACAAAAAGGAGCTTTGTTCTTGGGTCTAGCTTATGAATCAAGGACTTTGCTTCATAATATTGTCCTAAAGAAACGTCAAATCCCATTTTTTACCTCCTTTTCCGCATTAGAGGTAAGGCTTTTGCATATAGCCTCTATGGCACCTTCAACGGTGTAAATATCGCTCGGTATATTTATTCCCTTTTCACGAAGCTTCAAAACTATATTTGTAATTTCAGGCACGTCGAGTCCGTTTTCCTTTAGAAGCTGATGCTGTGAAAACACCTCTTTGCAGGTTCCATTCAAAAGAAGCTTGGATTTTGACATAACGACAACTCTATCGCAATACATTGCCATATCCTCCATACTATGGCTGACAATGATTACAGTTGTTCCGCTTTCCTCACGATATCTTTTTATACCGCCAAGAATTTCACGTCTGCCCTTGGGGTCAAGTCCCGCTGCCGGCTCATCTAAAATCAAGATTTTAGGGTTCATAGCCATAACGCCTGCCAAAGCTACACGACGCTTTTGTCCACCGGATAAATCAAACGGGGATTTCGACAAAATTTCCTTATCAAGACCACAAAACTCTATGCTTTTTTGAACTCTGATTTCAATTTCTTCGTTTGAAAGCTTCATATTTTTAGGTCCATATGCAATATCCTCCCACACAGTATCAGCGAAAAGCTGATATTCCGGATACTGCATTACCATACCAACCTTAAAGCGCACCTGTCCTATTTTCTTCGGCTTTTTCCAAATGTCCTCGCCATCAACGAAAACCGTACCAAAGGAAGGCTTTAAAAGTCCGTTGAGAAGCTGAACCAAGGTCGATTTGCCCGATCCTGTATGTCCGATAAGACCTGTTATTAAATTTTCTTCAATATTCAAGTTTACATTGTCAAGCGCTTTTATTTCATACGGCGTTTTTTTGCCATATATAAAAGACACGTCCTTTAGCTCAATTATAGACATTTTTCTACCTGTTTTTTTTCAATTTTTCTTTTATTAGCTCTGCACAAGTGTCAAAATCGTACACTCCTAGCGGAATTTCCGTATTCAACTCCTTATTTAAAGCATACATAAGCTCTACCGACTGTGGAACCTCAAGTCCTGCTCTCCAAAGCCTTTCAGGATTTGAAAAGACCTCGTTTGGCGTTCCCTCCAAATATTTAGAGCCATTTTTCATAACGACAACCTTGTCAGCCAAAATCGCCTCATTCATATAGTGCGTTATTAGAATAATTGTGATATTTTCTTCTTTGTTCAAGCGCAAAATAGTGTTCATAACCTCTTTTCTACCAAGAGGATCAAGCATTGCAGTTGATTCATCGAATATTATACAGCGTGGCTTCATAGCGATAACCCCCGCTATTGCAACCCTCTGCTTTTGTCCGCCTGACAAGCGGTGAGGTGCGTGACGTGCATATTCCTGCATTCCTACAATCTTTAGTGCCTCGTCTACCCTTTCTCTAATTTGACTCGGCTCAACTCCCAGATTTTCAGGTCCAAAGGCAACATCCTCCTCAACAATAGTAGCAACTATTTGGTTATCTGGGTTTTGAAAGACCATACCAACGTTTTTTCTAATATCGTAAATTTCATTTTCAGAAATATCATCGGTTGCGATGTTTTTGCCGTCAATATATATATTTCCGCTATCCGCTGTCAGTATCATATTTATTAGCTTTGCAGCTGTTGATTTACCCGAGCCGTTGTGCCCGAGAAGTGCAACAAATTCACCCTCGTTTACCTCTAAAGAAAAGTCGTTTAGAGCGAAGTTATTTTCAAAATTATCGGTATCGGGATATTTAAACGATACGTTTTCCAATTTAATTAAAGGATTCATATTATCTCCTTTATTTTATGTTATTTTTTGTCCGCGACCCATCGTGCACTAGCACCACAAGGTAAAAAGCCTTTTGTTTCTGTAACAGGTAATGCAAGCTCGGCAGTTTCTGCTCTGCCACCGTGCTTACTAACGATTTCAACGTTTAAGACGTACCCCATAGTCAAAGCGCTTAAGCCTGTTGTATATGAATTTATAAGCATAAACAATGGGTCGTCTGACAAGATTTTTTCACAAAGGCTTACGAAATCGCAAACCGCATCCTCAAGCTTCCAAACCTCGCCACCGGGTCCTCTTCCATACGACGGTGGATCCATAATTATACCATCGTATTTATTCCCACGACGAATTTCACGCTCTACGAACTTACGGCAGTCGTCAACTATATACCTAACAGGAGCGTTTTCGAGTCCGCTTGATGCTAAATTTTCCTTTGCACACTGAACCATACCCTTTGAGGCATCAACGTGAACAACTGATGCGCCTGCTTTTGCAGCCGCCGCTGTTGCTCCTCCTGTGTATGCAAACAAATTAAGAACCTTTGTTTCCTTGCCTTCTTTTTTTCTTTCTTTTATAAGCTCAGAAAACCAATCCCAATTCGCTGCCTGTTCAGGAAAAAGTCCTGTGTGCTTAAAGCCCATAGGCTTAAGATTAAAGGTCATACCATTATAATTTATCGTCCATTTTTCGGGCACGTCATTTTTTATCCACGCACCGCCACCGCTTTTTGAACGGCGGTATATTCCGTCCGCTTTGTTCCAAAGCTTGTGTGCCCTTTTTCCCTTCCAAATAACCTGTGGGTCGGGACGAATAAGAATATATTTTCCCCAGCGTTCAAGTCTTTCACCATCCGAGGTATCCAAAAGCTCATAGTCCTTCCAATTCTCTGCTAAATACATATTCTTCCTCACATTTTATAATATTTTCCTAGCACGTTTGATCCAACGTGTCCATGACATATAGCCAATGCTAACGCATCAGCCGTATCATCTGGCTTTGGTGGCTTAGGTAAATTAAGAAGCGTTGTAACCATTGCAATAACCTGCTTCTTTTCCGCCCTACCATATCCAACAACCGACTGCTTTACTTGAAGTGGTGTATATTCAAATATTTTCAGCCCTCTCTTGTAGGCACTTAAAAGAATTGTACCTCTCGCCTCGGCAACGCAAATACCTGTTTTTTGATTTGTGTTCCAAAAGAGCTCCTCGATAGCCATTGTGTCGGGCTTATATTTATCAATTATTGCGTTCATTCCATCGTATATTTGCGAAAGACGCTCCTCAATAGGCAAGCCGGCTTGAGTTTGAATAGAGCCATATCCCATAACGCGAAATTTACCGTTAACACATTCAAGCACTCCCCAACCGACAATAGCAAAGCCGGGGTCAATTCCCAAAATAACCATAAGCGTGCCTCCTAACCAAAACAGTTGTCTTTTACAAAAACCTTAAATTTTATTTTACCATATTTTTTTAATTATGTCAAATACATATTATATAAAATATAAATAATTTTTATGTTGAATTTTGCTATCATTTATGTTAGAATGATTGTAACTAGACTTTTTTGGAAATTTGGAGGTTTTATGGGTAATATTCCTATCATAAACGTTGGTGATATACTGGAAATGAAAAAGCCTCACCCATGTGGTGGCAAGGAATTCAAGGTATTGCGCGTCGGTGCTGATATAAAAATATCGTGTACAAGCTGTGCAAGAGCCTTAACCCTTGACAGAATCAAGGTCGAAAAAATGATAAAAAAAATTCACTCGGGTGGAGAAAATGGATAATACGATTAATATAAAAAAACGAACTGATAACATCCCATTAATTAACTTCTTAAAAAATAAATGGTACTTGCTTTTTTCATTCTTTGTACCGGCTATAATTATTGCAATTACTCTAACACTTATCAGTGTATTTTCAAAGGGCAAATTAAGCTTTTTAATACTCGATTTAAACGCTCAATATATTTATTTCTTTGAGCAGATTCGTGACGTTTTGCTAGGTCAAGAATCATTTTTCTACACCTTTGAGCGTGCCCTTGGCGGAGAATTTTTCGGATACTATACCTACTATTTGGCATCTCCATTTTCTCTTTTGGTAGCGATTTTCCCAAAGCGTATGATTCCTGAAGCTATTGCAACCATTATGATGCTTAAGGCTGGCTGCTCCGGTCTTACGTTTTCGCTTTATTTAAAGAAAACCCATCGTTTAAATCCTTTAGGATTTAGTATGTTTTCCGTTATGTATGCACTTTGTGCATATGCAATAGCTTACCAATCAAATATAATGTGGATTGACGCACTTATTTGGTTGCCTCTTATCACTCTTGGAATAGAAGCTATGATAAAGGAAGGTAGATTTAAGCTTTACATCATATCTCTTGCTATTGCGATTTGGAGCAATTATTATATTGGATATATGCTCTGCATTTTTACGCTTCTCTATTTTGTTTTCTATCTATGTTCTCATTCAAAGGATATAAGAAATCCAAATTCGGTTAAGCTACACACCCTAAAATGCATAATTCGATACATTGTGTATACTGCTGTTGCCGTTATCATTACAAGCGCAGTACTTTTAAGTGCTATTTACGCCTTGCAATTTGGAAAAGCGGGTGGCTTTGATATCAAGAAGCTTGAACCGACTATAATGGTTGACTTCCTTGATATTTTAGCAAAAATGTTTATTGGCACGTTCGGTACGTTCAGACCCGAGGGCTTCCCTCATTTATATGCAGGCACTCTGCTTGTTCTTATGCTCCCTCTTTTCTTCGCATCTAAAAAAATCAAGGCGCGTGAAAAAATAGGATATGGTGTTTTATCGGCGGTATTTCTTGCCAGCTTCACAATAAGCACCTTGAATCTTGCTTGGCACGGATTTAGTGAGCCTATTTGGCTCAGCCACCGCTTTAGCTTTATTTTTACCTTTATTTTGCTTGTTATGGCATACAAGGGCTACGAAAAGTTAGGCGATTTCAAATTCAAGTTTTTTGCTATTTCTACCGGTGCTATTGCTGTTATACTTTTAATTCTTCAAAAATCAGTCAAGCTTATTCAATATGATGGTGACGAGGCTATTGAGCTTAATATCGGCTTGCAAACTGTTTGGCTAACGTTTATACTACTTGCGGCTTATTTGGTAATTTTCTATTTTATAAAGAAAAAGCCGTCAAAAAAAGTGCTTATAACCTCAATTCTTTGCGGTATTGTTTGCTTTGAAGCATTCATAGGTGCTTCGCTCAGTTGGAAGGATTCATATTTAGACGCAGGCTCGTCAACACGTAAAAATTACGCTAATTTTACTAGCAACTCGGAATATATACAAGCGTATTTTATAAAGAAAAACGACAACGGTCTTTTCCGTGTGGAAAGCTACAAATCACGCAAATCAAACGACAATTTGGTTCACAACATCAATGGTGTTTCGGAGTTTACCTCTACCTTTAACAAGGACTCAAAGGAATTTTTAAAGAAGCTTGGATACCAAACAAAATCTCAAAGCTCTCTTTACGTTTTTGATAATGAGCTATCGGATGCACTCGTTGGTATTAAGTACATTATTTCCGACGAAAAGGTAAACAAAACCACTGCCAACCTTGAAAAGAGTGAAATTTACAAAGTGGAAGCAATTCTTGATAATGAATATATAATTTATAAAAACGAATTCGCTCTCCCATTTGCATACACAGTTAAGGATACTATTAAAAACGCATCACAAATTGAGAAAAAATTAAGAGGAGAAAGGTATGCTCTTGCTCTTGCCGAGTGTATGCTTGATAAATCGTTTGGTGGACGAGTAACAGAACAAAGCTTACAGCAAATCACAAACGAATTAAGAAATAACAGCTTAAACGTGACGAAGCATTCTGACACTTATATAAAAGGTACAATTAACGCGGTGAAGGAAAAGCCCGTCGTGTTTACCACTATTCCGTACGATGAAAATTGGCGTGTTTATATTGACGGTGAACGTGTTGACACATATAAATGCGTTGATGCTCTTATAGCGTTTGATATTAGCGAGGGCGAACACGTTGTCGAAATGAAATACGTTCCTATGCAATGGTACGTAGGTCTTGGTGCTTCCTTTATCGGAGTGCTTGGATTTATCGGTCTTTGCATTTGGGACTCAACAAGAAAAAAGATGGTTGTTGTTTCTATTAAAGAAACGCAAGATAAATTGTACGAAGAAATTATTGAAGAACCAATTAATAACGAGGGAATTTTATGATATATCACGTAAACGGCACTCTTGAATATTGTGAGCCAAGCTTTTGCGTTGTTGACTGCATGGGCGTTGGCTACAAGCTATCAATCAGCGACAATACCTATTCAAGCATTGTCGGTCATGTAAATGAAAAAACAAAGCTTCTTACTTATTTAAAGGTAAGTGAGGACGGTGTGGAGCTTTTTGGCTTCAAAACTAATGATGAATTAAGTGCTTTTAAGCTGCTTATTACAGTTTCGGGCGTTGGACCAAAGGCGGCTATGGCTATTCTCTCTCTTTTGACTCCCGATAGACTTAGTATGGCAATATCAAGTGAGGATATTAAGGCTATTGCAAAGGCAAACGGTGTAGGTCCTAAAACCGCAGCACGTGTTGTTCTGGAGCTTAAGGATAAGATACAAAAGCAAGTATTTACAACATCAAGCCCCGAGGCTATGCAGGTTGCAAGCGTTAGTGTGGCGAAGAACTCCAACCTATCAGAGGCACTTGAAGCGCTTGTTGTTCTTGGCTATACAAGGGCTGATGCACAAAGAGCCTTGGCTGGTATTGACCCTAAATTAGAGGTGGCAAAGATTATTCCTCTTGCCCTTGCTAAATTAATAAAGTAGAAATGAGGTTAAGCTATGATTGAAGAAACAGAATTTGACTTTGAAAACAGAATAGTTTCAACCGAAATGACAGGCGAGGACAACGAGGTTGAAATAAGCCTTCGTCCTAAAGTTTTTGAGGACTACATAGGACAAGAAAAGGTTAAGGAAATGCTAAAGGTGTATATCGACGCGGCTAAAGGCAGAGGCGACTCCCTTGACCACGTGCTTCTCTACGGCCCTCCAGGTCTTGGTAAGACAACACTTTCAGGCATTATTGCAACTGAAATGGGCGTTAATTTTAGAGTAACCTCGGGCCCTGCTATTGAAAAGCAAGGGGATTTGGCTGCTATTCTTACTAATTTAGCCCCCGGTGATGTACTTTTTATTGATGAAATACACCGTCTTTCACGCTCGATTGAAGAAATTCTTTATCCCGCGATGGAAGATTATGTGCTTGATATTATTATAGGTAAAGGACCAGCAGCACGTAGCATCCGTGTGCCACTACCAAAATTTACTTTGGTTGGTGCAACAACTCGCGCAGGACAGCTTACTACTCCTTTACGCGATAGATTTGGCGTTTTGCTCCGCCTTGAGCTTTATAAGGCTGAGGAGCTTGCGACAATTATTAAGCGCAGTGCTTCACTTTTAGAGGTTGCTATTGATGATGAGGGCGCACTTGAAATCGCTTCTCGCTCACGCGGAACACCTCGTATTGCGAACAGGCTTTTAAAGCGTGTGCGCGACTATGCACAGGTTAAGGGCGATGGAACAATTACCTTGGAAATTGCAAAAACCGCTCTTGAAGCACTTGAAATTGACTATCTTGGACTTGACAATATCGACAGAAAAATACTTGAAACAATTATTAAGTTCTATAACGGCGGTCCTGTGGGTCTTGAAACCTTGGCGGCGACTATTGGCGAGGAGTCAATCACCATTGAGGACGTTTACGAGCCGTACCTTATGCAAATAGGATTTTTGAGCCGTACCCCAAAGGGTAGATGTGTTACTCGCTTGGCGTATGACCATTTAGGGATACCATATAGTCCCGGTGGCGCTTATCAAATGAAGTTTGAATAATCATACAAAAAAGAGACCGAATGGTCTCTTTTTTATAGTGCTCTTTGCTTCAAATGGAGACTTGTTCCTAACAATTTGCGGACAGTCGGGGAAATTCCCCTGCGAGGGGAAAAGGGTTGCGCCTCGCCAAGGGCAATCATTATATCGTCCTAAGCGAATGTGCGCCATAGATTTTTTCGACGTTGCTCGGAATGACAAAAAGACCTCGTTTTTCGAGGTCTTTTTTACGTTGTAGGGGAGCATAGTATGCTCCCGTTTTTTAGAATCCCTCAGTCGCTAAAGCGACAGCTCCCTTTGCAAGGGAGCCTTGTCTGTCCCTACGGAGTATCGGTGATTTGCGATATCATTTCTAGGGTGGCTTATTGTTTTAATTGTGTTTATGGCGGCGGAAGATAAGGCGTGACATAGCAACTGGGTTGAAGGGGATTAGAGGGTAGAGGTATGAGCGTTTGCCATTTATTGTTTTGGTATTGACTATTAATAAAATGCCGATAAGTGCGCCAAGGAGCAGTCCCCAACCGCCTAACAGAGCAACAAGGCACAATGTGATTATACGGACGAATTTAAGGGCATAGCCAAGCTCGTAATTTGACTGTGTGAAGCTTGCCATTGAAACTATTGCCATATAGAAAATAACATCGGCGCTTAACCATCCGACCTCGACGGCAAAATCACCTAGCAAAAGTCCACCGATAACTCCAAAGGAGTTAGACATTACGCTTGGGGTATTGAGCGAGGCAAGCTTTAAGCCGTCTATTACAAATTCAACAAGTAAAAGCTGTATAAGAATCGGCACAGCACCCGTGTCCTCGGGCACTATAAAATAAAGCCATTCGGGCACTATTTGTGAGTTTGTGATAAGAAAATACCATATTGGTGTTAAGACCACCGCGCTCCAAAAAACGAACTGACGAACGAGCCTGAGATACGTACCTGTTATTGGTGTGAAATAGTAATCATCAGTGTCCTGTAAAAAGTCAAATATTGAGGTTGGTAAAATAATTGCCTCGGGTGAGGTGTCACATAAAATTACAACGTTTCCCTCTAAAATTGATGCACACGCACAATCGGGGCGCTCTGTGCATCTGACCTTTGGAAAAGGATTATAGGAATTGCCCTTGATAAGACATTCTATAAGGCTTTGATGCCCCATAGGCAAAGCATCCGTCTTTATATTTTTAATCTTCTCTATTAACTTATTTACGTACACAGGGTCGGCTTTTTTATCAAGATAGACAACCGAAATGTCGGTTTTAGAGTTTTCTCCCACGCATAAATATTTGCAGGTCAATTTTGGGTCGCGGATTCTACGCCTTATCATGGCGGTATTAAAAATCAAGGTTTCAACAAAGCCGTCGCGCGCACCACGCATTACTCTGTCGTTTCCCGGTTCCTCTGTGGTTCTCGCAGGATATGAACGTGCATCAACTATTATTGCGCCCTTGCCAAAGCCCTCTGCCAAAATTGCCGAGCATCCCGAGAGTACCATTGTAACTAATATATCAACATCAAAAATAGGGTCAACCTCGACACTGGGTACGCTTTTTTTAGCAAAATCTATAACTGCCGTATCACTTGAGTCGCCAAAGTCCTTTATTGTTGTTAGATGCATTATAAGCTTTTGCATAATGGCGCTTGTAACAAAGCCGTCAACGTAATACATTACTACTCTTTGTGAATTTATTTCCATTTCGCGCTTTATAATATCAAAATTTTCATTTACTCTTAAAATTTCGTCAATTTCTTTTACGTTTTCTTCAAGCTCTTTTGAAAATTCACGCATAAAAAACCTCCGTTTATACTAGAAATTTCTACTTTTACTAGTATTTGCGGAGGTTTGATTTTTAATCATTTATTTTTGAAAAATTGGTAAAAATAGCAGGGTATCATACCATTATATAGCTTTCTCACCTTATCAGCACGTCTGCCAAAGAGTGTTTGAAAGCCCTCGTGGCTTGTTATTATATACTGTTGCCACTTGTCAAGGGTTTGGAAGTGCTTACCCATTTTCTTATATAAATCCTCTGTTTCCTTCATTGAAAACAGGCGCTCACCGTATGGGGGATTGCACACAATTGTTCCTCGTCTACCGTCGGTTTTTATCGTTAGGGCGTCCTTGACAAATATTTTGACATTAGAGGAAACCCCTGCATTTTTGGCATTTTCTCGAGCCAATTCTACGCATTCGGGATTTATATCCGATGCGTATGCTTCAAATTTACTATCGGTTATGATTTTCGCCTTTGCCTCTTCTCTTGCCTCTATCCAAATTTTCTTTTCAAATTGTGGAAAGGCTTGCCCGTCAAACTTGCGGTTAAGCCCAGGAGCAATACCAAGCATTATCATTGAAGCCTCAATAGCGATAGTACCCGAGCCACAAAATGGATCCCAAAAAAGCACGTCCTCACGTGGGCGCGATAGCTTTGCCAAAGCGCACGCAAGTGTTTCTCTTATCGGTGCTTCGTTTGACTTTGGTCTATACCCTCTTTTGTGAAGTGGTGTGCCCGAGGTATCAATCATTAATGTGCATCTGTTTTTAAACAAGAAAAAGTCTATTTGGTATTTTATGCCTGTTTCAGAAAACCAAGAAATACCATATTTATTACCAAGAGAGGAAGCCACTGCTTTTTTTATGATTTTTTGGCAATCGGGAACGGAAAACAGTGTGCTTTTTATGGAGTGTCCACGCACAGGAAACTGGTCATCCTTTCCTATCCACTCATGCCACGGTAGCCCTTTTGTACCCTCAAAGAGCTCGTCAAAGGTTGTGGCGTTAAACTCGCCTATTTTTATATAAAGTCTTTCGGCAAATCGAAGATTAATGCTTGCTCTTGCTACGGCATTTTCGTCCCCTAAAAAGCTAATTCTACCGTCCATAGTTTCGGTGCGCTTATATCCTAGTGCATCTATTTCCTCACCTAAAAGTCCTTCAAGACCAAACAGACAGGTAGCGACATATTCAACTGTCATTTTATTCTCCTTTCGTGGCAATTGTAAACGACATCTCACACCATTTGCCAAACTCACTGTCAGCCTTTATGCTTTGCCCGTGTGCATCAACAATAGTCTTTGCAATAAAAAGACCCAAGCCTGTTCCAGTTTTATCAAGACCTCTTGATTTATCACTCTTGAAGAAACGGTCAAATACAAATGGTAAATCTTCTTCGGTAATACCTATTCCCTCGTTATACATTTTAAATACGATGGTATTTTCGTCCTGATATTTTAGGCTAACCTTGTATTTTGCACCGTCGTTCGAGAACTTAATCGCGTTGTGACAGAAATTATATACAACTTGGTTGATAGCATCCTTATCACCGTATGCCATCATATCAAAATCGTCCATATCAAACTCAACGTCAAGCTTCTTTTCTTCAAGCGCTTTTTCAAAGGAAAGTACTGTTTGGCGAACTAACTCGCTCATATTAAATTCTTTAAACTCAAACTTGCGCTCTCCAGACTGGAGTCTTGAAATATCGAGAAGCGAGGTAACCAAACGACTCAAGCGTTTAACCTCATTTTTAATGATATTTAAGTAATATTCTTCCTTTTCGGGTGGATTTGCACCGTCTAAAATTCCGTCAACAAAGCCCGCTATCGTTGTCATTGGAGTTTTTAGGTCGTGAGAAACGTTACTTAAAAAGTTCTTTTGCATTTCGTCCTTTGACTGAATAGCTATTGCCATTTTGTTAAATGACTCGGCAAGCTCGGCAAGCTCGTCGTTTCCGCGCACCTTAACACGCACGTCGTATTTTCCGCGTGAGAAGCTTTTTGCTGCCCTACCGATTTCGCGAAGTGGCTTCATTGTATAATAACTAACGCCATAAATTGCAACGAGTGAAGCCAGCGTAATCCAACAAATAGTTGTAATTATCGCTATCATCATATCGCGCATCATTTTATCGTTTTCAGTATTTCCCGGGTCATAACAAATAATTGCGCCAAGTAGCTTTTCCTCATAAACAGGCAAAGACTCTGTTTCGTCCAAGTCAGTATCACTTGAGACATCCGTGTCAAGCTTAGGTGGCTCTTCCTTTATGACCTTTGTTGTTATTGCACTTGCATATAAATAAACTGTTTCACTAAAATATCCGTCAGCTGTATCGCTTAAGGAAACAACCTTGTCTCTTTGTATTCTAGTTAAAAAAGAGTCGGGGAGTGTCTGTTTTTCAATAATTTCGTCCATTTTTGATTCGTCATATTTATTGGTTTTTATGACCTCGTCATTTTGCTTTGAGGCGGAAAGCAAAAGCTCACCATTCTCATCAAAAACCAAAATACCAACCTGTGGTGAAATTAACAAAACCGTATTTAAAGTTTCGTCAAGCGGAGCAAAAATTTTGTCCTCACCCGTTTGGATAGGTGGCAGTCTACCATCTGTTTCTTGAACCTTGAAATATGATGATACCTGAAGATTTGTTTCGTAGAGCTCCTTGAGCTTTGTATCGAGGGAAAAGCTACTGATAATATTAGTGATAATTATACCCAAAATCAAAACGGTCAAAATCATTATAGCCATAAAGGTGAGCATATACCTTGTATGTATGCTTTTTAAATATTTTTTCATAGCTTCTCCTTTCTTAAATTATTTCCGTATGGAAGTAAGTGTGAGCAAAATAATCGAAAAGTCCGCGCACGGACTTTTCGGGAAATTATACGTTAAATCTAAATAGAACTATATCTCCGTCGTTAATTACGTACTCCTTGCCTTCGGAGCGAACAAGTCCCTTTTCCTTTGCTTGGTTCATTGAGCCACAAGCAACTAAATCATCAAATGAAACTATCTCTGCACGGATAAAGCCTCTTTCAAAATCGGAGTGGATTTTGCCGGCAGCACCGGGCGCTTTTGTACCCTTGGTAATAGTCCAAGCACGAACCTCTTTTGGTCCTGCAGTTAAATAGCTGATAAGTCCAAGGAGTGAATAGCTTGCCTTTATAAGACGGTCAAGACCGCTTTCGGTAATACCGAGGTCGGATAAAAACATTTCCTTTTCCTCGTCGTCAAGCTCTGCAATTTCTGCCTCAATTTCAGCGCAAACAGGGATAACCTCACTCTTTTCACTCTTTGCGAATTCAAGTACGCTTTGATAGAAATTGTTTTTGTCAAGGTTTCCTATATCGCTTTCACTAATATTTGCGGCATAAATAACAGGCTTTATTGAAAGAAGTGCAACCTCACTAATCCAAGCGGCTTCCTCTTCGTTAAAATCAAGGCTTCTTGCGCTCTTGCCTTCCTCAAGTGTCTTCATAACTCTTTCATAAAGTTCAACCTTCGGCGCTAGAGTTTTGTCACCCTTCATTGCCTTTTTAACGTTGTCTATTCTTCTCTCCAAAATTTCCATATCGGAGAAAATAAGCTCTAAATTTATAGTTTCAAGGTCACGGAGAGGATTTATGTTTCCATCAACGTGAATAATATCGTTATTTTCAAAGCAACGCACAACGTGAACGATAGCGTCAACCTCACGAATATGGGATAGGAACTTATTACCAAGTCCTTCTCCCTTGCTTGCGCCCTTAACCAAGCCTGCAATATCAACAAACTCAATAACCGCAGGAGTATAGAGCTCGGGATTATACATCTTTGCAAGAACGTCAAGACGTGAGTCCGGAACTGCGACAACGCCAACGTTTGGCTCAATCGTACAGAATGGGTAGTTCGCGCTTTGTGCCCCTGCGTTAGTTAATGCATTAAAAAGTGTGCTTTTACCTACGTTTGGTAATCCAACTATGCCTAATTTCATTTTTTACCTCGTCAAAATATTTTATCATTGTAATTATACATTATTTTTGTCAAAGGTGCAAGTATAAAGGCAAAAAAAGTAAAAAACTCCACATTTTTATTATTATCACACGATTTCTTCACCTAATTTTCACAAAAACATTGTAAAATAAGAATAACTTATTAATTAATCTTTAATTTTTCGTTTTTATTTGTTAAAAAGTTGTTTACAAATTGATTTTTATGTGATATAATTCATAAAGATTTAATAATTCAACTATTCGGAGGTATTTTATGCTCGGCACAAAGATGCTTGTTATTGATGATGACGTTAATATTTGTGAGCTAATTAAGGTTTATTTTACAAATGAAGGATATGAGGTGCAAATTGCTAACGATGGCATTAGCGGTATGCAAATGTTCAAAAGCTATGACCCTGACATTGTTCTTCTCGACCTTATGCTTCCTAAAAAGGACGGCACAGACGTTTGCCGTGAGATTAGAGCAAACTCAAACAAGCCGATGATTATGATTACAGCAAAGGGTGGCGTTTTTGACAAGGTTCTCAGTCTTGAATTAGGTGCTGACGACTTCGTTGTTAAGCCCTTTGATATGCAAGAGCTTCTTGCACGTGTTAAAGCGGTTCTTCGTAGATATAGCACTATGGAGTCACACGTGGACAAGGATACCTTGAAGTTCGACAACCTTGAAATCAGCTTATCAAACCACGAATTAAAAATTAATGGTGAAAGCATTGACTTGCCAAACAAGGAATTTATGCTTCTCCACTTCCTTGCTAAAAACTATAACAGAGTTTTCACAAGAGACCAGCTTTTAAACAAGGTTTGGAGCTTTGATTACCTAGGAGATTCCCGTACTGTTGACGTACATATCAAGCGCCTACGCGAAAAGCTTGCAGGCGTATCCACTAAATGGGAGCTTCGTACAATTTGGGGCGTTGGCTACAAATTCGAGGTTTTTCAAAATAATGATTAATATTTAAGCATTTTGGGACAGGCACTTGCCTGTCCTTTTTTATTTAATATATTGACTTGGAAATTTTTATGTGATAAAATAAATATCCACCCGCCAAGCGGGTGGTATTTCATTTTCGGGCATAGCCCTAAACACTACTAGCTACGCACAAGTGCGTTGAGAATTGGCCTGCCAGCCTTGCGTTTGCTTCTTGCAACCCGTAAACGGGTTTGACTTTCATGCCTCCTTTGTAAAGGGAGATTCCCCTGTGAGGGGAAATGTCGCAACGCGACAAAAGGGTTGCGCCTCGCTAAGAGGGGGGACCGCCCTGGCGGCGGAGGGATTTATTTATGTAAACTATATTCTAATTCTTACAGTTTTGCCTTTCAATATATTTGAATTTTAACAGATAATCCCTCAGTCAGCAAAGCTGACAGCTCCCTTTTCAAAGGAGCCTTTCTCAAAATATTTCTTGTCTCTCTTGTTTACTTTTTGCTCATCGGTTAACCTCTTTGGAACCACGCGACTATCGCGTGGTTTTCGTTATACAACAAAAAAGAAAACAGGCAAAAGCCTGTTTTCCACCTTATTTGTTCTACAGAAGAAAATCCCTCAGTCACTAACGTGACAGCTCAACACAAGGTACGCCCTAAAGGGTGCCTTTTCAAAGGAGCCTTTTGTGCTTTTCGTTCTATGCGTATTAATGCGCCCTCTACTTAAGCTCGGTAAAGCCGATTTTTCTACGCACCTTGGACATTGTTTTTCTTGAATGGCGATAGGCATTTGTTGCGCCCTCTTTCATTACCTCCTCGAGGTATGCTTTATCTGCCATTAGGCGGGTAAACTCTTCTCTTACGGATGCGAGTGCATCGGCACAGGTTTCGCCTACGGCAAGCTTAAATTCACCATAGCCCTTGCCCTCAAACTCCTTCATTGCCTCGTCAAGAGTTTTACCTGTAAAGCAAGTGTAGATATTAAGTAGGTTGGTGATGCCGTCCTTACCCTCACCTACGCAAATTTCGTTACCGGAGTCGGTAACTGCTCTTTTGAATTTTCTAATTATATCGTCCTTTGAGTCAAGAATTCTAACAACGGCGTTTTCGTTTGCATCAGACTTGCTCATTTTCTTTGTAGGCTCTTGAAGTGACATGATTCTTGCTCCACCCTTTGAGATATATCCGTCGGGCACAACAAAGGTTTCACCATACACTTGGTTGAAGCGGTTTGCAATATCACGTGCAAGCTCTAGGTGTTGCTTTTGGTCAGAGCCAACAGGAACAAGCTCGGTTTGGTAAAGCAAAATATCGGCAGCCATAAGTGATGGGTAGGTAAAGAGCCCTGCGTTGATATTATCTGCATTCTTTGCGCTCTTGTCCTTGAATTGTGTCATTCTTGAAAGCTCACCAAACATAGTATAGCAGTCAAGTATCCAGCCAAGCTCAGCGTGTCCTGGCACATGGCTTTGCACAAACAAAGTGTTCTTTTGTGGGTCAAGTCCACATGCGATATATAGAGCAAGTGTTTCATAAGTTCTACGTCTTAAGTCCGCCGGAACTTGTCTTACTGTAATCGCGTGCATATCAACAACGCAATAATAACAATGATACTCCTCGGAAAATGCACTAAAATTTCTTATAGCTCCAAGATAATTTCCTATTGTTAAATTTCCTGACGGCTGTACGCCAGAAAAAACTACCTTTTTATCATTATACACGGTCAAAATCCTCTACTTTTCAAAATTATATAGTATATAATATCATAGATTGTCGGGCTTTTCAACATTTTTTTGATATTTAATTCTATCGTAGGTGATTTTTATTATAAAAGCTACGATTGGTGCTACGACAAGACCTAAAAAGCCTGCGATTTTAAGCCCCAAAAACATTGCAAAAAGTGTAAAAAGCGGATGCATGTTCATTTGAACGCTTAAAATCTTGGGCTCTAAAATTTGACGAGAAAAATAGGTCACTCCTGCTAAAATTATCAGGGCTATCCCCATTTTATAGTCACCTAGTGCCAGCATAACCACTCCCCACGGGACAAGCACTGTTCCTGCACCCAAAATGGGAAGAAAATCCACAATCGCTATTATAAGTGATAAAACAAACGCATTTTTTTGATTAACGATAAGAAAGCCCGAAAAAACCTCGGCAAAGCAAATGATAAAAAGTATGAGATAGGATTTTAGATATTTTGAGACCACGTGCAATACGTCGTTTTTAAATATCAAAGCTATATTTCCTACTCTTTTCGGCAGAAAATTAAACACCTGGTTGCCTATTTTGTCGTAATCCTTTGCGAAATAGAAGATAGATAAGCCTACAACTATCAAGGTAACGGCTATATTAGGAAGAGCCGAAATCACGCCTCCTATAAGCTCGGTGAAGCTAGCGCTTAAGCTCTTCGCACCATCTAAAATCATCTCACTTATTAACGAGGAAAGCGTTTCACCCTCTTTTAAAAAGCTATCAAGAAACGGTAATTTCTCCTCAAAAGAATCTACCAGCTCAAAAAAGTCGTTTATATATCCAGCTTCACCCGACAGGCTACTTATTAAACCTTCAACAATATTTACAACTTGAATAACAGTAATTGTACCTATAATCCCTATAACTAAGACACTAACTAAAAAAATCATAAAGATTACAAACACGCTAATTATAGGCTTTGGCAGCTTTGTTCTTTTGGCAAGAGAATTAATTATCGGTCTTGCCATAGCAACAATCAAAAAGGCTACCAAAAAAGGAAGTATTATATCAAACACGTATTTAAAGAAAATCCAACCTAAAACAAGCAAAACTACGACACAGAGTCCCCAAAACATTATTTTTTTATATTTTTCCACTTTATTTCTCCTAAAAATAATTACTTATTTTAGTTATATTTCTAAAATGCAAAAATTATTAAATAAAGTAGAAAATATTATCTTTTTTATTTGACTTTTTCAGTCTTCTCTGTTAAAATTAAAGTATATTAATTAACGAGGTGACTTTTATGGTACGTATTGAAATGGAAAATGGCGGGATTATTGAGCTTGAGCTTTACGAGGACAAGGCTCCTATAACCTGTGCTAACTTTAAAAAGCTTGTATCAAGCGGTTTTTACGATGGTCTTATTTTTCATCGCGTAATTGCCGGCTTTATGGTTCAAGGCGGTGACCCAACAGCTACCGGTTGTGGCGGCAGTGATGAATGTATTAAGGGTGAGTTTTTAGCTAACGGCATTAAAAACGACATATCCCACGTGCGCGGTGTTATTTCAATGGCAAGAAGCCAAAATCCGAACTCCGCATCTAGCCAGTTCTTTATTATGCACGCAGATGGCAAGTTCCTTGACGGTCAGTATGCTGCATTTGGCAAGGTCGTTTCCGGTATTGAGGTTGTTGACGAAATTGCAGGAGTTAAAACTGATTTCCGCGACAGACCCGTGATTGATATGAGAATGAAAAAGGTAAGCTTAATCTAAAATGAAGCAAAAAAGAATAACGACAAAGGAGCTAATAGTGTTCTCTATGCTTGGCGCTATTATTTTCCTGTCGGATTTACTTATGGAAGCTCTTCCCAACGTGCATGGCGTTGCTATGTTTATTGCGTTATTCACGCTTATTTATCGTAGCAAAGCATTAATTCCTATATATGTTTTTGTTTTTCTAAACGGAGTATATGCCGGCTTTGCACAATGGTGGATACCCTATTTATACATATGGACAATTTTGTGGGTGCTAATAATGCTAATTCCCGAAAAAGCGTCGATAAAAACAAAATTTGTTTTATCAATAATCTTTTGTTCCTTACATGGACTTTTGTTTGGAATTTTATATGCCCCATTACAAGCCCTTATGTTTGGACTTTCATTTAAAGGAATGATTACTTGGATAGCGGTTGGATTTCCGTTCGATATTATCCATATGTGTGGAAATTTTGCAATGTCGTTCCTTATTATTCCGCTTTATAAAATTATAAAAAAGATAGCGTAAAAAAAGACGGATTTTTCATCCGTCTTTTTTGTTTTTTAGACACTGAGTGCCAAATTATTTTAATTTTGATTCCTTCCAGGGCGTTAAATTTTCGCCCTTAACAATATATGCGCGCTTTGCAAGTCTAGCCATTGGAGTATCACAATAAAGGTCAGAATAAAACTCATCGACCTCTGCATCGGGCATTAGCTCCCTAAATCTACGTACCTTTTCTTCTCCGTGGCAGTTTTTACCGTCAAATTTACCTGTATGCTTGTCGGTCTTTGATGCCATCATTGTACCAATTCCAAGCTTTTTACATATCGGCTCAAGCAGAAATTCAGGAGATGCGGAGATAACGACATCATCAGGCTTTTTCATATTTAGATACCACATATGTATGTTTTTCTCGTGTATATCCCAAAACTCCAAAACAGCCTTATCTATATCCTCGATGTCCTTTACAAATGAAAATAGCTTTTGCTTAAACGTAAGCTTTTTTACAATTCTAATTCCATATAAAAAGCCAAAAAACAGACACTTGGGGATGTTTTTTCTTGCTTTTTTATATTTTTTAAAGCAGTAAAAGACAAAGTCCTTTGAGCTGTCACCGTGATATATTGTACCATCCCAGTCAAATACGTTCATTAAATGTCCTTTCTTTCTTGTGAGTAAAAATGCGAGTGCGCAATGCACCCGCACCTTGTTATTTTTCTTCTGTTATTTCTTCATCAGTAAGAGTAATCACTCTAACCTCTTCTAAACGCTTTGTTCCGATTTTCTTAATTTCAAATTTAAGATGTGAGTATTCAAAGGTGTCGCCAACGTGCGGGAAAGAGCCAAGCTCCCTCATAATAAATCCGTTTAGGGTTTGAGGTAAATCCTCCTCATCACTAACCTCAAGTCCAAATTTCTCAATAAAATTATCGAGCTCGGTTGAGCATTTTACTATGTAACTACCGTCATCAAGTAGCTTATAATCCTCGGAAATCTCGTCGTGCTCGTCAAAAACGTCACCAATAAGCTCCTCAATAATATCCTCCATAGTAACGATACCCATAGTGCCGCCAAACTCGTCAACAACAACTGCCATATGACATTTTTTCGACTTTAAAACTTGAAGAAGATCTGCAATTTTTATGTGTTCAGATACGTGTACGGGCTTTTTCAGATGCTTTGTAATGGTTTTATTATTATTGTGGTAAGCAATAAAGAAATCCTTCTCGTGTAAAATACCAATAATATCGTCTAGGTCCTCATCATAAACAGGAAGACGTGAATATGCGTTTTCGATAAATATTTTTGCTATATTTGGAACGCTTTCATCCTTTGAAATTGCACAAATATCGACACGTGGTGTCAAAATATCGCCTGCACAAACATCATTGAACTCAATAGCAGAACGAATAAGGTTGCCCTCCTCTGATTCAAGAGTACCATCCTCCTCCGCCTCATCTACAATAGTAATTAGCTCATCTTCCGTGATAGTTAATTGCTCCTTTGAACGGAAAATAACACCTAAAAGCTTACTCCAGCCACCAAAAATAAGGCTAAGGGGCATTAAAATTATTATAATCGCATTTATAAACGGCGCTATAAGCATCGCCATTTTATCTGCGTTTTGGCGCGCTACAACCTTTGGTGTGATTTCTCCAAAAATAAGCACTGCAACAGTAATAACTACTGTTGAAACAGTTGTACCTATGCTCTCGGAATCAGGATTGTTAGCAAAAAGTCCAATAAAGAAAAGAGTTGCGATTGATGAAAGTGCAATGTTTACTATATTATTTCCGATTAGAACACTAGTCAAAAATCTATCGTACTTGCTTTCAATTTTAGTAACAAGCTGTGCTCTTTTGTTTCCACCTTGTGCTAAATTTTTCATTCTAATCTTGTTAAATGATGTAAATGCTGTTTCAGTTGACGAAAAGAATGCCGACATAAATAGCAAAACTATCATTACAATAGGGAAAATAATATTAGTAGTATCAGGGTCAGGGTCCATTTTAAAAAATAATCCTCCAAAAAATAAATTGTATATATTATAGCATAGAACTATTATTCTGTCAAGTTGTTTAATTATTTATAACCTTGGTGGTTTTTGGCTACACCATAAAATCTATACCAAATATTAAAAATACGTTTCTTACAATGAAATATAAAACCAAGAAAAAAACGAAAAACAAAACGGGAATATATTTATGATTATCAAAAAAGCTCATATCGTTTTTTAATATTGATTTTAAAATTTTAACATCATAGAATAGAAATATAGAAAATCCAATAGGTACAATAGCATTATATTTGAATGAGCTTAAAACATTAAGCTTTAAAAGGGACGACACCGCACGCGTTCCACCACACCCGGGACAATATAAATTAGTCATCTCATAAAAAGAGCATTTTGTTAAATCAAATGCCCTTAAAAGATTTGTTCCAAGAAAAAAGCAAGCAAGCAAAAGAACAAATATAAAATGGATTAGAATATAATATTCCAGTCTCTTCTTTTTCACAATATCACCTCCTATTTATTTTATCATATTATCTAAAAGAAATAAACATTTTTTTAATTGATAGGCTTGATTTTTTTGTATTTTATGATATGATTAATATAGATATTTAGAAATTTATTCTAGGAGGATATTATGGACGAAAGAGATTTTGATGCCAAAGAAAGAGGAAATGATAATAGTTTTGATGCAATAGAAACTGACAGATTTGACACTAAATCATCTACCTATTACGAAAACGATAACTTTAGTGGATATGATTACGAAGCCAACTATAACAAGCGCAATCCTGTTTTTGGAATAATTGCTCTTGCTTGTGGCATTGCGTCATTGATTTTGGGTTGCATCTGCTGTTGCATTTTTCCACTTGCAGGTGTTCCGTTCCAAATAATATTTGGAATTGCCGGCGTTGTTATGTTTATCATTGATAAAAAGAAAAACGGTTCAGCTTCTGCCCTTTCAATAGTTGGATTGGTTACATCGATTGTATCTATTACAATAGCTTTGCTTTTTGCTATTTTATACATCATTTATTTTATTATTTATTTAACCCTTGGTGTAGGCACAATGATGGCTCCATCGCTTTTCGGATTATAATAAGGTAATTTAAATGAGCGTCTTTCTAAATTCACATGGCGAAAATTCCGAAGCGCAACCAAACGAAAACGCTTCAATGCACGAGGAAGATTTTCTGTCTGACGATGATTTCCACGACCACGAGAACTATCCTCGCCTAGAAAAGCGAAAAAGTATATATGCTTTTGCTTCTCTTTCTTGCGGTCTTATAGCTTCACTCATTTGTTGCTTAAGCTTTGGAATAGATTTCTTTGCCCCTGCGGTTGGGTTTATCTCCGGCTTTATACAAATTTCGATTGCGAATGCTGGAATTATACTTTTTATAGTTGATTTAATAAAAAATAAAAAGCCAAATGGAATGTCACATGCAGGTCTTATAGCCTCAGTTTTTTCCATTATTATTGCATCGTTTCAAATACTTTACGCAAGTATAGCGACGATAATTTTTATTGTTTCGGTTCTTGTGCATGTTTTTTAACATGCTGAAGATATTATTTTAAAGGAGGATTTTATCATGGATGCAACTTATGACGTAGTAGTTGAAGACGTTAAGGAAGAAGTGACAAAAAAAGAACAACCCGAAAAGGTTTTTGGTGTTACCTCATTGGTTTTCGGTATACTTTCTCTCGCTTCATTTATCATTCCACTTCCACTTTCTGCTTATTTTCCACTTATCGGTGTTATCTTTGCTGTAATTGACAAATCAAAGAACAAAAAGATGACCGGTGTTGGAAAGGGTGGCTTGATTTGCTCAATTCTTGCATATGCTATTACTGTTATCTCAATTTTAACAACCTTATTGTTAATAGTTCTTGTATATGCGGCTTTGATTGCATTTGCTGTTTATATGGCAATGGAAGGCCCTTATATGTATTATTAAAAATAAAAAACAAAAAACGCACACTTGGTGCGTTTTTTTGTTGCATATTTAGTATCGCTCTTGAATATTATTTAGTAAATATACTGATTGAATGTTGAAAGGACGCATACTAATGAATATATACGAGGATATTGCAAAAAGAACCAACGGTGAAATCTACATTGGAGTTGTAGGTCCTGTACGAAGTGGAAAATCCACGTTTGTAAAAAAATTTATGGACACCCTGGTTATACCCAATATCAAGACTTCATATGACAAGGAAAGAGCTAAAGACGAAACACCTCAAAGCGCATCCGGGAAAACGATTATGACTACCGAGCCCAAATTCATCCCAGACGAGGCTGTGGATATTGAAATTGGCTCATCGAATATGAAGGTTCGTTTAATTGATTGTGTAGGATATATGGTGGATGGCGCACAAGGAGCAATGGAAAACGATGCGCCAAGAATGGTGCAAACTCCTTGGCAAAATGAACCAATGGAATTTGAAAAGGCGGCTGAGGTCGGCACAAATAAGGTAATTCGTGACCATTCAACGGTCGGCATTGTTATAACAACGGATGGCACTATTGGAGAAATTCCAAGACATAACTATGAAAGTGCTGAAAAACGTGTAATCGATGAACTGAAATCACTTAACAAGCCTTTTGTAATTGTACTTAATTCAGCCACTCCCCTCGACAAAAGTGCTCAAGAGCTTGCAATTTCACTTGAGGAAAAATATAATGCACCTGTTGCGCTTGTAAATGCTCTTGAATTAACAAACGAGGATTTCGATGGTATAATTGAGTTGCTTTTGGGACAATTTTCAATTAATGAAATTAGATTTAATTTGCCCAAATATTTATGTTCTCTTGATTCTAATCATTGGCTCAAGGAAAGTCTTATAAATTCAATTAGAAGCTCTATTTTAGATATTTCTAAAATTAACGATGCCAAAGGGTGTATAAGTGAGCTTGCTGCCAACGAAAATATATATGGCTCTCCTACCATTATTTCTAATCTTGGAACGGGTGAAATAGACGTAACGATTGATTTAAAGCCTGAATTATATTATCAAATCATGAGCGAATTTTGTGGGATTGAAATAAAAGACGATAGAGATTTATTTTTAAACATCAAGGAATTAGCCGAGGTCAAGGCAGAATACGACAAGTTTGCAGATGCTATTGAAGAAGTGAATGCAACCGGATACGGAATAGTCTTGCCAGACATCTCTGATATGACCTTGGAAGAGCCCTCTATCGCGCGTCAATCCGGTGGATATGGCATAAAATTAAAAGCCTCCGCTCCATCAATTCATTTAATTAGGGCCTCGATAAACACCGAAATCAACCCAATTGTCGGAAACGCGGAGCAATCTGAAGAAATAGTCAAAAATATGCTTGCGGATTTTGAAGACGACCCTCAAAAGCTTTGGAGTTCAAAAATGTTTGGAAAGTCGCTCTACGAGCTTGTAAACGACGGATTACACTCTAAGCTTGAACATATTTCTCCAGAGTCAAGAAACAAATTATCTGATACTTTATCAAGAGTTATAAACGAAGGCTCTAATGGTTTAATTTGCATTTTGCTCTAATAAAATAGTTCACCCTGTGTTTAATTTTAATAAAAAATACTCTCCTAAAAGCTTTGGGAGAGTATTTTTATTTTTTATGGCTAAACTAATAAAAAAGATATAGGAGAAAACATGGAATCAATTTGGGAACAAGGCTTAAACATGCCCAGCTTTCCTTCTTTAAAGGAAGATATTAGCTGTGACGTTTTAATTATCGGTGGCGGAATTGCAGGAATTTTATGTGGATATATGTTAAAAAATGCAGGGGTTGACTATGTGATTTTAGAAAGCGATAAAATTTGCAATAAAACAACTCGCTTTACCACTGCAAAAATAACATCTCTGCACGGATTTATATATTCTAGATTAATTAAGGAATTTGGTATAAGCTTTGCAAGGTTATATTATGACGCTAATGAAGATGCTATACTTGAATATAAAAACATTGCAAAAAATATCGACTGCGATTTTGAAATTACAGATAATTATATTTACAGCTTTACAAATAAAGAAAAAATTAATAAAGAATATGAAGCAATAAAAAGTCTTGGTATAGATGCATTATACGAAGAAAAAATCGCACTTCCGTTCGAGACTGCCGGTGGCATAAAATTTAAAAATCAAGCTGAGTTTAATCCTTTAAAATTTTTAAGCAAAATTGCAAAAGACCTAAATATTTTTGAAAATTCGAAAGTAGAAAAAGTAAAGAAAAATTTTGCTTATACAAGCTCTGCGAAAATAGAAGCTAAGAAAATAATTTTTGCAACTCACTTTCCTTTACCGTCTTTAAAAGGACTGTATTTTGCAAAAATGTATCAAGAAAAAAGCTATGCTATTGCATTTAAATGCGAGAAAAAAATTAAAGGATGCTATATTGATGATAAAAGCGAATTATCGATTAGAGACTATAATGGATATATAATTCTTGGCGGACAAAAGCATAGAACCGGTAAAAAAAGCGGTGGATGGAAGGCTCTAGAAGACTATAAAGAGCTATATTTCCCCGGAAATAAAACAGAATATATGTGGGCGACCGAGGACACAATTACTCTTGATGGAGTGCCATACATTGGAAAAATTGATACGTTTTCAAACGACAAATACGTAATTACAGGATTTAACAAATGGGGAATGACCTCCAGTATGCTTGGAGCAAAACTGCTTTGCGATATAATTCTAAACAGGGAAAATAAATACGAAAAAATTTTTTCTCCACAAAGATCAATATTAAGAAAGCAGTTGCTTGTAAACGCGTGTGAATCAACAAAAAATCTTCTATCTTTTTCAACTCCCAGATGTACGCATTTAGGGTGCAAATTGGTTTGGAATAAGAATGAGCACACCTGGGACTGTCCTTGTCATGGTTCAAAATTTGACAAATCAGGCGATATTCTAAACGGCCCTGCTAATAAAAATTTGAATTTATAACATTATGTATGTTCATATGTGAATATATTAATATTTAAATTAAACTAAAAACAGCCTGTTTTAGTGCAAAACAGGCTGTTTTTTCGTTATTATATTATTCAAAAGTAGTTTTTATTCACAAATTCGTTTGCAAGCACTTCACATCCTTCAACATTGGGATGTCCGCCATAGCGTGCCATATTTTCATAAGGACTTTCTTTTCCCCAGATAGATATTGTATCAAAGATTTCTGCTTTTTTGGATAATTTATTAGTAATGAACTCGTTTACCTCTTTCCATCTTTTTGTTCTTTCCTCATCATAATCAAACGGAGGAACGGTAAACAGAATAACACGAACACCATTATTATTTAGAATTTTTACGATTTTTTCAATATTATCCTTTATCTTGCTACTGGAAAAGCCCTGACAAATATCGTTTACACCTATGCATAGAGTGACAATATCAAGATTTTTTGCTCTATCTAACCATATTCCATCGGTTGCAATATCATCAGCTCTTCCAAAACCTATTCCAAGATTCCAATAAGAGTTATTTTCGCTTGATTTTTCGCCAATTTGTTGCGACCAGCCCTTATATGCATTGATTGGAGTGCCAAGACCTTCGGTAATCGAATCACCTAAAAAACCTATTTTCTTGTCCACATTACGTCTTACACCTATCATATTAGCGAGAGGAGATTTTCTATTTTCCTGCCATTTTCCATCAATATATCTATATGCCGGAATTAAAATTTCTTCAAAATATGGTATTTTTCCATCACCAAAAAACTCCATTTCAAGGCAAATATATTCGCCCTTTTCAGCATTAATCACAATGCCATCTGTAAAGATTTCTCCATCAATTTCAACCTCCTTTGATATCTTACCATCAAAGGTTAGTTGGTATTCACGAATGATTTTGGGGCTTGAAAAATCGCGAGTTTTAGAATCAACAACCAGCGCTTTTAAGCTAAATATTTCCCATTTATCACACTTCAAATTTGCTTGTGAATAGCTTCCATCGGCATACGTTGAATAGATTGTGTTAGAAAACAAGAATGAATATTCAAATTTTCCGCCAACGTGTACCTTGTAAAAGCTACGAGATATGCATTTGCTTTCATCACAAAAATAGCTTTGATTTGATGATGGTGCTAAAGAGTTTGATACGTAATTGTCAAAGTAATAGTTCATTTTTCTTCCTTACAACATTGTAAATTATATATCTATTTTATAATATTATTACTATTTTGTCAACGCATTTCAAGGTTATTTCCATGGAAATATAAGAAAAAAGAGCTTCAAAAGAAGCTCTTTTTTTATATAACTAGTAAACCTAATTATGCAAGGATTTCAGAAACTGTACCTGAACCAACTGTTCTACCACCCTCACGAATAGCAAAACGGAGTTGCTTTTCGATAGCGATAGGAGTGATAAGTTCAACAGTCATAGTTACGTTGTCACCAGGCTTAGCCATTTCAACATCGTCACCAAGAGTGATGATACCTGTAACGTCAGTTGTTCTGATATAGAATTGAGGTCTGTAGTTTGTGAAGAATGGCTTTGAACGGCCGCCTTCCTTTTCAGTAAGAACGTAAACTTGACCTACAAACTTTGTGTGTGGGTTGATTGAACCTGGCTTGCAAAGTACTTGTCCTCTTTCGATTTCGTTCTTTTGAACACCACGGAGAAGAAGACCTACGTTATCACCAGCTTCAGCGCTGTCCATAAGCTTATGGAACATTTCGATACCTGTAATAACAGTCTTTCTTGATTCGTCAGCAAGACCAACGATTTCAACTTCGTCAGCCATCTTAACTGTACCACGCTCTACTCTACCTGTAGCAACTGTACCACGACCAGAGATTGAGAATACGTCCTCAACTGGGAGAAGGAATGGCATATCAGCCTTTCTGTCTGGAGTTGGGATGTAGTTGTCTACTGCTTCCATAAGCTCGAGAATGCAAGCATACTCTTCGCTTGATGTGTCGTTGTTTGAAGAAAGGAGTGCGTTTCTAGCTGAACCACGGATGATTGGAATGTCATCACCTGGGAATTCATACTCAGAGAGAAGGTCACGAATTTCCATCTCAACGAGGTCGAGAAGCTCTGGGTCGTCAACGTCGTCACACTTGTTGATGAATACAACGAGAGCTGGAACGCCTACCTGACGAGCAAGAAGGATGTGTTCACGAGTTTGAGCCATAGGGCCGTCTGTACCAGCAACAACGAGGATTGCACCGTCCATTTGTGCAGCACCAGTGATCATGTTCTTTACATAGTCAGCGTGGCCTGGGCAGTCAACGTGAGCGTAGTGACGATTAGCTGTCTCGTACTCAACGTGACGGGAGTTGATTGTGATACCTCTTGCTCTTTCTTCTGGGCAGTTGTCGATTTGGCTGTAGTCCATAAACTCAGCACCGCCGTTTAGAGAAAGTGTCTTTGTGATTGCTGCTGTAAGTGTTGTTTTACCATGGTCAACGTGACCGATAGTACCAATGTTTACGTGGGGTTTTGTTCTTTCAAATTTCTGCTTAGCCATTTGAATTATCCTCCAAAAATTAATTTATTTTTATTTTAATTGGTTAACTAAAATTAGTTATTCTTTGCACGAGCACTCATAATTTGCTCTTGAATGTTCTTTGGAACCTCAGCAAAGTGATCAGGCTCCATTGAATAGTTACCTCTACCTTGTGTGGTTGAACGAAGTGTTGTCGCATAACCAAACATTTCAGCAAGAGGAACCATAGCGGTGATTTGTTGTGCACCAGCTACTGGGTCCATGGATTGAATTTGTCCACGGCGTGAGTTAAGGCTTCCGATTACGTCGCCCATGTAGTCGTCAGGAGTTACAACAACAACCTTAACGATTGGCTCTGTAAGAACTGGGTCAGCCTTTCTCATAGCTTCCTTGAATGCCATTGAAGCGGCAATCTTGAACGCCATTTCAGATGAGTCAACCTCATGGTATGAACCATCATAAAGTGTGACCTTGAAGTCAACTACTTGGTAACCAGCAAGTACACCTGTTTGAGATGCTGCTTGGATACCAGCGTCTACGCATGGGATATATTCCTTTGGAATAGCACCACCAACAACCTTGTTGATGAACTCGTATCCCTTGCCTGGCTCGTTTGGCTCCATAATGATTTTAACGTGGCCGTATTGACCCTTACCACCGGACTGACGAGCATACTTATGGTCAACGTTTGCTTCTCTACGGATTGTTTCCTTGTAAGCAACTTGTGGTTTACCTACGTTAGCCTCAACCTTAAATTCACGGAGCAAACGGTCAACGATAATTTCAAGGTGAAGCTCACCCATACCAGCAATAATTGTTTGACCAGTTTCTTCATCTGTATATGTCTTAAATGTTGGGTCTTCTTCTGCAAGCTTAGAAAGTGCAATACCCATCTTTTCTTGACCAGCCTTTGTTTTTGGCTCAACTGCTACTGAGATAACAGGCTCTGGGAATTCCATAGATTCAAGAATAATAGGATGCTTTTCGTCACAGAATGTATCACCTGTTGTAGTGTTTTTTACACCAACAACTGCGGCAATATCACCAGCATAACAAACATCAATATCTTTTCTATCGTTTGCGTGCATTTGGAGGATACGTCCGAATCTTTCGTTCTTATCCTTGCAGGAGTTGTACACGCTTGTACCTGCTTCAACAGAACCTGAATATACGCGGAAGAAGCAGAGCTTTCCAACGAATGGGTCTGTCATAATCTTGAATGCAAGTGCTGAGAATGGCTCAGTATCGCTTGCATGACGCTCATCAGCTTCACCTGTGTCAGGGTGAACACCCTTAATAGCAGGAATATCAGTTGGTGCAGGCATATAGTCAATAACTGCATCAAGGAGCTTTTGAACGCCCTTGTTTCTGTAGGATGTACCACAAACTACAGGAACGATTTGGTTGTTTATAACTGCCTTACGAAGTGCAGCCTTAAGCTCTTCATTAGATGGCTCTTCGCCCTCAAGGTACATCATCATAAGATCGTCATCTGTTTCGCAGATAGATTCAACCATGTTTGATCTATACTCTTCTGCTTTTGCTTGAAGCTCAGCTGGGATATCTTCAACTCTCATATCCTTACCAAGCTCATCATAGTAAACATCAGCCTTCATTTCAAAAAGGTCGATAATACCTCTAAATGTGTCTTCAGAGCCGATTGGCAACTGAATCGGTACTGCGTTAGCATGGAGTCTTTCCTTCATCATGCTTACAACACGATAGAAGTCTGCTCCCATAATGTCCATTTTGTTAACATATGCCATACGTGGTACGCCATACTCATCAGCCTGTCTCCATACGGTTTCAGACTGTGGTTCTACGCCACCCTTAGCACAGAAAACGGTTACAGAACCGTCAAGGACACGGAGTGAACGCTGTACTTCAACGGTGAAGTCAACGTGACCTGGGGTATCAATAATGTTGATACGTGTGGTTGGGTACTGATTAGCTGAGCCTGACCAGAAGCATGTTGTAGCAGCAGAGGTAATTGTAATACCTCTTTCTTGCTCTTGCTCCATCCAGTCCATTGTTGCAGAACCCTCGTGAGTTTCACCTATTTTGTGTGTCTTACCTGTGTAAAACAAAATACGCTCTGTAGTAGTGGTTTTACCTGCGTCGATGTGCGCCATAATACCAATATTACGGGTATTTTCAAGTGAATATTCTCTTGGCATCTGTGTTTTTTCCTTTCAAATAGTACGGGTGACTATTAATATCTGTAATGTGCGAAAGCCTTATTAGCTTCAGCCATTCTGTGTGTTTCTTCTTTCTTCTTGAAGGCACCGCCCATGCTGTTTCTAGCATCGAGTATTTCGCCTGCAAGTCTTTCAGCCATTGTCTTTTCGCCACGTTTTCTTGAGAAAACAGTTATCCAACGAAGACCAAGTGTTTGTCTTCTTTCTGCTCTTACTTCCATTGGTACTTGGTAGTTAGATCCACCTACACGGCGAGCCTTAACCTCCAATACTGGCATTACATTTTCAAGAGCTGATACGAATGCGTCAAGACCATTTTCACCAGTCTTTTCTTCTACGATTTTGAATGCATCGTAAACAATCTTTTGAGCTACACCCTTTTTACCATCAAGCATGATGTTGTTGATGAGCTTTGTTACGAGCTTTGAACCATAAAGTGGATCTGGTAATACATCTCTTTTGGAAATTTGACCTCTTCTTGGCACTTTACTTCCCTCCTTCATTAATTATATGATATCATTGGTACTCGAAAGAAATTCTCCCGTCGTGTCCTTTACAAGTGTCACTGACAAATAAACATTTATTTCAGCTACAAAGTTAGGAACTACGATAAAAATTACTTTTATGTTACCTTGCGCTATTATTTCTTCTTAGCGCGCTTTGCACCGTACTTAGAACGGCTTTGGTTACGGTTTGCAACACCTTGTGCGTCGAGTGCACCACGAATTATGTGGTAACGGCAACCAGGCAAGTCACGAACTCTTCCTCCACGAATAAGAACAACTGAGTGCTCTTGGAGATTGTGTCCGATACCTGGGATGTATGAAGTTACTTCCATACCATTTGTGAGCTTAACTCTTGCGATCTTACGGAGAGCTGAGTTTGGCTTCTTTGGTGTGGTTGTTGTAACCTTTGTACATACGCCTCTCTTTTGTGGAGCGCTTTGATCGATTGACTTGTTCTTCAAGGTATTAAAGCCTGTTTGAAGAACGGGTGTTACTGACTTGTAAGTCTTGTTTGTTCTACCCTGTCTTACGAGCTGATTAAAGGTTGGCATTTCGTTCCTCCTTCTTTAAAGAATAAATGTTTATACGTCGGCACTTGGCACGATGTATATGTGGCATATACAAATAGGCGCAATTATGGCTTGTTTGCACACGCACACAGTTGTATTATATCATTTGTTCTTTTGCTTGTCAAGAAAATGCGTTTTTATTGACGAATTTCTACTATTTGCACAAAAAACAGAAGGTTTAATTTATATTTTTGAGCATTTTTATACAAATTAGATAAAAATAATAAAAATTTACAATGTTTTTCATTATTGAATATACAGTAATAATAAAAGCCTAGTCAAATTGCTAGGCTTTTTTGTTTTTTCTAATATTGATCGTCAAAATCGTCATCTAGTGATTTTCTTGTGCGGTTTTTATTAACCATATTCAGTATTTCCGCAATAGCAATATCGTCCTCTGTATCCTCAAACGTTTGAGGCTTGGTTGGTGTAATGGTTATCTCACCAACAGGGTCATTCTTTTTCGGTGCCATTCCGGGAATTCGAATTTCCTCACCAGGGGCGATATATTTAACCTTTTTCTTTTCAAAGCCGGTTGCTATCATTGTTACCTTAACTGTATCTTCAAGGTTTTCATCAACACTAACACCCCAAATAATATTAGCATTAGCCGCTGCCGCTGCCGCTACCAAATCGCCTGCCGCACTGGTTTCGTCAAGAGAAATATCATTACCGATAGTGAAATTAATAAGTACACCTGTAGCACCATCTATAGATGTTTCAAGAAGCGGACTTTCTATTGCTTTTCGGGTAGCCTCTACAGTCTTGTTTTCTCCACTTGCTTCACCAATACCCATATGAGCAAGTCCGGCATCCTTCATAATTGCGGTAACATCAGCAAAATCAAGATTTATATAACCGGTAAAATTAATAGTATCAGAGATGCTTTGAACGCCACGCCTTAAAATATCATCAACAACCTTAAATGCGTTAAAAAGTGTAGCTCTTTGCTCTGAAATACCATTCAATCTTTCGTTTGGAATTATAACGAGCGAATCAACGTGCTTTGCGAGCTCGGAAATACCGCCCTCGGCACGAGCCATCTTTACAGCACCCTCAAATTTAAATGGTTTAGTCGCTATTGCAACTGTTAAAATGCCCATTTCCTTTGCGAGTCTGGCAACAACAGGTGCAGCTCCAGTGCCTGTACCACCGCCCATACCGGCAGCGATAAACACCATATCAGCGCCTTCCATTGCTTCTCTGATTTCGTCAGCACTTTCTTCGGCAGCCTTTGCTCCCTTTTCAGGGTCGGCGCCAGCCCCGTTACCCTTCGTTGTCCCTTTTTCACCTATGCAAATTTTCTTTGCAACGCCACATTTGGCAAGAGCTTGTCTATCTGTATTAACAGCAATAAATTCAACACCCTTTATATTCGATGCAATCATATGGTTAAGTGCGTTGTTTCCTCCGCCACCTACACCAAAAACTCTTATATCTACACCTGAATCAAAATCATTATCCAATTCAAAAAAAGCCATTTTATCCTCCAAAAAAATCGAAACGAAATAAAACAGTTTACGCTAAAAACATATTTATACATTATAATGATACACTATTTTCATTTTATTTGCAAGAGTTTTTAAAAGTTTTTTATTTTTTTGAAAAACAACTTGTATTAAGCATAAAATTTGTATTTTCCTGTTGATTTTTTTCAAAACATATGGTATAATTTGTGAGAAATCACAACGACAAGGATTTAAAAACATATGAAAAAAGCTCCAATTTACATTACTGAAAGTCCAGAAACCTGCATTCCGCACAAGTTGAATTTTTTTCAAAAGATTTACAGATTTTTAAAAGCATTAGCCGACTTTTTCATTGCTCTTATCTCTTTGATTATTTTGTCTCCCTTATTTGTAATAGTAGCTATTGCAATTAAAATTGATTCTAAAGGTCCTGTTTTCTTTAAACAAAAAAGAATTGGCAAAAGCGGAAAAATTTTCACTTGTGTCAAATTTAGAAGCATGTCAACAGAAGCACGTCCTGATGTTGCGGGATATGAATATGCCGAGGCTCAATCTTATATAACCAATGTTGGAAAATTCATAAGAAAGACATCTATTGACGAATTGCCACAGCTTTTCAACATGCTAACATTTAAAATGAGCTTGATAGGATATAGACCATCTCAACCATCCGAAATTGAGCTCAACACCGCTCGTGAGGGTTATGATATGTACCAAACAAGACCCGGCGTTACCGGTTGGGCTCAAATCAACGGACGAGACGTATTAGCAGCACAGCCAAGAAAAAAGGCATCATATGATGCTTACTATCTAAAGCACATGTCTCTTTGGCTTGATATTAAAATTTTCTTTATGACTATAATTAAGGTTTTCAAAAGTGACAGCATTGAGGAAGGCGTTTTACAAACAGAAGAAAACATTCTTCTTGAAAACATTGAAGACGCAAACATTGAAACACCAGTTTAAAAGCAAAAAGAAGCGAACTTTCGCTTCTTTTTTTGTTCGTTTTTTAATGTAAGTGTTAACAAAATGTTAACTTTGTTTACAAATGTTGAATTCAAATGAAATATATGTTAAAATTATGACACAAACGACTTCATGTATTAACAGTTTTTGTTTTCGAGGTTTTTATGATTTTTAGCGAATTTGAAATTCAAATATTTAACGAGTGGTACTTTCTTTTCTTGCTATTATCTGCTGGTGCAATAGTGGGATTATATTTCACCTTAAGAAAGTCATCTCCTCGTGTTCAGTTCATCGTTTTATTCTCTTTGCTTGCATTAGGATTTCTTTTACACTTTGTAAAAATGTTCATTCCTCCATATGCGGATTACACAGACGGCTTCCACATTACCGAAAGAGGCTGGCGTGATTCTTGGTTTGTTAACATTTGTGGTGCGAACATTGCATTATTCATGTTTTTCTTCCTAACCAAGAACAAATATCTTTATGATTATATGTTCTATATTGGAGTAATAAGTGGTGCTATTGCTCTATTCTATCCAGAAGAGCCAATGGCCAAGGGAGATGCAATAGAACAAAGCGCACAAATTCTCGACATTTTAAGATTTTACTATCATCACTGGATGCTACTTGCCGTTCCTTTGCTCACAGTTCTTTTGAAGCGACACAGGCTTTCTTACAAAAGAATCTGGGTAGCTCCCGTTGGGCTTCTTTTACTTATGCTCTTCATCGTACTCAATCAAATATTTCAATCCGAGCTTGGATTTATTCCTTTAAGAGACGGCGATGGGGCAGACGGTCTAAATGTTATTGTACCTAATTACAAAAACACATCTTACATTTGGGGGCCACTTGAAATATCTTACGGTAGCGACGGACCGAAGGTTGTAATGTCTGATATTGGACAAATTCTTTCATACTGTTGCCCTAACTGCTTTAAATTCATGAGAGTTCCCGTTTTAGACGGCGGAACTGTAACGGAATACATTACAATTGCAAAATACTGGCCTTGGTTTTGGCTGATTGTTCCGGTATTTACCATTGTTACTCCAATTTCCTTTGGACTTGTTATGATTTTTGACCACAAAGCATTTTTGCAGAATTTTAAAAGCCTATTTGGAAAAACAAAGGTATTTTTTAAATCAAAAATCAAGCATAAGCCAAAAAAATAAAAAAGAAGCGATTTCGCTTCTTTTTTATTTTTTAAAAATTTCGTTTGCTCTTTTAATGAGCAACTCTTTTTCGTTTGAAAGTCTTTCCTCGATTACCTCGTTTAGAAGTTGGTTCAGTGTTTCTCCTATTTGCCTTCCTTTTATTCCGAGAGCTATTAAATCGTTTCCGGATATGTCAAGCGATTGCAAGGTAAAGCAGCTTTCGGCCTCTATTTCTTTTGCCAGCTCTTCCATTTTATCAAGCTTGTCCGTCCAGAAATATTCGGGATTTTGAGCCAAGTTATCCGCTCTTTTTACCTTTAATAGGTCAAAGAACGAGTCAGCTCCTATGCGATTCATTCTCTTTTTTATAAAAATTCTATCAAGCTCAATTGGGGTGTCGTGAAGCTTAACCAGCTCTAGAACTCTTTCCTTTGTTGCGTTATCAAACCTATACTCGTCTAAAAAGCGTTTAGCAATTTCCGTGCTTGTTTTAGCATGCCCGTAGAAATGCCCTTGACCGTTTTCGTCGACTGAATAAGTTTTCGGCTTGCCCACATCGTGAAATAGCATTGCAAGACGCAAATGCAAGATTGATTCAATATTCTCTATGGCAATCGCCGTATGCTCCAGCACATCATAAATATGATATTTGCTGTTTTGGTCAAAGGCGTGCATTGCTTTAATTTCGGGAATTATTTCGCCTATTATGTCATAGTTTTCAAGAAGCGTTTTTTTAACGTTTTTACCCATTAAAAATTTCGATATTTCAACATTAATTCTCTCTTTTGAAATATTATGCAAAAGAGGGGCGCATTCTATCATCGCCTCTTTAGTTTTTTTCTCTATTTCAAAGCCAAGCTGAGAAGCAAAGCGCACACCACGCAAAATACGTAACGCATCCTCTTGAAAACGCTTTTTAGGGTCACCAATTGCCCTTATTATTTTGTTTTCAATATCGTTTTGTCCGCCAAAAATGTCTATTATACCATCGTCCTCGTTATAAACCAATGCATTCATTGTAAAATCTCGACGAGAAAGGTCATTATGAAGATTTTTAGTAAATTCAACGCTTTCGGGGTGGCGGCTATCCTTATAGTCACCATCTATGCGATACGTTGTAACCTCTATCGGTTCTTTTTCATAAAGAAAGGTAACTGTGCCGTGCTTAATACCCGTTTCTATTACTGTAAAGCCTTGAAAAGCTTTTTTCATTTCATCAGGTGTGGCACTAGTTGTTATATCGTAATCATTCGCCTTCAAGCCCATTATCATATCGCGCACGCTACCGCCGACAATATAAGCCTCGTTTCCGCTTGATTTTAGCAGCTCTATTGCTTTTTTTGCGCCATCACTTAAAAACAACATATTACCCTCCCTTCCCGCCTAAGCGGTTTATTTGCACATTTCTAAAAACGTTTCTTTGTCTATTATTTTCACGCCTAAATTTTGCGCTTTTGTCAGCTTTGAGCCTGCCGCCTCGCCTGCCAAAACATAATCGGTTTTAGACGATACAGAGGAGGAAACCTTGCCGCCTCTTGCCTTTATCATCTCGGCAGCTTCATCTCTTGTCATATTTTCAAGAGTACCTGTCAAAACAAAGGTAAGACCTTCAAATTCATTTGATAATTCCTTTACCTCTTCGCTTGTTTTTACGCCTGCATTTTTTAGTCTTTCAATGATATATCTTGTTTCGTCCTTTTTAAAGAACTCAACAACACTTTTTGCCATTACGTCACCAAAGTCACCTATTTCCTTAATCTCTTCCTCGGTGGCGGTAAAGAGAGCATCAACTGTGCCGAATTTTAAGGCTAATTCGCTTGAGGCAACCTCACCAATATGTCTAATGCCTAGCGCATAAATAACACGAGCAAGACCCATTTCCTTTGAGGCTTCAACGGAATTTATAAAGTTCTCCGCGCTCTTTTCGCCCATTCTTTCAAGGGCGGAAATATCTTCCTTTGATAGATAATATAGGTCAGAGGCGTCATGAATTAAATGGTTTTCAAAAAGTGCCTTAACCAGTTTACCACCAACGCCCTCAATATTCATTGCCTTCTTCGACGCAAAGTGTGTTATATTTCTTTCAAGCTGTGCAGGACACGATGGATTTGTACAGCGTAGCGCACCTAGAGTGAAGTCTGTGTCGTCATCAACAAAATCGTCAGCATCGTCATAGGTGAGATATCCACCGCAAGATGGACACTTGTCGGGCATATTATAAGGAATTTCATTTCCTGTTCTGTCCTCTTTAACGCTTCCTACAACCTCGGGTATTATATCTCCCGCCTTTTGCACGATAACGTTATCACCTATTCTTATATCCTTTTCCTTAATTATATCTATATTGTGAAGCGTTGCACGAGAAACGCTTGTCCCCGCCAAACGCACAGGCTCAAGAACTGCGTTAGGCGTTAAAACACCTGTTCTGCCAACCTGTATAACAATATCAAGAAGCTTTGTTTTCTTTTGCTCGGGCGGAAATTTATAAGCAACCGCCCATTTTGGCGTACTGGTTCCTTCACCAAGCTCACGTCTTTTTTCAAGAGAATTCACCTTGATTACAGTTCCGTCAATATCAAAATCAAGGCTTGGTCTATCCTCGCCTAGCTTGATAACTGCATTTATAATCTCGTCCTCATCACTACCAACGTATAAAAGCGGAATGGTTTTAAAGCCGAGGTCTTTTATTTTTTCAATAGTTTCCTTGTGGGTTTCCACCTCACCAAGCTCTCCTGCCTGATAGTTGAAAACAAAAATATCAAGTCCTCTTTTTGCGGTTTCCTTGGAGTCAAGACAACGGAGAGAGCCGGCGGCAGCATTTCTTGGGTTTGCCCAAAGGTTTTCGCCATTTTCTTCCTTTTCTTTATTTAATTTTTCAAAGGATTTATGTGGCATATAAATTTCACCGCGCACGGTGATTGAAGCATTTTCATTTAATTCAAGAGGGATTGAATGAATAGTTTTTACGTTAGCGGTAACATCCTCACCTGTTGTGCCATCGCCTCTTGTTGCGCCGATTTTCAAAGCTCCGTTTTCATATTTCAAGGAAACGGAAAGACCATCAATTTTCGGCTCGACAGAAAACTCGGTGTCATCTCCAACCTCGCCCTTGACACGGCGAATGAAAGCGCGTAGCTCGTCAAAATCAAAAACATCTGTTAAGCTCGCCATTTTTACGTCGTGCTTAACCTTTTCAAATTTATCAAGTGCCTTACCGCCCACCCTTTGGGTAGGTGAAATTTCGCTATAATACTCGGGATGCTCAGCCTCAAGTCTTTTTAATTCCTCGAACATTTTATCATATTCAAAATCGGAAATTTCAGGCGCATCATTTTCGTAATATCTTTTTGAATGATATGCTATTTCTTTTCTTAATCGGTTGATTTTTTCTTCAATATTCATAGTTACCTCTTAACAGGGCGAATTATAGAAATAGTATATCATAAATGCATAAAAATTTCAAGTTTTGCATAAACTTTTAGGGTTATTTATCGCACTTTTTTCCCTTTTTTATTCTTTTGTGACAGTTATCCCTATCGTATGGTGTCGTATGCTCGTTTTTTGTATTTTTTTGGTGCACGATTATCCTTGAAATGAGCGTCTTTTCCTTTTATAATTGAACTAACAAAGCTGAAAAGGAATGAAAAATATGAAGCCGAAATTAAGGAAATATATATCTATTATCGTTTTGATTGTTCTATGCCTTATATGCGCTACAGTCTTTTATGTGAGCGCAAGTGAATTATGGCAAGAGTCAAGCGACGGGACGGACACAAATACCAACACAAGCTCCGATACCTCAGTCGATTCTGATTTAAATAGCGAAAGTGACACAGAGGGTGAAACAGACAGTGAAACGGACACTCAAATCAGTTTGCCGCAAGAGGCAGTTATAGATATGCAAGGCACGATAGTGAGTGAATATCTATGCCCTACCAATTTGCGATGTGAATGGGCAGCTTTAAAAAACGATGGCGAGGGCTGTATATATTTGAGCGTTGAGCTTTATCTGGATACAAGAGATACAGTTACCTCTTTACTAGGTGGAAAGCTAATAGTAAACGGCGAAGAAAAGGAGTTTGAGCCGTCAACCGCTGTCGGCACAAGCACTCTTTTGACAACCTATACCTCAGTTATAGAAACCGAAGATGAGGCAGAAATTGACGTTTCTGCACTGCTTAATATTAACATAATTGAAAATAGCGGTCTTGCCTTGACACAGCTATCTCTTAACGGAAGTGTTTCAATAAGCGAAAAATATGAAAATGCTGAAAAATCACATCTTATTGAGCTTGAGCACATTTCACAGTATCCAGACCTACCAAGCGGTGACGAAATAACCTCTCTTGCTATGGTTTTATCCTATTTAGGATACGATGTTGACAAATGTGATTTATGCGACCTTTATCTTGAAAAGGGACCTGTTGGCTACACCGATTTTAACAAAGCAAATGTAGGAAACCCACGAAACGCGTATAATTCCTACGGCTGCTTGCCCCCTGTTATTATAGATTCCGCAATGAAATATATTTCGGTAAATGGCGGAAAGCACGAGGCGTATAACTATTCACAAAAAAACGTTGACTCACTCTATTACGAGGTGAGCCAAGGAAATCCTATTATTGTATGGGCATGTGAGAATTTTGATATTACCCCGTCAATTTCTCGCATTTGGGTTATAGACGGAAAAAATCTGTATCTAAAATCAAATATGGCTTGTATGGTACTTATTGGTTACGACTATGAAAAGAATATCGTAACCCTTGCCAACCCAGCCGGTAACGTATTTGAGATTGATATGGACTTGTTTGAAGAGCGCTATCTTGAAATGGGCTCTTACTCCGTCGTAATAAAATAACCGAGTGTTTGCCCCACTCGGTTACCCACCATAAAAGCCGACCACTGGTCGGCTTTTTCATATTATAGAAATAATGTCGAATTATAAATTCTCTTTTTTTAAAAATTTTCAAAAAAAGTATTGACAAAGCGTTTTTTATGTGATATTATATGAGGGCAAAAAACAAATAGCGATTTGCGAGTGTAGTTCAATGGTAGAATTCCAGCCTTCCAAGCTGGTCGCGTGGGTTCGATTCCCATCACTCGCTCCATTTTTTTGTAATGTACCCATAGCTCAGCCGGATAGAGCAACTGCCTTCTAAGCAGTAGGTCGGGAGTTCGAATCTCTCTGGGTACGCCAACCACTTCGGTGGTTAGGGGCTTCGCCCGTGTGAGGTGAAGCTATATACTCTCCAAAAGGAGAGAGCACTTTGGTGGGTGTAGCTCAGCTGGTTAGAGCGTCAGATTGTGGCTCTGAAGGCCGTGGGTTCGAATCTCATCATCCACCCCATAAAAAACCTCAACCGAACAGGTTGAGGTTTTTTATTTTCAAACGAAAAGTGCTCCAAGCGGGAGCACTTTTTTCTTTATAGATTTTTTAAAAAGCTTGTTAGTCGTTGCGCTAAGATTTCATATCCCTTATCGTTTGGATGGAGTCCGTCGGGCATATATATTTTGCACCAAGATGGGATATTACCGTGCATTAGCCCTCTACCATACAAATCGCATACAGGAATCGAGAAGCGCTGACAAACCTCTTTTACTGCATAGACGTACTCCTTTAAGGGTCTTTGCTCTACTCCCTCGGGCTTCCATGTGCCCTCGCCAAACTCATTAAATCTATGTAGTGGGGTTATAAACACTACTGTTTTCTCGGGATAAGTTTTTGTGAGCATATAGCAGAGGTGATGAACCGCGCCATAAAACGTATAAACGTCGGTGTCCTCGGGCGTGCCAAGTGGAGCTTGACCGTGGGCATAGTCGTTTGTTCCACCAAAAATAACGATAATATCGGCATCAGGGTCCATTTTGTCCCAACGCATATTAAAATCATTATCAACCTCGGGATTTGTTATTTCCTTTTGTCTTGCGATGCGTGTACCGCCTATGCCATAGTTTCTGGCTTCCGCCAAGCCGTTATACTCTTTCATTAGGCTAACAAAGCATTTTGACGGGTCGCTAGCGCCACAGCCCATCGTTATTGAATCACCCAAAAAATTGATTTTCTTTCCTTTTAACTCCATAATTCACCTTATAGATTCTCGAGGAATTTTTGAAGCTTAGCTGCAATTAGCTCGTGACCTGCATCGTTCGGATGAAGTCCGTCAGGCATATATTTTTCGCACCATGCCCAAATGTTGCCTGGCATACCACCTTCTCTAAATAGGTCGCACACAGGAATTGAATAGTATTCGCACACTTCTCTTTCCGCTTCAACAAACTCCTTTAGCGGTCTTGAAATATCGTTATCGTGCTTTGCCTCTTGAAGTCTATGTAATGGAGTCATAAACACAATCGGCTTGCCAACGTAGGTTTCGATAAGATATTTGCAAAGGGTGTGCATTCCACCATAGAATGTATGAATATCCTTATCTTCAAATGTGCCGAGAGGAATTGTTGCATGACCATAGTCGTTTGTGCCGCCAAAAACAACAACCATATCTGCATCCTTATCCATATTAGGTGCGCGAAGGTTGAAATCTTGGTCAAATGGGTGGTCCGTAATAACAGGTAAACGTGCAATTTTTGTACCACCGATACCGTAGTTTCTAGCTTCTGCCAATCCTACGTTCGCCTTCAAAACCTGATGATATGGCTTGCTAGACCAATCGCTTGTGCCGTGTCCCTCTGTGATTGAATCACCTAGAAAGTTGATTTTTTTGCCTTTAAGCTCCATAAGTATTTTCTCCTGAAAAATAAAATATATATCTATATTTTACCACAGAGGAAAATTTTTTCAATAGTTTTCTAAAACAAAATTGGGAAAGTAAACAAAAGCTCCTTAATTCTTGTATAAATGTCGGTTAAATTTCTCATTGGAAGAGGGTTTTCACCCCTTCCACACTCCAAGGTGAATGCGGGCTTATCTAGCTTTGTTATCAGCCAATCAGTTAGTCCACCATAGGATGCGGTATCTGTTGGCTCTGCCAAGGTATATCCTGTTAGACGCGAAATTATTTTTGCTATATGTAAGGACTTTGGCGGTGCTTCTCCTCTTGACGAATAGTAAATTTCTTCACCCTGTGTGTGCAAAGAAAGAACACCATCCAGCGTATCTAAATTAAATCTTATAAAGTTGCAAAGAGATGATGTTTCAGGCTCGCTTTCGGGATATTCTCCGCTATATTTGGTTTTACCCGCATAGATTTCTCTTTCCTTTTCAATCTGCTTATATTCCTCAAAAAATGCATCGTAATTATGGTTTAGGTCAACTCCGCGCGCGTTTGAATTCCAGTGTGTAAAATCCTCATTACCTCCGTTATAGGCAATCACTCTGTCTTTTATGGGGTTTTCGGGGGCAAGACCATTCAAGCGATATTCAACTCCGTCGGGGTTTAGCATAGGCACGATAAATATTTTTCTCATTTTGTATAAGTACCGTATATTTATTTGAGCAACCTGACCAAAGCGTTCATATGCAAAGGCGTAATCCTTTATAAATCTTAAAAGGCTTGACGCACAAATGTTTTCACTTGCATGATGCACCCCTACGTATAAAACGCTTTTTTGCGCGCCTTTGTCACCGAGCGTAATAAGCGGAATTGACCTATTTAACAGAGTCGTACCAATATACGAAAAATCCACACATTCGTATTTGGTTGACAGTTCGTTTAGTATCTCAACTAATTCCTTGTAGTTTAATTCCTTTTCTTGCATATATTCTCCTTTTGTGAAAGTTTAATGAAATTTTTATTTTCTACTTTACTTTTTATTATATTTTGTGCTACAATGTAATATATTACTGTCTTGAGAGGTTTTATGAGTAAAAGGACTACAATATTTTTATCGCTTCTTGCCTTGATAACGGCGCTTTTATCGGTGCTTTTTATTTCAATCTCCTTTTTAGTTGACTTTCTTGCCGGCAATGAAACAGCCAGCTTGGTTTTCAAGGAAATAAGAACTGCTTTTGATCTGATAGCTGAATATACTGCTTTTGGAATTGTTATTTATTCATTTTGTCGTTATACGCCAAGCAAGGCGAAGCGCTCAATTTTAATTGCGCTCGGTTCAATTTTGCTTTCGTTTATATTCCAGCTAACCGCTACCGCCATCTTTGAGCTGACAACTTCAGCCGAGAAAACGGGCGATATTTGGGGAAACATTTTAATGTTTAGCTTGTTTGGACTTTTAGGCGTTGTCATAGAAAGAATTTTACCCTGCCTTTTGATTGGATTTATAACCTACCTATGCACACGCAACGGCACAAAAAAGGTATCGGGCATTTTCAGCTTGAAAAATCCAATACAAAAATCTATGTTTTTCTCTGCAATAACAATTTATCTTGTAAATTCAATTCCTACTCTTTCTTTACACATTATAGAAATTATAGGAATTGGTGGTACATCCCAAATGTATGCCGAGGAATTTATGCTAAACTACGTTATACCGCACATACTGATATTCGTTTACAACTTAATACTCGTTTACTTTGTTTTCCTAATAACTTATTTTATTTGCAAAAAATTTGAGGAAAGCGCACCTATAAAGCGCAAAAACACTAGTCCCTTGGAGGAAAAATGAAAAAAAGAATTATTTGTTTAGCTTTAGTTTTACTAATGGTATGCACTCTCGCATCCTGCTCTTGCTTCAAGCAAGGACCGCTTGAGGAAAAATATGTTTACGATATGGATAAATATATTGAGCTTCCGGAATATAAGGAGCACAAAATAGACCTTGAGCTTGATGCTTTACAAGCTGCCATTGACACCTATTTAAAAAACAATTCCGTTGAATACGTTGTTAAAAGGGGTGACAATATCTATCTTGATATCACCGTTTACGACGAAAAGGTGTTCACAGCAGACGATGGCTCCGTTGAAAAAATAAAGGGCGCAAAAAACGAGGCTCTTTCAAAATCAAATTATCTTGTTGAAAATCTCGGCTCTAGTCCGCTTCCCTATAAAATTGAAACTGAAATTATCAATGCTGAATTATCTATAAAGGACATTATTACAAGAAACTTCCGATATTCCGACCTAGAAGATTATTGCCCGGCAGAATATGAGGGTAAGGGCTTCTACTTTGAAATAAAAATAATGGACAAGGTAATTGAAAAGGGTGACGTTGTTGACGTAAGCTTCAAGGGCTACTATATTGACGAAGAGGGCAACATTAAAAAGGATGAAAACGGCAAAAGAGTTGAACCTTTTAGCCAAGCCGACAATGAAAAATTTTTCATAGGCTCAAAGCTTGCAATTGACGATTTTGAAAACAATATGATTGGTCAAACTGTTGGCAAGGAGTTTTCCTTCTACGCTACCTTCCCCGAGGATTACCACGATGAAGATTTGGCAAAGAAAAAGGTTATCTTTTACGCTACCATTAACAAGGTAAACACCGCACCTACCTATAACAACGACTTTGTTAAACTAATTTTCCCTGATTACAGCACTACCGCAAGCTTCGAGGCAGAGCTTAAAAAGGACTATGTAATGAACGCAATGTTCACATACGTTCTTGACAACACCAAGTTCTTGGAATTTCCAAAGGCTGAATATAACGAAATCAAGGACAGCATTGAGGCAAGCGCTGAATCATTTGAGGAATATTACGGATATACGTTTGACGAGTATGTAAAAAATGCATACAATATGACTCGTGACGAATATATCAAATCTCAAATGAAGACGGAAATGGTTTACTACTCTATCGCAAAGGCGGAAGGGATTGAGCCAACGCCCGAAATGCTAACAAATGAAAAAACAGAGCTTATAACCTACTATAAGACAACATATATGGCAGACCAAGGATATGACGAAAAAACGGCTCTATCTACTGCAGAAGAATTTGTTGCCAACTTAGGTGATATTTATATTTATGAAAACGTTCTTTACGATTTGGTTGAAGAATTTCTTTACACAAACGCAAAGGTAACGGAGGTCGAAAAGACCTACACGTCAGTTTCCGAGGAAATGGCTAAAGAGCAAGTTGGAGAAAAGAAATAATAAAGAAAAAAGATGCTGACAAAAGTCAGCATCTTTTTGTTTTAGTTGTGCCGTCACGTCGCAGCTTGTTTTACAAGTCGAGGTTTGGAAGTGAAGCAAATCCCTTCTCTATCTCCTCGTCGGTTGGAGCGTAGTCGGTCATTTTGCCATCGTTGAACCTTTGATATGCAACCATATCGAAATAGCCTGTGCCTGTAAGACCAAATACGATTGTTTTTTCCTCGCCTGTTTCCTTGCACTTGAGTGCTTCGTCTATTGCAACCTTGATTGCATGTGAGCTTTCAGGTGCGGGCAAAATGCCCTCAACGCGTGCAAACTCCTGCGCGGCTGCAAACACCTCTGTTTGCTTAACTGTTACCGCTTCCATAAGTCCATCATCATAGAGCTGCGATAAAATCGGGTTCATGCCGTGATAACGGAGTCCACCCGAGTGCGTAGCTGCAGGAATAAAGCCACTACCAAGTGTGTACATCTTTGCGAGTGGGCAAATCATACCTGTATCGCAATAGTCATACGTATATTTACCGCGAGTAAAGCTTGGACAAGATTCGGGCTCAACTGCGATAATACGATAGTCACGTACGCCCTTTATTTTTTCTCTCATAAACGGTGCTATAAGACCACCAAGATTAGAGCCACCGCCTGCACAACCGATAATAATATCTGCTTTTACATTATATTTATCAAGTGCGGCTTTTGTTTCAAGACCAATAACTGTTTGATGTAACAAAACTTGGTTCAAAACGCTACCGAGAACATAGCGGTATCCCTCTGTCGTAGATGCCTTTTCAACCGCCTCGGAAATTGCACATCCTAGGCTTCCCGTTGTACCGGGGAACTTTTCAAGAATCTTTCTGCCTACCTCTGTTTCCATTGATGGTGATGGAGTAACCGATGCACCGTAGGTACGCATAACCTCACGTCTAAACGGCTTTTGCTCGTATGAAACCTTAACCATATATACCTTACAGTCAAGTCCAAAATATGCTGACGCCATTGAAAGAGCTGTGCCCCACTGACCTGCTCCTGTTTCGGTTGTAACACCCTTTAAGCCTTGTTCCTTTGCATAATATGCTTGTGCAATAGCTGAATTTAGTTTGTGGCTTCCGCTTGTGTTATTTCCCTCGAATTTGTAGTAAATCTTTGCAGGTGTGCCAAGCTTTTCCTCAAGACAGTATGCACGGATAAGCGGTGCCGGACGGAACATCTTATAAAAGTCACGGATTGGAGTTGGAATATCGAAATAGGGTGTGTTTTCATCAAGCTCTTGGTCAATAAGCTCGTCACAGAAAACGCCCGATAATTCTTCCTTTGTAATTGGCTTCATTGTCTTTGGGTTTAAAAGTGGTGCAGGCTTGTTTATCATATCCGCACGCAAATTGTACCATTGTCTTGGAAGCTCGTTTTCACTTAAATATATTTTATAAGGAATCTTTTCTTCAATCATCTTTTTATCTCCTTGTTAAACAAAAATATCCTATCCTTATGCAAAAGGATAGGATAAAAATTTCCTAATATGCCACCTTGTGCTAATGCGTACTAACATACGCCGACCTTGTTTACGAAGTGTCATCTCCGTCTTACCTACTATAATTTCAGCTCGCCCTCAAAAGCCCATTCATATACCGCTAATATAGTGCAATCACACCACCTGCACCTCTCTTTGATATAGCTAAATATACTACTATTCTTTCTCATCGGTTTGTTTAGTTTTTATTATGTTATCACACTAAAATTTGTTTGTCAATACCTTATTTATTATTTCTTCTTGTTTTTATCGTTTTCAAGATAATATGTGGCTTCCATATCGGCGGTTGATAAAGCAAATGCAAGAGGATACATCTCAAACGCCTTACTTACGTTATTTGTTGCCATTTGGTTCTCAACGTTTGAAAATCCCATATGATAACGAATTGCAAACGCCTCCTCGCGCGAGAGCTTCATAAACGGAGTTATCATATAAACGCTTTTTTCGCCATGTCCGTATGGCAAGGCATCATCAAATTCATAGTAAGGAACCTTTTCCCAAACACCCATTTCGTTTTTCGCATTACGATAGCTAACCTTATAAATATTCATTTTGCATAGGTCATGCAAAAGTGCAACTATCGCTATTGACTCATCGCTATAATTTAAGTTGTATTTTGTTCTTGCAACATCACGGTCAAGATAATCCCTCAAGCATTCATAAACGTTAATAGAATGCTCACAAAGACCTCCCTCGTATGCGCTATGGTATCTTGCGCTTGCAGGGGCAGTAAAGAAATCAGACGAAGGGGAGCAAATAAATTCAAGCAATTTGTCAGCGCCCTCTCTTTTGATTTTCGATTTGAATATTTCAATAAATTTCTCTTTTACATTCATTTTATCTGTTTCCTTTCGTTATTTCGTCTATCATATCGGCAATTCTATTACAGTGATGCTTTGCAACCGCCTTAACCTCATCACGTGCGTTTGAAACGGCATACCCGTCAAACTCCTCTATCATCGGTATATCGTTTACATTGTCACCAACCGTTATAATTTTAGCGCCATTAAACTCTTTTGCGTATCCGTAAATGCCTGAAACCTTACTTACCCCAACAGGTGGCATATCAATGCTGCCGCCGTTTCTAAATATACTTATATCGCTTGCGTGATTTTTCCTTACATACTGTAAGAACTTCTCTGCATCCTCCTCTGTGCCAAACCACGCATTTGCTTGCGTAATTTCTCCAAGAGAAAGAAAATCATTTTCTATGTTTCCATATGGGTCGGCAAATGAGGTTGTCAGCTCGTTACTAGCCCTAAAAGCACCTAGATTGAGCGTTTTTGCATATTCAAGCATTTCGTTTAGATATTTTCCAGATTTTTGCTTTATTATTTTAATTATTTTGCCATCTCCCGAAAGAGTAACAGCACCTGTACAGCAAATAACAAAATCAAGCTTTAAATCCGCCTTTTTCAAGTCGTATAAAACCCATAGTGCCTGCTCAAGGTCTCTACCTGTAACCAAGCCGAATTTGTTGCCCTCTGCCCTAAACTTATCTATTGCTTCTTTATCGTTTGCGCTTATTCCGTGATGGTTAAGCGTACCGTCAAAATCACTTGCTATTATTATCATAATTTTGTTAGCTCCTGTTCATTAATTACCTTAATTCCGTTCTCTTCTAAAAGCCTTGCGGTTATCCCCTTGCCGTCTATTAAGCATCTACTAAACGTACCGTCATATATCTGTTTATTTCCGCAGGAGGGACTTTTTGATTTTAATATTGCAACGCTTATTCCTGCTCTTTTTGCAATATCAAGAGCAATTTGTGCACCTTTATTATATTCGCACGTTACGTCCTTTCCATCTGCACGCACAACTCTTTCTCCTTGCACCTCTGCAGGAATTCTGGGCGTTTTCAAGCCGCCTAGCACCTCCGGACAAACAGGAATTAAGATATGCTTTTCTTTGAGCGAAATAACTGAATTGTTCGGCTTGCTTTCGCCATCATATCTGCACGGCTCACCTAAAAGACACGCACTAACTAAAATCTTCATCTTATTTTTACTCCATCAACAGCGTATGAAACAAGCGTGTCGCCCTCGTAAACAAGCTTTAAATTGAAAAAATCGTTTCTTTTTTCCAGAAGGTCAAAAAATATGTAGTCACCCTCCCACATAGGGATGCTTTTTAAGTTGCCCTTGCCTACGAAGCGAATCTCGCCTTCATTACAGTCAGTTAATGTACCGAAAAACTCGGTGCAGGTGAAAAGATGCATCTGCTCACATTCATATTTATCGGAAACGAACGTTACAATTCCTCTATAAACAGGCTTAATAGTTAATCCCGTTTCCTCGTATGCCTCGCGCATAACACATTCATATGGAGATTCATTTTCTAAAAAATGACCGCCAATCCCGACGTATTTACCCGCGTTTTCATCATTTTTCTTTTTGTTTCTATATAGCATCAAATAGCTATCATCTTTTTCAATATAGCAAAGCGTAGTATTTCTCATAACTTACCTCATATAAATATATTTTAACATATATATTCCGGGTTTTCAACATAAATCGACTGTCGCATACAATAAAATTGGAGGTATTTATGGAAATTGTTTTTTTATCTGCTTTGGGCGTTGGCTTTTCGACAATTTTCGGCTCTGTTATAGGCTTTATTTTCAGAAAGCCATCTCTCCGCTTTAATAATGTTATGCTGTCATTCGCCTCCGGAGTTATGCTATCTGCATCTATTTGGGGGTTGATTATTCCCGCAACTGAATTTAGCAGCTTTTCTTATATTATTGTTGTTATAGGTGTTTTTTGTGGTGCTGTAGCTATTGATTTATGTAACAAGCTTGTCCCTCATTTGCATAGCATAACTGGACTTGACGACGGACACCTTTCAAAAAATGAGGATAAGGTCAATAAGGTTTTACTTTTTGTCATAGCAATAGGTGTTCACAACCTGCCCGAGGGAATAGCAACAGGTGTTAGCTTTGGAACGGGAAACATTAGTGACGCTATTATGGTTTCTCTCTCAATAGCCTTGCAAAACATCCCCGAGGGAATGGTTATAGTTGCACCTATGATTTCAATAGGAATTAGTAAAACACGCACTCTGGCTATTGCGTTTTTAACAGGCGCTACCGAAATTATCGGAACGCTTGTTGGATATTTAATAGTTAACATCTCTGAATACATTTTGCCGTTTGCTCTTTCCTTTGCCGGGGGCAGTATGATTTACGTTATAATTGACGAAATGATTCCCGAAACGCACAGCGATGCAAAAAAAGGACCGTCCTATGCTTTTCTTTTTGGATTTGGCTTTATGATTGTTGTTAATTCCCTATTAAATTAAAAAAGAGCCTACCAGGCTCTTTTTTAATTAGTGGTTATTCTTCTTGTTTTCAGCCTTTTGGTTGTTTTTCATACCATACTGATTTTGGTTGTTTTGATTTTGACTTTGATTGTTTTGGTTTTGATTCTTGTTCTGATTTTGATTTTTGTTTTCTTGCTTATTATTCATAATTTTACCTCTTTACTACCGCTTTTATCGGTAATTATAGTTTAGGCAAATTTATTTAAAAAATACTTGACTATACTAAAAATCAATGATATAATTTCATATATTGATTTTTTGGAGGATTTAAAAATGCCCGAAATACTTGAAATTGTTATGCTTATTTGCTTTGGTTTCTCTTGGCCGATTAACGTTATTAAGGCTTACCGCGCAAGAACTACAAAGGGAAAAAGCGTTGTCTTTATTTGCCTTATCTTGCTTGGATACATAGCAGGTATCACATCTAAATTTATAAATCCTAATTTTGATTACGGTGACAAATGGTACGTGCTTTTCTTCTATTTCTTAAACTTCACTATGGTTTCAGTAGACTTAATTATGTATTTTAGAAATTTAAGACTAGACAAAAAGCGTGAGGCTGAAAACACAAACAAATAAAATTAAAATCCACCCGTTTGGGTGGATTTTTTTACGCTTCTCTAATTGTGATTTTCTCAATAACAGGTCTGTTTGCCAACAAAACAGAACCGTTATAGCCCTGAGGAACCTCTTTGCAAATTTTATCAACCACGGCTATTCCCTTGGTTACTATGCCAAACGCAGCATAATCACCATTAAGATGAGGTGAATCCTTGTGCATAATGAAGAATTGGCTTGATGCACTATCCTTAACATCAGTTCTTGCCATTGAGATAACACCACGCACGTGCTTGATAGGATTATTTACTCCATTGGAAGAAAATTCTCCCTTAATTGAAGGAACGTCCATTTCATTACCGCTTACGTCATATCCTCCGCCTTGAATCATAAAATCTGTCATAATTCTATGGAAGGTGAGTCCCTCATACAAGCCCTCGTTTGCGAGATTGACAAAGTTTTCAACTGTTATTGGTGCTTCCTTGCCATAAAGCTCAAGCTCTATTGTGCCATAATCTCTTATTTCAATGGTTGCATAGTGTGTAACCTCAAATCCTAGACTCTTTGGCTCTTTCGTCCCGCAGGATGAAAATGACACTGTAATTAACACTATTGTAAGTACCGCTAAAAATAGCGAAAATAATCTTTTTTTCATAGCTTTTCCCTTTCAAATTTTTAATATAGATATTCTAACATAATTACTTATATATTGCAATACTAAACCAAAATTAATTTCGTATACATTGCATACAAAATATTTTCTCGCTTTACTTCATACTTTGAGTTTTTGCTAATATACTTGTATATTCGACAAACACGCAAAAACCGCCTCTCTTTTTTTGGTAAAATATACTCAAATTCTAACAAACGGAGAAACACATTGAAATCGGCAAAGCGCACTATCACACAGTATATTAAAGCAATATACACTTTAACAGAGTCGAATGGTGAATATACAATAATTTGTATACAAGAAAACAAGCAAGAAGGCACCACGGCAATTTACAAAGCCGAGGGCTTTTCAAGTAACGTAAGTAAAGCCATAAAAATATTTAATAAGATTGTACGCGGTAAGGTTCTTGGCTCAACGCTTATTGACGTCATATACAATTTAATAGATTAGTGGTTATGCCACTTCTTTATTTATATAAGCTATTTAAGCTTTCAATTTGCTCCTTCACCTTCTCTACTACACTTGAAGGGGATACAACCCTTAATCTGTTGCCGAACAAGCAGCACCAACCGACAAACGCGGGACTGATTTGCACATCGGCAGTAAATTCCGCCTCGTTTTCGTTTATCATATTCATTTTTATTGAAGGTCCAAATTTGTCAAACATAGCATCTATTAAGGATTTATCAATTCTTATTGTCACGTTTATGTTCTCGCCTGCAAACATACTGAAAACCTGTTTTTTATGCTTTTTAACATCGAATTTTTTAAGCTCGGGGCGTTTGGTGATTGGCGTATCAGTTATCCTTACCGTATCCATACGGTCAATTCTGTAATGTGCCATACCCTCGTGCTTATCGTCATAGCAAAGAAGATAGTATGAGTCATTTGAAAATATTGTTGCGTAAGGGTTGACAATATATTTTTGCTTGTCCTTCCTATATACCTTATTGTGTGACGCATCATAATTAAAATAGTAAAACTCTATTTTTTTCTTTTCCTCTATTGCAGTTATTATTTCATTAACCGAATAATAAATTCTTTCGTTGGTGCTTTTGACCGTATTAAATGCAACAGCATTTGATTTTAAAACCTCGCCCTTGCAGTTGCCGGCAAGAGTTGCTATTTTATCAACAAGCTCGTTTGTTTTTTCCTCTGTTACAAAGGATGAGGCTTGAACCGCGTCCATAAGGATATGTAATTCAGCCGTGTCAAAGCTGCGATCTAAAACGTAATATTCATTTTGGCGCGAGCGATTGCAAAGAACCTCATAGCCGTTTTCGTTTAGCGCATCAATATCCTTGTAAAGCGTACGGCGGTCACACGGGATGCCCATATCCAAGAGCTTTTTCATAAGAGTGGTTGACGGCATTGGATTATTTTCATCCGTTTCACGACACAAAATCTCCCATATTTTGAGCATCTTTAATTTAGTAATTGACTTTTCCATATTCCACCTCAAAAAAATATTTAATTTATTATACCATACTGTTTATAATATGTAAAGTGGGGTGTGCAAAAAAACAGACATTTAATGCGACATTAAAAAACAAAAAGAGACCTTGTGGTCTCTTTTCATTATATTTCCTTTAAGAAAAGTGCTTCATAAGGTTTTATTTCCACTTTACCGCTTATGGTCTTTTTACCGAGGATATCGTAATACTCTTTATCAAGCACAACGTAGCCTGCCTTGCTTTCTATTTCCAGGGCAATAATTCCGTTTTCCTCACCCTCGCGCTTGGTTAGGAACACGTTTGACGATGCCTCTAAAATCGGCTTTCTATCAACGAGCTTAAGGAGTGCGTCCTTGTCGGGGGCTGTGCCAAGCAAGATTACTGTTCCCTTGCCTACCTTACGCTTTGCTATTGCACACATACCCTCAAAATCAAAGCCTGTGTAGCTTGCAAGTGACTCGGAGTCAATGTTTTCATAAGCATCACAGCCGAGAGAAATATCAAATGTTTCGCCATTTTGCCATTGTGCCTTGAAATTGTCCTGTTCAACCGGCAAATGGTGCTTAACCTTAACTCCTGCCAAATCCTCAAGAATTGAGTAGGTTTTATCGGTTAGCTTAGCCGCATAATCCGTCATAATATCGGATAGAGGTCCAACAATAAGAGTGCCACCATTTTCAACCCATTTAGTAATTCTTGTACCGAAATCGCAGTCGTCAAAGCAAGAAAGAAGAGGCGCTATGATTGTTTCATACTCGTCAAAATTCTTGTCTGTTTCAATAACGTCAATGTTATAGTGTCTAAACGCATCGTAAAAATGGTCTATGATTAATGGTCTATATGAGTGGTCGTGGTCGTCAAGCTTTGTTATAATTGGCGCAAACATAAAGTTTTTAATCGATGTTGAGGAATATGTAAGTGCCATATTTGATTTGACCTTTGATTTTTCCAAGAATTCACCCGTAGCTTCAAGTGTATCTGCTATTTTCTTAATTGAAGGTGCAATAGGAGATGGAACGCCAGCGCTTGAATATACAGCACCATGACCTAATTCGTGTCCCGCTGGATGCGAGCGGAAAAGCCAATACAGGTTCATTTCTCCGCCTTGTACAATAGGAGCTAAGGAGTTTATGTAGTTGTGTCCGTTTGGTCTATATCCGTTATATGCGGCGTATGAACCGTTGTAGCCCGGCTGCGTTTCGGTAACCCAAAATGGTCTTTCCTTCAATGTACGGTAAAAATCGTAGTTGAAGAAGGTTCTATATAGCTCGTTTTCGTTATCGTAGTGATTGTGCTGAACGACATCAAGCTTCTTGTTCATAATATTATAGCTTAATGTGTTATCCATCATCATATCCGTGCCGATTGGAGCTTTTGAGTATTTACGAATTGCGTCAGCCTGCTCCCAAGTATAGGTATTGATAAGCTGACATTGGAATCTCCACCACTCAACAGAATGAGAAGGGTGCTCCCAAGACTGTGGAGCCGGTGGCAAAATATCGTCAAAGGATTCATAATCAAGTGACCAACGATTCATAACCCATTTTTTATTTAGGTTTTCGATTGTGCCGTATTTTGCCTTCAAATATTTACGATATTCACTTGCACAACGCTTGCAGAAGCAACCGAAATCATATGGATAAATCTCGTTATCAATCTGCCAGCCAATAAGTCCCGGATGGGAGCCAAGTTCCTTTGACATTTCTTCAGCGATTTTGCGATTGAGTTCTCGAATGCCCTTGTGAGATTTGCATGGGTGACAGCGTGAATGGACGTCAACCTTGATGTTGTCGTAGTTGTTGTATCTAATTCTCATAAGGTCATCATATTTTTTGAAAACCCAACGAGGCGGAGTGCAGGATGGCGTACACAAGATGGTATAAATTCCGTTTTCGTACATCTTGTCCATCATATATTTAAAAATGGAGAAATCGTAATTTCCCTCTGTCTTCTCCATTGTGCTCCATGCAAATTCACCAACGCGCACGCAGTTAAGACCGAGCGATTTCATCCTTTCGACATCTTTTTCAATTTCTTCTTTTTCCCAAAGCTCGGGATAATAAGCTGAACCTAAATAAAACATAAGTTTCTCCTTAGAATTTTGTTAGTTTAATTTTAACATAAGCGAAAGATAAATGCAAGAAAAATGAACGCTTATAAAAATAAATATAATTTTTCAATTTTTTCAAAAAAAGTATTGACAAGTTAAATTATGTATGATATAATAGCCTAGCGTTAAGCAAAAGGCGCAAATGGCGGAATAGCTCAGAGGCTAGAGCATCCGGTTCATACCCGGCAGGTCATAGGTTCAAATCCCATTTCCGCCACCATTAACCGGCCCGTTGGTCAAGCGGTTAAGACACGGCCCTTTCACGGCTGTAACATGGGTTCGATTCCCGTACGGGTCACCAAGAAAAACGCAACCGAACTATTTCGTTACGAAAGAGTGGTTTGGCTGCGTTTTTTCTTTATCTTGAACACACCACAAAAACACAAAATTACCTAA
>SVRK01000035.1 GCA_015064855.1 Oscillospiraceae bacterium | reverse complement strand
CACTACTGCCGGCGACCGGGATCGAACGTCAAAAAAACTTTTAAATCAAGGAAAGAAAGGAGTTTCGGCAATCTCTGATAATAGTACAAACATTGTACACACATTTTTATGTGGTATTATTATTTTGATATATATTCCTCATTTTATCCAATTTAATACGCAAAGCAATCTCTGCAACTGTATAAAAATCTGGTAATATATTATCCCCAATTTCATTGAGCCCATACAATTTTTCAATGAAATCACTATTTACAATTTTTATATAGTGCTCATTTACTTCAGGGGTAATAGAGAAGAAAGTCACAAAATATTCAAGCATCTCCATATCTGATAAAAGTAAATCTATGACCGCCAACTTATCCTCACTCAATTTTTTTATATTGTCAATTGATGTAATTGACAATTTCGTTTCATTTCTTGCATCCTGATACTTTTTTTCAGGCACAACACTTTTTCCCAAAAGAAAATCATATGTACAATCTAATTTTTTTGCAAAAATTTCTAGCAACTCATAATTGTACATTCTTTCTCCTCTCATATACTTTCCCAATGTAGATAAACCAATACCGCATTCTTCTGCAAAATCTTCTTGTGTGTATCCTTTTTCTTTTATTCGTTTTTTCAAAATACTTCCGATTGTAGTTGTTTTCATATACTTCACGTCACTTTCTGTACAAATTTGGTCTATTTGTAACTATCCTATCATGCTAATATTAAACACGTCAAGGGATGATACTAGCCCACGTTTATTTCAGGCATCGCGGGGGGCCCCAATGCTCCGCATGGGGCCCGCGTGCTGAAAGTCGGGGCTAGTATTACCCCCGACTTACGGGACAGGGACAATGCTAGCAAAAATTCCTATAACTCAAATTAAATATAAACGTAAAAATGTCCCACCAAATTAGGGACATCTGAAAGGAGAAATTATGAATACAACAACTTCTTCACGTTCTTGGTTTTGTGTGCTAAATAATCCAAATAAAATATTAGGTGAAAATCATAGCCCTGATGAATTAGTGGAAATTGCGCTGGACATGTGGTGTGAAAACCACCCACAAAGAAGTGCTGCCATCAATTATGAAATAGCAGATAGCGGAACACCACATATGCATATGGTTTTAGAAGACCCCGCCAAAACACGATTTTCAGCAGTTCAAAAATTATTCCCTGGCATTCATATAGAACCTACGCGTGGTAGCAAATGTGATGCAGAAAACTATATTCTCAAAAAAGGAAAATTTATCGAAAAACAACATACTGTTGTAGTTCCTGCGGTTTTTCGTGGAGAAATAAAAGCCCAAAAGGGAAAACGCAATGATTTCACCATAATTGAGGAGTTAATAGAAAATGGAAAAACACCAAATGAAATAATGGAAATGGGCTTACACTTTCGACAATATGAAAAACACATAAAATCACATTTTTTTGCAAAAAGGAAAAAAGAAACACCAACTTTCCGTCAACTAACTGTATTTTGGCATGTTGGCGAAAGTCGAAGCGGAAAATCTCATACTGTATTAGATTTAATAGAAAAACATGGCGAAGAAAATGTTTATTTACTTACAGATTATGATAATGGAGGCTTTGACAACTATATGGGGGAACGCATCCTCTTTATGGATGAATTTAAGGGAAATATTAAATTTCAATTGTTGCTAAACTATCTTGATGGATATAAAGTTCAGGTACACTGTCGATATACAAATGCATATGCGCTATGGACAGAAGTACATATAACTTCAATTTATGCTCCTGAGGATGTGTACAATTTTATGGTTGATGCATCACAACGAACAAAAGATAAAATAGACCAATTGTTAAGAAGAATTACGTACATTACATTTCATTATACCGAAAATAATGAGTATAAAACATATACTCAATCAGGTAAAGACTACATCAATTATGAACAGTTAAAACAAAGTGTCTTTTCAAACCCAGAGGGATTTATACCTATATCTCGTAGTGGGGAAAAATGCCCTTTCGACTAATCTATCGCCTTCAAACACACTGCGCGCATGGAGGTTGATACAATTTCCTCATTGCCTTGATTAAGATACGCTTAGCGTCTAAGCTGGCACAAAGCACTTAATGAAAAGGCATCCGCGATAATTACATTTTACGAAATAACGGGATGCCTTTGAATTTAGTGCGACTGCCTGATACGTTACATTATTGAAAAGGAGTTGGTAAAATGGATGATACTCAAATCATATTGCCAACCATCCTTTATGATGATAAACTTTCTACATCAGAGATTGTCGAAGAAATAAAAAAAATGAAACAACAAAAGACAATTGAAAAAAAATATGAAAGTAAAATAAAACTAAGAAAGGATGGAAGACAATACTATATTATTTTAAATCGTAAGCAGTTAACCGCAAAAAGCAAAGAATTACTTTATGAGAAATTGTGGCAAATGGAATATGGTCGCCAAAATTCAAGTATTGCCAACTTATATCCAGAATGGATGACTTGGAAAAGAGATTATACCGCAGTATCTTCAAAGACATTGAAAGAATACTCTTTTTTGTGGAAAAAGTATTTTGAAAACGAAGAAATGTTTTATTTTCCAATGAAAGATTTAAAAACTATTGATTTCATAAATTTTTTCCGCAAAATAACCCAATCACGGCAATTAACAAAAAAACTATTTGGTAACATAAAAAGTCTTTTAAATGGAATAATGGCTTACGCAGTTGAACAAGAAATCATTATACATAATCCAATCCTAGATATTAACTGCAAACAATTTCCATTTAAACCAGTAAATAAATCAAATGACACTTTTACGATTACAGAAAGAAAACAATTGTTAGATTATTTAAAACAAAAAGATGACATCTATTCCCTTGCAATACAACTTGATTTTCACTTAGTGTTAAGAATTGGTGAATTATTAGCATTACGTTGGTCAGACATTGAAGGTGATTTTATTCACATTCAAAATCAATGCATAAAAAAAACACTCATGAAAGATGATTTGACATTTGAATCCAGAACATATGAAACAGTTGACCGAATTAAAGGTAATAGCAATGAAGGTTATCGTTTTCAACCAATTACACCAGATTGTAAAAAAATACTAGAACATATAAAAAAATTAAATCCAGATGGTGAATACATTTTAATGTGTAATGGAAGTCAATTGTTGACAGATACTTTCAACGAACACTTAAGAAGACATTGTTGTTCCATAGGAATAAAACCTCGTTCAAGCCACAAAATAAGATTTACAGTTGCATCTATACTGTTCTCACAAGGTGTAGAATTAACTGCATTACAACAATTATTAGGGCATACAACTTTATCTATGACTATGCACTATATTAAACAAGTTACGCCTTTGGATAACACAATCCAAATTATGTCTCATGCATTAGGATAAAAACATGAAAATACACGTGATTATTGAAATACAAACACGTACAAACATATGCTCTAAAAATAAAATCGCCCCAAACCCCTCTTATATAAGGATTTGAGGCAACCAAACCACTGCCGGCGACCGGGATCGAACCGGTACTGTATTTCTACAACAGGATTTTAAGTCCTGCGCGTCTGCCAGTTCCGCCACGCCGGCATATTTTAAGTAATAAATGGGGCCTACAGGGCTCGAACCTGTGACCCTCTGCTTGTAAGGCAGATGCTCTCCCAGCTGAGCTAAGACCCCATCAAAACGACCCAGAACGGACTCGAACCGTCGACCTCCGCCGTGACAGGGCGGCGCTCTAACCAACTGAGCCACTGGGCCATACTTTTCCAAAAAGATGTTATCATATGATACTTATTTCGTCAATAAAAAATAATAAAATGGGAATCAATATTGATTCCCATCAGTGGACCTTCGGGGACTCGAACCCAGGACCGTCCGGTTATGAGCCGGATGCTCTAACCAACTGAGCTAAAGGTCCGAAATCCTGTATAAAAACAAAAGAAGCCGATGATCGGACTCGAACCGATAACCTGCTGATTACAAATCAGCTGCTCTGCCAATTGAGCCACATCGGCGTATCTAATTCAGCTGATTTGTAATCAGCTGCTCTGCCTACGCTTGACTCGTTTCACTTCTCAATCGTCATGAATTGAGCCACATCGGCACGACTTCTATTCATTTCTTTAGTGACTCCAACGGGAATCGAACCCGTGTTACCGCCGTGAAAGGGCGATGTCTTAACCGCTTGACCATGGAGCCTTATTTTCTCCCTACTCCATTTCGCAGGGCGCCT
>SVRK01000034.1 GCA_015064855.1 Oscillospiraceae bacterium | reverse complement strand
AAAAAAAAAAAAAAAAAAAACGAACTGTTTTTGTGTAATTTGCACAAAAAATAGCCGTTTTTTAATATTTTTAAAATATTTGGAATTTTAGCGCATTTCTAAAAAGCCCACACACATATTAGCTTTTTGCCAAATACACCATTTCGGGACTAGCCAGTTTGGTAGTACATTTTTGGTTAAAATATACAAATCAACCATAAATGTTAATTTTTTGTGAATTTTCAAAAAAGATTCTTCACTGCGTTCAGAATGACAAGGATGTGCGTTGCTTTGTGTTCTTTACAAGCGAGTCGCAATGACAGGATTAGCCTATTACTGCGCTTCCGTAATGTCCAGGGTAAATTCTTACCCCCTTGTATGAATAGAGCTTTTTAAGAGATTTTAACATATCGCTTGGACTTGCGTACTTAAAGTCCACTCTGCCCTGTCCCTCTGCAAAAACAACGTCCCCTGTGAACATAATTCTCTCTTTTTCAGTGTAAAGGCACATACATCCGGGGGTATGTCCGGGCGCATGAATAACACAAAAATCGACATTCTCTCCGCCGTTTTTAAGTGAAATCACATCTTTTTCGTCTAAATATTCGTATCCTACGTCATAAGAATTATAAAGCCCAAAAAAGAGGGATAAATTGCCCTCGGGGTCTTCGATAACGCATTTTTCATCCTTGTGGCATACGATTTCTGCCTCGGGAAATGCTTTTTTATAATCACCTATATAGTTTATATGGTCGTAGTGTCCGTGGGTTAAAGCAAGGTAGTCAACGGTTAATTTGTTTTTCTTGACATATTCTAAAACCGAATTAACTGGCACGCCAAAGTCGACAATGATTGCGTGTCCTTCGTCTGTTGAATATACGTACGTGTTTGAGTCTAAAAGACCGTTATAGAATGTTTTTAGCATAGTAATCCTTAATTATAAAATTCATCTGTTTCCCAATTTGAAGGGTTTTCATAGATGTATTTTGAAATTTCATCGTAGTCGGTTTTATTGCGAACAATGTGGTCGTAGTAGGAGCGTTGCCATAAAGAAACGCCCGACTTTTTAGAAGCATGTCGTTTTAATTGCCCAACAATAATTGGTATTGTAGGGGAGGATATTATCCTCCCGTTGTTTACAATCGTCAATATCAAATGAATATGATTAGGCATTATAACATATTGTTCAAGGAAAACGTCTTCATAATGCTTTTGAATTGACAATATCGCTTCTTCCACGATTTGTCCTATTGGTGTTAATTTTACCGTGTTTTGCGGGAGGATAATATCCTCCCCTACAATTCTAGATAAAATTTGTGCTCTATCTTTTGTGCAAATCGTAATAAAATATGAATATCCTGCGCCGTAGTCGAAATTTTCAAGTCTATTCGGCTTTCTTTTTGGCAATTTATTTTCCATTTTGCTTATTTATTTTAATCTCTCTCCGAGCCATTTTAGTTGCTCGGCGGTCTTTGGTGCGATATATCCCTCTTGATAAGGAGCAACATTGTAGGCGAAGACACCACCGCCTTCTCTTATCTTATTTATGTAGTCAAGCACCTCTTCATTTGTATAGCGTGGGGTTGGCTCGCCTTCCTTTTCGTGTACCCAAAAATCGTCCATCCAGCAAAGCGCGAACCATTGTAGCCCTCCCTCACCAGAGAAGCGTCCGCTTGGATATCTTGTTATGTAGTTTTCTTCGCCCGCTTGGTAGTCGGAAATGCCTGTTCCCCAATCGCAGTCCCATTCCTCTATACCCTTGAAATTAAATGCGACTATCGAGTCAGGGTTGCCAGCGCGCAATGCATCAGCAAAACGGTTAAAATCATAGCTTAAGCCATATTCGTGACAAAGCCCTTGAACGTAGCAGCAGTCAATCCACCAGCCGTGGATTTTTTTGCCGTATTTTTTCGAGATAGCCTCGGCTATTTGATAGCAATATTCAACGTGGGCAGGTCTATCCGTATACGTTTTAGTGGTTGTATTCCAAGGCTCGTCCATGCATCCGTCACCGTTAAAATATAGCATTACTTTAATTCCGTATGGTTCAAGCGCATCTATAAGCTCGGAAATCAAATCTCTTTTAGAGGTGTGACCGGGAACGATTTCATCAAGCTCGGGTAGTGGAAACGGCAAATGCATTTGAGAGTGTGAGGCTGTGAAAAACACAAATTTTGCACCACTATCAACAATCTGTGAAACGAATTTTTCAAGCTGAAAGTCTTCAACGGCTTGGTGATAATCCTTCACCTCTCCTTTTTCGGGCAAGGATGCTGTTGTCCAATGCACAAACATTCCAAAGCCTGCCTCATAAAACCAATCTGTTCTTTTTTTCATAGTCTTTTCCTCTTATTCAAAAGGACGTACATAAGGCACGTCCATATTTTTATTTTCTTAATATATAAGCCCGCCGTGCCGTGTAAAGCAACCATTTGAACCTTGTTCTAAACAAGGGGGTGTCCGCATAACGTCTTTGTCGCTTCCAACATCCGCATACATTCGTCCGACTTTCGTCTCATTAAGAGGAATGGTGCGGGAGGCCTGCGTCCCAACGTAGGATATAAGACTCCATTTAATAAGTGTAGCTCGAATACATCGCTCTATCACGCACACAGCAGGTATTATTCAGTTTACGCTAAATTTTGAAAAACTATTCCTTATGCCTAATAAAAATCCAACCAATTCAGTTCAATTCTCGTCAAGCATCGTGGTCGATAATGTTAATTTTTGCATCAAAAATCGGGCATACCTTATTTAATTCGTCACCCTCAACAGGCACGTAGGTGTCCTCTTTTTTCCCTGCCTTTACCTTTTTGAGAACATAATACTCGGTCGGGGTCACCGCAATATAGGTTTCGCCATTTACAGTGCATTCTGATATAACCTCGTAAACGCTTTCTGTTCCGTCCTCATTTTCAAAGGTTAAAAAGTTCTTATCTTTTGACATTCTTTTATCCTTACCTATTAAATTCTATATTTATTTTATCACACGTTATGGGCGTATGTCAATAATTTTAGACGGCTTTTATAATTTAAAAGGCAGGGCTATTTAGTCCTGTCTTTGATATTTCTCCATTCTTTTCCAGCTGATAAATCCGTAAATGTCGTTTACCAAAAAGACAACGAAACAAAAAATCATTGGAATATATGCTGTATTTTTCGTCGAGGCAAGTGTCCAAAGCACTATTAAAACCAAATCGTTTGCGGTGTAGCCAAGCGCATAATAGGGACTTCGCATAAACGTCAAAAATACCGCTATAAAGGTGGTAGCAACTGAAATTGTGCTGAAGGTGAGATTTGCAGTGCCTAAAGCGCGCAAAACAAAATAAAATCCAAACGTAACTATAACCATCAAAGCAAGCATTAAAGCTATTTCCTTTGCCCTGATTTTATGCACCTTTACCGCTTTCGTTTCCTTGTATGGGTGTCTTATCCACGAAAAAATTGACATTATTGCCATTGGAAGCGACATAAAAACATACGTAAACATCTCACCATAATATTTAAATTGAAACGAGATTATACCATATAGCACAGCAAAAATAACAATCAAAATCTGACCTATCACATATCCCTTGGCAATAAAAATAAGGGCTGTAACGCCAACGAGCGATGCAAAAAAATTTAAAACGGACTTTTCGGGCGAAAAGCAAAACGCAATTATAACTATTAAAAGTGATGATAGCCACAATATTCTTTCAAAAATACTCAAATCCCTGAATGGATTATGTATCCTACGCATTTTCCTTCCCCCTTTTAAATTACTCCGCAATTTATACACGAGAGAAATTTTAACACACAACTGATTTTTTGTCAATAAAAACTCTTGCAAAATGAATTTCTATATGATATACTGTTTAGGCAAAATAAATATGTTTGGAGAAGTACTCAAGTGGTTGAAAGAGGTAGCGAGAACAAAAACAATTAAGTATTGTTTTTGCCGAGTGCAACCGCCCAAAGCAAGGAGCCAACAGAGATTTACCGCTTTTGGCGACTATGCGACGGTGGAGGGCGTAGCCTTGACGAGAAATCTCTCGAGTCGATTTCCGATGATTATATTTGCAAAATTAAATAGTATATGGAGAAGTACTCAAGTGGTTGAAGAGGCGTGACTCGAAATTTTGTAGTCACTTTGGAACCTCCCACCTTAAATCCCTTGATTTATAAGGGTTTTCCGCAGTTCAAATAAAACTTAATACGTTAGTTCTCTCCTACTGTTCTCTCCAATTTCCAAGGTTGAGTAAGAACAGTAGAGAGCTAAAATAAACACGGAGAGATATCGAAGTGGTCATAACGGGGCGCACTCGAAATTTTGTAGTCACTTTGGAACCTCCCACCTTAAATCCCTTGATTTATAAGGGTTTTCCGCAGTTCAAATAAAACTTAATACGTTAGTTCTCTCCTACTGTTCTCTCCAATTTCCAAGGTT
>SVRK01000033.1 GCA_015064855.1 Oscillospiraceae bacterium | reverse complement strand
GATATTAAAACCTTTCGGTTTTAGTGATATTTTATTCGCTCCTAAACTCGCAAAGCGAATAACACTCGGCTTTTAGCCGAATATAACTGCGAAGCAATACAACTCGCCGTAAGGCGAATAAAACTGGCGTTGTATCCTTACGGGTACAACGCCTATGCAGTGTGTTTTTTGCTTTACCAATTTCGTACACCGTCTATGTGAATAAAACGCGCGACATCGTAGGTGTACGATGAAAGCGGATGATCTAAAACATCGTAGGTGTGTGCAGCAACCAAGATAGTGGGCGACACTGCAGTTATAACAGGCGAGTGGTAAAAACGCCCGCCGTGCCTTTTAAGCTGAACTATGTCACCGATTTGAGCCTCATTTTGTGAAACCTGATGCCCGAAAGGCCCTACCGAGCGGTTTCGGACAAGAAAATTGTATAGATATTCAACGCCGCTCCAGGCGGCAGAACGGTCGGAAACCGAGCGGTAGTACCAGCCTAAATCTCGGGTATAGTTCATTACCCTTGCACCCGCAAAAATGCATTGTGACGCAAAATTTGTGCAGTCGCCGCCGATGTTTTCAAAATCATAGTAGGCAGGGTTTCTTGAAAGTGCCCACCTGCGCGCGTAAGAAACGGCGTCATTTCTGTTGTACTCAAGTATTCGCATAATGCCTTCACCTCACACTATGCTATGCAAAAATAGGGCGAAATGTCAGTTTTGCTCCTTTATCTGCTCGCCGCTGATGAGAGGGTAGCTGATAAGCTCGCAGGAGTTTAGTGCCTCTTTTTGCATATTTATAGCCGTTATCTGATGATTTGCGTAGGTCGTGTAGTAATAAATGCCCTTGTCGGCGTTTATGCAGCTTGTGTAAATGGTGATTTCAAATTTTCCGTCGCCAAGCTCGCAGCAGCCGCGCTGCTGCTGCACAGAGCCTAAAATATGAAAAAACTGATTAACGCTTTCCTCTTCAGAGCTGCCTGAAACAGAATTCATTTTAACAAACGCCGCCCTTACAAATCGCGATTGCGAGGATAGATCGCCGGGGAGTCCCAAGGCGCCCATTCCGCGACTGTATGGCTTTAGCGGCAGTTTGTCTGAGAAATTGTTGTGAGGCGCCTTTGAAGAGAGGTGCATATAGTTGTTTAAATTAAACATCTGCTCGTTAAACGGCGGATTGTTTGTAAGCACCCCCACAGCATTGTCGTACACCCTGATGCCCTGCTTAACAGACTCCACAGTTATGGCTCTGTTGCTGTCTGCAATTATCCAGTGAAGCGGAGAAGGGGGAAGAGAGTCGCTGAAAGGGGTGTTTGTTAGATTTATCCTTTTGATTAGCTCCTCAGCCTCTGTAACGCAGGCGCATTTGCTGAGAATCCAAGCCGTAAACTCAAATTGGGCAATGTTGTCCCTGCTTTCGCACTCGTCGTTATAATGCGCATTTCCAACGAAATTAAGCCCTGCCATGCAAAGCCCCTTTTCATTTGCGGCATCGTAATAAAGGGGGTATCCGTCTGCAATGTGCGCCATTCCGATTATGGCGTAATGGCTTTTAATTGTGCCTATATTGCGAAAATTAAAGGCAAAATTTCGTGGAGTGATAGTGACCTCTTCGCCATACGAAAATTCGTAATCTAGCGTCCTGCCAAAATAAAAATCCTGCGTTTTGTAAGTCACTGCCGTACACATAAAAAAACACCATCCTTTTTAGTATTTTGCCTTTTTAACAGCCTTAATATGCAAAAAAGAGCTGAATGCAAATGCATTCGGCTCTTTATCTGCAGTGCGTAGAGTTTAAATATTATCAATAAGCTTCTTAAAGCTGTTTAGTAAAAATTCAAGGTCTTTTGTATCGTAATAATAGTGTCCCGATTTTTTAAGCTTAACAACCGAAATGTGTGAGTTTTGTTTCAGGCGGTTAATAGAACTTAGCGAAACCATTTCGTCGCCACTTGATTGATAGGCAGTACAGGGCGTTTTAAGAAAAGGCAGGATTTTGCGTGTCTGTCGAATTTTTGAAAACAGCTCTAAATATCTCGGTACCCATCCAATGTATTTAAAGAAATTTTTATCTTGCTCGATGCCGTAACAGCTTTTAGCCGCGGCCGCAAGCTTGTCATCAGGGCTGATTTTGTCAAAATATATTTTTAAAGAAGTAGCAAACATTTTAGGCTTTAAAAGCAATTTTATCGGTACAGCAAGCAAAAATAATTCGGCGATTTTTTTGTTTTTTATAGCCTGATCAATTACAAACAAAGTACCCATTGAATGTGCAATGATATATATTTTTTCGTGTGTTGATGATAGTTCATCAATAGCCCCTTGCACCTGGTCTTCCCATTTTTTCATAGAGGTACGCGAAAAATCCTTAACACCCTTGCCGTGTCCGTCAAGCAATATGTTATAAACGGAAATTTGCTCCGGAACTAAAGAAATAAAAGCGTTAAAATGGTTGGGCGTCCCTGCAATTCCGTGAATAAATAGCAGAGCTGTTTTTGCGCCCTTTACTACTCGCTTAACTTCTGTATGGTCCAAAACATCACCGCCTTTTCTTTATTATACCACGCCAAAACAAAAAGGGCAAGGCATAGGTTTTGATGAAAAGAAGCGACACGTTGTAAAAAATCCCCGTTATCAAACGGGGGATCTTTATATTTTAATATTCTCTATGAAAATACAACTGAATTTGTTCATCGATGTTTAATTTCAACCGTTCATACGTTCCGTCAATATAGACATTATCCATATCTTTTCGCACTGATTTTGGGAATATCTTTTTCATATCCTCTAAATAATATGATCCGTCTCTTGGCGTGTGAGAGTCTGTAACTATAAATGTGTTATTTATTTTTTGAATTGTAAAGATATACGGAGCAGAAAAGCCTCCATCTTCTTTAATCGCGTTGTTCTCTAAATATAATTGCTTATTAAGTACCCAGGTATAAACGCTGTATCTTGTTTCTTTTTCAACCTCCTCAATAAGATAAGTTTTTAATGCAACGAATGTTTTTGCATTCTGGTGCTTGGTTTGATTATTACCGCGTATTACCAGATGTTCTTTTATTGCAAACTCAATTTTTTCACTATCGAGATTTATGGGCGGGGCATATTTAATTCCCCAGGTACTAAAAACAACAGGCAGATCATTTCTCATCCTGTTAATATCAATACAAAAACAGGTTGAAATCGATGCTATAAACAAAATTATCGTCGTGATAATAATAAAAAACATTTTTTTGGTTTTCTTTATGTTTTTGCTAAAGTATTTTAATGTGTTTGTGATGTTTTCTTCGGATTTTTCGGTGATTTGTTCTTTTTCAATCCGCTCTCCGCTTAGCAAGTCGTTAATGGAAATACAAAGAATGTCACACAGCGGTTTTATAAGTGACAGGTCAGGTAAGCCTCTTCCGTTTTCCCATTTTGATATAGCACGGTCGGTAATTCCTAATTTTGTAGCCAACTCAAGTTGTGTCATATTTTGCTCTTTTCGTAGCTGCGCAATAAATTTACCGATTTTAATTTGATCCATGTCAAACACACTCCTTTTCGAGTATATTTTATATCGTCCCGACCGAAAAATAAACAAACGAACCGTAGAGATATAGAAATAATAGCATTTTAAATAAAAAAGAGCAAGGCAAAGCCTTGCGAAAATGGAACACTGCTATGGAATGTGAAATAAAATTTGCCTATGTGTTTGAATGCCTACATATTTTAATGAAATCCTTGCTGACACAAGGATGAAATCAGCTATTGCCGATGAAATCTTCGGCGTTGCCTCAGATGAAATTAAATCCATCCACCCGCTGTTCACAGCAGATTTCATCTCCGTAGGAGATTTCATCGTTGAAGACGATTTCATCCACACGAAAGGGTGGATTTAGTTAAAAAACCGACTTGTTGAAACAAGTCGGTTTTTCTGGCAGGGCTGGGTGGATTTGAACCACCGAGGTGACGGAGTCAAAGTCCGTTGCCTTAACCACTTGGCGACAGCCCTAAATATAAAATTTCCCTCAATACAAAGCCTGAAAAATCAAACTTCATACAAAGGGCGATTTGTTTTAATATGGGGTGGGAGATGGGATTCGAACCCACGATCTCCAGGACCACAATCTGGCGCTTTAACCAACTAAGCTACACCCACCGTATTGGCGCGCCAAAAGGGACTCGAACCCCTGACCTACTGCTTAGAAGGCAGTTGCTCTATCCAGCTGAGCTATTGGCGCATTTTTTATTCTTTTTGTAAGTTGCTCAGCAAATCGCTGACAAAAAAATGGAGCGGGTGATGGGAATCGAACCCACACAACCAGCTTGGAAGGCTGGGATTCTACCATTGAACTACACCCGCATATTTGGTGACCCGTACGAGAATCGAACTCGTGTTACAGCCGTGAAAGGGCCGTGTCTTAACCTCTTGACCAACGGGCCGAATATAAATGACCTGACGGTCGTTGTGGTGGCGGTAACTGGATTCGAACCAGTGACACCGCGGGTATGAACCGCGTGCTCTAGCCAGCTGAGCTATACCGCCGTGTCGTGACCGAAACCAATTCCAAACGGCGAATATTATCTTAACACACCAAACCCCTTTTGTCAACACTTTTTTTGCAAAAAACGCCATACATTTTTAAATTTTCTTTTGCTTATCAATTTTATGCGTAAATTATTATCTGCAAAAATAATATTTTTATTTTATATATAAATAGGAAGGATTTTAAAATTTTGAAAAATATTAAAAAAAGTCGAAAAAAAGTGTTGACAAAGCCTCATTGTGAGGGTATAATAAGAAAGCTGTCCGAAAGGAAGCGAGCTTGAAAGCCTTCAAAAAATCTTAAAAAAAGATGAAAAAAGAGGTTGACAAGAGCGGCGGGAT
>SVRK01000021.1 GCA_015064855.1 Oscillospiraceae bacterium | reverse complement strand
ACTACTCGTTGAAGATTGGTTAATTTTTTACAATACCACTCGATTAAAAAACAGGAAAAGGTGATTTCCTCTTCCTGTTCTTTGTTATGCTTTTTATTTTTTGTGAACTAAACGGGGTTCACTTCAAAAATCAGTGCCTTTTTTATTTTGCTTTTAGTTACAATGTCGTATCATATTCCTTAATTTTTTTCCAAATAAATTTTGATGACATTTGCGTTTCCGTTCAAGTTCCTAAATTCAGGGGTCGTAAGAAACACCGGATTTTCTCCGTCGGTTTTATACGAATGTGCATTCCAAGGCTCCGCCATGCTGATAAAGCTACCGTCTGCTAAAAGAACTGCGCTTTTTGCCTTATATGGGAAATCATAAATAGCAATATTTTCACAACAGGTATCTTGAACGTATAGGTAAATCGCATCCTCACTCTTTGTAATTCTGCCCCAATCGTGCTTTGGAATATCGGCAATTCCACAACCGTAAACGGCCTCCGAGTTTAAGCGCATCCACTCGCCGACCTCGTTTAAAATCTCAATACTCTTGTCAGGAATATTTCCTTTAGCATCGGGACCTACGTTTAGAAGAAGATTTCCGCCCTTGCTTACGCACTCCATAAGCATATTTATAACGTTTCTTGCGCTCTTGTAATTCATATCCTTAGCACAGTAGCCCCAGTGACCGTTTAGTGTGATGCAGGTTTCCCAAGGAACGGGATTGCCGTTCACATCGCGAACGCCCCACGCAGGAATCATTTGCTCAGGCGATGCAAAATCTCCCGAATAAATTTCAGGCTCAGCGGAGCAAACGTCGCCGCCCATACGATTATCAATTATGATACCGGGCTGTAGCTCTCTCGCCATTTTTACCATTTTGGTCGCTTGCCACTTTTCAGCAGTCATATCGTCATAGGAAAAATCGAACCAGATTATATCAATTTTGCCGTAGTTAGTAAGAAGCTCTCTCACTTGGTTGTGCATATATTCAACGTATCTTTCAAAATGCTCACCGGTTTGACCCTTATAGTCTTCATTCCCTCTCATTGGGTGGTGGGCATCCTTGTATGCAGGATAATCAGGGTGGTGCCAGTCAAGAAGTGAATAATAGAAGCCTACCTTTATTCCTTCCGCGCGGAAAGCATCAACGTATTCCCTTACAAGGTCACGGCCAGCCGGCGTGTTTGTTGCTTTATAGTCTGTATATTGGCTATCGAAAAGACAAAAGCCGTCGTGGTGCTTTGTTGTCAAAACCGCATATCTCATGCCTGCCTTTTTTGCTATTTTTGCCCACTTTTTAGGGTCATAGTTTACCGGGTCAAAGGTATCAAAATACGGTTGATAGTCCTCGACCGAAATTCTCTTTATCGAACGAATCCATTCGCCCTCGGCGGGGATTGCATAAAGTCCCCAGTGTATAAACATACCAAAACGGTCGTAACAATACCCTTTTGTTCTTTCGCTTCTTTCACTTTGAATACTCATCATTAACTCCTTCGGCCATAGTATATAATCAGCCTATTTTAATTTTATCATTTACCCTTGTAAATGTCAATACCGATTGACAGTTGAAATCTTGTGTGCTATACTAAAAAAGAACAAGCAAGAAGGAGCTATTATATGGAAAAAATGCTTATAAATAAATATCCTGCAACCAGATGGAACGATGCAACACCTCTTGGAAACGGTGTCCTCGGTGCATCAGTTTACGGTTGCGTTTACGATGAAAGAATTTTAATCAACCACGAGTCACTTTTCAACTGGTGCGAGGACAAGGAAATACCCGATATTTCGTCCTCCCTTGCCGAGGTTAGAAAATTGATGGATGAGGGTAAATACAAGGAAGCGGAAAGCTACTACACAAAAATGCTGGAAAAAGAAAAATATTGCCCTTCCAGTGGAAAATACTATCCGGCACTTGATTTGCATCTTCTTTTTGAAAACAACGACGCATTTAAAAATTATTCGCGCAAGCTTGATATGGAAAACGGTGTTTGCACGGTTGAATATACCGACGGTGAAAACCATTGTGAGCGTGAGGTGTTCGCTTCACAAACAGACAAAGCAATAATTGTTAAAATCTCTTCCAAGGAGCCAATCTCTCTCCGTCTTGCCCTCGAAAAGCACGATTTGGTGGATTTGCCCGACTCCGGCGGCTCATCAGAACAAAAGACAACCCCTTTAGAAAACGGAATTTATGCCGAATTTGCGACACAGGGTGGCTTAAACTACGCTGCATTATTAAAAATCCTTAAAACCGATGGTGCAGTTTCCGAGGGAAAAAGTAAGAAAAGAAAAATTGATATGTCAGGTGATGCTTGTTTCAATGGTTTCTTGGAGATTGCCAACACCTGCGAGCTCGTTTTAGCTATCTACGTAGTGGACAGCCCACTTAAAAACGAAGAGCTGTATAATACAATCAATTTGTTAACCGATGATTATAAAACGCTATTTAATCGACACAGGGATGCATTTTCCAAGCTATTCAATCGCACAAAATTAACTCTTGGCGAATGTGGTAATGCTTCACTTGAGGAGCTTATGCTCGATAGCTACAATGGTGTTGTAGCTCCGGTTCTTTTCGAGAAAATGGCTGACTTTGGTAGATATTTACTTATCTCCTCCTCGATAAACTGCAGCTTCCCCGCAAATTTGCAAGGAATTTGGAATGGCGAATATTCTCCAGCTTGGGCTTGTACTTATTTTAACAACGAAAACATTCAAATGGCATATTGGCAAGCTTGTCGCGGAGGACTTAGTGAAGCGCTTTTGCCTCTTTTCAATCTATATGATAAATTCAAAGAGGATTATCGTGAAAATGCGCGCAAGCTATACGGCTGTCGCGGTATGCTACTACCTTTATTTATGGACAACGGGTGCGGAAAAAAGAAGAATTTGCAACCACACGTTCTATATTGGACAGGTAGCTCCGCTTGGATTAGCGCAATCTACTACGAGTATTATTTATACACCAAGGATGAAGCGTTTTTACGTGAAAGAGCTTATCCCTTTATGAAGGAATGTGCTCAATTCTACGAGGACTTTTATGTGTACGACGAAAACGGAAAATTAAAGTCATATCCTTCCGACTCCCCTGAAAATAGACCTAACGGGCTTTTCGATGCCGGTGGAGAAATCAGCGTTTGCATAAACCCAACTATGGACTTTGCGCTCCTTAAGGAGCTTTTAACAAATCTTATTGATTCTGCTACGCTTTTAGGATGCGACGATGAGAAGATTTCCGCATGGAAAAATATGCTTCTTGCCGTTCCTGAATATGAAATAAACGACGACGGGGCAGTAAAAGAGTGGCTACACAAGGATTTCCTTGACAACTATCACCATAGACATCAGTCTCATATTTATCCCCTATTCCCAGCCTATGAGGTCGATAAGGATAGTGGCATTTTGTTCAACGCTATGAAGATTGCAGTTGAAAAAAGGCTCGTCATAGGTCTCAAAGAACAAACCGGTTGGTCAATGTCACATATGGCAAATATTTATGCGCGCTTGAAGGATGGCTCTGGCGCAAAGAAGTGTCTTGACTTACTCCTTCGTTTCTGCACAGGACCTAATCTATTTACTTATCACAACGACTGGCGCAATATGGGTGTAACGCTAAAATATATGCACGCAGGAAAAGCGCCCTTCCAAATAGATGCTAACATGGGCTTTACAGCTGCCGTTTACGAGATGCTTCTATTCTCATCTCCTAACGGTAAGCTTGAGATTTTACCCGCTTTGCCAAACGAATGGGAATCGGGAGAAATCACCGACCTTTACACACAAATCGGCGCCCGTGTGTCGATAAAATGGAACAAAGACATTGCATCCGCAACTGTTTTTGCAGAGCGCGAATGTGATTTTGAGATTTCTTCAATAGCTTATCCGATAATCACCTCTCTCGCCGCAGAAGGTGCAACAAGCGTACATCTAGACGCTGGTGAAAGCATTACTATCAAGTTTAATAAATAAAGAAAGACTCTTTGCCAAAATGGCAAAGAGTCTTTTTCACTGGAAAAATGGGATTGCACACAGCAAAACCGGTAAAAGCACTGACGGAAGCATATTTGCCACCTTTATTTTTGTCGCGCCCAGCATGTTAAGTCCCAAGCCTAAAATTATAATGGAACCAACTGCCGAAATTTCAGTTATAGAGGAGTTTAACACTCCAGAAAGCGAACCCGCAAAAAGTGTAATTGCTCCTTGATACAAAAGAACAGGAATGGAAGCAAAAGCCGCGCCTATGCCGAATGCAGACGAATAAACAAATGCGGTTATAAGGTCAAGCACGGATTTTGTAATCAAAAGGCTTTGGTCACCGGTGATGCCTGCATTTAAAGAGCCGGTTATCGCCATAGCCCCAACGCAACATGTCAGCGATGTTGTTACAAACGCACGAGAGATGCTTTTTGGCTCTTCTCCTTCCACGCTGATTATAGGTTTATTTAAATCCTCGCCCTCATCTTGCTTTGTCTTTCTTATCAGCTTTTTCTCTATGAAATCACCAAATTTTTTAAGAAGCGTGTCAATTTTAACAAGTGAACCAATCGTCGTGCCGACAACGAGTGAAATTAATACCACCATAAAGTTGCTTGAATCAAAGGCTCCCTTTATACCAATGAATATAACGCATAAGGAAATTGCCTTCATCAAAGCATCGGGCAATTTTTTAAGTCTTCTGCTCTTAGCAAAAAACTTTGAGAGCAAAAGCCCTATTAGTGAGCCAAGCAAAATAGTGCCGGCATTTAAAAACGAACCGAATAACATTTTTTCCTCTTATTTTTTTAATTCTTTAGTAAACTCGTCAGCTATTCGACAAAAATCCGAAATTGATAGTCTTTCACCGCGAATATTGATATCAAATCCAAGTCTTTCAATAACGCCACCTATCTGTTCCTTTGAAAATTCTCCAAAAGAGCTTGAGAGTGAATTCAACAGCGTTTTTCTCCTTTGAGAGAAAGCCCCCGCTATAACCTTGAATAACATTTTTTCGCTTTGCACCTTATATTTAGGTTCATCGTATAGCTCTATTCTTACAACGCTAGACGTAACCTTAGGGGGAGGTAAAAAGTTATCGGGAGTAACGTCAAAAAGCTTTTTTGCCACCCCGTAGTAGTTAATTGAGGCAGTTATTGCGCCATAATCGGAGCTTTTCGAGTCTGCACATAAGCGAAGCGCAACCTCCTTTTGAACCATAACCGTGATTGATGTAAGCTTGGATGCGCCGTTTTCCTTTCTTGCATTCTCAAGCAGTGCCATTATTATAGGAGTTGTGATGTAATATGGAAGGTTAGCGCATACCGAAATCAGACACTCCCCGAGGTTTTTTTCTAAAAATTCATCCAAATCAAGCTTCAAAAAGTCCTCGTTTATAACCGAAACATTATCAAATTCTTGAAGGGTTTCGTCAAGAATAGGAATCAGAGTTTTATCAATTTCAACAGCTATAACCTTGTCATAAAGACGGCAAAGCTCCTGTGTTAAAGACCCAATTCCAGGTCCGATTTCTATAACTGCGCTTTTTTCACCTTTATTTTTTTCCTTATGATAAGAAAAGCTCTCGTTTGCAATATTATATGGTATGTCCTCGTTAATCAAAAAATTCTGACCGAAGCCTTTTTTTGTGCCAGTTGAATATTTGGACATTAGCCTTTTTACTGTATTTGCATCGCACAAATTCATAGTCGAACCCCCTTGACAAAACGCTTTAGTTGTAGTAAAATACTTATGTTAAAAACAAATGCTGGTGTAGCACAGTGGTAGTGCAGCTGATTCGTAATCAGCAGGTCATGGGTTCAAATCCCATCATCAGCTCCAAGGCGGCGAGTCTTACTTGCCGTTTTTCTTTTTCTACTTGGTAGTATAACATATAAATTCTTCAATTTCAATCAAAATTTGACAAGCGAGTTTTTTTATGATATAATTTAATATATATCACTTTTTGGAGGATATTTATGGAAAACCAAATACTTGAATTTTCCCCCGAGGAAAAGCTTGTAAAGCTCTTAAAAAGCAAGGGGTATCATATTTCGTTTGCAGAATCCTGCACGGGCGGACTTGTTTCAGCTTCACTTGTCAGCGTAGCTGATGCATCTAGCGTTTTTTGCGAATCTGTAGTAACATATTCAAGCGAGGCAAAAATCAACCGTTTAGGCGTAAAAAAAGAAATTATTGATTTTCTCGGCGTGGTTAGCGAGGATGTGGCAGGCGCTATGGCTTCTGGCGTTTGTTTCTTAACAGGTGCTGAAATCGGCGTTGGAATTACCGGAATTGCTGGTCCGACCGGTGGTACACCTGATAAGCCTGTTGGTATGGTTTGCTTTGGCTTCTCTATAAACGGCAAGGTTATAACAAAAACCGTTAATTTTGAGGACGTCGGCAGAAACAACGTGCGTCAAAGCGCATCTACATACGTTTTTAAAACACTTATTTATCTATTAGAAAACGAATAATTTAAAATTAAAAGCACTCCTAAAAAGAGTGCTTTTGTTTTATGCCATTGCTTCTTCTTGTTCAACTTTTTCTTTCTCGGCAATCTTTGATGAAATGAATCTGCACTTTGTTACGTTTAACACAGTTTCGCCATCAATTTGTGCAGCGCAAGGCTTATCGTATTCAACAATAATTTCTTTACCGGTCATAATATGAATCTTCTTAACCTTTTTTACATGCTCGCCCTTAAAAGTTTTTGGGAAAAGCAAAAGTGCACCAAGTCTGCCAAGACCATGATAAACCATAACGGAAATATTGCGTTCCTTATTAAGTCTATCTTGTTCTGGAGTTGGCATAATACCGCCACCGTAAAATCTACCGTTCATGCAAGGAGCAAGCCATGCTCTTTTGAAATTATATTCAACTCCATCAACGGTTACCTTTACTTTTCTTGGCTTGAAATGGAATAAAATACCTTTAATTGCAATACCTGTATAGTTAACCTTTTCTACACCGCTTGCTCTTTGTCTGTCGCCCTCTTCACAGCAATAACCGTCTATACCATAGCCAACTCCGTTTATGAAATATTGCTTTTTACCATCAATTTCACAAACAGGCAAGTCCTTTAGATATTTTGTGATTTCAACAGGCTCAGTCGTTGTTTCCTTACCAAGGTCGCGAAGAAAATCATTTCCTGTACCTATTGGATATATGTAAATTTTGTTTTGAAGATTTAGCTCATACGTATCGTTAATAAAGCGATTGAGCGTGCCATCGCCACCGAGGATTATAATCTCAGCCTCTGCATCCGTCAAAAGCTCTTTGTAGCTTGCAACGGCAGTCATATCATAAATAGAGTTCTCAGCACCAAGCTTGGTAGCAAGAATCTTCGCCTCGTCCTCCGCCTTTCCGCTTCCTGCATGTGGATTAAATAAAATGTAATACTTTTCCATAGTTCTCTTCCTTCAATAATTTTTGCCACTTACTAAAATAATTTATTATAAAAATATTAACTAAAAATAAACTTTTTCGACATTTTTCGCATATCAAGCGCGATTTAAAAGCCGTTTTTTACAAAAAGTGCCGACACGTGTCTATTTTTATTTGAATTTTATTAAAAACGGCATTGCGTACGCAATGCCGTTTATTAGCTTTTAGAAGCAGAATGTAAATGCGCCCATTCCAAACGAGAAAATTGTAATGAGTATATCCATTCCAAGTTGAACAACTGCTGAAGCGATGCCCAAAATCATACCAACTGTACCAAACGTTCTGTATGGACCTCTCATGCCAACGGCACCTAGAACCACTGCAAAAATAGAACATAGGTAACAAGGGTTAACAAAGAAAGCAAGTATACCCAAGATTAAAGCTGCTATTCCCATAAATATTTCTCTCCTTTTATTTGATAATTCAATTATATGCCATTTGTCATTTTTTGTCAATAGTTTTTTAGGTACTAGCTCAAGCTTTTCACCCAATATTCTCCTATTTGACCTGTTGGGTCTATTCCAAAAAACAGAAGCGCATTTTTTAAGAAAAAGGATACTATAAATGCAACTATCAATAAAATCAATAAATATCTAGTGAAATACGGCACGCTTGGCAACGTAGGCTTACTGTTTTTGTATTTTATCTCGCGGCAAATCGTACGTACGTCCACATACAGTGTAGTAAAAAACAGAACTACCGCAAATAAATTATGTCCCAGCGCTGAAATTAAGTCAAGGCGCAATAGCGAAAACAAGGCGTGCGTGCCACCGCACCCGGGGCAGTAAAGATGAAAGCTTGTTATAAAGAAGCATGTTTTATCAAAAACTGCATTTTCAAGTGTAGGAAAAAGCTTTATAACACAAAAGCCAAGCAAAACAATCAAGAAACCGATGTGAAAGCATATGAGCATTTTCATGCCCTCTGAAAAGATGGGTTCTCTTGAAATACGTATATCTGTCCCCTTGTCAAGCTCTTTACTAATTTTTATATGCTCTTTTTTAAGAAAAATGCGCTTTTTATACGACCTTTTTTTCTTTTTTGCCGAGAGAGTGTCTGTTTTTTTGTTTTTTGAGGTTAATCCAAGTTCTTTTTTCATACTATTTTGATGCAAGGATTTTTTGCGCCTCGGCTATTGCACGCATAAACGTTTTTTCGTCGTGCGGATAAACCCTAAAGCCTTTTTTAAATCCGTACTTTTGTAGCATTTTTTCAACAGCCTCTCTGCCAATTTTGTCTTCAAGCGCGTAAAGAAGTCGCATATCCTGAAGTCCATCATAGAAAACCTCGTGGCGAATTGAGTCATATGCACCGTTTTCGCCCGGATAAACGATAAATGCATCTCCGCTTTGGAAAGCTCCCCCACCGTCTGTGATTAGATATGGGTCTATTGCCTCGTCTGACAGGGCAGTATTATAAAAATTGTATCCCCATTGCAAAAATCCTTTTATTTTGTTTAGATAAAGCTGTACACCGATAACGCGATTGCGAAGTGAGGTATACGACATATATCTGTTAGAAAGATAATCTCCGCTTTCCGCACAGCAATAGTATGCAAAAAGATTTTCAACCTTGTTTTCAAGAAAAACATCTATTGCTTTAATTGAAGAAACAGCAACGTCAACAAGTCCGTCCTTATAGAATTCATAGTGACTCAAGGCATCGGTAATAAAAGCATCGGGCATGCTTTTTCTAAACAAAGCGTGTGCCTTTTTATATTCCTCTATGCAGTTTTCATTTGGCTCGTCGGACAAATGGAAGCGACACTTCTCGTATAGCTCCTCGTCAATCAATCTTTGGCGTAGCTTTGGCAAAAGCGCATCCAAAAATTCACTGTATTCAGGCGAGGTTGCACCATTTTCCCAACCTAAAATCTTTTTTCTTTTGCCGTCAACCGTTGCCACGACCTTTGGAGCGCATTTTGCCCCCCATTGAGTAAACAGGTGGCTCATTTCAAAATACTTAATTCCCATCGACTGCACCTTTTTCATAAAAGATATGAGCCTATCAAAATCAAATGAATATGTACCATTATTCTTATATACGTCAATAAGCTGTGCAGTTTTACGCTCACCGCCTACTCTTGTGTCAAGCGGTGGAGTAAACATAGGAATAAGGAGCATATTTACACCGTGAGCTACCGCCTTTTCAATAAAATCGTACATTATTATATTATATTTGTTTGACCAAATCGGTAGCTTATAATAGTTTGATATTGAATCATAGTGAAACCAGTTTGTATAGATAAGCTCCTGCTCTTTTAGCTCGGCATCTAAAACCTCCAAGGTATATTCAGCCGAAAGCGGTTCGCACCACTGCGCGTAAAGCGTGATTTTTATTTTATGCTTGCCAACCGGCAAATCGCCCTTTACTGTAAACCAAACCGAGGCATACGCACAAGCTCTTGATTTTAAAAGCCCATTCTTTGTTGGACGCAAAACGTCAGGACAAACAAAGGACTCGTCTGAAAAACAAAATCCGTCACCCTCCCACAGATTCACGGAGGTGCAAGGAACGTACTCAACCTGACGATATGTGATAAGCTCCTTTATCGGACTATCAATCTCTATGCGAATGTCGTTTGCAAATCTACTGTATTTATAAGCAACTTGGAAGGAAAAGGTTTGGTTTTTTAGCATTTGCCCTTTCTTTTCAGTCTTTGGCTTTTTATGAAGCAGAACCTTTTCAAGGCTTGACACTGTGTAAATTTCCGGCATTATATTATCTCCTGTTCGTTTATTACAAGCTTAAATTCAAGACCTAGGGTGCTTGCCGCTTTTTTACACATTATCATTCTGGCAAGAAAAATTTCAAAATAGTTCATAACCGAGCTAATCTCTGTGTCGATTTTAAGCTTTAAAAATATTTTCGTTTTTTCTTCATTTATTTCTATTTGCGACTCATAAACGGAATAGTTTACCCTATCGTGAATATCAAACTTTGTCATGTCGCCATTTCTTACTCTTGTGCGCCTAACGTCGCTTTTATCCGCGATTATAAGAGCGGCAGCTATTGGGTTTACCGCCTCGCCCTCGCCCTCATCGTGGTTTCCGATAGCAGTAACTATCGTCGCTATCTCCTCGGCATCCATTTCCAAATTATCTAAAATTCTAAACGCCATAACGGCTCCGCTTTGAGAATGCTCGCGCCTATTAACTATATTTCCAATATCGTGCAAATGTGCTGAAATTTTAGCCAGCTCAACGTCCCTCTCTTTATATCCCAAGGTTGAAAGAATATATTCACACCTTTTGGCAACCAAGCCAACATGGGCAAAGGAATGCTCCGTATAGCCTAGCTTTAAAAGTGATTCATCCGCCTTTCGAATATAAACCTTAATTTTTTCATTATGCTTAATCTCGCTATAGCTTATCATAGTTACCTCACAAAAGCTTCATTCTTTTATATTTTAGCATATAATTAAAAATGATACAACCATTTTAAATATTTTTCTGTTGTTACAAGCTTTTTCGCTTGTTTAATCGTCATTTTGCACAATTTTTTTATTTTTCCAGAAAAAAACTAAACATTTTGCACAAAAAATATTGCAACTCTTAATAAATTGTGTTAAAATTAATTCAACTAGCATTAATTCTATGCTTTTTAATATACAGGAATCGAGGAAACTAACAATGGCAAAATTTGCAACAAACGACATTAGAAACGTGTGTATCATCGGACACAGCGGAAGCGGTAAGACCGCTACTATCGAGTCAATGCTTTTCAAAGCAAAGGCAACTGACCGTCTTGGCAGAATTTGTGATGGAAACACAGTTTCAGACTACGACCAAGAGGAAATTAAAAGAGGAATATCAATCGGTTTATCCGTTGTTAATTTAGAGTGGCAAGGCTGTAAAATCAATCTTATCGACTGCCCCGGCTTTTTGGGATTTGCAGGCGAGGTAGCAAGTGCTTTACGCGTTGCCGATGCTGCACTTATAAATATTGACGCAAAGGCAGGCATGGAGGTTGGTACCGAAATCGGTTGGTATAACGCACTTGAGGCAGGAATTCCACGTGCCTTCTTTATCAACAAATGCGACGACCCTGATGCTAATTTTGACAAGGTATTTAACGAATTAAGAGATGAATTTGGCAATGCTCTTTGCCCTGTTTTCATTCCAATTAAAGAGCCTAACGGCACAATGATGGTTGACCTAAAAACCATGAAATGCTTCCGTTATCTTCCTAATGGCGAAAGACAAGAGGAGGAAATGACTCCTTCTCGTCTTGAAATCGCTGAAAAATACCAAGAGGTATTTATGGAGGCTGTTGCTCAAACAAACGAGGAAATGCTCGAGAAATTCTTCGAGGGTGAAAGATTCTCTGAGGAAGAATGTGCTTTGGCTCTCCACGAGGGTATGATAAACGGCTCTATCGTTCCAGTTTGGTGTGGCTCTTCTGAAAACATGAGAGGTATTTACTCAATTCTTACCTCTATTGCACAGTCATTCCCACGTCACACAGCTAAAAAGGTTGAAAAGGACGTAAGCGGCAATGACGTTGCTATCGAGCGCGACGGCGAATGTAAGCTATTTGTGTTTAAGACAATTTCAGACCCATTTGTTGGTCGTTTCTCCTTCTTTAAGGTTATGAACGGAGAACTCAAGAAGGATATGGTGCTTAAAAACGTATCAACCGGAGCACAAGAAAAGTTCTCGAAGATTTACACAATTTGCGGCAAAAAGCAGACAGAGGTCGATTCCCTCGCTTGCGGTGACATTGGTGTTATTGCAAAGCTTTCTAACACAAATACTTGTGATACTCTTTGCGAAAAATCGGATACTGAATATCAAAAGATAGACTTCCCGGAAGCAAATATGACAATGGCAATCAAGACAGATAGTAAGGACGAGGACAAGATTGCTAATGCTATTGCAAAGGTTTTGGACGAAGACAAGACCGTTAAATACGAAAACTTCGTTGAAACAGGTGAGCTTCTACTTAAGGGTATTGGTGATGTCCACCTTGACACTGTTGTTTGCAAGCTAAAGAACAGATATGGTGTTAATATCTCGCTTGTTACTCCAAAAATTGCATATAGAGAAACAATTAAGAAGAAGGTTAGCGTTGAAGGAAAGCACAAAAAGCAATCCGGTGGTGCCGGTCAATACGGTCATGTTAAGATTACGTTCTCACACAGTGATGAAAACGAGGGATTAACCTTTACTCAAAGCGTTGTTGGTGGTGAGGTTCCAAAGAACTACTACCCAGCGGTTGAAAAGGGACTTCTTGAAGCTATGGAGCAGGGAGTGCTTCTCGGCTATCCAATGGTTAATTTGGCAGCAGATTTAACAGGTGGCTCATACCACGACGTTGACTCCAACGAGCTTTCATTCAAGCTAGCGGCTCGCTTAGCATATAAGGAGCTTACATCCGCTCAGCCTACACTTCTTGAGCCGATTGGCACACTTAAGGTTAGCGTTCCTGAATCTATGGTTGGTGACGTTATGGGTGATTTAAACAAGCGCCGTGGCCGTGTAATGGGTATGGAGCCCGATGCTCGCCGTCCAAAATACACAGTAGTTGAGGCAGAGGTTCCAAAATCAGAAATGGTTGACTACGTTATTTCACTTCGTGCAATGACCCAAGGTCGCGGAAACTTCACGTTCCACTTTGTAAGATACGAAGAGGTGCCGGCTCAAATTGCAGCAAAGGTTGCCCCACGCGAAATTGATAAATAATTGACTTTAAAAAGACCTTTCGGCGAAAGCCTTAAGGTCTTTTTCTTTATTTAACTAATTTTGGTAAAATTATTGACAAAGACAATTTTTTATAATATAATGAAATTACCAATTTATTTCAAAGGAGAAAGAAAAATGAAAAAGAAAATTCTTGCGCTTGTTCTTTGCCTTGTTCTTTGCTTGCCATTCGTTTTGACCTCATGCTTTGGTGGCAATGCTGATTTTAACGAGGTAATTTCAAGCTTCCAAAAGGAGTATCAACCTAGCTTTGATACTTACACATCTGAATCGTTTGAAGGAGACGTTGTTGAAAAAAGCGGCAAGTTCTTTCTAACGAAGGAAACCTCCACCGAAACACTTTTTGGAGACACCTACTATGATAGTAGCTACAGTTACGGCGAGGTTGGCACCAAATACACATACAAGTACCGTGTTTATAATGCTTTAACAGCTTCAGTTCTTTATTCTGCAACTGTTACATACTGTGATTATAATGGCTGGTCATCATATGGCTCCGACGGCTATACATCAAGCATTACCGGCGTTTCAATCGCTGAATTTGGCGAAGACCTTTTCATCTTAAAGGAAACATATGACAATTATTACGGCGATACATCATACACCTACGGCGTTTACGATTACACCGGCTATTGTCACATTTCATCAAGCAAGACCGCTCTTGACTATGCAATCCTTGACAATCTTGACAAGGAAGCTGTAATCTTTGATGAGACACTCTATCTTTTCAACACTCAAACAAACACTCTTGAGTCAGTAAAAACTCTTAAAGAAAACTCTGTAAAATACTTTGTTAGAGACCTCTATCAAGCAGGCGACAAATACGTTCTTCTTTCAGAAGATGACGTTTACGTTTTCGATTCACAATTCAAGCAACTCTATGGTACAAACTTTGAAAAGTTTGCTGAAAGCAAATTTGACAGCGAGTACGATGTTTTCGTTCTTAACAACGGAGACATTCTTGTTCAATTCCAAAACGAGCTCGGCTCATATGAAGAGCTTTATGACACAAAATACGATTACATTAAGGACGGCTATTGCTACACACTTGAAACCTACCTTTACACTGTTAACAACGGTGCATATGAGGAAATTGATTGCTCTTACATCATTGACGATGTTATGACTAAAGACGATTTTGTTGAGTTTGGCTTCATAGGCTTGCCAGCAAACGCTGAAAACATTGCTTCTGTTTTTGTTATTGAAGACGAAGGCATCGTTTACTATGACAACAATGAAACAGCCACCGCTTCTATTTCAAACGAAGGAAAGATTGAGCTTATCTCAATGAAAGACCTTGGCGATAATGCTGTTGCCCTAAACGAAAAAAGATATATGGTACAGGGCGAATACTTCACAAGAATTTACAACGAAAACAATGATGTTATCGGTGAGCTTGGCGAAATTGATTACGCAAACAAGAATTTCATCGTTACAAACGAAGCAATTTATGATATGAACCTCAATTCTGTAGTTACCTTGGATGAGGATACAGAATTCTACAGCGCAACAAACGATTCTATCATTTACAAAGAAATTAGCGGCTCTTCAACATCCTATTACATTGCTGAATGTGATGACTACGGTTACACAAGCACCAATCACCTTGTTACAAACAGCTCTTCCGATTATTACAGCTACTACACTACAGCAAGTATTACAGTAAAAGACGATTACTTCTACATTGTTGAAACCGAATACGGATATTCTTCAATACGCACAAATAAAACTATTACGTTCTATGAAACAAACGGTGACGAAATCGCATCCTTCAATCTCCCAATAGATTCTGGTGATTACACAATCTATTCATCAACATTTGATGATTGCGTTGTATTTGCTATTAAAACAACATCGAGAAATTATTTCGTAACATTGAAAACAGCTGCTACTACTACAAACAACTAATAAAAAACAAAAGCGACTCCTCGGAGTCGCTTTTGTTATAGATGATGCAAACAAAAAACAGACCCTTGAAGGGTCTGTTTCTTTTTTAATTAAAGGCCGAGTTCCCAAAGAATATCTTCAAGCAAGCCCGGTGTTGACAAGAATGCCAAAACAATCACAGCAACGACTGCAACAATGCTAAGAATGATGGCTACAACCTTGAGAACAATAGCAACGATTGATAAAATCAAACCAACCTTGCCCATTACATTCTTTCCGCCTTTTTTCTTATAAATAACGGATAGAATGATACCTGCAATAGATGCGATGAGTGGGAAAAAGCCGAGTATGCCTAAGCCACCGCAAACGAGTGATAAAATCGCCAAAACGTTTGATGGTCCAGCTACCTCTTCAACCTCTTCAGCAACCTCTTCAACAGCCTCTTCAACAGCCTCTTCAACAGCCTCTGCCTCAGCTACCTCGGTAGCCTCCTCTTCGTATGTAAATTCTTGATTGCAATATTCACATACCAAAGCGCCGTCTTCGATTTCTTTTCCACATGTTGGACAAATCATTTTTGAATTCTCCTTTCAAAATATTACTTTACTCTATTTTAACACCAATATATGCTTTTGTCAACATTTTTATTATATATTTTCAAGCTACGGCTCTGCTACTGCTTTAAATATTTTGAAATTAACGTCTTAATTTCACTATATCTAGTAGATTTCACAAGAGGAAGACGAAGCTCATTCTCTATAAGTCCCATTATATTGAGTGCAGTTTTTACAGGCACAGGGTTTACCTCATAGAAAAGCTCCTTTATCAAAGGCAAAAGCGCGTGCTGTATCTCTCGGCTTTTTTCAATATCACCATTTTTAAAGGATTGGCACAAAATATGCATTTCCTTTGGCAAAACGTTTCCGACAACCGAAATAACGCCGTCTCCACCACAGGCAAGCGATGACAATGTCAATTCGTCATTTCCCGTATAAAAATGATAATAATCACCAAAACGCGCAACCAAAGCATCAAAATATCCTATACTTCCACTCGCCTCCTTAATGCCAACTATATTAGGTATATCCTTTAATTTTTCCAAAGCTCCAACCGAAAGATTCACCCCTGTGCGAGAGGGAACATTATATAAAATCACAGGAATATCAACGCTATCCGCTACTGCCTTATAGTGCTCAACAAGTCCATTTTCCGTTGGCTTATTATAGTAAGGAGTTACACATAAAATCGCATTTGCCCCGAGGGAGTGTGCGTTTTTTGAATATCTTACTGTCGATTCAGTCGAGTTTGTGCCTGTTCCCACAATCAAAGGCGTGCGCCCGTTTATTCTGTTTTTGGCAAAGGCTACAATCTCCCCTCTTTCCGCCTCGCTAATAGTTGGCGCCTCTCCCGTTGTGCCAAGCACAACTATTGCATCAGTGCCGTTTTCAATTTGATAATCAATCAGCTTTCCAAACGCGCTGTAATCTATTTCACCGTTTTTAAATGGCGTAACCATAGCACAAGCTGAGCCGAAAAATACCTTTTCCTTATTACACATACTAAAAATCCTTTCAAAACTGTTGAAAAAGCAAAATAAATGCTTTATAATATATATAATTATGATAATTTTTATATTGTGCCAATGATTTTGACGCAAAAAGGAATAAAATGATTAAAAACGACCTACCAAAGACCGAGCTCAAAACCAGCGATTTTTATTATGATTTACCGAAGGAGCTAATAGCTCAAACACCCGTTACTCCTCGTGACTCCTCCCGCCTTTTGGTAATAAAAAGGGATGGCAGTATAGAGCACAAGCATTTTTACGATATAATCGACTATTTAAAGCCAAATGACACGCTTGTTATAAACGACTCTCGCGTTATTCCTGCAAGAATATGGGGAGAAAAGGTGCGCGAGGGAGACTCTTTTGTGTCCGCCCCTTCTAAAATCGAAACCTTGCTTTTAAAGCAACTAAAGAATAACGAGTGGGAAGTTCTTTTACGTCCTGCCAAGAAAATAAAAATTGGTGGTAAAATTAAGTATGCTGAAACGCTAACTGCTACTGTTTTAGAGGTGGTTGAGGACGGAAACAGAATTGTAAAATTCGAGTATGACGAGAGTAAATATTCAAATATTTACGAGGTGCTTGAAAAAATAGGTTCTATGCCCTTGCCTCCTTACATAACGGAAAAGCTTGAGGACCAAGATAGATATCAAACGGTTTACGCAAGGGAAAACGGCTCTTCCGCCGCCCCCACTGCGGGACTACACTTTACCCCCGAGTTGCTTGAAAAAATAAAGAACAAGGGTATTGCGATTGTTCCTGTTATGCTACACGTTGGTCTTGGTACGTTCAGACCCGTTAAGGCAGACAAAATAACCGACCATATTATGCACGCTGAATACATCTCCGTTTCAAAGGAAAGTGCTGACATAATAAACGAAAGAAAAGCCAAGGGCGGTAGGATTATTGCAGTTGGCACAACGTCATGTCGCACACTTGAAAGCGCAAGCGACGAAAACGGCAAGGTTCTTGAAACAAGCGACAATACGGGCATTTTTATCTATCCAGGCTACAAATTCAAGGCTGTTGACACTTTAATCACTAATTTCCATTTACCTGAAAGTACACTTCTTATGCTTGTTAGCGCTTTGCGCGGTAAGGAAAAGATTATGGAGGCATACAAAACCGCAGTTGAAGAAAAGTATAGGTTCTTTTCCTTTGGCGATGCCATGCTAATTGAATAGGCTGTGACACAGGGGTAAAACCAAAAACAAAAAGCGATAAATATTTATTTTGCTTTACTATCATTCCCAACTTTTAAGGTTGAAAAGCTATGCTTTTCTTCCTTAGTTTGTGCTTTTTGCTTTTTATCGGCGACTGTTCCCTCCGACGTACACAAGTACGCCTCTCGGTCACATTCACCAATTTTTCCTCCCTGTCTCTTCGCCTATGTGAAATTTTCCTGCGACACAGGGGTAAAACCAAAAACAAAAAGCGATAAATATTTATTTTGCTTTACTGTTATTCCCAACTTTTAAGGTTGAAAAGCTATGCTTTTCTTCCTTAGTTTGTGCTTTTTGCTTTTTATCGGCGACTGTTCCCTCCGACGTACACAAGTACGCCTCTCGGTCTCATTCACCAATTTTTCCTCCCTGTCTCTTCGCCTATGTGAAATTTTCCTGCGACACAGGGGTAAAACCAAAAACAAAAAGCGATAAATATTTATTTTGCTTTACTATCATTCCCAGCTTTTAAGGTTGAAAAGCTACGCTTTTCTTCCTTAGTTTGTGCTTTTTGCTTTTTTTCGGCGACTGTTCCCTCCGACGTACACAAGTACGCCTCTCGGTCACATTCACCAATTTTTCCTCCCTGTCTCTTCGCCTATGTGAAATTTTCCTACGACACAGGGGTAAAACCAAGCAACCATATTTGAGAATCGAAAGGAGATAGCAATGAGGGTTTTTGCAATAGTTGGGCCAACGGCGGTTGGTAAAACAGCGCTTGCTATAAAGCTTGCCAAAAAGTATAATGGTGAGATTATCTCCTGCGATTCTATGCAAATATATCGCGGAATGGATATAGGAACTGCAAAGCCTACAATGGATGAGCTTTCTTCTGTTCCCCACCACTTAATTGATATTAAAGACCCAAACGAAAATTTTTCGTGCGCGGACTATCAGCTACTTGCAAAAAATATTATAGATGATATAATAAAAAGAGGCAAAACTCCGATTTTCTGTGGTGGCACAGGACTTTATCTTGATAGTATCCTTGAAATACCATCATTTTCAGAAACCGCAAGGGACGACTCCTATCGCGCACACCTGGAAAATTTAGCAGACGAAAAGGGCGTTGATCTTTTACACGATATGCTAAAGGAAATAGACCCCGAAAGTGCTGATGCTATCCACAAAAACAACGTAAAAAGAGTTATCCGTGCGCTTGAAATTTATAAAGCCACAGGAAAGCCCAAAAGTGTACTTGATAAGGAGTCAAAAAAGATTTCATCTCCTTATGATTCAACCGTTTTCTTCTTGTGCGCTAAAAACCGCGACCTTTTATACGAAAGAATTGAAAAGCGTGTAGATATTATGCTTGAGGATGGGCTTTTAGCCGAGGCAAGACGTTTATACGACAACGGCTATTTAAAGGAAGAATATACGTCGTTTGGTGCGATTGGCTACAAGGAGTTTATCCCTTATTTTGAGGGGGCTTCCTCGCTTGAAGCTTGTATAGACGAGTTAAAAAAGGCCACACGCCATTACGCAAAGCGTCAGCTTACTTGGTTCTCACGCCACGAAAATTATCATAAAATTTATGTTGATGAATGTGATGCATTTTCCTATGCATCGGATATTATAGAGGGTAAAAATCCTATGAATGACCGTTTTGAAGCAATAAAAGAAAGCTATAATGAGGTTTTATCTAAAATAAGAGCTCTTGACAAGGACGGCAAGGTTTCGCTCCTTGCTGCAACCAAAACACAAGCTCCAAAGGACATAAATTATTTAATCAGTCTGGGTGTTAAAATCATTGGTGAAAACCGCGTAAACGAGGTTGTTGAAAAATACGACTCATACGACAAAGGGGCAGAGCTGCATTTTATTGGAACCTTGCAAAAAAACAAGGTGAAGTATATTATTGATAAGGTTTCGCTTATACACTCACTTGACTCTCTGTCGCTCGCCTTGGAAATTGACAAGCGAGCAAGAAAAATTGACAAAATAATGGACGTTTTAATCGAAGTAAATAGCGGACGCGAAGAAAATAAGGGTGGCGTTATGCCCGAGGACGTTAAGGATTTTTACAATCAATTGAAGTCCCTTTCAAACGTGCGTGTGCGTGGGCTTATGACAATGGCGCCAAGAGGCACAGAGGAAGAATATATGTCCTGCTTTGGACTGACAAAAAAGCTGTTTGACGAGCTTTTTGGCAGTGACCCAACTGCCATTTTATCAATGGGAATGAGCGAAAGCTATGAATATGCAATCAAAAGCGGAGCAACTCTTGTCCGCGTTGGAAGTAAAATATTTGGAGAAAGGAAATAATTATGAAGCTATTTAATTTGTTTAAAAAGAAAAAGAATAAAATCGATATCTTCGAAGAGGATGACGCTGATATAAACGAGCCGAAGGAGCCCGAAATACCCCCCGAGGCTTCCTTTGAGAGTAACACAGAGTTTAAAATCTGCCGTCCAAAGACATTTGAGCAGTCGCTCAGTGCCATTGACTGTCTTGTTGCGGGAAGAACCGTGCTTTTAAATCTTGAAAGCTTGGATAAAGCTCTTCACAGCAGAGTTATTGACCTTGTTAGCGGTGCGGCTTATGCGCTTGGCTATTCTATAAGAAAGGCAACCTCCAGCTCTTATATTATTACCGTAAAGGGTATTGAGGTTAGCAGTGAAATTTTTGAAACCCCGGATGCTGATGAGGAGTTCTTTAAGCTCTAATGATTATTAAATATACCGCTTGGGTTTTATACTCATTAATTTCGGCGTTTCAAATGATTATGGTTATCCGCGCCATTTGCTCGTGGATTCCGCCTGTAAGAGATACTAGGTTTTTCGGCTTTATCCATATGATTACCGAGCCCCCTCTTATACCTATCAGAAATTTACTATATAAAATAAGCTGGATAAGGAATTTTCCACTGGACTTGTCCTTTTTGGTGCTTTATATTCTTTTAAACGTAGTAAGTGGCTTGCTTACTATATATATGTAAAAATTCAGGAGGAAAAATGATAATTAATATTATTCTTATTTCCGTTATGGCGCTTATTATTATAATCGACCAAGCGTCAAAGCTCATAGTTTCTAATTTTATGGAGCTAGGGCAAGAAATTGAAATAATCGAGGGCTTTTTCCGCCTAAAATATATTACAAACCCGGGTATGTCGTTCAGCCTTTTTGATGGTGAAGGGCAAAGATGGGTATTTATGGTTATCTCACCTATTGCGCTTATTGCGATTGCCGTTTATCTTTTTGCATTCTCAAAGGATAAATTACCTATGAAGCTAGGTCTTTCCTTTATCTTTGCGGGTGGCCTTTCCAATATGATAGACAGAATTTTCTATGGCGAGCAGCTTTTCAAGGGCGAGGTTATAGATATGTTCGATTTCTATGGAATATGGAATGCTATCTTTAACGTTGCCGACTCCTTTGTTTGTATAGGTGCTGCTCTTACAATTTGCACGCTCCTTTACGATATAATAACAGAGAGCAAGAAGAAAAAGAGCGAAGAAAATCCGAAAGACAAGGACGAGGAGAATGAAGAAGACGACGAAGAAGACAAGGACGACGAGGACGAAGACAGAGACGAGGATGAAACAATATGATTTCTCCCGAAAATATAAAAAAGCGTCTTGACTTATACGTATCCGAAGCTCTTGAAATTACCCGTTCCTCGGCTCAAATTCTAATTGAAACCGGATGTGTAACGGTGAATGGAAAAACCGAGGCAAAAAACTATCGTCTGCGCGAAAACGACGAGATTGTAATTGACGAGCCGGAGCCGAAGGAGATTTCCCTTGCGCCTGAAAACATTCCTTTAAATATTGTCTATGAGGATAATGATATTATCGTTATAAACAAGCCCTCGGGTATGGTTGTGCACCCCGCAAATGGAAACGAGAGCGGTACTCTTGTAAACGCACTTCTCTACCACTGCAAGGACTCTCTCTCGGGAATAAACGGAGTAATCCGCCCCGGAATTGTACATAGAATTGACAAGGACACAAGCGGTCTTTTGGTTGTAGCAAAGAATGATGAGGCTCATGTTTTTCTTTCTTCTCTTTTAAAGGACCATGGTATAAAAAGAGTTTATCACGCAATTATTACAGGTCATTTCAAGGAAAACAGTGGCACAGTAAACGCGCCTATTGCCCGTCACCCCATTGACAGAAAGAAAATGGCAGTAGTAAAGGGAGGCAAGGAAGCAATCACCCATTACGAGGTAATATGCGAATATCCTTCGTTTACACACGCAAAAATGGTGCTTGAAACAGGCAGAACCCACCAAATAAGAGTCCATATGAGCCACATTGGGCATCCGATTATAGGTGATACTGTTTATGGCGGTGGCAAGACTAATTTTGAAAAAGCAAATTCCTCTTTGCTTGACGGACAAATTCTTCATGCAAAGGTTTTATCCTTCCCTCACCCAAAAACAAAGGAGATTATGACCTTTGAATGTGAATTGCCGGACAATTTCAAGAAATTGATTGAGAAATTAGAAAAAATATAAAAGCAGATTTCCCAAAACGGAAATCTGCTTTTTTCTCGGGAGGATGATATCCTCCCCTACTAATTTGCCTTTGTGTCAATGCCCTGTTTTATCTGTCCTTTCGTCTTGATTGGGCGAAGAGACAAAGAGCAGAAATTGGCGATTTCCAAGCGTAGGCGTACTTTGTACGGTAGAGCGGAAATCGTCAATAACAGCCGAATTTTATGAAGAAAAACGCAGTTTTTCAACCTTATTATATACAAAAGGACACGTTTGACACACTCCCCTTTTTATTTCGGCTGTGTTTATGCCTTTGTGTCAATGCCCACTTTTATTTACGCCACCTACTAAAAATGTAACTGCCCTGTCAGGTGCGTCCTTTGAGTCATACCAAGGCTCGTTATCATAACGGTAATCAAATTTCTTGCAAAACCAAGATACGTCTCCGCCTAATTTTTCAAAATACTTATTTTCAATACTCGACACATCGCTGAAAAACGAATTGTACTTTTTCTTATCAAGCTCGTTACGTGCACATTCAAGCATCATTTTGTAATGAGGTAGACAGAAATATTTTTGCCCCATTAGCTTTTCTCTAAAATCAGGGTCTTTATCATAAAGAAGAACTGTTGTTTCTACCATTTTTTCAAAGTGATTATCAATACGCTCACATATAAAACAACTGCCGAGAACGTTCTGTGCGCCTTTTAGTGCCTTGTTTGCCTTTGTTCCGAAAAGCGCATCAAGGAAATTTCCACTTAATTTGCCTTTAACTGTGTCAAGATGGCTCTCCAAAATGAGGGCAAGAGACAAACGGTTGTTTCTTTCCAGCATCATTTTAAAGTGGTCACGGCAAAAGCCCTTTTCGTTTGTCAGTTCTCTTGTTGACGGCTCCATCATAGAAGGGCCGAGTGCCATTTCAACCTCTTTGTTTTCCAAATTGTCGTATATTTTGCAAAGCGGACAATCACACCCGGATTTTGCACAGTCTTCAAATGATTCATTTACAGGAATTGTATAAATTTGCTCCATATTTTTAACCTTTCTATGCCACGAGCATACTTGACTTACTTATATTATAATGGTATAATTATAAAAGTTCAAGTGTTTTTTGAAGGGAGGGATTTTATGTACGAATTAGAGGAAGGCATTTTCGGGGGAAAAATACCGTTTGTGCGTGCAAGTGGCATTGCGCGACTTAATATCTTTAAGACCTTTGACTGTGGTCAATGCTTTAGATTCGACCCTGTTTCAAAATTCGGGCACAAATACGAGTTTGGCGGTGTGGCTTTTGAAAAATATGTCGTGTTCGCACAGGATAACGACACCGAAATTATAGTTTATGGTGCGACAAGGGACGATTTTGAGTCTATTTGGGCACGTTTCCTTTCGCTTGATGTTGACTACGAGGAAATTGACGCATCAATCAACAATGCAATAAAATCGGAGCATCTTGCCCTTGCCACCCAATATTCTTACGGAATTAGAATCCTACGTCAGGATATGTGGGAAGCCCTCTGCTCGTTTATCATCTCTCAAAATAATAATATCCCCAGAATTAAAAAAATTATATCAGCTCTTTCCCAAAAATATGGTAAAAAAATAGATTTTTATGGTGAAACCTATTATTCCTTCCCAACTGCAAAATCACTTGTTGGTGCCGGGATTGATGGACTTTTTGAAATGCGAACCGGTTTCCGTGCAAAATACATATTTGATGCATCAAGCAAGGTGGCAAATGATGAAATTTTGCTTGACAAGGTAAAGGAAAGCGATTTCGACACCGCGCTTAATACGTTATCCGCCATCAAAGGCGTTGGATTAAAGGTCGCATCGTGCGCCCTTCTCTTCGGCTTTGAAAAAACCGAGGCTTTCCCTATTGACGTTTGGATGAAACGCGCTATTGAAAAGCACTTTGGCGGTGAGTTTGATCACACAGCACTCGGTAAAAATGCAGGAATAGCGCAACAGTATATTTTCTATTATGAAAAATACAACAGCCTTCCCCTTGAGGGGTAATTCTCTTGTTAAGTGAAATGTCGCATAGCGACAAAAGGTTTGCGCCCTGCAATAGATAGGGCATTATTAATCCCTCCGTCAACTACGTTGACACCTCCCTTTACAAAGGAGGCAAAAAAATACAACCAAAGCCTTGACGAGAAACATTAATTGTTATATAATTTATTTGTAAATATTTATTTTAAGAGGTACACTATGAAAACAGTATGCTTTGGCGAAATTATGTTAAGACTTAATCCAGCCGGTTACACAAGATTTATCCAAACCGATACATTCGGCGCAACCTATGGTGGCGGTGAGGCTAACGTTGCAGTATCACTTGCTAATTATGGCATTGATGCTTCATACGTTACAAAGCTCCCATCCCACGAAATCGGACAAAGCGCAGTAAACTCTCTCAGAAGATATGGTGTTGACACATCAGATATTGTAAGAGGTGGCGACAGAGTTGGTATTTACTACCTTGAAACAGGCGCATCTCAAAGACCTTCAAAGGTTATATACGACCGTGCTTACTCCGCTATTGCTCTTGCAAAGAGAAGCGATTTTGATTGGGAAAAGATTCTCGACGGTGCTAACTGGTTCCACTTCACAGGAATTACTCCGGCACTTGGCGGTGAGCTTCCCGAAATTTGCATGGATGCTTTGAAGGCTTGCCGTGAAAAGGGCATTACCACAAGCTGTGACCTTAACTACCGCAAAAACCTTTGGTCAACAGAGGAAGCCGGCAAGGTTATGGGCGAGCTTATGAAGCTTGTTGACGTTTGCATTGCAAACGAAGAGGATGCAGAAAAGGTATTTGGCATTAAGGCTGAAAACACAGACGTTGATGCAGGCGTTGTAAACCACGAGGGATACAAGAGTGTTGCTTCTCAATTGTCCGCTCGCTTTGGCTTTAAGAGAGTTGCTATCACACTTCGTACAAGCATTTCAGCTAATGACAATATTTGGGCTGCTATGCTTTATGATGCAAGCGAAAATGAGTATTACTTCTCTCGCTCATACAATATCCATATCGTTGACCGTGTTGGCGGCGGCGACTCATTCGGTGGCGGACTTATCTACGCTTCACTTATGAATAAGTCTAGCCAAGATGTTATCGAATTTGCAGTTGCGGCTTCATGCCTCAAGCACACAATTATAGGCGACTACAACCTAGTTAGCGTTAAAGAGGTTGAAGGACTTATTAAGGGTGGCGGAAGCGGAAGAGTTCAAAGATAGTGGACGAACACGTTGAGGCATAACCAAAAACAAAAAGCATAAAGAGGTACTGATTTTTGTCAGTGCCTCTGTTTTTTGTGTTTTAAGGTTGAAAAGCTATGGCTTTTCTTCCTTGGTGCGTGCTTTTTGTTTTTTTTCGGCGACTTTTCCCTCCCCAAGGGGCCCCCGTTAAAGTCTGCAAAGACTTTGTGGGATTGGGTCAGAGTACAAAGTACACCTTCGGGAAAAATTCACCAATTTCTGCTCCCAACCTGTTCGTCCATATGAAGCTTCTTTTACGTTGAGGCATAACCAAAAACAAAAAGCATAAAGAGGTACTGATTTTTGTCAGTGCCTCTTTTTGTAAAAGTTAAAAAACGAGTGTCTTTGAAGTAAACACGAATTTTTTGGGATTTCGTTTTTATTTTAGCTTTGTTTTTCAAAATTTTTATTTGCTCTTTTTATCAAAACAGCTTCCATTATCAGAGCTGGCATACTAAAAACCACCATTATCACAAAGAAAACAAAAATTGATATTAGCATATATAAGAAAATCCATGTATTTGGTTCTGTCAAAAACGAATATTTTTCAATAGTTAACAAATACGTAGAAAGTGAACTCATTCCAACAATTCCAACCACATAATAAACGCCAACCGCCCAACATCCGATAGGGAACGTTATAATCATTATAATTCTTGCCACAAGATGGAGCTTTTTGGATTTTGGATCATCGTTAAAGAGTTGAGCTACTTTTAAAACACTCCATCTTTTGTCATTTTTCGTAGTTTCTCTACAATCTACATTGTTTTTACGTATCCAAGAGCTTAAGGATCTTGTCCACACTATAGCAAATATCCCACTTGGCACAAATAAAAAACCTGCTAAATCCATCATAAAAAAACCAATTATAGACATTACTATCGATACGCCATTAATTAGTGGAAAATAGCGACCAGCTATTAAACCCCACGCTGCCAAAAACCAAACTAAGATGCTTAGCATCATCGCTATACATGCAATAACCGAGAATATAGCAATAGCTGTCGGCACTGCGCTCGTCTTTTTAAAAGCCTTATACGCCTCGTTAGAATCCCTGTATATTTGTCTACCATCCTCGGTTATGGTTGGCACAATTTCTCCTTTTTCGACGTTACTTGCATCTTGTCCGCTTCCACAGTATGGGCAAAAGACACTTTCCTCTATTTCTTTTCCACAATTTCTGCAATACATAAAATTTCCTCCTTCTATTATTTTTCATTATTTTAAAATGTAACAAATTGTTACATAAATATTGTAACATAATGTTACACTAAAGTCAAGGTGATTTTTACTTGACGGGAGGGGCACTTATGGAAATGAAGGGGCTTAAGCTTTTGCGAAAGAAAAAGGGCTACAGTCAGCTTAAGGTTTCCTTCGATTTAAACATAAGCCGTGAAGCCATTTCCTTTTATGAAAATGGAAAAAGAAGCCCCGATATAGATATGCTTGTAAGAATGTCGCAATATTTCGGCGTTTCTATTGACTATCTTATAACAGGTGAAGAATTCAAGAAAAATTAAAAAGCAGACACTTCATGTAAAGTGTCTGCTTTTGTTTATACTAATTCAAAGCTTGCGTATGGCTTGCATCTTGAATCCTTGCCAATAAAGACCTCAAATTTGCCGTTTTCGGCAACAAAGTCCATATCCTTATTCCAGAATTTAAGCATATCCTCGGTGATTGTAAATTCCACTGTCTTTTCTTCACCTATATCAAGCTCAATTTTCTCAAAGCCCTTTAATTCCTTCATAGGTCTTACAACAGAACCAACAACGTCGCGGATATAGAATTGAACCGCTTCCTTAGCCTTATACTTGCCTACATTTTTAACCTTAACTGAAGCAACTAGAGTTTCGTCACGCTTCATTTTTGATGCGCTCAATTTAAAGTCACTATATTCAAAATCGGTATATGATAAGCCATAGCCAAACGGATAGAGTGGGCTATTTGGCATATCAAGATATGACGAGGTAAAGCGAACGCGATTGAAGTCATCCTCCTCTAATTTTGGTCTGCCTGTTCTATATGCGTTATAGTAAATTGGAACTTGACCAAGCTCACGTGGGAAGGTCATTGTTATCTTACCTGATGGGATAGCGTTTGCAAAGATAAGGTTAGCGCAAGCGTTACCCGCTTCAGTACCCGGCATCCACATATCAAGTATAGCAGGAGCAAGCTCGTCGAGCTTGGAAATAGCAAGAGGTCTGCCTGCAAAGAGTGCAACAACTACGTTTTTGTTAACCTCTAAAACTTTTTCAAGAAGCTTATATTGAACTTCAGGAAGCTCAATATTCGCACGGCAGTTACCCTCGCCGGAATATTCCTGATGCTCACCAAGGCAAAGAACACAAACCTCACACTCGGATGCGAGCTTAACCGCCTCGTCAATCATAGATTCATCAGTTGAGTTATAAAGAATATCACAGCCCTTTGCATACTTAACTCTATCGCCAATAATATTCTTAAAGCCTTCAAGAACTGTAATAGTTTCGTCAATCTTACCGCCACAATGCCAGCTGCCATGGATTTCTCCTGTGTTTGCGTTAGGGCCGATAAGAGCAACGCTCTTTACATCCTTGGATAGTGGCAAAATACCGTTATTCTTCAAAAGAACCGCGCTTTCTTCCGCGCCACATCTTGCCAAAGCTCTATGCTCAGGTCCTACCTGAACTCTTGCCGCCTCCTCTACGTTTACCGAACGATAAGGATTTTCAAATACGCCAAGCTCCTCTTTCAATTTGAGTATTCTTAAAACGGCGTCATCTACTTGCTTAATTGTGATTTTACCCTCGTTAATAAGCTCCTTTAAATAAAGTGCATAGCAAGGCGACATCATTTCAATATCCTCTGTCGCTTCCATAGCGAGATATGCACATTCCTTTCTGTCTTGGCAGTTTCCGTGGTCAATCATTTCCTCAAACGCACTATAATCGCTTATAACTACTCCGTCAAAGCCCCACTCATCGCGTAAGATATCCTTAACGAGCCATTTGTTACCCGAGCAAGGAACACCGTCAACAATATTAAACGCGGTCATAACCATTTTAACGCCTGCATCAACTGCTGCCTTATATGGTGGCAAGTAGTATTGTCTTAAGGTTCTTTCACTCATATCAACTGTGTTGTAGTCACGACCTGCCTCAGCTCCACCATATGCGGCGTAGTGCTTAACGCAAGCGGCAATATTGTATTTGCCCATATCGCCTTGGAAGCCCTTTACTGTTGCAGCAGCCATTTCTCCATTTAGGTATGGGTCTTCACCGCTTGACTCCATAACGCGTCCCCATCTTGGGTCGCGAACAAGGTCAACCATCGGTGCAAATGCTACGCTAACACCGTCAAGGCTTGCTTCCTTTGCAGCCATAGCCGCAAGGTCATGGGCAAGCTCTCGGTTAAATGAAGCTGCAACGCCAAGATTTATCGGGTATAGGGTTCTATGTCCGTGGATAACGTCCTGCATAAATACAGGGGTTACCTTCTTTTTGCTTCCGTTTAAGAAATTAGTTAAGGCATCAATCATTGTTTGTGCGCCAACAAGGTTTAAAAGCGTACCAACCTCGTAAATGTACTCCTTATCGAGCTGCATTCTGCTGTTAGGACCTGTTACGATATTTGTGCCATCTGTCTTTAGGTAAGTCATTGTTGTCATTTGTACAAGATGATATATTTTTTCGTCAAGCGTCATCCCATTTAAAATTTCTTGTGCTTTCATTTTTATTTACACCTTTCTATTTTAATCCTCTTTATCATATTCTTTTTTAAATTTTTTCCATTTTGGTAGTGCTATTAGGCAAAGGGCGCATCCAATAAATGCTACACCTATCCAAAGTCCTATAACGAAATCCCAACCGATACCCGTGGCAATAGCGGCAAAGGCGTAGGTTGAGATTGCCGCGCCCACATACGTACAGGCATTCATAACTCCCGAATAGGTTGATACCCTTCCACTGCTTTTAAAGCGTTTTGGCGCTATGGCTATTAGCATAAGGTTCGTGCCGTGCATACACGCAACCAAAATTGACATAAGTATAATTGACGGTATCGCTATACCGAATTTGTTGCTGACAAAAAGCAGCGCCGCCGAAACAGTAGCAAGCAAGAAAATAAATCCTGCACAAAAGACCTCGTTTTTAAAGAAGCGTCTGTTTATGTAATCAAATACAGTAAAGCTAATCATACTGAAAATAGCAAGCACTACTGTTATAAGAATTGACCACTGTGATGGGATGCTAAACGTTTCTACAAGATATGACGGCATCCAAGCGGTAACTCCATCACGGAGTGCCCCCTGCATAATTATCGCTATCATTATAAGTATAAGCGGTAAAAATACGTATTTCGGTGGCTTTATACCTTCAACCTTCGGTGCGGCAACGCTTTTTTGCTCCTCTCCCGCCTCCCTAAAGAGCTTAGGGGATAAAACTATCCAAGCAATCATAACAAGAGTTCCGATTGTAGCGCAAATTAGCATAATTGCATCCCAATCCACTATAAAAAGTAAGAAGGGACAAGTTAAATAAAGTAAAATTGTAGCTATCGAGGAGCCCCACGTAACGCGCACTGAGGCATATGAATATTCAACCTCTGTTAGGTGCATAGCCATTAGCTTAACTATCGGTGGCCAGAACATTGCGTGTGCAAAGCCGTTTATGCCCCATATTACCGCCATTAAAATCACGTTTTCGGCAAAGAACATAGAAATATTACAAACAATAGCTAATATAAGACCTGCGGTTAGCATAAATCTCGGCTTGATTTTGTCGCCTATTATACCACAGATAATTTGTCCAAGACCGTAAGTTACCGTAAGGGCAGTTAAAATAAAAGCTAACTCTTCCTTTTCCTTATTAAGGTCCTGACAGACCTCAACTATAACGACGGAAAAGTTTATTCGCATAACGTAGCTTGCAAAATATGCAAGTGAAAGCAGCCAGGCAATTGCCCTGACTCTTGGCTTTACCTTTGTCATTTTTTCTCCTTTTAACGGGACGTCGAGGGCGCCGTCCCCTACATAACTGTTTTCACCATTTTCAAACGTCCGTTCTATCGAACGAAGCGAGCGCCTCTTTTATTACAGGCTCTATTAATTCTGTCATTTTATAAAAGCCCAAATCCGTTGGATGAATTGTATCGATGAAGCATACCTCTTTGTCGTCAAAATCCTTGAAAAAGTCCTCACCATCGATAAAATACACGTTTTTATCTCCGTTCTTTATTGCGTTTTCATATGTTGCCTTGACAACATCACGGCGCGCGCGGGCATCCTCGCCAAAGGTTGCGGTTGGGCGCGTTATCATAATAATTGGCACGGTTGGATTCTTTTCTCTTATTTTCTTATAAAAAGGCTCGTGCGTTGCCATTAAATGCTCAACAGTTGGCGCGTTATGATCGTAATCATAAACAAAAAGCGAAAAGTCGAGTGTGTTTATAAAGTCCGCCATTTCGACCTCTCCCTTGCAGCTGCCGGAAAAACCGAAATTATAGTAGTCAAGGTCTAAATGACGAGAGATTAATGCATTGTAGCTTGCACATTGATTGGCTGCTACGGCTTGCTCTGTAATTGACGAGCCGTAATAAATTGCAGGTAAAGAATATTTATACGGTGTCGGTGCTTCTATCTTATATCCGTCGGGAATTTCAATTTCAACGTTAGAAATTACCTCATTTCGTGGTAGCCAAATTGTGATTTCGTCCATGCCCTCGGGCTTATTGAACGCCTTTTCAAAATTCTTGGTTTCATAGCTTTTAGGATTAACAATACCTAAAAATTTTGATTTTTGACGTGCACCGAGATAAACGCAAGCGCTTTGACATGTGTAGATTGACATACCGATATCAGGAGAAAGCGTTTCAAGCTCTACTCTAACTGTAAATGTAGGCGCATCGGTTCTAAATCCAATTCTTGCCCCGGGGGTTCTTCTGCCCAAAAATTCAAGATTTGGAAGCTTTTCACGGAGTTCCTTTGGTAAACGTTCAAATTTTTGACTTTTTTCGATATTTGGAACGCCAAAAGCCTTTATAGGCTTATCCTTGTAAGTAAATTTCATATGCACCTCGAATATTTTTATATCTAAAGTATATCACAAAGGTTATAAGGTGTAAAGCAAATTTATATAATTTATTATATAAAATAGCGAAAATATTGCACTTTTTTCTCCCTTGATGCAGTATAAAAGAAATAAAAAGAAAAAAACTATTGACAAGGTGGTTAAAATTGTGTATAATCTAATAGCAAACTACGAAACGGCGGTTTGTGCAACCTTGGTTGCGTACTTTCTATGGAGAAGTACTCAAGTGGCCGAAGAGGCGCCCCTGCTAAGGGTGTAGGTCGGGTAACCGGCGCGGAAGTTCAAATCTTCTCTTCTCCGCCAAATAAAAAAGGACACCAATTCGGTGTCCTTTTTTATTTGCTTGGTGAGAAGGGTTTGAAACTTCATTCGTGTCGGTTACCACTGGCAAGGAAGGGACGTTTCCGAGCGCACCCAGTGGGTGATGAAGCGAGGAATAAGGAGTGGCAGTCGTCCAAGAAAACGAGCAAAATCTCATTTTGCGACGTTTGATTGGCTAACGACAACAGTACGCCCTTGGGGCGCAAATCTTCTCTTCTCCGCCAGAAAAAATCCCTTGCGGGATTTGTGAAATGCACTGCGTGCGTGAAATACGCTCCACGTGTGAAATGCGCTGCGGCGCATTAGGGGATTTATTTCATTTCACATTGCGACAAAGGAGCAATATTTCACAATTCACGGAGTGAATTATTTCACATTCGGCGTGCGCCGAATATTTCACTTGAAACACTATCGTTTTTATGATATAATAAACTCATCGATAAATAAGAATTTGATGAGAGGTAACTATGTCAAGTAGTAAAGAATATTTAGATTTCGTATTGGAACAATGTAGCGGCTTGTCTGCCCGTGCTATGATGGGCGAATATGTGCTGTACTACGGCGGCAAAGTCGTTGGTGGTGTTTACGATAACCGCTTACTTGTAAAGCCTACGAAATCTTCAGTTGCATTGCTGCCTAACGCACCGAGAGAACTGCCATACGAAGGCGCAAAGGAGATGCTTCTTGTA
>SVRK01000001.1 GCA_015064855.1 Oscillospiraceae bacterium | reverse complement strand
GGAGCAAATGCTCTGTGCCTATGTAAGAGGTATTTAACTCCTTGGCACATTTTTTTGCATTGGTCAAAACCACTTGTGCTTTTTCAGTAAATCGGTTAACCATATTCTTCCTTTCTCGATCGCTTTACTTCTTCACGGCTCAACCCTTCGGATGCTAAATCGTTTAGCCTTTTAACGGCACTGTACGTTCTTTGAATTGCATACCAAGTTTCTTTTCCGACAAGACCGTCTTCTTCTAAATCGAATGCGTTTTGAAAGGCTCTAACTGCGTTTTCTGTGTCTGTGTCGAATATTCCGTTTACAGGATTGATTTTAGGTATTGCAGAAAAATTTTTAGAAATCCTATTTAATCTAATTTGTATTTGTTGTACAGCATTTCCTATTGAACCATATCCTAAAGTGATTCCATCCCACGTTGATATTCTATCTCCTATTGGTGCATTGGTTACAATATTAATATTATCGCCATAAAAGCGTTGTAAAATTTCGTAAGGAGTTAATCCTTGCTCTGCAAGAGCAACTGTGTCCCATTGTTGAAGTCCGTTACAGGTAATTTCTCGACCATCGCAATATGCTGTAAAATAAGGCTCAACGCTATCTCCCATAACGATATAGTCGTTGAAAATCTCGTCAACTATATTTGATATGTTTTCAAATATCTCTCTGCCGTTAAAAAATGATTGGTCTATTCCTATTGAATTTGTAATATCGAAATTATATCCGCGAGAGCGATAATATGCAGTGAATATTCTGTTTAATGCAAATGAAATTTGCGCGTAAATATTTGCTCTAATTGCGTTTTCAGGCCATGTGGGGAAAATTTCACTTGAGGCAACGTTTTTTATGTAATCTGCAAACGGAACGGTTACGTTTGGTGCATCAGAGTCCGGTGGACCAAGGTGAACTGTTACATATCTCGGTATAACTGGTAAAACAGGCATAAACCCTCCTTTAATTCATACTACTTTCTTTATATTGTCTTTGAGAATTTGGTATATAGTCGGTAGGAGATGCAAATTCCGACAAAGGTATTAAATTTGCACCTTGAAGAGACGTAATTCCTTGGAAAACAGGAACGCTCAAATAGCTAGCGTCATAAAAGCCATCTGCAGTAACAGTAATGTTATAGCTATCATATGGAATAGGATTGTCAGGAGTCAAGGATAGGTCCTTGCTTTTGGTTGGAAGCGCGACCTTGTTTGTTTTTCCATTTTGATCAGTTTTCAACGTATAGATAATATCGCTTTTTAAAAATGATGGATTTCCATCTTGATTCAACGTGGTTCCACCATAAATTGTAACGCTTGCCCCCTCAATGGGCAGAGCGCCATTGGCTGTTTTTACATTTGTTATCAAAAATCCGATGCTATCATTTGATTGATTCATAGCTTACCTCCATATTCTAAAATTATATTATGCAAAATATTTTTCTTCGTCACATATGGTTTATTTAGAGTTTTGAATTGCTTTTTGTATAGGTATGTGATATAATCTATACATAACCTTCCAAGGAGAGAAAAATGAACAAAAACAAAAGTAATAAAAATAGAATTATAAAAATTGTTCTTCCTATAATAGGAGCATTATTAGCAATTATTGCGTTTTCTATTTACAACTTCTTTTTCAAAGAGGAGTACGAAATTCCCGAGGGCTCGGCTGAATTTCATTACATAGACGTAGGGCAGGGTGATGCTACATTAATATTGGCTGATGAAATGAGTGTTCTTATTGATACCGGAGAAAATGACAAAACTAACACCTTAATAAATTATTTGAAGGATAAGAAAATAGAAACAATCGACTATTTTATCATTACTCACTTTGATTCTGATCACTTTGGCGAGGCTGAAGAGATTTTAGATGAATTTAAAATAGTAAATCTTATCATTCCCGATCAAACAAAAACAAGCAATATGTTTAATAGTTTTGTAGGCGCGATTAATGAAAAGCCCGAAATATTTGTTTCCGTTATTGGAGATGATGACGATATAGGTGGGCTTTTAGAGACCGATGACGTTATTGATATAGATGACGAAAATGATAGGAAAATATACGTTGGTAAAACAGATGAGAGTAATAAAAACGACAAGGGTGATTTAGAGCTTGAATTCTTAGGTCCCGTGAAGGATTCATATAAAGCCTCTAATGATTACAGTATATTTGTAATGGCACGCTGGGGTAAAAACAAGATGCTATTTACAGGTGACTCGGAGCGTGAAGGAGAAAAAGCAGTTATTGAAAAATATAAAAACGAGGCATCAAAGTTATTTGATTGTGACGTTTTCCATGCTGGACATCACGGCTCAGATACATCCTCTTGCAAGGATTTACTTGACTATTTAACTCCAAAGTATTTTATAATAAGCTGTGGATTGGATAACAAACATGGTCATCCACATGAAGAAACGGTTGAAAGATTTAAAAATATAGTCAGCGAAAACCATATTTATAGAACCGATTTGCAGGGCGATATTGTTTTAACAACAGATGGTGAAGAAATAACAATAAAAACCGAAAAATAAGAAAAAGCCTTCCTTTAAGAAGGCTTTTTAAGCAAAAGGCTCTGCACTCGCAGAGCCTTTTAAATTATTGTTGAACAGATATTGTATATTTGTCAGCAAATGATTTATATTCAGCTTGGAACATTTCGTTGTTATCATTCTTAACATGATTCAAGTATTCGTGTGTACCAAAGCTGTTGTGTGATGTTTCGATTATTGCAACTGCAATATTAGAGCAGTGGTCAGATATTCTTTCGTAATTGTTGAGAAGATCGGAAAGAACAAAACCAAGCTCAATAGTACAAGCACCCTTTTGAAGTCTTGTAATATGGTTCATTTTTGTTGTTGCAATAAGCTTGTCTATAACCTGCTCTAGAGGTTCAACACGCTTTGCAACGTCAATGCTGTCGTTTACAAATGCATTCGATGTTATATTTAAAATTTCCTTTATAGCATCTGTAATTACAGCGATTTCTGCTTTTGCTTCATCCGAGAAAACAATATTTTTGTTCTTCAGCTCCTCAGAAACGTTTACTATATTCAATGCGTGGTCACTTAAACGCTCAAAATCACCAATAGTGTGGAGAAGCTTGGAGCTCTTCTTACTGTCCGCGTTGGAAAGCGCACGTGATGAAATTTGAACGAGGTAAGTGCCAATATGGTCCTCGTATTTGTCAATCAATGCCTCGTTATCAATGATAGACTGTGCAGTTTTTGGGTCGTAATTGTATAGTGAATCAATAGATAAATCGAGAGTTCCTTTTGAAAGAGCGCACATTTCTACAGTAAGATTTGCACATTCGGAAAGAGCAACAGCGGGTGACTGAGAAATAAGAATAGGGTCGATATAAGCAACCTTTTCTTTTTCTTGCTTATCTTTAACAAGCCAGAAAGCTATCTTTTCAAACAATTTAGAAGCGGGAAGAAGGATGAATGTAGTAACAACATTGAATAACGTATGGAAAATTGCAATAGTCCAAACGTTTACGCCGTGAGCAAACCAAGGGTTGTTTAATGGTATGAATGTCATTATAAAGAATGGAACAAAGCACAATGCAACGGCAAAAATCTTTATTACAAGGTGGGTTATTGCAACACGCTTTGCGTTTCTGTTTGCGCCAAGGCTTGAAATAACAGCGGTTACGCAAGTGCCAATGTTAAAGCCGAGAATAATAGGAATAGCAACCTTAAACGAAACAAGATCTGGGTCGATTTTTACGGTTGCCATAACGATAGCTTGTAAAACACCAACAGAAGCAGATGATGATTGAACAACTGTAGTAAATAGAGTAGCTAAAATAAGAGCTAATATTACACCATACCAAGAATCAAAGAACGAAACTATGCTTATAAGAGTGTTAACAATAGATTCGTTGTCGGTGTCTGTTAAAAATTCAACAGCGCTAGACATAAGCTCCATGCCCTGCATTAGGATTGCAAAGCCGAGAAATAGTGCACCAATGTCTTTGTTAATTCTGTTCTTCTTGGCAAAGAACATTATAAGAATAATACCAATAACGGCAATGATAGGAGCAAAGAAGTCAGGCTTAAGTAGTTTTAATGATGAAAGCCAACCAGCACTTTCGCCACCACCTAAATCGGCAAGACCGGTAATCCAAGGTGTAATGGTTGTACCAATGTTTGTACCCATTAGCATGCCGATGGTTTGAGGTAAAGCCATAATACCGGAGCCGACAAGGCCGACGATCATAACCGTGGTTGCAGAGGAAGACTGAATAACTGCAGTAACACCGGCGCCAAGAGCAATGCCCTTGAATTTGTTGGATGACGCCTTCTTCAAAATGGTTTCAAGCTTACCACCAGCCATCTTTTCAAGACCATTTGTCATCATGTTCATACCATAAAGGAAAAGAGCAAGACCACCGAGAAGTGTTGCGGCACTGGTTAGAATTTGAACGATAAGAGGCATTTTACCGCCTATGGCATTTAGAATTTCTGTCATAGAATTATACCTTTCTGATTTGTTTAATTATTATGTGCAGTTTTGCACACTAAAAATATTATAACATATAAAAAAGTAAAAGTAAAATAAAATTTACAAAAAAGGTAAAATTTGTCGAATATAAACAAATGCTCGCCGTCTGAAAAACGGCGAGTCATTAAAATTGCATTAAGCCTTAAAGCATTTCATAAGGAAAGAGTGCGGGGCAACCTTGCCAAGTATGCGACAGAATTTGTAAAACAATCGGGGTGTGTATATAGCCTTTCCCTTCTTTGATGCCTTGATGGCGCCTTTTGCGGTTTTATGAGGGTCACAATATGGTAGAATATCAAACATTCTTGATGTACCACTTTCAATACCAGCGACACTTAAAAATTCAGTGTTCATAGGACCCGGACAAACAACAGTAACATTTATTTTCTTGGGCTTTAGCTCTTGCCTTAAAGCTCTTGAAAAGCTCATAACGTATGCTTTCGTTGCAGAATACGAGGCAAGATTCGCGTTTGGAATAAACGAAGCAATAGAAGAAATATTAATTATTTTAGAACCCGTGTCCATATATTTTAATACAATGGAAGAAATTTCGGTAAGGGCTCTTACGTTGACGTCAATCATACTGCTTTGTTTGTTTTTATCAATGTCAGAAACCTTGCCAAAAATCCCAAAGCCTGCGTTGTTAATAAGATATTTAACAGTTGGATTTTCTCTTTTCAAGGCTTCTTCAAGGGACTTTATACTTTTATCCTCGGTTACATCCATGCAAAAAATCTTATAGGTGATTTTGCCGAATTTTTTACATACATCTATTAAATTCTTTTCGCGTCGCGCAATTACCCAGACCTCATCTAGCGGTTCTTTTTGCATTTCCTTGAAAAATTCAACGCCCATTCCGCTTGAAGCCCCGGTTATTATAGCAATGTTCATAGTTTCTCCATTAAAAATTTAATTTCTTTAAAAACGTGCAAGCGCAGTCTGACCAAATTCCTATATCCTTGTGTTCATAAGCAAGACCTAAACCGTGACAGCCAACAGGGAATATATGCAGTTCGAAATATACTTTTTTCTCACTCAGCGCTTCAGCAAGAGCAAAGGAATTTTTAACAGGAACAGCATCATCTGTTGCTGTATGCCAAATAAAGCAAGGCGGAGTATTTTCAGTTATGTTTTTTTCATTTGAAAATAGCTTAACCATTTCTTCATCTTGCCAATCGCTTGACAAAAGATTTTGTCTTGAACCCATATGTGTAAAGCTTTCTTCCATTGTCACAACGGGATAGCAAGGGATAAAAGCATCGGGACGAGCAGAGAAGCTGTCAATCTCGTCCATTTTGGGGTACGCTGGAAAATCATACATTGTTGCACTTGTACAGGTTAAATGTCCACCTGCGGAAAAACCGCAAACTGCAATTTTTTCATAGCCATAGCTTCTTAATGTTCTAATTGCGCGCTGCACATCTGACAATGGCGCATATTTATGGCAAGGCGCAACGTTATAATCAAGAGTATATGCGTTTATGTCGTGCTCGTTAAACATCTTTGCGATAGGCTCTCTTTCATGGTCAGCCTTACAACCATATCCACCACCCGGACATACAATGACAGCAGTTTTTTTATCATTTACTATATATGGTGTTATGGAAGGGGTAAAGCTGTTGTTTGTATTGGCTATGTAGGGAGGGTTATCCCAAAGAAAAATTTTATTATTGTTCATTTTTTACTCCTTTAAAATTTACTGTGTTTAGTATAACATTATTATTTGACAGTGTCAACAAAAAGAAACAGTAATTTTAGTATAATCGGTAAAAATTCATCTTTGTTAGAAAAAATGAGATTTTTTCAAAAAGGTATTGACAAACTGAATATTGTGTGATATTATATGTAGGCATTAAAAAATGCCCTTGTAGCTCAGAAGGTAGAGCACTTGACTTTTAATCAAGGTGTCCGGAGTTCGAATCTCCGCAAGAGCACCATAAAGCCACAGCATTATGCTGTGGCTTTTTCTTTCTGCTGATTATATATTGTTAAAATGCACAAAAAATGTCATGTTTGTCAAGCGAAAAAGTGCACGATTTTGTGATAAATATACAAATTGTTAAATATTTAATAAATATGTTTGGTAAACTTGACAAGTTGCCTATATTATGATATAATCTATATGTAAAAATATGTAATCATATAGTTTCTATACGAGAGGAGAAATTATGAAAAGATTTATTTCATTAGTATTGGCGGTTTTAATGCTTCTTCCTGCGTTCTCGCTTATCGCTTTCGCAGATGGCGTTTCCCCTGCCTCCACTACTGGCACACACGAAGGGGAAAACGTTGCTGGGGATGCTACGTTGAAGTATTACTCAAAACAAAATGAAGATTCGGAGCCTATGTATGTTAATATTGAAGCAACAACAAAGACAACCGATTATTCTAAAGTTGTTGACGGTGATATTACAACCGGTACAAAAACAGGTAGAACGGCATATTACGCTTTTGAACTTGTTTTTGATGAGATTTTGTATTTTACAGACATCGTTCTGTTTATAAATGGCGATGGTACATTGCCTGATGGTTCTGCCACAAGTGGTAGTTATACGCTTGATAAGTTTACCGTTAATTTGTACAAGACGGGTGAACTTGTTAATAGTGTTCAGGTTGATGCAACCGGTAAAGATGAAGTTTCTATTAGTGCTGAATCAGCTCTAGATAAAATTGAAATATATCGCGATCAGTCCTCTATGGGAATGCAAGCTCGTGGTAACGATTTTGTTAAAGAAATTCAAACATATTCAGCAGAAAGAGAATTCTGCAATGTAATAAAGTCCAATATCGCATCTGAAGCGCTTGTTTATGCTGCTGGCACAAACGAGGGTGACTACTGTGATGCTTGGTGGGCATGGGAACCAAAGGCACTCGTTGATGGCAACCCAAATGTTGGTACTCGTTCTCCAAAGGGATGGAACTACTCTGTATTTCTTGATTTTACAAAAGACTATATGATTTCTGAGCTTGTTCTTACTCTTAATGGTAAGGGCGAACTTCTTAACAGTGGTTCTGTTGACGAGATTAAAATGAATATCTCTCAAATTACAGTTAAGCTTTTTAACCTTGAGGGCGATATGGTTTATAATTCTAAACCGATAAGCGTTGACTCAACTGTTGTTAAGCTCGACCCATTCGTAGAAGCGTGCAGAGTAAAGATCGAAATTGCTAACGGTAAGGGCGAGGGTAGTGAATTTATGTGGGAAATCGAAACCTACGTAGAGGAAGGCAAACACGTATTTGAACAAACCGGAGAGCAAAACCCAACGTGTAACCGTCCAGGTTATATTGAGGAAACCTGTCACTGTGGCAAGGTTATTAAGAGAAATGTGCCAGAAACTGGCTTCCACACATACGATGCAGGTGTGGAAACAACTCCTGCAACAGAAACAGAAAATGGTGTTCTTACCAAAACTTGTGTAGATTGCTTTGAAACAGCGGACTTTGATATTCCAGCAATCGGACATAATTGGGATAGTGGAACAAAAGTGGTTTCTGACTGTGATACGGAGGGCTTAACGACGTATAAGTGCACTGGATGTGCTATATCAGCTGATTGTGATGCAACATATGTTACCGATATTGTTCCTGCATTGGGACATGACTGGGATGATGGTGTTGTAACTGTTAAGGCAACTGTTAAAACATATGGTCAAAAGAAGCTTACTTGCATGAGAGACGGTTGTGGCGAAATTATGTATAAGCAGACGAGAAAGCTTCAATATACTGATAGCACGATTGAGTTTGATTTAAGTAACCGTTATACCGACATCGATGTTTGGTACAATAAAGAAAGCGATCTTTATAAGCCTGATGATAAAACATATCCGCTAATTACAGACGAGAAAAAATGGAATGCTGTCGTAGATGATGATATTACGACATATTGGTATGGTCCAACGGGCTCAACATATACAATTACATTAGATCGCGAATATGTTTTTACAAAGGGTACATTGTTTGTTTCCGGTAATAATACAACTCTTCAAGTAGAGTGGTTTGACGCAAATAATGAGAGAACTGCTATATATGCAACTAAATGGAATACCATTGGTACAATGGACCCATCAAACCCAATCAATGTTAATATGTCTGAATCACTTACAGGCGGCGCTAAGGCGAAAACAATTGTAATTACTCTTACCGGTGCAAAATGGGCAAACGGTGGCGCTATGACTCTTCATGACCTTGATTTTGTCGTTCATAATTGCCAGGTTGATGAAAGCGACTACATTTTAGAAGGTTCTTCTTATAAGGCTCCATTATGTGGAGTTGACGGAAGCTGTCTTGCTAAATGTCCTGTATGTTCAAATCAAATTCCAGTAGTTCTTCCTGGTTCTACCGGTCATAATGTTCCAAACGTAACTCCTGATGTTGCACCAACCTGTTCAGATGCTGGATATGGTCATGGTAAGTGCACTAAGTGTAGCCAAATAATTGAAAATGTTGTTATTCCTTCTGAAGGTAAGCACAAATACGATAAAAATATCGTTTATATGGCAGCAACCTGTGGTGCAAAGGGCGTTGCACAAACTGTTTGCTCCGGATGCGGAAGAGTTGGTTCTCAATCTCCAATTGAAGCAACAGGAGAGCATACACCAAAGTGGGTTGAGGATTATTGCACAACCTATACTCACGAGGGTAAGCTTGTTTACAAGTGCTCCGATTGCGGACTAGCACACGAAGAAAATGGTGTATACGAAAAAGTTATTGAGAAAAAGGTTGTTTCGTCAGAGTTCGTAACATTGGTTGAAACAAAAGATAACGGAAATGGTACAACTACTATAACATTTAAGATTGATCTTGATGAGCTTGGCGACGTTGAATATGAATGCGACGTTAGAATTATTACCTATATTGAAGATTCAAACGGCAATATTAGAACTGTTGAGTCATATGGTAAATATAGCCACAATATGCGTGAAACTGATGCACTTGGTCAAGTTTCGTCAACTCTATACAATGTCGACGGATGCAAGGTTTATTCAGTTGTAAGACTTATGAACTTTAGAGGAATTAAGTTAGTTGAAATTGCATAATAATAAAAAAGCACTCAATTGAGTGCTTTTTTATTTAAAAGAAGGCAAAACCCAAGGGATTGCCTTCAAAACTCTTCATTATATATAATAGATATTAATGTATAAAGCGTCCGGACTCGTTTTGAGCCATTTTGTCACATCTTTCGTTGTATGGGTGACCTGCATGGCCTTTGACCCAAACATACGTGATATTGTGCCTTTTGATTTCTTCTAAAAGTATTTCCCAAAGGTCGGGATTTAGGGCTTTTGAACGATCTGCTTTTTTCCATCCGTTTGCTTTCCATGATTCAGCCCAGCCATTTGTGATAGCGTCAATAACGTATTTTGAATCGGATGTCAATGTTATTTCACAGGTCTCTTTAAGTGCTTGTAGAGCCTTGATAACAGCAGTCAATTCCATCCGATTGTTGGTTGTATCTGCCTCTCCACCGGAAAGCTCTTTTTCAATTCCATTGTAGACAAGGATTGCACCCCAACCACCGGGACCGGGATTGCATCGGCAAGAACCATCGGTATATATATCTACGTGCTTCATATAAACTCCTAAATTTTAGATAATTAATTTTAACATATAATTAAAAACAAATCAAGTATAAATAAACAAGATATTTTAAACTTTTTTTCTAAAAAATGTTGACATATTGAATTTATTGTGCTACAATAACGCAGAACGAGTATGTCTTATACTCGCTCCTACTGTCAAAATTATTATTTGACGGTCATTAAGTCCACAGGAGGTAATTAAAATGGAAAAGGTTATGAACTCTTATGAAACTTTGTTCGTAGTTGACGCTTCAATCGGTGAAGATGCAGTAAAGGCAACTATCGAAAAGTTCACAGCTCTTATTAGCGAGAATGGTTCTATCGATTCTGTTGATGAGTGGGGCAAGAAGAAGCTTGCATATGCTATCAACGACAAAATCGAAGGCTACTATGTTCTTGTATACTTTAAGAGCGAAGGCTCATTTACTAGCGAGCTCGAGCGTTTGTTCGGTATTAACGAAAACATTCTTCGTTCAATAGTAATTCGCCAAATCGAAGACAAAAAAACAAGAAAAGACGCGTAATTTAAGAAAGGGGCAAAATCAAAATGGCAAATTTAAATTTTAACAAAGCAATTTTGGGTGGTAGATTGACAGCCGACCCCGAACTTAAGCAAACTCCACAAGGCGCAGCAGTAACCTCTTTCGCTATTGCGGTTAATCGTAAGGGCAAGGACGCTACGACGGATTTTATCAACTGTGTTGCATGGAGACAAACAGCAGAATTCATTAACAGATTCTTCAAGAAGGGTAGCTCTATTTGTGTTACCGGTTCTATTCAAGTAAGAACCTGGAACGATCAACAAAACAACAAGCGTTATGCAACTGAGGTTGTAGTTGACGAAGCGTTTTTCGTTGATTCAAAGGGTGATGGTGTGCAAGGTGCTTATGACGAGCCTACATTCCAAACAGCTCAAGCTCCAAAGTTTGAAGATGTTGCTAGTGACGACGATTTACCGTTCTAATTGAAACGGACAAAATTTATAGGAGGATACTAATATGGATAACAATGTTGTTGAAAAAGAACAGGTTGCTCAACAACGTCCTGCTCGTCAAATGATGCGTAAGAAGAAAAAGGTTTGCGCATTCTGCCAAGACAAGGTAGGTCATATAGATTATAAAGATACAGCTCGTTTGAGAAAGTACGTTACAGAACGTGCAAAGATTCTTCCAAGAAGAATTACAGGTACTTGTGCTCATCACCAAGGTGAACTCACAAAGGCTATCAAGCGCGCTCGTTTCATGGCATTGATGCCTTATATTGACGACTAATAAAAAAACAAGCCAATCGGCTTGTTTTTTATTTTTTGAAAGAAGAGAAGAACAAAAAAAGAGCTATGTGGGTTAACATAGCTCTTTAATTGGCTTACGCCATTTTATTATACATAAGTGTAAATTGGCTCTTCTTGTGTGCAGCGTTGTTCTTGTGAAGAATTCCCTTAGCAACAGCTTGGTCAACTTTCTTTACAGCAGCTACATAAGCAACTTGAGCAGCTCCCTTGTCACCAGCTTCAACTGCAGCCTTGAACTTCTTTATAGCTGTGTTGAGTTGTGATTTAAGCATCTTATTACGAAGTGTTTTAGTAGCGATAACCTTAACACGCTTCTTCGCAGATTTGATATTAGGCATGATAAATCCTCCTTTAATATTATAATCCGACAGATGCTATCCGTTGCCTGAGAGGGTGCTACGAATATAGCCTGTTCGTACAGTTAGATATGATATCACATAATAATAAAAAAATCAATACCTTTTTAGAAAAAAGTTCAAAAAAATTAATGTATTAAAAATTAATAGAAAAAATGACATTATTTGAAAAAGAAAAAATGTTCATACAAATGTTACATTTTAATTAATTGTAAACTTTCAAGAAACAAATTGTAAATTTTTATATTTTTTTATTATTTTTTTATTTTATTGTTGACAAGTGTAAAAAAGAGTGGTAAAATCTAGAACTGCACAATATTTTTTAAATAATTCTTTTATATTATATTATAAAAGGGAAGTTGGAGTAAAAAGATATGGTCAAAGAACAAAAGCTTGGCAAAAACACAAGAATGAATTTTGCAAAAATTAATGAACTTTGTGATATGCCGAACCTCATTGACGTACAGAAGGAGTCCTTCAAATGGTTCTTGGAAAAGGGAATTCTAGAAGTCCTTCATGAAACATCACCTATCACAGATTATTCAGGAAATCTTTCCATTGAGTTTGTTTCGTACACACTTGATGTGAATAATCCTAAGTACCCTGTTGAGGAATGTAAAATCAGAGATGTAAACTATGCTGCACCATTGCGCGTTAACGTTCGCTTGTCAAATCAATCTACAGGCGAGGTTAAAGAGCATGAGGTCTTCATGGGTGATTTCCCATTGATGACGGAAAATGGTACATTCGTTATTAACGGTGCAGAGCGTGTTGTAGTTTCACAAATCGTTCGTTCTCCTGGTATGTATTACAACTATACAGTTGATAAGACGGGAACACATAACTATACAACTCAGGTTATCCCTTACCGTGGTGCTTGGCTTGAATATGAAACTGATTCTTCAAATGTTTTCTATGTGCACATTGACAAGAACAGAAAATTGCCTATAACCATTCTTATCCGTGCTCTCGGCGTTGAATCAGCTGAAGACCTTAAGGAAATGTTTGGTTCTAAATTTATGACTCCAACTCTTGAAAAGGATGAGTGCGAAAAGCTCGCTATGGAGTTTGGCACAACTATTCAAGAGGAAGCTCTTAAAGAGATTTACAAGAGACAACGTCCCGGTGAGCCTGCAATAGTTGAATCCGCTCAACAGCTTATCCACAATACCTTGTTTGATGGTAAGAGATATGATCTTTATCCTGTTGGACGTTATAAGTTCAATGAAAAGCTTGCTATTTCAAAGCGTATTTTGGGCTTAACTCTTTCTCGTCCAGTAATCAGCGCATTAACAGGTGAGATTATTTGTGAGGTTGGTAAGGTTATTACCGAAGAGGACGTTGAGCTTATTGATGCTAACTGCGTAAACGAGGTTTTTGTTACAGTTACTGAAAGAGATTCAGGTGAGCCTGTTGAACTTAAAGTATTTGGTAACGGAACAATTGACCCTAAATATCTCCTTGGTGAAGACTGGAGAGATGGTCTTGAGGACTTCGGCGTTAGCGAGAAGCTTCACTTTGAAAACCTTAAAGCTATTATTGATGAATGCGGAGGAGACAGAGAAGCTATTCGTGAAAAGATTAAGCGTTCAACTGAAGAGCTTTGTCCGAAGCACATCACAAAAGAAGATATTCTTTCATCTATCTCATATCTTATTGGTCTTGATTACAATATTGGTAAGAAGGACGATATCGACCACCTTGGCAACCGTCGTCTACGTTGCGTAGGTGAGCTCTTACAAAACCAATTCCGTATCGGTATGACTAGAATGGAAAAGGTTATAAGAGACAGAATGAACACTCAAGACGTTGAGGAGCTTTCTCCAAAAACGCTTGTTAATATTAGACCTGTTGCTACTACTATAAGAGAGTTCTTTGGTACTTCACCATTGTCACAATTTATGGACCAAAACAACCCTCTTGCAGAGCTAACACATAAGCGTCGTATTTCAGCACTTGGTCCTGGCGGTCTTTCAAGAGACAGAGCTGCATTTGAAGTACGTGACGTTCACTATACACACTATGGTAGAATGTGTCCTGTAGAAACACCTGAAGGACCAAATATCGGTCTTATCTCATATCTTTCTACCTACGCTAAAATTGACAAATATGGCTTTATTAAAGCTCCTTACCGCAAGGTTATAGACGGCGTAGTTACCGACGAGGTTGTTTATTTGACAGCCGATGAGGAAGATGGACACGTAATTGCACAAGCATACGAAGAGCTTGATGAAAACAAGCGCTTTGTTAAATCTAGAATTATTGCACGTGAAAGACAAGAGGTTTTGGAAACCGATTCTAAACGTGTAACATATATGGATATTTCACCTAAAATGGTGGTATCCGTTGCAACAGCAATGATTCCATTCATTGAAAACGATGACAATACCCGTGCACTCATGGGTTCAAACATGCAGAAGCAAGCAGTTCCACTACTTACATCTGATTCACCGATCGTTGGTACAGGTATGGAATATAAGGCAGCGGTTGACTCTGGCGTTGTTGTTCTTGCAAAGGAACCCGGCGTTGTTGAAGAAGTTGACGCTAACCACATTGTTATAAAGCAAGATAGTGGCTTAAAGGATAGATATGAACTTATTAAGTTCAAGAGATCTAACCAAAGCACCTGCGTAAACCAAAACCCAATCGTTGTAGTTGGCGAAAGAGTAGAAAAGGGTCAAGTTATTGCTGATGGTCCTGCTACCTCTAATGGTGAAATTTCACTTGGTAAGAATGCTCTTATCGGCTTTATGACTTGGGAAGGCTACAACTACGAGGACGCTGTATTGCTTAATGAGAAGCTTGTTCGTGATGACGTATATACCTCAATTCATATTGAAGAGCATACACACGAGGCAAGAGACACAAAGCTAGGCGCAGAAGAAATCACAAGAGAAATTCCTAACGTAGGTGAGGAAGCACTCAAAAATCTTGATGAAAATGGTATTGTAAGAATCGGTACCGAGGTTAAGCCACACAGCATTTTGGTTGGTAAGGTTACACCAAAGGGCGAAACCGAGCATACAGCAGAAGAAACGCTTCTACGCGCTATTTTCGGTGAGAAGTCAAGAGATGTAAGAGATACATCCCTCCGTGTTAAAAATGGTCAAAATGGTATTGTAGTTGACGTAAAGGTGTTCTCTCGTGAGAATGGCGATGAGCTTGCTCCCGGTGTACACAAGGTAGTTAAGGTTTACGTTGCTCAAAAGAGAAAAATCTCCGTAGGAGATAAGATGGCTGGTCGTCATGGTAACAAGGGTGTTGTATCAAGAATTCTCCCACCGGAAGATATGCCATTCTTGGCAGATGGTACACCACTTGACATTGTGCTTAACCCACTAGGCGTACCTTCACGTATGAATATCGGTCAGGTTCTTGAGGTTCACCTTGGAATCGCAGCAAAGAAGCTTGGCTGGAAGATAATGACACCTGTATTTGATGGTGCAAAAGAAAAAGACATCTTTGAATGTCTAAAGATGGCAGGTCTTTGGAGAGATGTTCTTCCTAACGAAAACACAGACGGTAAGGATTTGTTTGAGGAAGTAGTAAGAGAAGACGGCAAGAAAGACATCCAAAAGCTTGACAAAGAAACAAGAAATAATCCTGAAGCAATCAAGAAGCTCCAAGAAGAAGGAAAGCTTAAGATTTGCGACGGTAAAACAATCCTTTATGACGGACGTACAGGCGAACCATTTGATAACCCTGTAACCGTTGGTATCATGTACTACTTAAAGCTTCACCACTTGGTAGACGATAAGATTCACGCTCGTTCAAATGGTCCTTACTCATTGGTTACACAACAACCTCTTGGTGGTAAGGCACAATTTGGTGGTCAGCGTTTTGGTGAGATGGAAGTTTGGGCGCTTGAGGCATATGGCGCGGCTTACACACTACAAGAAATCTTGACTGTAAAGAGTGACGATGTTATTGGTAGAACAAAGGCATTTGAAGCAATAGTAAAGGGTCAAAACATTCCAACACCGGGTATCCCTGAATCCTTCAAGGTGCTTGTTAAGGAATTACAAGCTCTTGCTCTTGATGTTACTGTTCTTGATAAGGACGGAAATGAAATAGAGCTTTCAAACATCGGCGAAGAGGAGCACGAGCCAATGAATATCGTGTCCACTCCGGTTGAAAACGACACAGAAGATGATTACGAGGAAGAGTACGTAAACGAAGAAGAGGACGACTCCTACGAGGATTCTGACGAAGAGCAACTATTTAACGACTTTGATGAATGATACTGATTAAAAAATATTTAAAGAAGGATAAATGCTAATGGAACATACATTTGATTCTATAAAAATTGGTTTAGCTTCTCCCGAAAAGATACTTAGCTGGTCATCAGGTGAGGTAACAAAGCCTGAAACTATCAACTATCGTACACAAAAGCCTGAAAAGGATGGTCTTTTCTGTGAAAAGATCTTTGGCCCAACAAAGGACTGGGAGTGCGCTTGTGGTAAAAGCAAGCGTTCTCGCAACAAGGGTCACATTTGTGAAAGATGCGGAGTAGAGGTAAACACTAAAAAGGTTCGTCGTGAGAGAATGGGTCACATTACTCTTGCTTGTCCTGTATCACACATATGGTATTTTAAGGCTATTCCATCAAGAATGGGATTAGTTCTTGATATTTCCCCAAAGGCACTTGAAAACGTTCTTTATTTCGTACAAAGAATCGTTATCGATCCAGGCGAAACACCACTTATGAAGTATCAGCTTCTTAATGAAACTGAATATAATTCATACTATGAAAAGTATGGAAATCGTTTCGTTGCCGAAATGGGAGCAGAAGCAATCAAAAAATTGCTTCAAGAAATCGATATCGAGGCTCTTTCTAAGGAGCTTAAGGAAGAGCTTCTTAAGTCCTCCGGACAAAAGAAGGTTCGTATAATTAAAAGACTTGAAATCGTTGAAGCCTTCAGAAAATCAGGTAACAGACCTGAATGGATGATTCTTGACGTTCTCCCTGTAATTCCACCTGATATTAGACCAATGGTTCCGCTTGATGGTGGCAGATACGCAGCATCTGACTTGAACGATCTTTATAGAAGAGTTATTAACAGAAACAATCGTCTTAAAAAGCAAATTGAAATTCGTTCTCCTGAGTTAATTATCAAAAATGAAAAGAGAATGCTTCAAGAAGCAGTTGACTCATTAATTGATAATGGTAAAAGAGGAAAAGCAGTAACAGGTCCTGGTGGACGTGACCTTAAATCCCTTTCCGAAATGTTAAGAGGTAAGCAAGGTCGTTTTAGACAAAACCTTCTCGGTAAGCGTGTTGACTATTCAGGCCGTTCCGTTATTGTTGTAGGACCTAACCTAAAGATTTATCAATGTGGCTTGCCAAGAGAAATGGCACTTGAGCTTTTCAAGCCATTTGTTATGAAGCGTCTTGTTGAGACCGGTAAGGCTGCAAATATTAAAGAGGCAAAGAAGAATGTTGAGCAAGTAGTTGATGATGTATGGGATGCACTCGAGAACGTAATAAAAGAGCATCCAGTACTTCTTAACCGTGCTCCTACACTTCACCGTCTATCAATTCAAGCATTCGAGCCTGTACTTGTTGAAGGTAGAGCTATTAGACTTCACCCACTAGTATGTAAGGCGTTCAATGCCGACTTCGACGGCGACCAAATGCCTGTACACGTTCCGCTTTCAAGCGAAGCACAAGCAGAGGCAAGATTCCTTATGCTTTCAGCTAACAACCTCTTAAAGCCTGTTGACGGTAAGGCTATCGCAGTACCTTCACAGGATATGGTTCTTGGCTCATATTATTTGACTCTTGATAAGGCTGGCGAAAAGGGTGAGGGTAGCGTATACCGTAACTTTGACGAGGCTATGATGGCGTATGAAACAAAGCAACTTGAGCTTCATGCACCAATTAAGATTAGAGTTGAAAAGACAATCAACGGCGAAAAGAAATCAAAAGTTATTGATGCTACACTTGGTAGACTTATTTTCAATGAATATATTCCACAAGACCTTGGATATGTAGATAGAGAAGTTGACCCATTTGGACTTGAGGTTGATTTTGTTGCAGAAAGTAAGAAGCTCTCTGAAATTGTTGACCGTACAATCAAAATTCACGGCTTTACAAAAGCTGCAGAGGTTCTTGACCATATTAAGGAAATGGGATATAAGTACTCAACAAGAGCATCACTTTCAATTTCTGTTGCCGATATGATTATTCCTGAATCAAAGGCTGAAATTCTCAAAAAAGCCGATGCCGAGGTTGACCAAATATTCGAGTATTATAACGAGGGTGAGCTTTCTGAGGAAGAAAGATACAACTGCGTAATTTCAATTTGGGATAAGGCTACTAATGCTGTAACCAAAGAGATGCTTGGTTCATTCAACCGTTATAATCCAATTAAGATGATGGCTGAATCTGGTGCCCGTGGTAGCGAAAAGCAAATGCGTCAGCTTGCTGGTATGCGTGGACTTATGTTCTCTGCAACTGGTAAAACCATGGAAATCCCTGTAAAATCAAACTTCCGTGAAGGTATTTCAATACTTGAATACTTTATGGCTGCAAAGAGCTCACGTAAGTCACTTTCAGATACAGCTCTTAAGACAGCTGACTCCGGATACCTAACAAGAAGACTTGTTGACGTTTCTCACGAGGTTATTGTTCGTTCTGAGGACTGCGGAACTCGCGACTATATGGTGATGAGCGATATTAAGGATAACGACGGACAAACAGTTGAAAAGCTTCAAGACAGAATTCTTGGTAGATATACTGTTGAAGATGTTGTTAATCCACAAACTGGCGAGATTATCATAAAAGAAAACGAAATGATTCTTTCCGGTGACGTTAAGAAGATTATCGCTTGCGGAATTAAAGAGGTTAAGGTTCGTTCAGTACTTCGTTGTAAAGCGAAGGGTGGCGTTTGTGCTCACTGCTACGGTATGGACCTTGCAAGCTCCAAGCCGGTTAATATTGGTGAGGCTGTTGGTGTTATTGCCGCTCAATCTATCGGTGAGCCTGGTACACAGCTTACAATGAGAACCTTCCATACCGGTGGTGTTGCCGGTGCTAACATTACTCAAGGTCTTCCTAGAGTAGAAGAGCTCTTTGAGGCTAGACGTCCAAAGAGTCCTGCTATTGCTTCAGAGGCTACAGGTGAGGTTCATATTACACTTGAGGGCAAGCTTAACAAAATTCACGTTACAGATGAAGAATCAGGACAAGAATTTACTTATGACGTTCCATTCAAGACAACGATGGTTGTTCACGATGGTGACAAAGTAGTTAAGGGTCAAGCACTTACTGAAGGCTCTATGGCTCCTCTTGATATTCTCAAAATTAACGGTATTGAGGCTGTTTATGACTATATTGTACGTGAGGTACAAAAGGTTTACCGTTCACAAAACGTTGATGTTGATGATAAGCATATTGAGGTTATCACACGTCAAATGACCAGAAAAGTCAAGGTCGAGGAACCAGGAGATACTGAGCTTATTGAAGGAGTTACAATTGACGTTACTGAGCTTATTGAGGAAAACGAAAAGATTCAAGCAAGAATCGACGCCGGTGAGGTTTCACTCCGTTTGGCAACGTATTCACCAATTCTTCTCGGTATTACAAAGGCGGCTTCTTCTACCGAATCATTCCTTTCTGCTGCTTCATTCCAAGAGACAACAAGAGCTCTTACAGAGGCTGCAATTCGTGGCAAGGTTGACCATCTACTTGGCCTTAAGGAAAATGTTATTATCGGTAAGCTAATTCCCGCCGGAACTGGTCTTAACGAATACAATAACATCGGAGTTAAGAAGGTAGAAAAAAAGGATGAGGAAGTATCATCATTTTTAGCAGAATAATTTAAATGGGCAGAGTAATCTGCCCATTTTTACTTATGTCTGATGATAATCGAACCGAATTGCCTCGGAACGATAAATCGCCGTGTATTTCTCTGACCTTCGCTTTGAAATATTTTTATATTACTTCACCAAAGCTCAAATAAATCCCCTGTCGATTTATTCGCTCGGAGGTGTGATACAGTTTCAAATGAGCAAATAGGTTGGCAGACAAGGCAAAAAAGCGCAGTCAATTAAGCAATTTACAAGCATTTTTAACGAGGTATGGCAATCTATTTGCCATTTCAAACCAAATTGGTTCGATTATCATCAGACAAAAAAATCGCTAAGTCTTGACGACTTAGCGATTTATTATTATGGTCTAGCATCAGTTTCAATATAAGCTAATTTCATCCATTCATGACGGCGTTGTAGCCATTCCTTTAGATAATTTATAGCATGGTTGTAACTAATTTTGATATTTGATGTACCGGAATATGTATTAGCAATACCATAAACCGATGTATTTCTTATTCTTGCAGCGGTAAATGCTTCGTTTTTATAGAACTTTTCATCAATAACAGTTGTATATAGTGCAGTCATTTGATCACCATAATCCTTAACGTATTGACTAACAAGCTCAATAAATTCATCGGAATACAGATAAAGCTCATCGAAAAATCCGTTAGGAGTTCCATTTTCCCAAACTCCACGCGCCCAGTATCCGGTAGTGCTTGCCCAGTTGATATCATCTAATTTACCTTTTGAGTCATAAACACCCTGGACAACGCCCAATTCAGTGCCACCGTTATCTTTAACGTAGTCTGCATTACCATTGTTATATGCGGTATGTGAGCCGTTGTTTCCTCCACCTGAGGTTACGTTGCCAAGACCATAGTCGAAGTCCCAAACAGGACCGCCATATAACTTACCGTCTTGGATAAAGAATCTCGTGGAGTCGTAATATATATCTACTTCCTTTAGATATTCATGTAACATATAAAACTTGGCAACAGAATCAACGTCGACGTACTGCTGAATTGTTTCCCAATTTTCAGAGAAGATTGCGATGTTGATTTGATATAATGATGAGATTAATGTAGAGTAGGAAAGCGCACCCATATCCTCAGGGCTTTCAACAAGAAGATGCATATAAGTGCTAGGGATTTTGTTTCCATCAATAGTGAGGTAAACCTCTCCCTCGCCTGCTGCAGTTTTATTTTCAAGCTCCAACAAGAAATCTGTTTCATCGTTAATTTCAATTCTGTTTTCATCAACATCCATAGGGGTAGTCAGCATATAAACACCGATATATTTGTTGTTTAGATATACCTCAACCATTTCATAATTAGGCGTGTATGGTAAACCGAGTAATTTTGCAAATTCAATAACAGTGGCGTTTCTTATTAACGTTTGGTCATATAGGTTAGCCATCAAGCAGTACTTTTTGCCTGCGCCCATTCCAAAAAGATCAACCTCGTTACTAAATTTTATATTATAAGGGCATTTGTTACCATTGTGCGTAGAGTTACCTCTACCTCTAATTTCGGCGTTGAAGTCGATTGCCTCAATCTGTCTTTCTCCGTTCTCGTTCATGCTTGCAACGTGTATTTTTGCATCACCATACGTTTTAGGAATTAAGGTTGTGCCAGGTACGTCATCAAGTCCTTCATATTCAATAAATACAACGGGAACGTCCGTTACATTGTATTGAAGATTTGAAAGAATTGTTTGAAGTAGGCTAACATTATAGTCTACCGCTTCTTGTGTTAAATTCAAATCACTGTTTTCCATAATTGGAGAGAGAAGAGCTACTGTTTCAGGCGCGTAATATGTCTTGTAATATTTAGAAACCTGCTTCAATAGTCTTTCATATGCGCTATAATCAACAATATTTGTTTCAAACAAGCCGCATACACTACATGTGCTATATTCATAGCCTTTATTATTTTCTACAGTGTACCAATTATGGTCATGTGGTGCAAGGTCTAATTTCGTGACTCTTTGCGTTTGGCAAACGCTACAAACTTCAACAATTTGACCATTTACTTGACAGCTTGATTCAATTCTATAAGAAAATACAAATTTGCAAGCCTTTTTAGGTATAACAACAGTATTTGAAAGCTCACCGCAATGCTTACAATAGGAAATCTTAAGTCCGTTTGTTTTGCATGATGGAGAAGTTATGGATGCTGTTATATAATTGTGAGATGAGCAAGGATCTTCCAAGTGCGGAATATATGTTCCTTCTGCTATGTAAGTTTCGTGACATACTGTGCAGTTTGCAATTGTATATCCCGGAGTGCTTGATGTTACGTTTACAACGGTATAGTTGGATTTATGTCCTGAACTAGGAATAAAATCAAGAAGCTCTTCCATTCCGCATATATCACAAAGAACCTTAGAATATGAATCTGTTGTGCAAGATAGCAGACTTTTTTCGATTATAGGACCGGAGTGGCCAAGCTCTTTTACGAATTCTACCTTGTTACAGAACGCACATTGATTATATCCATATTCAGTACAAGTAGGAGCAACATCGAGATAACCATATATGTGATTTGTACATTGATAAGATGAAATATTTCTAAATCTTGAAGGTGTAACACCGTTGGGTTTGCCTAAAAGTTTATTTTTAGCATAAACAATGGTTGGCATGGTGTCGGTAAATGCATTTCCAACAGAATCGACATTCTTTTCAAAAACAACCCACTCAAGATTTTTACATTCTGTAAATGTGCCGTCGTTTATAGTCTTTACAGAAAGTGGAATATATGCAGTTTTTAAAGCAGAGCTCTTGAAAGCATCATTTCCAATTTCCACAACGTTGTTTCCAATTATTACTTCTTCAAGGAATGAAGCGCTTTGGAAGGCACCATTTCCTATTTTTGTAACGTGCGTTGGAACAGTATAAGTTTTGGTTGTTTTTTTGTATGGGTACAACACAAGAGTAGTTTCATCAACTTTGTAGGTTTTATTATCTATTACAATGGTGGTATCGCCCTTTTGAGGTTTATCACATTCACTATATTTTGTAATGTTGAACAGAACACCATTTAAAGCTATATAGAGCTTGTCACCGATAAATGAGAAGGAATTATCTCCGTCTTTAACTTTAAAAGTATTTATATTTGAGCATCCCGAAATTAGTTTTGAAATGTCTAGACCATCAATGTTGGGCAATACAAAGCCTTCCAGTCTTGTACAGTCGTTGAATGCGTTGAAATTCATACTCTCAACCATACTAAGATTTACAATGTCCGTAAGCGAATAACAGTATCTAAACGCCTCGTTTCCAATGCTGGTGACCTTGGAGCCGAATTCTACGTGTAAAAGAGATTGACAGTTATGAAAACATTTCTCACCAAAGGCTGTGATATAATTTAGGTTCACGCTTCTTAATGAAAGACAGTTTATAAACGTGTTTGATTTAATTTCAGTAAGAGTTATTGGAAGCTTTAAGCTTGTAATACCATAGCAGTTTTGGAAAGCGTTTGCGCCGATGGATGTAAGCCCGTCATGGAAAACAAAGTCGCCCATAATATATGTGCCAGAAAACGCACTGTCACCAATAGATACTAAATTTTCCGGGAATTTAAAGTTTGTTGCAATATAAGAGTTTTCAAAGGTTCCTTTTTCAATAGAGATTAAATTTTTTGAAAGCGACAAGGTTGATATTTTACCCTTGCAGTTTGCAAAAGCATATTCGCCAATATATTCTACACTATCGGGAATGTTTAGTGAATCAACCAATGGTGCACCATTGAAGGCATATTTGGATATTGAAGAAATTTTGTAGCTTTTATCTTTTTCGCTTAAAACAACAGAAATTTCTAATGGATAATTGTAGAGAGCATATTCATAAATTTCATATGAGTTTCCGTTGCAGTTTTCGGGGAAAACAGCCGTTTTATCAGCCCCGGCATAGGTTAAGAGATAACGATATTCACCGTTGTCGAACATAATGAATCCGTTTTCAGTGGTGAAAATATGGCTTTTTTCAGACAATGAAACAAAAACATCTTTTGCATAGTAGCCAACGTATCCGTTACCACCGTCTTGAGCCTTTACGGTGATTTTTGATGAAAAATTGTACACTTCAACAAGCTTGTAGCAATCTTTAAATGCATCACTTTCAATTGTAGCGAGATTTGCACCTAGAGTAATGCTAACAAGTGAATAACAATAGTTAAACGCGTTAGAAGAAATTTTTGTAACGCTATCGGGAATTTTGATGTTAGTTAAAAAATATGAATTTTTAAATGAACCGTTGCCAATAGTTGTGCACTCACAATTGTCAGCAAAAGCGATAGACGTTAGTCTAGATGTGTTTGAGGCTTTGTCAGCGTAAAATAAATTGTTAGGGATTTTAGTAACATATTTGCCAACATTTAATACAATACCGGTTCCTTCTTTACCGGATGACTGGAATGCAAGAGTTGACGTTGATAAATCGTTAGCGGTTGTTGCATTGTAATTTACTTCGCAAAGAAGCGGAATATTAGCAAAAGCATTTGTGCCGATTGATTTTACACCGCTTCCAAGAGTAATAGAAGTAATAGAAGCACAATTATTAAAGGCATAGTTTCCGACTGTCAAGGACTTGTTTGTATTTGTGTTTGTGCTTGATGGTTCATTGTAAAGTACAATGGTTGTTATATCGTTACAATCCTCAAAAGCGCGCTCATTAATTGTTTTAACGCTGTAAGGAATAACAAGCTCACCGTTGATGTTAGAGCCTGCAAAGGCATTTTTACCAATAGTTTCTACCGAATATGGTATTGAAAGAGTACCTATGAAATTGGAGTTATAAATAAATTTTTCCGGAATTGTTGTTATTCCTTCCGGAAAAACAATCTCGGTTATTTCTTCTTTGCAGTTTGAAAATGCGCCAGCACCAATAGTTTTTACGCTATTAGGAATAGTTATTTTACCGGAAATGTGTGTACCGGTAAAAGCATCGTCCCCAATGGTTTTAAGCGTTTGTGGGAGAGTTAAAGTGCCATAAATTTTATTGGCGGAATCGGTGAATGCAGATTTGTCAATATCGGTAACGTAGCACTCTTTTATTACTCCGTCAACTTGAAGTAAAATGCTTTCAGGAATTTTGAAATTCTTTGTTTTTTTAGTGTTAACAACGGCACCTGTAATAGTAACAGATGTTTTGTCATCGTTAACCTTGTATTCCCATTCTATATCGTCAACAACAGTAGCAGCGAAGGCGTTAATCGCAAAGCCTGTTATGATTAAAGTAATGGAAAGAATAAAAGCAAATGTGATTTTGCTTAATAAGTTTTTCATAGAATAACTCCTTTTAGGTAAATTTGCACATATTTATTTTAACATAATATTGTTTATATGTCAATATTTAATAATAATTATATAAATAAAAAACAAAACTCTTGCAAAGAGAGAAATGCTGTGATATACTTTATTATATTGTAAAAATCATTTAGGAGGTTGTTATGTCATTATATATTCCAGAAGGCTATAAATCGCTTTTAGATATTAGACAAACACAATTAGCAATTAAAAAAGTAAAAGACTTTTTTGAAAGAGATTTGGCTATCGGTCTTAATTTGACCCGTGTATCCGCGCCAATGTTCGTTTCAAAAAACAGTGGACTTAACGACAACCTTAATGGTGTTGAAAGGCCTGTTAATTTCGATGTTATGGACGGCACAAATCTAGAGATCGTTCACTCTCTTGCTAAATGGAAAAGAGTAGCACTTAAGGATTACGGCTTCCAAGCAGGTGAAGGCTTATATACGGATATGATTGCTATCCGTCGTGACGAGGAGCCTGACAACATTCATTCAATGTATGTTGACCAATGGGACTGGGAAAAGATAATCACCAAGGAACAACGTACGGAAAGAACGTTAAAAAAGACTGTCAAAATTATATACGATACGTTAAAGCACACAGAAAATTATATTGTTTACGAATATGACTTTATTGGTAAAATGCTACCTGATGACATTTTCTTTGTAACTTCTCAAGAGCTTGAGGATATGTATCCGGATCTTACCGCAAAGGAAAGAGAGAAGGCAATTGCCAAGGAGCATGGTGCCGTATTTATAATGCAAATTGGCGGAAAGCTTAAATCAGGAAAAATTCACGATGGTCGTGCACCTGACTATGACGACTGGACGTTGAATGGTGATATAGTTGTTTATTATCCTGTGCTTGATATTGCATTCGAGCTTTCTTCAATGGGCATAAGAGTTGACGAGGAAGCACTTAAAAAGCAACTAGCAGAGCGCGGCTGTGAAGAAAGAGCAGAGCTTGACTACCACAAGGCGCTTTTAAATGGTGATTTGCCATATACAATCGGTGGAGGTATTGGTCAATCAAGAATGTGTATGTACTTTTTAAGAAAAGCTCACATAGGAGAGGTTCAATCCTCATATTGGGGAGAAAAAACCACTGAGGAGTGTCTAAAAAACGGGGTTTACTTGCTCTAATATGATAAAGCTTTGGATACTTTTAATTGTTCTTTATGGTGTTTTTAAGGGACTGCGCGAGGTATTAAAGAAAAAATCAATGGAAAAGCATAGCGTTATAGAGGTTTTGTTCTTCTATACGCTATTTGCTTTTTTTATGACAATTCCGTTTTCGATAAATCAAGGAATTTTGGATGTCAGCCTTAAATACCATATAGCGATTTTTATAAAATCATTTGTTATTTTTCTTGCTTGGCTTTGTGCGCTCAATTCTATAAAACGCTTGCCATTAAGTATTTATGGCGTTATGGATATGGGCAGAATGCTTTTTAGCATTATCTTGAGCGTTATTTTCTTGGGTGAAACAATAGGATTATATCAAGGCATTGGAATGACATTTGTTCTTTTAGGTGTTACACTTGTCAATTTTACATCAAGTAAAAAGAAGGGTGAAAATACAACCTTAAAGGTTTTACCTCTTGTTTTCGCATCCTGTGTTTTAAATGCTTGCTCGGGCGTTGCAGATAAATTTCTTCTTTCAACCTCGCCAAATAGATTGATATTTGGTGCAGAAATACTAACACCAACTCAAATGCAGTTTTGGTATATGCTATATCTAACTGCACTTTATGGAATATACATATTATTAAAAAGAGAGAAGGTCAACGTTAAAAAGTGCGTAGCCTCTCCTTGGATATGGGTTTTAAGTGCATTGTTTATAACCGCGGACAAGGCGCTTTTTATTGCTAATGCTGACCCTGACAGCCGTGTTGTTGTTATGACGCTAATCAAACAATGCTCCGTGCTTGTGACGATTCTAATGGGTAGAATAGTATATAAAGAGAAGAATATCTTCTTGCGACTGCTTTGTGCCATAATTATTATTGCGGGAATAACAATTTCTGTACTTTAGGTATTGACAAAAGTCAAAAACTGTTGTATAATATGTGCGTTGCGAAAAACAACGCACTATATATGCGGGTGTGGCGGAATTGGCAGACGCGCTAGACTTAGGATCTAGTGTCTCCGACATGCAGGTTCGACCCCTGTCACCCGCACCAAAAAAGACAAGTTCTTTTGGACTTGTCTTTTTTACTTTTTCACTATTCACTCTTAACTTTTCACCAAATTCATTGCAGGGGGGCATTTCGCCTCCCGTTGTAAATGTTATTGACTTTTAATATTAATAGTGGTAAAATTAAACTATAAAAAATTTTTTGCATCAAATTGGAGAAGAAAATGAGAAAGTTTACACTTTTAATTTGCGTTCTTTTATCATTTACAGTACTGATAATATTATCCTCTTGCGGTAGCAATGAGCCACCTGTAAATGATGATACTCAAAGCTGTACTGTAACCTTTGATTCAAACGGCGGCACAGAGGTTACTGCTCAAAACGTGGAAATGAACAAAAAAGCCACAGAGCCAACCGCACCTACACGTGCAGGCTACACCTTTAACGGCTGGTATATGGGAGAGGAAAAATGGTCGTTTATCGGCTACGTAGTAACAGAGGATATGACTCTTGTTGCTAAATGGACTGCAAACGAAAACACTCTTTCCTTTAACGCAAACGGCGGTGAAGGTACGCTGGCGAGTGTAGCTGTCGCAACAGATAGCCAAGTTAATTTAACTGCTAATGCTTTTGCGAGAACAGGCTATACCTTTATAGGTTGGTCAACCTCAGCAAGTGGTAGCGTTGAATACACAGACGGCGCAAGCTATACAATGGGTGCTTGTGATACAACCCTTTATGCAGTATGGCAAGCTATTGACTATGATGTTACATACGAGCTAAACGGTGGTACAAATAACGAGAAAAACCCAAGCAAATATAACATAGAACAGTCATTTGAGCTTGAAAGCCCAACCAAAGACGGCTACACCTTTGCGGGCTGGTATATTGACAGTGGTTTCACCACTGCGGAAACAAGCATTGATGTTGGTGCGACAGGTGATAAAACCTTTTACGCAAAGTGGACTCCAAACGAAAACGCCCTTGTTTTCGATGCCAATGGTGGTAACGGCACGATGGCAAGTATGACCCTTGCCACAGGTAGTAGCTCTGTTCTCGGAGGCTGTACCTATACAAAAGACGGCTATACCTTTAAAGGCTGGTCAATAAATGCAAGTGGCGGTGTTGAATACGAAACAGGCGATACCTATGTAATGGGCACTCGTCCGTCATATACTCTTTATGCGGTATGGCAAGCAAATAATAATACCCTCGTGTTTGATGCAAATGGCGGCAGTGGTTCAATGAAAAATATGGTTGCCTTAACTGATAGCAGTGTAACTCTTACATGTAATGCCTTTGAGAGAGCTGGCTATACCTTTAAGGGCTGGTCAACTACCAAGGACGGTGCGCTTGAATATGGCGACTGTGCAACCTATACAATGGGCACAAGCTCCATAAATACTCTCTATGCCGTATGGCAAGCAAATGAAAACACCCTTGCTTTCGATTCAAACGGTGGCAGTGGCACAATGGCAAATATGACTATTGTAACAGATAGCCAAGCAAAATTACCTGCCAATACCTTTGAAAAAGTCGGTTATACCTTCATAGGCTGGTCAAGTACAAGTGACGGAGAAGTTGAATATTTAGATGGTGCAAGCTACACTATGGGTGCAAGCTCCACATATACCCTCTATGCAGTATGGCAAAAGAATATAAACGTACTTATCTTTGATGGCAACGGAGCAACAAGCGGTACTCCCTCAACAATGGAGCTTGAAACAGGAAAAACAATAGTTCTCCCACAAAATACCTTTGCAAAAACAGGCTACACCTTTAAGGGCTGGTCAACCGAAAGAGACGGAGCTGTTGTATATACAGACGGCGCAAGCTATACTATGGGTACAGACGGAACGTATTATTTGTACGCAGTATGGCAAGCAAACAATAATACCCTTGTTTTTGATGCAAACGGTGGAAACGGAAATATTGATAATATGACCGTAGCAACCGACTCAAAAGTAACCTTGCCTCAAAACACCTTTACAAGAGCAGGCTACACCTTTAAGGGTTGGGCAACTACTGTAGGCGGTAGCGTTGAATACATAAATGGTGCAAGCTATACAATGGGTACAGATAACTCATATACCCTTTATGCCATATGGCAGATTAACACATATAACATCACATATGTACTAAACGGTGGCACAAATAACACAAATTCAACTACTTATACGGTAGAACAAGAATTTGTTCTTAAAGCTCCTTCGAAAACAGGCTATACCTTTGACGGTTGGTATAGTGATAGATCATTTAACAATAAGGCAACAGGCATTTCTCTTGGCACTGTGGGAAATAAAACCTTCTATGCAAAGTGGACTGCAAACGAAAACTCACTTGTTTTCGATGCGAACGGCGGTAGCGGTAATATGTCAAATATGACTATCGCAACGGATAGCACAGCTAATTTGACAACCAATGCTTTTACAAAAGTTGGTTATACATTTAAGGGCTGGGCAACCTCTAAGGGCGGAAGCGTTGTATATGCTGACGAAGCAAGCTACACTATGGGCACAAATAGCACGTATACACTCTATGCTGTATGGGAAGCTAATCAAAACACTCTTTCCTTCGACGCAAACGGTGGTACTGGGACAATGGAAGGTATGACAGTTGCTACAGATAGCACTGTTAATCTAATTACTAATGCTTTCGAAAGAAATGGCTACACCTTTAAGGGTTGGTCAACAAGCGCAAACGGTAGTGTAGTTTATACTAATGGTGCAAGCTATACAATGGGTACAAATACCTCTTACACCTTGTATGCAGTATGGGAGCTTACAGAGTACAATATTACCTATGTTTTGAACTGTGGCTCAAATAGTCAAAACAACCCAAGCACATATACAATTGAAGATGTAGCGACCTTTGAAGCCCCATCAGATTCTAAAGGATATAACGATTTCCTTGGTTGGTATACAGACCCGAATTTTGAGAGCCGAATCACAAAAATAGAAAATCGCACGGGCGACATAACTCTGTATGCAAAATGGGCAACAAACGATACAGTCCTTACCTTTACCGAGATTGAGGGTGGCTATTCGGTAACCGACTGTGTAACTGATATAGACGTTGTTATCATTCCTGAAACCTATAAAGGTTATCCTGTAACCTTGATAGGAAACGGTGCGTTCCAAGATTGCACCTCGCTTACAAGTATAACAATCCCAAGCAGCGTAACCTCAATAGGAAGCTATGCGTTCTCTGGTTGCACCTCGCTTGAGAGCATAATAGTTGATGAAAACAATACAGCATACAAATTAATTGACGGTGTTTTATATAGCAAGGACGGTACAACACTTGTATGCTATCCTGCAGGCAAAAAAGACACAAGCTTTGCAATTCCAAGTAGCGTAACCTTAATAGGAAGCTATGCGTTCTCTGGTTGCACCTCCCTTGAAAGCATAACAATCGGAGATAGCGTAACCTCGATAGGAAACGGTGCGTTCCAAGAGTGCACCTCACTAACAAGTGTAACAATCCCCGAAAGCGTAACCTCAATAGGAATATCGGCGTTCTTTGGTTGCACCTCCCTTGAAAGCATAACAATCGGAGATAGCGTAACCTCGATAGGAAACGGTGCGTTCCAAGAGTGCACCTCACTAACAAGTGTAACAATCCCCGAAAGCGTAACCTTAATAGGAAGCTATGCGTTCTCTGGTTGCACCTCGCTTGAGAGCATAATAGTTGATGAAAACAATACAGCATACAAATTAATTGACGGTGTTTTATATAGCAAGGACGGTACAACACTTGTATGCTATCCTGCAGGCAAAAAAGACACAAGCTTTACAATTCCAAGTAGCGTAACCTCAATAGGAAGAGATGCTTTCTATGGTTGCACCTCGCTAACAAGTGTAACAATCCCCGAAAGCGTAACCTCAATAGGATCCTTTGCGTTCTATAATTGCACCTCGCTTGAAAGCGTAATAATCCCAAGTAGCGTAATGACTGTAGGCTCCGTCGCTTTTAGATTCTTTGGGCCAAACTTAGAAAATCGCGATGTATATTGCCAAGCTGACTCTAAGCCTGAGGGCTGGGCTTCAGACTGGACGGGCAATTCTTTGTTTTCCCCAAATGTACACTGGGGCGTGAAAGCATTATGCGAAAATGATGAATTTACATACATAGTACATAATTCGGATGAAATAACCATCACAGGTTACAAATTGCAAGAAGAAATGGTAATTATACCATCGAAAATAGACGGCTTACCTGTAACTAAAATTTTGGCAAATACCTTTGTAGGAGTGGATGCATTTGTGCCGAGCAGCGTTGTTACTATAGAGAAAAACGCGTTTTGTAGTAGCAATAGCAGGGATGTTAATACCGTTTACTGTGAAGTTGAAAGCAAGCCGGAGGTCTGGGACGAATATTGGAACGGTGAGGGAAACTGGCAAAGCTATGCAACAGAAATTGTATGGGGCGTAAGCCGAGGTACAACGGATGATGGCTTTGAATGGCTTGAAGTTAATGGCACTATAACTATTACTGCGTATAATGGAGAGGTTACAACATCAATTAATGTTCCTGCAACTATAAATGGCTTTCCTGTAACCACAATAGGAAGCTCTGCGTTCGCTTGTTGCAACTCGCTTACAAGCGTAACAATCCCCGATAGCGTAACCTCGATAGGAAGCTCTGCGTTCTATGGTTGCACAAACTTGACAAGTGTAACATTTAAAAATCTTAATGGTTGGAAACGCTATAGAATCTCAGCAAGCACAGACGGAATTACTATTGACTCATTTAGCATATCTGACACTTCAACCGCTGCTGAATATCTAACATCAATATACTACATTTATTATTGGAAACGCAGCTAAAATAAAAAGTCTAACGCACCCGCGTTAGACTTTTTTCTTACCTTACTAAATTCTGCTCTCGTCCTTCAAGATAAGCTTCTATGTTAGAGAGTACCGTGTTGAAGCATCTGGTTCTAGACTCGAAAGAGCCCCAAGCCATATGTGGTGTTAAAATTACGTTTTCCTTGTCAAGAATTTTATTAAACGGATGGTCGCTTGGTAGCGGCTCGACGGAAAAGACGTCGCAAGCCATACCGCCAATTGTTCCATTAAGTATTGCATCTGCAACCGCACCCTCGTCCCAAATAGCTCCACGCGCCACATTAATAATAATTGCGTCCTTTTTCATCATTTCAAGCTGCGCCTTGCTAATCATACAACGTGTTTCGCTTGAAAGCGGACAATGTATTGAAATAATATCGGATTTTTTTAGTATGGTTTCAAGGTCAACACACTCAAAATCAGACACTGGGGTGCGTTTGTTTACTAAAATGTTACATCCTAGCGCCTCGGCGACAGTAGCCACACGCCGACCAATATTACCAAAGCCGATTATACCCCAAGTCATTCCTTCAAGCTCGTGATAAACAGGCTCAAGCATATTTGCGCTTATGCTTTTTTGATAAAAGCCGTTATGCACAAAATCTCTGTATTCATTTAGGTGTGTCATAAGTGAGCACGCCATTGAAATTGTAACCTGCGCTACGCAAGAGGTAGAATAAGCGGGAGTGTTTGCCACTTTTATACCATGACTCGCACAGTAAGCAATATCTATGTTGTCATACCCCGTTGCAGTTTCACAAATAAGCTTCAAATTTGGCGCATTTTTAACCACGTCCTCGACCATTTTTACCTTGTTTACTATAATTATGTCCGCATCCTTGACTCTATGCTTCGCTTCATCCTGTGTGCTTGTTGGATACTTGATTACTTTCCCGAATTTTTCAGCACCGCTTAAATCAAGGTCGTCTCCAAGTGTCTTATAATCCAAAATAACAATATTCATATTAACCTCTTTTAAGTAATTGTTTTCTCGCTTTGTAGTCGGGCAATGCAACCTCAACTATCTGCCAAAATTTCTTCGAATGGTTCATTTCTTTAAGGTGTGCAAGCTCGTGCACGCATACATATTCGATTGCCTCATAAGGATAAAGTGCTAATCTATAACTAAAATTTAATGTCTTTTTAGAAGAGCAGCTTCCAAATCTCGTTTTAGCCGAATTTATTGAAACTCTTTCGAAAGAAACATCCATTTTATTTGAATAATATTTCAAAATAGGTTCAATAATGCTTTTTAGACGTTCTTTGAGCAAATTTACCTCGTTTTCGTCAAAATCCTCGGAGATGTGTGCGTTTTTTATTAATTCTTGCTTCTTTTTTATCCATTCAATGTGTTTTGAAACAAACTCATTTATCACTTTTTCACTTGTGTGTAGTGGTGCACGTACCAAAACCGAGCCATCGCGCTTAACTTGAAGGCACATAGTGCGTCTTTTTGATCTAATTATCTCGTAATCCATATGCTCTCCGTTAGTGTTTTTAATAATTTTACCATACACTTTTATTTTTGTCAATTACGACAAAATATGCTATTGAAAATTATTAAATATTATGCTATACTTTTTAAGTAGACTAATTAAAGAAAGGAGTTACATATGGCTGATAGCATAAAAATAATAGCACAAAATAAAAAAGCCTATCACGACTATTTTATTGAAGAAAAATATGAAGCCGGCATTGAGCTTTTTGGTACAGAGGTTAAATCGTTACGAGCTGGCAAGGTCAATTTAAAGGACTCCTTTTGTAAGGTTTACGCGGGGGAGCTTTTAGCTCTTGGAATTCACATAAGTCCTTATGAGCAAGGAAATTTATTTAATAAAGACCCAATGAGGCACAAAAGACTTCTTATGCACAAAAAGGAAATAATGAAGCTAAATGGTTATTTAACACGCGATGGATATTCGATAATTCCGTTATCTCTTTATTTCAAGGGTTCGCGTGTGAAGGTGGAGCTTGGACTTTGCAAGGGTAAAAAGCTTTACGATAAGCGTGAGAGCGATGCAAAGCGCGATGCTAATAGAATGATGGAAAGAACAATGAAAGGGGCAGGTGCCGACTAATGAAAAAATATCTTGAGAAATTTTTAAAGGATTTTGAATATAAGGAGTCAGATGCAGAATACTTACTTCAAGAATATTCAAAAATTCAAGAAAACGAGGAAGCAAACAAGGGCTTTAATGAATTAATAGAGCTTTACAACAAAACTATTGAGTTTGACTACTATAAGGATTTTCTTGTTAAAGCCGAGGAGGCAGGCAAGCTTGCGGACGTTCATCCATACACGTCGGGACTTCTTATCTTTATGTGCATTTCAAAGCATTTAAAGGAGCTCTATGACGAAAAGGGTATTTCCGAGGAAATATATCACAATTCAATGCTTGACTTAAGATATAAGCTTGAGGAATGTAAGCTCGTTAAGGGAATAGTTGGCTCTTTTGTAGCTTGGTGGTTCCCGGGATTTTTCGCTATGACAAGATTTGCTCTTGGCAGACTTCAATTCGAACTCTCAAAATATGAGGGTGAGGAGTATACCAAAAATGGCAAGACTCTTCGCAAAGGCGATATAGTTATTAATGTACATATTCCTAGAAGCGAAACTCCAATAACAAAGGAAGCAACAGATGATGCATACGCACAGGCTGCAAAATTCTTTATAGACCAAATCCCTAACAAGCAGGTTGTTTTTGTTTGCCATAGCTGGCTGCTTTATAGCGAAACTCTTGAGGTATTCCCAAAGCACTCAAATACGTATAGATTTATCCACGAATTTGACGTTACGTGGAATTCTTACGACAAAGAGGGTGTATATAACGATGCTTGGCGTCTTTTTGATATGGATTTTACAGGCGATATAAACGATTATCCTGAAAACAACAGTATGCGTCGTGCATATAAGCAATTCCTTTTAAATGGTGGAAGAACAGGCGAAGGCTTTGGTATTATAATGTATTAATCAATTCGGGCGAATTTCGCCCGAGATATGGGTACGTAATGGTTTCGACGGGGACTGTGAGGTATGATAAGCGTAGCGGGCTGGCTAATCCCGTATAATGGCTAAACTTAAATAATAAACGACAACAGAAAAGTTGCAATGGCTGCCTAATTGATTCTCCCTCGGGAGTTTCAATTGGCAGTGCTGTGGACATAAGCTCCACCCGTTCCCCCAAGGATTACCTCGACCTTGGCTGGAGCGTGATGCTAGAGGTGAACTTGAATTGAGAGTTTTGTCTGTACCAATCAAGCATTAAGACAATACCCGAATAATAGCCTGTTAATCGGCGCTTTGTAGGGGAAACACAAAAGATTAACTGCCTACGGAGAAATTTATGCCAAGTGGTTTTCGGACGCGGGTTCGACTCCCGCCGTATCCACCATAAAGAAAAAGCACCCTTATGGTGCTTTTTTCTTTATGAGGAATAGTATGACAAAATGCGAGAGTCGAACCCCAGCCGTCAAGAAAGCTTTCGGGGAAAGGTTTTAGGCGATGACCGAAGGCTTTTTCAAGACATTGACAAAAGGTAGGAAGAATTGTCTTGAAAAAGACAAGAGGAGAACTCCCGCCGTATCCACCATAAAGAAAAAGCACCCTTATGGTGCTTTTTTCTTTTCGAAAATGATGAAAAAATGTATTTTTTAAGTTGAAGGATATCCGTATTGAATATAGTTAAACATTCACATATGAGCATATATTGATTTAAATTACAAGAAAAATCGATTTTAAACTTTTTATGAATTTTTTATCAATATGTTGCTATAATTTATATTTAGTGTTAAAATGTAAACGAAATATTAATAAAAGTTGAATTTGTTCATAATCTATTAAAGGAGTGATAGAGTGGAAAAGTTACTTTCTATTTTGGAGCTTAAAATGAAAACTCCAACTAATTACAGTTGGTTTCACTTAATGTTTATTGTAATTGTAATAGGCGTTACAGTGTTTTTATGCTTGAAATTTAAAAACTGCTCTGATAAAGCTTTTAGAAGAATTGTTTTGATTTCTTGGATATCAATGGTAGTTTTGGAATTTTATAAGCAATTTGTTTATAGCTATTCAGTAGAACCTTCGGTTATTGAGTGGGATTATCAATGGTATGCGTTCCCATATCAACTATGCTCAACACCATTATATGTTTTACCATTTATAGCATTTATGAAGGATTCAAAATTTAGAGATTGCTTTGTTGCTTATATGTCAACATTCTCGTTGTTTGCTGGAATCGCTGTTTTCCTATATCCAAATGATGTTTTTATTAGCACTATTGGTATAAACATTCAAACAATGGTGCATCACGGCTTACAAATTGTTTTAGGCATTTTCTTTATTGTATATGCAAGAAAAAAATTTAGTAAAAAATATTTCGCTGGTGGTATAATTGTTTTTGCTGCTTTAATTATCCTAGCTATGGTGCTTAATCTTTTAGTTCCTTTAGGAATTGATGAAACTTTTAACATGTTTTATATTAGCCCATATTATGATTGTACCTTACCAATTCTATCCCTAATATATCCCAATGTTCCTTATATAGTTTTCCTTATGCTATATGCACTTGGCTTTGTATTAGTGGCGTTTATAGTGTATTCTATTGCCAAGCTTATTTTAATTTTAACCAACCCTAAAAGGAAGAAACATGCTAAAAACTAAGCAATCAAAGATAATATCAGTATCGGTTTTTTTAGTGATTGAGGCTCTATTGCAGGTCTTAGTTCAAATAACTAGTGGGGAAACAAACGATTTTGTTTCATACAGTGTTGTGGCTTTAGCTGCTATATTTACGCTGGTATGCTTTGAAAGAACTAAAAGCTATTTGTTAACTCAAGCTGCTACGATAACAACATTGTTTGCTGACTTATTTTTGGTTGTAATTGACCCTATGATACAACTACCTGCGATGATATTCTTTTCAGGTACACAGATTTGTTACTTTTTGAGATTGTATTTTGAGACAAATACAAAAAAAGAAAGGCAAATTCACATAGTTCTAAGAGGCATATTAACTTTAACAGTATTAATATTTACACTAATTGTTTTGAAAGAAAAGACAGATGCGCTCAGTATGGTGTCAATGTTTTATTACACTAATTTAATTTTTAATGTAGTGTTTGCATTTATCCATTTTAATAAATCAAAAGCTTTTGCATTTGGGCTGTTGTTGTTTTTGCTTTGTGATACCATAATCGGGCTTGATATAATGGCAAAAAGTTATATCACAGGAGAATGGATAGAAGCATTAAATAGTTTACTTTCGAGTATGAATTGGGCATGGATTTTCTATGTTCCATCACAAGCGTTAATTGCTATAAGCTTGATAAAATTTAAGAATAAAAAATCCTCGACATAGTCGAGGATTTTTGATATTACAGTACTTTGAAGAAGTTGTAGGGACAGGCGTTCTCGACTGTCCAAAAGACGAGAAGGTTTACTATGTGAACTATTTCTGCCGAGCCTAGCAAGCTGACAACATTTTCGTCAGAAATGCGAACCCATAACTAATACTTATGAGTTTTCATAAGTGTTTTAGTCTATCTGCGAATGGGTGATTATCTTACAAAATAAGCGTAAAATCCACCGAAAAGGCAGATTTTACGTTTGATGATGTTTTAGGTTTTTATAATAGTAGTTAAATGTAAGAAAAAAGAGCGTACAATACTATAAAGTAAAGGTTGAAATTATTTTGCAAATTTCTTTGACGTCGGTGGAATTTGTGAATTGAAATTTAACTCTTCCCACACCCGACATATATAATTCAAGTTCGGAATTGAAGTCGAATAAACCGGCGGTCTCTAAAGAGAAGGTACTTATCATACGGTAAGGGATGGAAGTGTAGTCTTGCTTTTTACCGGTAATACCTTGCACGTTTATAGTAATTATACGTTTATCTGTGAAAACTACGCCATCTCTAATGCTTTGATATGCACCAATTACATTTTCATTTTCAAGGAGAAAATCATTAATGATTTTTCCAAATTTATCTTTATCAACTTTTTTTAATCTGGCAAAAATTCCGTTGCTGTTAAAATCAATCATTAAAATTCTCCTTTTTAAAATAAAACGCTTATAATTTCATATTTAGCGAGTATAATATACCATATTTTATAATAAATGTCAATGGATAAATAGAAAATATAGGTACGGAGTGAGGCTTCATATATCGATAAAATTCTAATTATAAAGTAAAAGAAATTTTTTTGATATATAGTTGTTTACGAAAGGGCAAAGGTATTCGTCATAAATGCGAACCCAATTAAAAAATGAAGCGGTATGGGAAGGTTCACTTGCGTGAACTATTTCTGCCGAGCCTTATCCTTGCAAGCAGAGAGTGGTCTTGGTCGAAAATGCGAACCAAATTCGTGTAAAATACGAAGATGTTTTGTCGTGAGGAATGAGAAAAGCCACCTAAACCAAAAAATCGGTTTAGGTGGCTTTTGGTACCCACAACTTTACGGGAAGGCTCCCAAAGGGAGCTATTTTCGCCTGAACTTATGCTTGCAAGCAGACAACGTTCTTAGTCGAAAATGCGAACCCAATTCAAAGCATAGCTTTGAAGATGGGTTAGATTTACCGTTGCGCAAAATAAAAGGGCACACTAAAAGTGTACCCTTATATTTTGGCACCCGCAACGGGAATCGAACCCATAACTAACCCTTAGGAGGGGTTTATTATATCCATTTAACTATGCAGGCGTATGCCAAGCCGAGTTAGTCGGCTTGGTTAAGCTTTTTCTGTTCTTCTAACGTGCGTCTAAAGAAATCTCTATTGTCCTTGCTAGCCATCTTTAAGCTTTCGGTAGAATGAATAATTGGATAATAGTCGTTTTTTGACACAACGTAGTGCTCAATCAATCTAATGTCAAGAGCACTTAGCATTGAAAATAAATCAGCGGTTGATTCTATATCCTCCATTGATGGATACGCATTGCCATTAGGATGGTTGTGAGCTAAAATGATCATAGATGCATTATGCTTTAAAGTATAATCAATGATTTTTCTTGGCGAAATTAATGATGAATTGACATTGCCTTCGTGCAACTTGACGGCATCAATCAACTCAAATCTATTGTTTAAGAGCAGTAAATACGTGATTTCATTCTTTTCGCCAACGTACTTATCAAGCAAATATTCACCTACTTTTTCCGCAGTATCTAAAATACAGTTTGTAGAATATTTGTCGGTAGCATATGCGCGTGCAATAGCGGGAATAAGCTTTAAAAGAGTCGCACTGCTTTCCTTGATCCCATCCACTTTGATAAGATCATTGAAATCAGCATCAAAAACACCTTGCAAGGAGCCGAAATTTCTTAATAAATCGTGTGCTATTTCATTTGTATCCTTTCGGGGAATTGAATAGAACAAAAGTAACTCAAGTACATTGTGCGGTTCGAAATTATCAATCCCTTGCTCTAAAAAGCGTTCCTTTAGGCGAGATCTGTGTCCCTCGTGAACATTATTTTCTTTCATTTCTTGACTACGTCCTTCTTGTTTGTTTGAGCAACGATGTAGTGAGGTCTGTTTTTAACCTCGTTATATGTTTTTGAAACATATGAGCCTAAAATACCTAATGATAAAAAAGCAAAAGTTGAAACTATAAGTAGGGTAAACAGCAATAGAGAAGAGGCTATTGCCGTATTGCCGAGCCAAAAGCCATACTTTACAGACGAATAAATGAGATATGAAAGAGGTGCTATTGATGCACAAGCGGAAAGACCGCCAAAGAAATATGGGATTTTAAGAGCGGAATCGGAAAATGCGGATATTCCGTCAAGTGAATATTTAAATAATTTCCAAAAGCTCCATTTGCTTTGTCCCGCAACTCTTTCAACATTTTTGAAGGGGAGCCAATATGTTTTAAAGCCTATCCAACCAAAAATACCCTTTGAAAAACGATTGTGCTCGCACATTTGGACAATGGCATCTACCATTTCACGCTTCATAAGTCTAAAGTCACGAGCTCCACTAACAATACTAACATTCGTTGCACGTCTAAAAATTCTGTAAAACATATTTGCAAAGAATGATCTGATAGGTGGTTCGCCTTTTCTTGATACACGTCTGGTAGCTACACTGTCATAGTCACCTGTTTGTAAAATCTCGATCATTTGTGGTAAAAGAGAAGGCGGATCCTGCATATCGGCATCCATAACGGCAGAGTAGTCGCCTGTTGAATTGCAAAAGCCTGCATACATAGCTGCTTCCTTGCCAAAATTCTTTGAGAACGAAATATATTTAACTCGTTCATCGTTAAGAGCAAAATCTTTAATTATAGAAAGGGTTTTATCCTTTGAACCATCATCTATAAAAATATACTCAAATTCATAGCTTGACATTTCTTTACTAACTCGTTTAAGCTCTTCGTATAAAGGATTTAAGGATAGCTCCTCGTTGTAACAAGGAATTATTAAAGAAATTTTCATTTTATGCGTCCTTTCTTTTCATTAGGCGTGCCGTAAACATAGTTATTTTAGCATATTATTTTCTTTATGTCAACTTTATTATATAAATTATAGTGCTATTATTGACAAAAATAGTATATTATGATATACTTTACAATAATGGATTATGTAGAAAGGTGTGCCAATGCACTCTTGTTAAGATGTTTAAAATAAAGATTGCAGATATAGTTGTAGAGATTGACAACGTTCATGGTCATATTGAATATGTGTGCAAGGACTATATGTACGAGGGTGAAGGGTGCGATTTTAAGGTTTCAACCTCTAAAGATATAATTGCAGAAGAGCGCTTAAGACTTAAGGAGCAAGAAAGCTACTCTGATGCTTATGTTGAAAATATATGTATTTATAGGCAAATTTGCTTAAATTTACTCAGGTATGATGCATTTGTTATGCACGCAGCGGTTATTGGTGTTGATGACTCTGCATATGCGTTTACGGCTAAAAGCGGAACGGGTAAAAGTACACATATTTCGCTTTGGAAACGGTTACTTGGTGACAAGGTTTATGTTATCAATGGAGATAAGCCGATACTTCGCTTTGTTGATGGAAGGCTATATGTTTATGGTACTCCATGGTGCGGCAAAGAAATGTGGAATACCAATACGAGGGCAGAGCTAAAAGGGCTATGCTTTATTGAACGCGGTGAGCAAAATCAAATAGAAAAGATGCCTATTGGTGATTCTGCAATGCGAATAATTAAACAAATTCTTATTCCAAATAATTCTTTTGGAGTGATTAAAACATTTGAATTGGTTGATAAAATGCTAAAAAATACAGCTATATGGAAGCTTAGATGCAACGTTTCCTTGGAGGCTGCTATGGTTGCATATAACGCAATGAACGGAGGAAAAAATGAAAATTAAAGAAGGATTTATTTTAAGAGATGTTGCTGACAAAACATTTGTTGTCGCAGTTGGAGAATTAAGCAAAACGTTTAACGGAATTATTACGTTGAATGAAACTGGAAAGTTTATTTGGCAGCTTCTTACAAAAGATACAACAGAAGAAGAAATTGTAGAAAAGCTTCTTATCGAGTTTGAGGATGCTCAAAGAGACGTCGTTGAAAAAGATGTTAAGTCGTTTATCGAAAAATTAAAGGGAGACCGAATTCTTGAAGGATAAATTTAATTTAGACGAGGTTTGGGATGCCATTGAAGATGTTATTTCTTCGGGGGGAGAGTTCCAAATAACTCCAAATGGCATAAGTATGCTTCCGCTTTTAAGACCGGGAATTGATACAGTTATTCTCGTTTCCCCTAACGAGATAAAAGCAGGAGATATTGTTTTATATAAGCGCGATAGTGGCAAGTACATTCTTCATCGAGTTATGTATTTAAAAGATGGTAAATATTTAATGAGTGGAGACAATCAAACCGGACTTGAGTATGGCGTTACAGATGAGCATATTTTAGCCAAGGTCAAGGATATGTATCGAGAGGGTATTAAGGTGGATACTCAAAACAGGCAATACAAAAAATACGTAAAATCTCAGCTAAAAAAAGGAAAAATAGTGAAATTTTTTGATTCAATATCACAAAAGATAAAAAGAAAGCACTTCGAATGAAGTGCTTTTAATTTTATTCATCGTGCATAACATCATTAATTGTTTTCTTAACTTTTATAAAGTAGAAGAAGGAAACATTAATAATTACCAGAACATATAGTGCAAAGTTAACAATGCTAAGTACAAATGAGAGATCGGAATATAGTGGCTTATTTGCTATTGTTGGATTTATAATAGCTACTATAAATAGTGCTGCAGCTTGTGGTAGCATAAATGAGGCTGCAACTAAGATGTTTAAAAGGGAAACACTTTCGAAAAACAGTGTTACAAGCATTGTGATTAGTGTTGCCGTTAAAATGATTGGTAAAATCCATTCGATAGCAATTAGAGCATGAGGATTTTTGTTACTAGCTATAAAATAACCAATAGATGTTACAGAGAATAGTGCATTTATTATAAAGAGTCCGTTTCTAATGCGTGCCAGAAATTTTTTTGCCTTACCAGCAATAGATGCAACAAAAATTACGTAAGAATATAGCATAATAAAAATCGGATATTGACACCAAAAGCCTGTATTGTGCAATATGGCGTTAATCAAAACCAAAACGATGGAGATGTTGAAAATGATAATAAAGATAAAATCGGTCCAAGAAATGCGTATGTTTCCTAATTTCAAAGGCTTTTCGTCAAATTTGGTTATTTGCATTGTAAAACTCCTTAAATAGTAATAAATATATGATAACAAAAAAATCAAACAAAGTCAATAAACTGAAAAAAAGAAATTAAATTTTCTTATAAATTGCAAAATTAACCTCGACAGTAGTATTTAAATAATCGACTCTGTCGAGCTTTTCCTTATCAGACAAAGAAGTTCTGTGATAGTATGGCGTCATAGTAAAAAGTGATTTGATTGTATCATTTCCAATAATTTGGGTGTCATACTTTAAATTTTCAACGGAAATTAAACTGAATTTTTCATATGATAAAAATTTTTCTTCATTAGAGTATGGCATATCATATAAAATTGATTTTAAACCATCTAAATGGTCTATTCCGGCGGAAACAACAATCATATGCCCCCCTTTTTTTAATAAACGTGCATTTTCTTCGTATGCAACAGGGGCGAAAAGACTGGTTATAACGTCAACTGAGCTGTTTGATACGGGTAATTCAAATATATTAGAAACGGCATAATGCAGATTGACTAAATTCTCTCGTTTTGCTTCCTTAGCTCCGTGTTCGCATCCGAATTTTGACATATCAAAGCCCAAAACAGTGGACTCTGTGTGAGTTTTTGCAAGGTTTCTAGTGTAATAACCCTCTCCACAACCGGCGTCGACAATAATATAATTATCAATTTTGGAAATAATTTCGCAGAGCTTGTCAGAAATGGGTTTATATGCTTCGCATTTGAAAAAATTTGTGCGTGCAGAAATCATTTCCTTTGAGTCGCCAGCCCTTGCGTTGTTTTTCTTGCCTGGATTTAAAAGATTTATATACCCACTTTTTGCAAAGTCAAAGCAGTGATTTTTAGGACATTTTAAAGAATTATCGCTCTCGAATAATTCTTCTTTACAAATAGGACATAAAAACATATAAAACCTCTTACAATCTGTTGAAATTCACTCGTAAATATATTATAATATATTTGTTAAAGCTTTTCAAGAGAGGAACTGAAATATGGTAAAGATTAATGACATATTTACTGTGGAAATAGAAGACACCAATATTTTTGCAAATGGTATTTGCCATATTGACGGAATGGTTGTTTTTGTTGAAAAAGCACTTGCGGGTGAGAAATGCGAAATTAAAATAACTGATGTGCATAAAAAATTTGCATATGCAAAAAAGACAAATGTAGGTGTTTCATCAAAAAATAGAGTAGAACCAATATGTCCGGTATTTAATGAATGTGGCGGTTGTAGCTTTTTGCATTGTGATATAGATGTAGAAAACAAAATTAAGGAAAATTACATTAAGTCAATTTTCAAAAAGAATGACATTGATGTAAATGTTGAAAAAATAAGCACTCCTGTGTCTGAAAAATACAGAAACAAGGTGGTGTTTTTCGTAGAAAACGGCAAGTATGGTTATCTGGCAGGTGGAACAAATAAGCTTGTTGAACACACTAAGTGTATTTTGAATGATGACGTTTTTGAAAAAATTGCAAGATATACAGTGGAGTTCTTTAAAAACGCTCCTTTACGTGCTATATATTTAAGAAGAACTTTCGTAAACAAAGAAATAATGGTTTGCCCGATTTTCAGCCGAGAAACCGATATTGTAAAATATGCAACAAATTTAGTATCACAGTTTGATAACATAAAAACAGTGCTTTATTCCGTTTGTAAGGATAGAGATTTTGCACTTGAAAAGGTTAAATTTAAGACAATTTACGGCGATGGATATATTAATGATGAGCTGTGTGGATTGAAATTTAGAATATCTCCGAGCTCGTTTTATCAAGTAAATCCTGTTTGTGCCGATTTGCTCTATGAAAAAGCAATAGAGCTCGCAAATTTAGATAAAGAAAAAATCTGTGCCGATTTGTTTTGCGGAACGGGTACAATAGGCATAATTTGTGCCAAGAAAACAGGTGCAACAGTTTATGGAGTTGAAATAAACGAGGATGCCGTGAAGGATGCAAAATTCAATGCTAAATTAAATGGTATAACTAATATATCATTTGAAGCAACAGATGCCAAAAATTTCAAAAAAGCCGTAGACGTGGCTATAATTGACCCTCCACGCAAGGGCTGTATGCCAATAATGCTTGAGACTTTATTAAGATTAAAGCCTAAACGAATAGTCTATGTTTCTTGCAACGCCGAAACATTGGCACGTGACCTAAAAACCTTGCTTCTCGACTATCAAATTGCATCGCCTTTGTATCCGTTTAATATGTTCCCAAGAACAAGCCACGTCGAGTCCGTCGTGTGTCTTACACAAAAATAATATTTAGAGAGGTAAAATATGAGAGCTTGTCCGTATTCAAGAAAATGTAGCGGTTGTCAGCTTCAAAATTTAAAATATGATGAACAGCTTAAAATGAAGCAGGTTAAGCTCATTCGTTTGCTCGGTAGATATTGTCACGTTGAAGAGATAATAGGCATGGATAATCCATTTAATTATCGCAACAAGGCGCAATCAATGTTTGGCTTCAAAAATGGTAAAATTATATCAGGCATTTACCAGTCAACTACTTGTAAAATTGCAGAGGTTGATTCCTGTATGCTTGAAACTGAAGAATCACAAAAAATTGTAAAAACTATTAAGCGGCTTGTATTAAAGCATAAAATCAAAGCCTACGATATGCAAACCAGCAAGGGCTTTTTACGTCATGCTTTAGTTAGAGAAGGCTTTAAATCCGGTGAAATTATGGTTGCTTTAGTTACTGCAAACGGTGATTTTTCACAAAAAGAAGCCTTTGTTAGAGATTTAGTTGAAGCGCACAAGAATATAACAACAGTTGTTTGGAACATAAATCCAACCTCAACACCTCTGTTTCTCGGCAAAAAGAGCGAGACCTTATATGGCGAGGGGTACATAAAGGACACGCTTTGTGGTCTTGAATTTAGAATTAGTCCTGCTTCGTTTTATCAGGTTAACCCCAAGCAAACTGAAATACTATACTCCTTGGCAAAGGATTTTGCTAATCTAAAAGGAAACGAAACCGTGCTTGATGCATACTGTGGAACCGGTACAATAGGTCTTACAATGGCAAAAAAGGTAGGCAAGGTATTAGGAGTTGAAATAAATTCAGATGCTATAAAAGATGCAAAGGAAAATGCTATTTTGAATGGCATTAATAATGCAGAATTTTACAATGAAGATGCAGGGGAGTATATTTTATCCCTTGCTAGAAAAAAAGAGAATATAGATGTTATAATTACCGACCCACCACGTGCCGGATGTAGTATGCAGTTTTTAAAAAGCCTAGTCGAGCTTTTGCCGAAAAAAGTTGTCTATATTTCCTGTAATCCTGACACCTTGGCAGACGACTTAAGATTTTTAACAAAATCGGGGTACAAGGTCAAGAAAATTCAGCCTGTAGATATGTTTCCATATACAAATCATGTGGAAACTGTTGTTTTACTCACTTCAAAATAGAAAGGAATAAAAAATGAAGCTCTTATTTAGCGCGCTGGTAAAGCTTGTTTTAGGAATATTTTTAGTAGGTTCACTCCTGTTTTTGCCTGCGTGGACTATATACTATCCTTATGCTTGGCTATTTATTTGCTTGCTTTTTGTTCCTATGCTTATTATGGGAATTGTGCTATTTATAAAAGCACCCAAGCTTCTTGAAAAAAGACTTAATAATAAAGAAAAGCAAAAGACACAGAAAGGAGTGATAAAGCTCCTCGGTTTTGTGTTTCTTATAGGCTTTATCCTTTGTGCGCTTGATTTTCGATTTGGGTGGTCAAACGTACCACTGTGGATTGTTATAGTATCATCTGTACTATTTGAGCTTGGATACCTAATGTACGCAGAGGTAATGCGTGAAAACGCATATATTTCAAGGACCGTAGAGGTGCAAGAAAATCAAAAGGTAGTGTCAACCGGATTATACGGTGTAGTAAGACACCCTATGTATCTTGCAACCTTGTTTATGTTTTTGCCCATGCCACTAATACTCGGCTCGTTTTGGGGGCTTATCCCATTTGCGTTTTATATAGTAGCAATCATTATACGAATAATAAACGAGGAAAAGGTTCTTGTAACCGGACTTGACGGATACTTAGAATATAAGAAAAAGGTGAAATATAGGCTGATACCTTTTATTTGGTGATAAAATGAGTTATACAATTAGAGAAATTGAGAAAAAAGATAATAAATCGGTTGAAATTGTCATACGTACTTGTTTAATTGAGTTTGGTGCTAACCACGATGGTACTGCTTGGTCAGACCCTGACCTTGGCAGATTTTCTGAGATATATAATTCCCAAGGCAATAAATATTGGGTTGCGGAGGACGAAACCGGAAAAATAGTTGGAGGCACCGGAATTGGGTATTTGACCGATGAGATTTGTGAGCTTCAAAAGATGTATTGCTTACCCGATGCAAGGGGGACAGGCGTAGCAAACAGGCTTATGGAAGCTGCACTCGAATACGCGAAAAAATATTATAAAAAGTGCTATCTTGAAACACTTGATAATATGACAAGGGCACAGAGATTTTATGAAAAATACGGTTTTTATAGAGTTGACAAGCCTGTTGTTATAACAGAGCATTATGCTTGCGAAGTAAAATATTTAAAGGAACTGTAAAATGAAAGCATACGAGCTATTTGAAGAAATTATAAAGGGCGGAGAAACGCCGGCGTGGAAAACCTGTGATGTATTAAAGGCGGGAGATCCAAATAAGGAGCTAAATAAGGTTGCAGTTACTATGTTTGCAACTGTTGAAACTGTAAAAAAGGCAAAGGAATGGGGGGCAGATATGCTCATTGTTCACGAGCCGACCTATTATGACCATTATGAGGAGATTGATGAGCTTCCTGTGGTGGTAGCGAAGAGAAAGCTAATAGAAGAAAGTGGGATTACAATTTATCGCTATCACGACTATATGCACCACCGCGAGGTTGACCAAATTCCCGAGGGTGAGGTTTATTATCTCGGACTAAACGGAACTGTTGAGCATACGCCTTATAGCGCATCTTATATGTTTACTTCTTTCGAGCCGATTACAGCCTTAGAGCTTGCAAATAAAATGGAAAAGCAGCTTGGCATAAAAAGAGTACGTATTGCAGGTACAAGAAATAAAAAATCAACCAAAATTGCGCTTTGCTTTGGAACTCCGAGTGGGGTTTTTGAGCTTCTTTCAAGCGAAGATGTCGAAATAGTTTTAACAGGTGAAGCTTGCGAATGGAAGCTTGCAGAATATGCAAGAGATGCCGATGCACTTGGTATCAATAAATCCTTGATAGTTATGGGTCACATCGGCTCGGAGCGCGATGGTATGCGTCTTTTAGCTAAAAGACTTAGTGAAAAGCATACGGAATTTGAAACGCAATATATAGAATGCGGAGAGGTTTACACATATACCGACGAAAATTTGTAAGGAGAAATAGAATGGGAAACGTAAAAATTCAGTTTTTAGGCACTTGCGCGTGCGATTTTTCGCCAAAACTAGAGAACGAGTTTAAAAATTGCTTTGATAAGGACGCAAGACGCTCCTCTTCAATGCTTATAAACGATACTATTTTGGTGGATTGCGGCATACACACTCTTGAGTCACTCAATATAGCCAAGATTCCATACGAGCAAATAACGGACGTATTAATCACCCATACACACAATGATCATTTTCTCCCCCAAAATATAGAAGAAATTGCGAAAAACAGACACGTCCCCTTGCGTTTGTGGGTTAGAGAGGATGCTGACATTCCCGAATTTGCAAATGTCGAGATAATTAGAATGAAGCTTATAACCAAATATGAGCAATATGGCATAACGGTTACAGGCTTGCCGGCAAACCACGATCCAATAACATATCCACAACATCTGTTAGTCGAATTGAACGAAAAAAAGTTATATTATGCTTGTGATGGCGGTTGGATAATGTGCGAGGCGTTAAACTATTTACGCGGTGCTAATCTTGATGCATTAGTGATTGATGCAACAATTGGCGATTGTGTGGGCGATTATCGTGTTGGAGAGCATAATAGCATTCCAATGATAAGACATATGCTCCCGTCCTTAAAAGCAAATAACATTATTAATGAAAACACAAAGGTTTATCTTTCTCATATAGCACCTTCTTTGCATAAGCCACATGACGAAACGGTTGAAATTGCAAGGGCTTTTGGTGCAGATGTGGCATACGATGGACTTTCAACGGAGATTTAAATGAAAATAGGACTTTTTACCGACCCACACTATTCTGATAAAAAATCTTCAAGCAATAGACTTCATTCGCTCTCTTATGACAAAATCAAGGAAGCGATGATTAGCTTTAAAAAGCAAGGAGTTGACCTTGTTGTGTGTCTGGGTGATTTGACAGATGATTGCATTAATATAAAAGATAACCCAAAAGCATTAAAAGAACTTTCCAAAATGATAAATTCCTTTGGAATTGAGTTTTATTCATTAATGGGCAATCATGATTGCTTAAGCTATACAAAAGAAGAGTTCAACGCTCTTACGGGTGGGGCATATCCACCTTTTAAAATTGAGACAGATAAAACTGTTTTGATCTTTTTAGATTGCAATTATAACGACAATGGCGAAAAATACAAGGTTGGTGATGTTGATTGGACAAATACTTATTTGCCAAGCGCCCAATTAAACGCCTTGAAAATAGAACTAAAATCAGACAAAGAAAAATATATTTTTGTTCATCAAAACCTTGACAAAGACGTTGAAGAAAATCATATAATACACAATGCCGAAGAAGTGCGAAGAATTTTTGAAGAAGCTTTTGTTAAGCTTGTAATTCAAGGTCATTATCATAAGGGACACGATAATCAAATCAAAGGGGTAAATTATCATACCTTGCCAGCAATGTGTGAGGGAGAGAAAAACTATTTTGAAATTCTTGAAATATAAAATATCAGCGTTGTTTACGCGGATATTTCCTCTAAATATATTGACTAATATAGTTAAATGTGATAAAATATATTTATAAAAAAACATTTTTTTGTGCAAAATATGCGAAGAGGAGAAAAACGTATGAAAAAATATATCCTTTTAATACTGTCTGCGCTGTTGGTATTTACATTGATTTCTTGTGGAGGAAACGTAAATACCGATACAGAAACAGAGACCGAGACTGAAACTGAAATTGGTAAAGAGACTGATAGTGCGACAGATACAGAGTCGGATACTGATACTGAAACAGATGAAAACGATAATACAGACTCGAATAAACCTTCAGAAAGCGATACAGAAACTGAGACCGAAACCGAAAAAGAAGATGTACCGATTACCCCGGGTACCCCTACTGTTGAAGAAACTTTAAAGGAAGAATTAAAGGTTTTCGATGAAAAGGATGTATTTGGAAATGAAGGAAACGTACTAGACTATACAACCAGATACGATGTTGATATTAAGAAAGAAGCAACAAACGAAAGATTTGAAATTACAGCACCAGGTACGTACAGATTGCACGGCACATCTAATGATGGTGGAATATATATTCACGATGTAGCCGGTGCGGTTACCTTGGTTTTTGATGGCGTTTCATTAAGAAGTAAAAACAACTATCCTGCGATTTTTGCAGAGGATTGCGATGCTCTTACAATCGTTTTAAAGGACGGAACTGAGAACTATCTTTATGATACCGCCAGCAATAATGGTGAAAAAGCCGCTTTGCGTGTTAGATCTTGTAATTTAACCATAAAAGGCAAGGGTACGTTAAATATTGAAGCTAATTCAAAGTATGGTATTTCTAATACCAAAGAGCTTACTATTGAAAGTGGAAATATAAATATTACTTCATTAGAGCATGCCATTTTTGGACAAAGAGGAATTAATATTAAGGGTGGAAAATTCACACTTAATACTCAAAAGAGCGGTCTTAAAAGTGGAGATGAGAGCGATAAGGATGGGGCGATTCTCGGTTATGTAAAAATCAGCGCGGGAAGCTTGAATATGACTTGTGCAACAAATGGTATCAACTGCTATGGTTTAGTTGAAATAAATAGTGGCAGAGTCTCTATAAAAGCAAAAAGTGGAAATGCTATTGATGCTAGTGATCAAGTTAAAATAAGTGGTGGCACGTTGATATTTGATTCATATAAGTCTTCAATAGCTACTGATGCAAATGTAATTGTTAGCGGTAATGCTAATCTAAAGCTAATAACCTGCGGTAATGGAATTTCAGCTAATGATGTTGAGGTTTCAACAAGCGGTGTTATATACATCAAAACTAGCGCAGTTTATGAGCCACAAACAGATGAAACAAAAGATGATACCAAATTTGTATTAATGAATGGTAAGTACGAAAAATTTGATGCAACTAAGCACCCCTTGAACGCAGAGTTTTACGTACGTAGAAATTGCCGTGGATTTAGTGCTAAGAATGTTACAATTTCAAACGGAATAATCGGCATTAATTCGTATGAGGATAGCTTTAACGTTAATAGCAAAGCAGATCCAAAGATGAATAATTTGAAAATTAGTGGCGGTAGAATTGTAATATCCACAACAGGTGAGGCTGCCGATGCTGAATTCATAGAGATTTCTGGTACGGCAAAATTAAATGTACTCAAATCCGAACGAGGCTTGTATGCAAACTATGTAAGCGTTAGTGGCGGAGAAGTATTTATAGCTGCTGATAAGGATGCAATTGCTTTGTCACAATTAACAGCAACTGAATTTGATAATACCAATGAAAACAAAATTAATTTGGTTGAAATTTCAGGCGGTATTTTGTATCTGTTTGAGAAGATTGACATTGATGTTGAAGATACTGCAGCTAATAAAGTAACAGTTATAGGCGATGTTTCAGTAACCGGAGGAACAATTCTTATTGTTTCAACAAATAATAACTCTCAAATAACAGTTGGCACAAGTGACTATATTTCCGGCACTGTCACTAACAAGGATAAAGCATATCACGGAGCGTGGTTGAGGGTGACGAGTGGAGATGATGAGGTGCTAGTACAGCTTCCAAAGGATTATACAGATAAAATGGCTATTTATTATTCCTCGCCTACAATGGGAGATAGCTTAAACGTTGAGATTGGAACAAAATCCTCTGATAAATTCACAGCAACTGTGACAGAAACAATCGAATAAAAATAAAGCACCGTCGAATATCGACGGTGCTTTTGCTTTATTGGATAGATTTTGATTTTTCTACACCCACAAGCATAAATGAATATATAAATGTGGGATAAATGTTGAAGAAATGGTTATCAAGCATGCTACCTAGAAGCATTGTTCCTATGCAAAGTGCAACAAATAAAGTCGAGAGCTTTTTTGAAGATAAAAACAGTCTAATAGTTTGATATCTATGGAAGAGGTAAGCACCCAGTCCTAATATACCGCAAGTTCCCATCATTTGAATAATTGTATTGTGGTATCTAGGTGGAAGAAAAATATTAAAAATATGGTCAGTTACATAGGCTGAATTGAAACCACCACCAAATATTGGGTGATTGATAAAATTGATTAGCCCATGCTTGTACATTTCGAAACGTCCATTGTCATCTAGTCCTCTTGCTAAATAATCGCCTAAAATAGTTGATATTTTGCCCCATAAAGCGATTATTCCAATAATTCCAACTCCAAAAAGGCAAATTGCAAAAATACGATTTATCTTTTTGTTTACACCGAAAAAGCAGACAACAATTATACAAAAAAGCAAGCTTAATCCGCCTGAAAGAAGAGAAGAACGACTTAATGTTAGAGCGATTGCAATGAATGACACTATTCCGCTTAAATAAAATGCCCATCCCCACTTTTTTATAGTAGAGGCGAAATAGAAATGAATAGGGAGTAAAAAAGCCAAATATCCACCGATATTGTTCCACATTCCCCAACCGATTTTGATGCTTTCTTTGTCTATAGAGCCATTAACAATATCTATTTGGTTTGTGAAGGCAATAAACAACTCCAACGTTACTAAAATTGACATTAAATAAAGGACATAAAGAATGTATTCAATCAAGCCCTCATCCTTTTTTAGACCGATTGAAAAGAGGAAAATAATTCCTGTTACTGCAAAAACTAATATAGATGCGTAAGCAATATTACCATGATGATATTCAGAAAAATTGAAGAAGCCATTTAAAAAAACTGCAATAGAAAATATGATTAATCCCCAAAAGAGCTTCGATTTTTTGAAATCGCCAACCTTTATATTTTTTCGGTAAAGAATGAAATGTATGGTAAGGAGAATAAGCACGCCAACTACGCCACATGCTATTGCAATCAAGTATGGTTTTTCATAATATTTTCCTGTTGCAACGCTTTTTTCAGAGAACATAAGATTTGAAACAACGAAGGGAGCGATTAGAAACTTAAAATCATCGCAAATTAAAAGTCCAATACAGGCAGCAGTCATTACTGCAACAATACCCAAAATTTCTATTGAAAAAGTGTGAGAAATCAGTGCAAATAAGAAGAGTGCAAATGGATAGTACTTACTATTAAAGAACCAACGAGCTTTGTTTAGTAAGAGTAAACCCTTGCTAGCCGAGGCTTTGTCCATATATGTTTCCTCCTGTAAATATTGAAAAGATTATTAAAAAGGAATTCGGATTTATGATGCCGAATTCCTTTGGTGATTATGCCTTATTTTTTCTTTGGCTCTCCGTAATATCCATAATCGCCCATTTGTCCATAACCATAAGAACCATATTTTCTACCATAATATTTTCTATAATAGCTACTGTAATATGAGCCGGACTTGATTGGAACGCGATTTAAAATAGCACCGAGAACCTTGCAGTTGCTCTTTTCAAGCTGATATTTAACATCTTGTGCCAAGCGGCAGTGGATTTCGTTAGCTGCAATTACCATAATAGCGCCATCACAGAACGCGCCAATGGCAGCGGCATCAATAACTGCGCCTAAAGGAGCAGCGTCAATTATGACGTAATCGTATTTCTCGCGCGCATCACGAATTAATTCTTCAAATTTTTTAGAACTAACAAGCTCAACAGGATTAGGTGGAACTGCGCCGGCGAAAATTAAATCAAGCTTTTCAAATTGAGTTGAATAGAGAACTTTTTCGTATGCTTCTTGTCCGGAAAGATATTCACTGAGTCCGTAAACTTCCTTTTCATTGGTTGTATAGAAGTTTGCATACATAGATTTTCTTAAGTCTGCATCGATTAGAAGCACCTTCTTATCTGCAATAGCCAATGATTTAGCAAGCTCGATGGATATAGTGCTTTTGCCTTCATGCTTTACACAACTGGTAATAAGAATAGTTTTATATTCATCACCACAGAAAAGAAAATTTGTACGTAAAGATTTAAATGCCTCGGTTACAGAATGAGAGGGCTTTTTTAGTTCATTAATAAATGTTGAATTCATCTATAACACCTCACTTTGTTTCAAAATCAGGAATTGTACCCAAAATATTTAATTCAAGGTGCTTTTCGATATCGTCTGGTGTTTTGATCTTATCATCAAAAATAAATATAACGACTAAAACAGCACAAGAAACTGCAATAGCGATAAAGGCTGCTACAACTGCATTTTTTAGGTAGTTTTGGTTTGTAGGATTGTCAAGAGAGGAAATGTGACCGGTATCGTAAATATCGGTATGCAAGGTTATATTTGTACTGTTAATAACGGAATTGGTGCTTAAATTGTAGTCTTTTGCAATTCTTTCCTTGTATTTAACAGTGATTGCATTAGCAATTATGTATGAAAGCTGAGGATTTGTGGTTTCTGCAATAACCGTTAATGTGTTTGGAGAATTTTCGTCAACTAGAACTTTAACAGATGATTTGAGAATACTATAAATGTAATTTTTATTGTCTTTTTGAGAAGCAAAACCGGTGTAATATCCTATTGACTGTGGTTGAAACATAGGTGTATCGTTTTCATCATATCCTACGAAGAATAGGTTTTCGTAAATGTATGATTGGTCCGATTTGTTCTTAGTTAATTCACAGAATGCCTCGAAATTGTTAGTTTTACCACCTACAACACTATTATCGGCTTGAGATTGAGATAGCATCGTAGCAACGCTTTCACAAAATTCATTACCTGAAATAATTTGTGGAGCTGTTTGTACAATTTCATGACCAATGGTCCAAGAGTCTTTTGCATTGCCTTTACCGGCAATTACTATCATACTGGATGAAGAAGAATACTTGGGAGTAATATTAAATGTAAAAATCAAGGACACTGCAATGCAAACAATTGCCGCAATAGCGATTATCCATGATCTTACTAATAAAAATCTGCCTAGATCTCTAATATCGATTTCTCGAATTGATTTCTTCTTTGTTTCGTTTGTTGAATTCATTTCAAAACTCCTTGTGCGTGTTATATAAGATATCTTTTTGATTGTCGTAAAAAATTTTTTTAGCATATTCCTTGCCATGTTTTTTCATCACCTTGAGGTGCGCTTTTGATAGGGAAGGAATAGAGCTATTTTCATTGTGTGAATCGGTGGCAACTACATCGACAAGCTTTTGACGCAAGGCTCTTTTTATAAAGCGAGCTTGCTTTCCAAACTTGAATTTTGTAATGGATGTTGAATTGATCTGAATAAAAGCACCTAATTCTTTTAATTCTTTCAAAAGAGAAAAATCCTTTGTAAGCACACTATATCGTTCAACGTGAGCAATTATAGGTCGGTATCCCTTTCTCAAAAATTTAGAGATAGCCATTTTAATATCGTAGTAAGCGGCATGCGGGGAAAATTCAACAAGAACATATGAAGAGCCTGCAAGAGAATTGCATTTTTTTAAAGAAAGGCAGTCGAATATGTCGTTAAAATACATAATTTCGTTTCCAAGCAAAAGCTCCATATCCGAATATTTATTCTTTACGTAATCGCAAGCAATTTCAAAGCTTTTGTTGATTTTTTCTGAATATTTAGCAATTTCCTCATCACTTTTGAACCAGTATATCTTAAAATGAGGAGTAAAACAAATAGTTCTTATACCGTCTAAATAAGCGATATCAAGCATTTTGAACATTGCTTCTTGATTTCTTGCGCCATCGTCTATTCCGCATAATGCATGACAATGCAAATCAATGAAATTGTACAAAATTAATACTCCTTATATAAAAATTACCTTGTTTATTGTAGCACAAGGGTCGCATTTTGTCAATAGTATTAATGTATAATATTCGATTAATTTACATTTTCATATATAATATTTGACAAAATGAATTATTTTTGATAGAATTTGTAATAAGAAAAAGAGGAGGGAGAAAATGAAAATTCTTTTGTGTGCAATCAACAGTAAATATATACACTCTTCGCTTGCTCCTTGGTATATTAAATCAGCAATTGATCAGTTGGAATTAGATAATACTGAATGTCGTATTCTTGAATGTACAATTAATGAGGGATTTGATAAAATTTTAGAAAAAATAAGCTCCTATGATTATGATTTGATAGGTTTTTCCACGTACATATGGAATGTAAATTTGGTTTTACAACTAGCAAAGGAGATTAAAAAAAGCAAAAATAAAAAGGTATTGCTCGGTGGTCCTGAGGTCAGCTATAATCTTGAAGAGATTTTTTTAAAATATGATTTTATAGATTATATCGTTTCCGGTGAAGGAGAAGAGCCCTTTGCAGATTTTGTAAGTGGAAAAAACGTAGAAGAAATCGATGGCTTTTCATATAGAAATGGAAAAGATTTTGTTATAAAGCCAACACACGTGTCTAAAAAAGACCCACCTTTTCCTTACACGCAAGAATATCTTGATGCTTTAAATGGTAGAATCACGTATTTGGAAACGAGCAGAGGTTGTCCGTTTAGATGTGCATTTTGCTTATCTGGAAGATGCGGCGGGGTTAGATTTTTTAATCTTGAGGAGAGCAAAAGAAAAATACTTCTTTTAGCAAATAGCGGTACACAAACAGTAAAATTTATTGATAGAACCTTTAATGCGGATAAAAAAAGAGCAATCGAAATTTTTAATTTCATAATAGATAATTATGGCATAAACATTCCACCCAGTGTTTGTTTTCACTTCGAAATAGAAGGAAATCTCGTTGATGAAAACATGCTTGATCTACTAAAAAAAGCACCAAAGGGGCTCTTCCAATTTGAAATAGGCTTGCAGAGCTTTAATGAAGAAACATTGAATCATATTAATAGAAAAACTAACCTTGAAAAGCTTTCGAATGTTATCAAAGAAATTATTTCTTTAGAAAACATTCACGTTCATATTGACTTGATAGCCGGTATGACATACGAAACGCTAGAAAGCTTTAAAAAAGGCTTCAATAGAGCAGTTAAGCTAAGACCTCATATGCTACAGCTTGGCTTTTTGAAGCTTCTTCACGGCGCTGATATGAGAGAAAACCCTGATGGATTTGCTTGTGAATATTCGAAAGAACCACCATATGAGGTTATTTCTACCGAATGGATGTCGAAAAATGATTTGGAAAAGCTACATATTTTCGAGGATTGTTTCGAAAAAATATATAATTCGTCAAGATTTCCATTGACGTGCGAGTATATATTTTCAAAGGCTGGAAATGTCTTTGATGCTTTGATGAAATTTGCACTTTTTTGCAGTGACAATATGGTGGAGAATAAGCTGGATAATTTTACCGAAGCGATACTTGACTATTTTGGTAGTCAACTATATATTAATAGAAGAGAACTGCGTGATTATTTAGCGCTTGATCGACTTTCTACGAATAAAATGGGAACGCTTCCTGAGTGCTTAAAAATCCACTCCGCTTTGATTAAAAAAATGCTAAATGAGCTTGAAAAAAATCCACAAACGAGAAAGAAAAAGGGCATAAAAAGAGCTGCAACGATTTTGCCGTCAATGAATGAGTTTGTTTATGTTGATTATAATGACCTTGATAGGGTTAAAAAAGCGTATAAAATTAATAGAATTTTTATAAATATTGACGAAAAATTATAATTATCGTAAAAACTCTTGAATTTATTATAACTTTGTAGTATAATATTTGCGAAATAAAATAAGGAAGTGAATATATATGGCAGAATGCTCGCACGATTGTGCAAACTGCTCCTCAAAGTGTTCCGAAGGAATACCAAAGGAACAGTTAAATCCTTTAAGCTCTGTTAAACACGTTATCGGTGTTGTAAGTGGTAAGGGTGGCGTTGGTAAATCAATTGTTACCTCAATGCTTGCTGTTTTAATGCAGAGAAAAGGATACAAAACAGCAATTCTTGATGCTGACATCACAGGTCCTTCAATTCCAAGGAACTTCGGCATTAAGGAAAGAGCAATGTCTAATGGCGAATATTTGTTACCTGTTCCTTCAAAGACAGGAATTGATATTATGTCTGTTAACCTCTTGCTCGAGGATGAAACAAGACCAGTTGTATGGCGTGGACCTGTAATTGCAGGTACAGTTAAGCAATTCTGGACAGATTGTGTTTGGAATGATGTTGACTATATGTTTGTTGATATGCCTCCGGGAACAGGAGATGTACCACTTACAGTTTTCCAATCATTGCCTATTGATGGCATAGTGGTTGTAACAACTCCACAGGACCTTGTTTCAATGATAGTTGAAAAGGCAACAAAAATGGCACAAATGATGAATATTCCAATCATCGGCATAGTAGAGAATATGAGCTACATTATTTGCCCTGATTGTGGAAAGAAAATTCACATATTTGGCGAAGAAAAAATTAACAAGGTTGCTTCTAAGTATGGTTACGAGCTACTTGGCAATCTTCCAATGGATGGTAAGCTCGCATCTCTTTGCGATAAGGGAATAATAGAGCTTATGGAAAATGATTTCCTTGACAAAGCAGTAGAAACCATCGAAAATAAATTTGATAAAAAATAATATTTTACATAAAGGAGTTCCCCTATGAAAAAGAAAATGACAACCGTTGCTTTCAATGGCACAGCTGAGCAGCTTGCAAAGCTTGACGAACTCATTGCAAAGCACAAAGGTGAGAAGGGCGCACTTATGCCTGTTCTTCAAGGCGCACAAGGTATCTATGGATATTTGCCAATCGAAGTTCAAAAGCATATTGCACTTTCTATGGATGTTCCACTTTCCGAGGTTTACGGAGTTGCAACATTCTACTCTCAATTCATTTTGAACCCAAAAGGCGAGTATGCAGTTTCCGTATGTCTTGGTACTGCTTGCTACGTTAAAGGAGCTGGTCTTCTTATGGACAAGCTTGAATCCTTGCTCGGTATCAAAAATGGCGAGATTTCAGACGACAGAAAATTCAGCCTAGACGCTACTCGTTGTATCGGTGCGTGCGGTCTTGCTCCCGTACTTACTGTTAACGAAGAGGTTTATGGTAGACTTACACCTGACATGATCAAGGGTATCCTTGACAAATATAATTAAGAAAGGACGGAAATAGAAGATGATTAAGAATATCGCAGAATTGACAGCTATAAGAGATGCTTATGCTGGAAAAATTAATTTCCGTCAACACAGTGCTGGTGCACAAGTATCTGATGGAAACATCAAAAAGCACGTTCTAATTTGTGGTGGTACTGGTTGTACATCCTCAAAGAGCGTACAAATCAAGGCTAAGATGGAAGAGGCTATTAAAGAGGCTGGCATTCAAGACGAGGTACAGGTTGTACTTACAGGATGCTTTGGTCTTTGCGCTCTCGGTCCAATCGTAATTGTATATCCTGAAGGAACATTCTATTCAAGAATCGAAATTAAGGATGCAGAAACAATCGTTAAGGAGCACTTAGTTGGCGGTAACCCAGTAAAGAGCCTTCTTTACTCCGAAACTGTAAAGGGTGACGAAATCCTTTCACTTAACGAAACAGCTTTCTATAAGAAGCAAAAGCGTGTTGCACTCCGTAACTGTGGTGTTATTGACCCAGAATGCATCAATGAGTACATTGGTACAAATGGTTATATGGCACTTGCAAAGGTTGTAACAGAAATGACACCGGACGATGTTATCAATACAATTCTTGAGTCTGGCATCCGTGGTAGAGGAGGCGGAGGATTCCCAACTGGTAGAAAGTGGATGTTCGCTGCTGCTCAACCTAAGGGTCAAAAATATGTAGTATGTAACGGTGACGAGGGCGACCCAGGTGCATTTATGGACCGTTCAATTCTTGAAGGCGACCCACACGCACTTATCGAGGCTATGGCAATCGCTGGTTATGCTATCGGCGCTAACCAAGGTTACGTTTACGTTCGTGCTGAGTACCCAATCGCTGTAAACAGACTTCAAGCAGCTATTGACTCAGCAAGAAAAGAGGGCTTGCTCGGAAAGAACATTTTCGGTACAGACTTCGAATTTGATATGCAAATCAGACTTGGTGCTGGTGCTTTCGTATGTGGTGAGGAAACGGCTCTTCTCACATCTATCGAGGGTAACAGAGGTGAACCACGTCCACGTCCACCATTCCCAGCTGTTAAGGGTCTATTTGGCAAACCAACAATTATCAACAACGTTGAAACATACGCAAACATTCCACAAATCATCCTCAAGGGTGCTGACTGGTTCAAATCTATGGGTACAGAAAAGTCCAAGGGTACAAAGGTATTTGCTCTTGGTGGTAAGATCACAAATACTGGTCTTGTTGAAATTCCTATGGGTACAACACTTAGAGAAGTAGTTGAAGAAATCGGTGGCGGCATTCCTAACGGTAAGAAGTTCAAGGCTGCTCAAACAGGTGGTCCTTCTGGTGGATGTATCCCAGCTTCTAAGTACGATGTTGAAATCGACTATGATAACCTTATCGCTCAAGGCTCAATGATGGGTTCAGGTGGTCTTATCGTTATGGACGAGGACACATGTATGGTTGACCTTGCTAAGTTCTTCCTTGAGTTTACAGTTGACGAGTCCTGTGGTAAGTGTGCTCCTTGTCGTATTGGTACTGTAAGACTTCTTGAAATTCTTACAAAGATTACCGAAGGTAACGGCGAGATGGAAGACCTTGATAAGCTCGAAGAGCTTGCTAACTACATCAAGAGTGCTTCACTCTGTGGTCTTGGACAAACAGCTCCAAACCCAGTTCTTTCAACACTTGCAAACTTCCGTGACGAGTATATCGCTCACATTGTTGACAAGAAGTGCCCAGCTGGCGTATGTAAGAACCTCTTTACATATAAGATTGATCTTGATAAGTGTATCGGTTGTGGTATGTGTGCAAAGCAATGCCCAGCAGACGCTATCTCAAGAACAGATTATGTAGCTGAGGGTCATAAGCTTGCATCAATGCAAATTGACGCTTCTAAGTGTGTAAAATGTGGTGCTTGCTTACCAACATGTAAGAAATTCAATGCAATTTATAAAGGTTAATGGAGGAACTAAAGATGGAAAATATGGTAAATGTTAAAATTAACAATAAAGAATATTCAGTTCCTGCTAATTCAACCATTTTAGAGGCAGCAAGATATGCTGGAATTGATATTCCTACACTTTGCTATTTAAAAGATATTAACGAAATCGGTGCTTGCCGTCTTTGCTTAGTAGAAGTAAAGGGTGCAAGAGGCCTTTGTGCAGCATGTGTTTACCCAGTTAACGAGGGTATGGAAATCCAAACAAACACACCTGCAATCAGAAAAGCTAGAAAGACAAACCTTGAGCTTGTTCTTTCAGCTCACAAAAAGAAATGCTTGACATGCGTTCGTTCAACAAGCTGCGAGCTTCAAAAGCTCTGCCTTGAATATGGTGTTGATGAAGATCATTTCCAAGGAAATAACAACGCATACCCAATCGACTTTTCAACAGCTTCTGTTGTTAGAGATAACGAAAAATGTATCCTTTGCCGTCGTTGCGTAGCAGCTTGTAAGAATATGCAAGGCATTGGCGTTATTGGCGCTAATGACCGTGGCTTTGATACACATATCGCTTCTGCTTTCGAGCTCAAGCTTGGTCAAACCTCATGTATCGGTTGTGGTCAATGTATCGTTGCTTGCCCAGTTGGTGCAATCTACGAAAGAGACGACACACAAAAGGTATTTGATGCTATCTCCGACCCAACAAAGCACGTTGCTATTTGTGCAGCTCCATCTATTCGTGCTACTCTTGGCGAATGCTTCGGCTATGAGCCTGGTACTGACGTTGAGGGCAAGATGGTTGCAGCCTTGAAGGCTCTTGGCTTTGATGGCGTATATGATATGAACTTAACTGCTGACCTTACAATTATGGAAGAGGCAACAGAGTTCCTTGGCAGATTTAAGGAAGGCAAGAATCTCCCACTCATCACATCCTGCTCACCAGGATGGGTTAAGTACTGTGAGCACTACTTCCCAGAATTTACTGACAATATTTCATCCTGCAAGTCCCCACAACAAATGTTTGGCGCTATGTATAAGACATACTATGCACAAAAGGTTGGACTTGATCCAAAGGATATCGTATTTGTATCAGCTATTCCTTGTACAGCAAAGAAATTTGAGGTTAAGAGAGACTTCCAAAATGCAGCAGGCGTTCCTGACGTTGACGTTGCTATCACAACACGTGAGCTTGGCAGAATGATTCAACAAGCTGGTATCGACTTTAAGGCTCTTAAGGACGAAAAGTTTGACGATCCATTCGGCATTGGTTCAGGCGCAGGCGTTATCTTCGGTGCTACCGGTGGTGTTATGGAGGCAGCTCTTCGTACAGCAGCTGAAGTTATTGAGGGTAAAGAGCTTCAAAAGCTTGAATTTGACGACGTAAGAGGAACTGAAGGCATTAAGAAGGCTACATACAAGATTGGCGATGTTACTGTTAGAGTAGCAGTAGTAAGCGGAACAGCAAATGCTAAGAAGCTTCTCACAGCTATAAAGAACGGTGAAGAAGCATATGACTTCATCGAGGTTATGGCTTGCCCAGGTGGTTGTGTAAACGGCGGTGGACAACCAACTCAACCTGCAGTTGTTCGCAATAACGTTGACCTTAAGGCTCTCCGTGCAAGCGTTCTTTATACAGCAGATAAGAAGATGGATTTGAGAAAATCACATGAAAACTCTGCAGTTAAGATGCTTTATGATGAGTACTTTGGCGAACCAAACAGCCACAAGGCTCATGAAGTACTTCACACTAAGTACGTTAAGCGTGGTCTTTAATTAAAAACGAAACCGACCTGAATTTCAGGTCGGTTTTTATAATTATAAGAGTAAAATTATACATGCATATGTTGACAATATAAATTATAAATGATAAAATATAATTAAAGAAATAATAAGGTGGTGGCTTTATGGAAAAAAACTTAATAAAAAGCAAGAATTTCAAAAGAATATTAATTACTGTTTTATTGCTTTCTTTAGTTACATTTAGTTTTGTTGCGTGCGGTAGCTCCGGTGGAGACGTTAACTATGATGCGGAAAACGGTTCTATGATTGGCGGTGGTACGGTACCTGAAGATTTAAAGGACTTAAAATTGATATATCAAGCAAAAATTAATGTTGAAACAGACGATTATAACAAATATATTGGTGATTTGGAAACTAAAATAGTTGAATTGGGAGGATATATATCTTCAGCTAACGAAACTAGTTCTGAATCTTTAAAACGAGCGGTGCTTACAATTCGCGTTCCAAGCGAAAATTATGAAGCTATGAAAAAAGCAACTGCTTTAAATGGAACAGTTGTAAATAGCAGTCATGAGGTTGTAGACGTAACAGAAAGCTATACTGATATTGAGGGCAGACTTGCAACGTTAAAAGCAGAAAGAGAAGCTTTAAATGCAATGCTTGAAAAGGCAGATAGCATTAGCACTATGCTTGAAATTAGAAAAGAAATCAATGAGCTTAATATAGAGATAGAATCTTATCAGCGCCAATTAAATAGCTATGATGGAAGAATCGCTTATAGTACAATTTCTCTAACTGTTGAGCAAGAAATTGAAGATGATACTACAGGATTTGGTTGGATAATATTAACTATCATACTATTTATTGCTCCAGAAACTATTATTTGCATGGGAGTTTGTGTGGTAATTGCTGTAATAATTGTTAAAAAGAAGAAAAACAAAAGAATTTAAAGAAAAAAATAAAAAAAGACACTCAAGTCTTGTGTATACAAATTAAGCTTGGGTGTCTTTTTTTTTGTTACGCCTGTCCACATATTGACAACAAATTTTAAATATGATATAATATTTATAGAAACAAAAAGGAGATTATTAAAATGCTTTTTTCTTCATTCATTGCTGATTTTTATGATTTCATATTCGAAATTTTAAAGTTTATTTTTATATTCGGAATGCCAATAGCTGTAATAGTTGTAGGATTAGTTCTGTTAATAAAAATCTTTTTTCTCCCTGCATTTTTTAGCGGAAGAAAAAAGCAAACACAAACAGTAATTGCAAGTGTTCTTGGAAAAAGAGAAGAGGTTATGCATAATCCCACAGGAATGTATAGTCTATATTTTGTTACATTCACATTTGGAGAAAATGAAAAAATTGAACTGAAAACAACTAAAAGCGAATATAAAAGTCTTGACTATATGGATAAGGTGGAATTAACACATAAGGGCGAAAAATTGCTTGATCTAAAAGTGCTTGAAAAGTCAACCGAAAAAAGTAAAGGCGAAACCAAGCATGTCGCCAGCACAATGCGTTCTTCACTTAATGAGCTCGCTCAAAAGAAAAGAGAAGAATGATGGAAGTTGAAGTTATTTTTAAAATAATTGGCGTTTTGGTGTGGATAGCAATAATTGCATTTCCTTTGGTCATTGTTGGACTATTAATATTTTTCGTTTTGAAAATGGTTTTCTTTCCAAATATACAAACTGGCAGAAGCAAAAAAACATATCTTAAAAACGCACAGGCAGTTGATAAAAGACAGGAAAGCTGTGCTTACGCCGAAGGTTCTGTAGCGAACCACTATTATATAACGTTTTTAATAGACGATAAGGAAAAAATTGAATTTAAGGTTTCTAATAGCGAATACAAAAATGTAAGCTTTTATGATAAGGGCGAGCTATCATATACGGGGGAAAGATTTAACTATTTTAATATAACAGAAAAATCAAAAGATAAAACCCAAGGAAGGGTTGATTTGTACGGTAGAGGAAACGCATCGCTTCGCAATGATATGTTAAGAAAAAGATAAAAAATCGCAAGCAAATGCTTGCGATTTTTTTATATGATATAGCCACCGTTTACACCTAAAACTTGTCCGGTAATAAAGTGAGAAGAGTTATCAGCCAAGAACAAAATTGCATTAACGATATCTTGGGTTTTGCCAATTTTGCCGAGGGGAGTGTCTAATTTTAGTTGTTCTATGTCCTCTTCCGACAGAGTTTTGTTCATATCTGTGTCAATAACACCGGGAGTTATGCAGTTTACTCTTATACCAGAAGGTCCAACCTCTTTGGCAAGTGCTTTTGTAAGTCCTATTAGCCCTGCCTTTGAAACGGAGTAGTGAACCTCACATGATGCACCAACCTCGCCCCACATAGAGGAAATATTGATAATGACACCGTCTTTTTTGTTAATCATATCAGGGAGTACAGCGCGAGAAGTATAAAATGCGCTTGAAAGGTTTGTATCAATCATTCTATGCCACATTTCATCCGTTATGTCGGTAAAGAGAGAAAACTCGTCAATCCCTGCATTATTTATTAAAATATCAACGCTTCCAAATGATTCCTTGACAACATCAATAGCGGAATTAACAGCTTCGCTATTGGAAACATCACAGAAAACAGCAAGCGCACCTGTTTCTTTAGCTAAACATAGTGCTTGTTCACCTGATTTATAATAGGTAAAAGCAACATTGTAGCCTTTATTTTTGAAAGTGCGTACAGCCTCGGCACCAATACCACGACTACCGCCTGTTATAAAAACTGTTTTCATAAAAATCTCCTTTCAAGGATTACTTGTTTTATTTTACCATACTACGCACAAAAAGTAAAGATATTTGTTGACTTTTAAACCTAAAATATGGTAAAATTATAGCAGTAATTTTAGTACAAGGAGTACATTATGAGATTTTATGAAAACCCACTAAAAACAAGCGAAAACAGAGAAGCGCCAAGAAGCTATTATATTCCAACAGGCGCTGCAAAATACATTTCTCTAAATGGCAAATGGAATTTTGCTTATTTTCCAAACGGAGATATGGCAACAGAACCTGAAAAATGGGACGAAATAGATGTTCCATCCTGCTGGCAACTACTCGGATATGAAGATCCTAACTACACTAATATCAATTATCCATTTGGATGTGATTTGCCATATGTTCCAAACATCAACCCAATGGGTATGTATGAAAAGGAAATTGAGCTTCCAAGAAAAACAAAGGAATATTATCTTGTTTTAGAGGGCGTTTGTTCGTGTGCTGTGATTTACGTTAATGGTAAATACGTCGGCTTTACTCAAGGTAGCCATCTTCAAGCTGAATTTAATATAACAAAGCAATTAAGACAAGGCAAAAACAAGATTAGAATTAATGTTTATAAATGGTCATGCAGCTCATATCTTGAGGACCAAGATATGTTTAGATATAACGGTATTTTCCGTGATATTTATATGCTAGCACGTCCGAAAAATCATATTAAAGATTTTAAAATCACAACTGAAAACAACAAAAAAATAGTTGTTAAAACTGACAAAAACGCAATCGTAAAATTGTACGATAAAGGTGTGCTTTTGGGCGAAAAAGTGGGAGAAGTGTGCGAATTTACAGTAAAATCTCCTAAACTTTGGAATGCAGAAACACCATATCTTTATAATGCCGTAATTGAGTATAATGGTGAGAAGATAGAGCAAAAGGTAGGCTTTGTTGACATCAAGGTTTCCTCAAAGTACGAGCTTTTAATCAACGGCAAGCCCGTTAAGATTAAGGGCGTAAACCACCATGATACAATGTATGGTAAGGGCTGGTGCATGACCGAGGAGGAGATGAAGCGCGACGTTCTGCTTATCAAATCTCTAAACTGTAACGCAATAAGAACCTCGCACTATCCACCACATCCAAAATTCCTTGAATATTGTAACGAAATCGGTATTTACGTAATTCTTGAGTGTGACATTGAAACTCACGGCTTTGTACGTAGAAAGGCGAATGTTGGATATGGCTACGATATGGAGCCTATGGCTTGGCCTGCTAATCGTCCCGAATGGGAAAAGGAGCACGTTGAAAGAATTACACGTACATACCAAAGAGATAAAAACCAACCCTCTATCATTATGTGGTCACATGGTAACGAAAGTGGATACGGTCCAAACTTCGGTGCAATGACTGATTACTTAAGAACCGTTGACAACAAGCGCTTAATCCACTTTGAATCTGCAACTTGGTTTGATGACGGACTTGAAAAGGTTGACGTTGCATCTCAAATGTATCCCGCTCTTAAAACAATTAGAGAGTTTATGGAAAACGGTCGTTTCAAAAAGCCGTATATTCTTTGTGAATATTCTCACGCAATGGGCAATGGCCCTGGTGATGTATGGCAATATATGGACCTTATGTATAAGTATCCGCAGTACATTGGAGGGTGCATTTGGGAGTGGGCTGACCACACCGTAATGGTTGACGGCGTTGCAAAATATGGCGGCGACTTCCCGGGAGAGCTTACACACGACGGTAACTTCTGCTGCGACGGTCTTGTTTTTGCAGATAGAACCTTTAAAGCAGGAACGCTTGAGGCAAAGAGTGCATACGCACCATTCCGCTTTAAATTTAAAAATGGAAGCTTAAAGATTACTAACCTTTACGACTTTACTACTTTTGAGGGACATACAGTTAATTACAAAATTCGTGTTGATGATAAGTGCGTCGAGGAAAAATCTCTCAAATTAGATATTGCTCCAAAGAAATCAATTACTATTGGAACCGATGTGAATCCAACAAGCTGTGTTCTTGGTGCCAATATCGACGTTGAGCTTATAGCTCCTAACGGAGATTCACTTGGTGTTCTTTCTCAAAGCATTGAGTGTGAGCTTGATATAGCAATAGATGCTTTACCGCCGATTGAATTGGAAAATGATAAATTTTTTGTTTACGCAAAGGGTGAAAACTTTGAATATCGTTTCAATAAACAGCTTGGCAACTTCGATAGCTTAAAGGTTAATGGAGAAGAGCTATTATATGAGCCGGTTAAACTATCACTCTTTAGAGCCCCTATTGATAATGAAAGACACAGAATATGGCACTGGGCGAAGAAGAATGAGTGGCAGGGCGAAAACCTTGACGTTCCATTTAATAACGTTCACGACGTTAAGGTTACAAAAACATCAATAGTTGCTGATTGTGCTTTGGCAGGTATTTCTCGTTTGCCTGTAATAAATTACAAAACTGAAATTACAGTTCTTACTAATGGAACAGTTCTTTTCAACCTAAAGGCTAAGATAAATGAAAAATCTACTTGGTTGCCTCGACTTGGTTATGAATTTACCTTGAAAAAGGAAAACCAAAGCTTCAAATATTTTGCAAATGGTCCATATGAAAACTACTGTGATATGTGCCATCACGTTCGTCAAGATTGGTTTGAGAGCAATGTAGATAACGAGTATGTTAACTATCCTATGCCACAAGAGCACGGAACACATATTAACGCAAAGGTTTTGAATATTGAAAACAAGATAGAGTTTGTTTCTGATGCACCATTTGAATTTAATGTTTCAAAATATAGCATAGAACAACTTTATAAAGCAATGCATACTGATGAAATTGGCAAATCTTATGCAACTCACGTAAGAATTGACTATAAAAATTCCGGTGTAGGCTCAAATTCCTGCGGTCCTGAGCTGGAACCTGAATTTAGATTTAATGAAAAGAAAGTCAACTTTAGCTTTGCATTTAAAATTGTATAAAGATAGAGCCTCGGGAATTATCTCGGGGCTTTTCACATAAAATTCACTTGCATAAACTGTGTTAATATGTTAAAATTAATTTTGAGGTGATAAAATGTTTTTTTATTATGTTGACTGGACATATTTAATTCTTGTTTTTCCAGCAATTTTGTTTTCGCTTTGGGCTAGTCTAAAGGTTAATTCAACATTCAAAAAGTACGAAAAGGTTAAATCTCATTATGGTATAACTGGTGCTCGTGCGGCAAGAAGAATGCTTGACGAAAACGGACTTTCTCACGTTCAAATTGAGAGGATAGGTGGCAATTTGACGGACCATTACGACCCAAGGGCAAATGTTATTCGTCTTTCAGCTTCAACCTACGATAATACATCTCCTGCCGCAATAGGTGTTGCAATGCATGAGGCAGGGCATGCAATTCAGCACGCTGAAAAGTATGCTCCAATAAAAGTTAGACAAGCAATTATTCCTGTAACAAATATAGGCTCAAGGCTTGCAATTCCTCTTATTCTTGTAGGTACATTATTATCCGCATTTGGTAGTGTACAGTCCGAGGTTGGAATGTATTTTGCTATTGGGGGAGTTGTCTTATTTTCGTTTTGTGTGTTTTTCCAATTAGTGACTTTACCTGTTGAGTTCAACGCAAGCAAAAGAGCAGTAAAGGCACTCGAAAACACCTATATGCTAACAGATGATGAGGTGCCGATTGTTAAAAAGGTTTTAAGCGCTGCGGCTATGACATACGTTGCCGCACTTGCGGTTTCGCTAGCACAGCTTTTAAGACTTTTAATGATTGTTTCGCGTATAAATGGAAGAAGAAAATAATATATATACTAATTTTTTCAAAAAAACTATTGACAACAAACACTTGTTGTGTTAGAATTGTTACGCCGCATAATGCTGATGGTCTCAAATAGTGGTGACACTTACCCAGCTTAGCGAGTTCTGGTGAAAGAGAGGTGCTTTTCGTGTTCGCAATTATTTTAACAGGCGGAAAGCAGTACAAAGTAAACGAAGGAGACGTTATCTTCGTTGAAAAGCTTGGAGCAAACGAAGGCGATGAGGTTGTTTTTGATCAAGTTCTTGCTGTATCAAATAACGACGGTTTCGTTGCAGGCGCTCCATATGTTTCCGGTGCTTCCGTAACAGCAAAGGTTGTTCGTAACGGTAAAGCTAAGAAAATTTACGTTATGAAGTATAAGGCAAAGAAGAACGAGAAGAAGAAGATCGGTCATAGACAACCTTATACAAAAGTACAAATCGAAAAGATTGTTGGTTAATTCGGAGAAATTATATGACTAAAGTCGTATTTTTCAAATCAAACGGTGTTTTTTGGGGATTTGAGGAACAAGGTCACAGTGGATTTGCAAGCAGTGGAGAAGATATTCTTTGCTCGGCAATTTCAGCAATGACAATGCTTGTTATCAACGCAATAGAGGTTGCTTATTCCTCAGAAGCAAATTATGATATTGATGAAGAAACCGCAAACGTACGCCTAGCTGCTCCCGGTGCGTTACCTAACCTGGAGAAGGACGAGAAAAAGAGATATGCTATCTCTGGTCTTATTATGGCGTATTACTACCAATTAAATGATTTGGTAGAAGAGTACTACGATTACTTGGAAGTAGAGGTAATCGAAAAAGAATATGAAGGTAACAAATAAACGTAAAATTTAACGGAGGAACATATAATGTTAAGACTTGGTTTACAGTTCTTCGCACACAAAAAAGGTGTTGGTTCTACAAAGAACGGTCGTGACAGTGAATCTAAACGCTTAGGCGTTAAGAAGGCAGACGGAGCACACGTACTTGCTGGTAATATCATTGTTAGACAAAGAGGAACAAAAATTCATCCCGGTACAAACGTAGGTATCGGAAAAGACGATACACTTTTTGCACTTGTAGATGGTACAGTTAAGTTTGACCACCTCACAAAGGACAAAAAGCGTGTAAACGTTATCGCATAAGTACTAAATAAAGAACGCACCAATATCGGTGCGTTTTTTATTTGTTATTTTAACTATTAAAAATGCATTTTTAGACATAATATTGAGCAAAAGATAGAAATATAACAAAATAATAAAAAACTCTTCACATTAATAAATAATTATGTTAGAATATATTGAGTAATAATATCAAAGAGGGAAAATATGCTAGAACTTAAAAATGTCTCATTCAAGGTTTCTGACGATGATGGAGAAAAAGAAATATTAAAAAACGTTAGTCTAACACTAAACGACAGGTTTGTTGCTATAACAGGTCCTAACGGCGGTGGTAAATCTACGCTTGCAAAGGTAATTGCAGGTATTTATCCTGTTACCTCCGGACAAATTTTGTTTGATGGGGTCGATATTACAAATATGTCAATTACCGATAGAGCAAAATTGGGTATTAGCTTTGCGTTTCAACAGCCTGTTAGATTTAAGGGGTTGACCGTTCGTGATTTGATTACGCTTGCAGCCGGAAGAACACTTAATGTTTCCGAGGCGTGCACTTATCTTTCCGAGGTTGGTCTTTGCGCAAGAGATTATATCGATAGAGAAATAAATGCATCTCTCTCTGGCGGAGAGCTAAAAAGGATTGAAATTGCTATGATAATGGCAAGGGGAACAAAGCTTTCTGTTTTTGACGAGCCTGAGGCGGGAATAGATTTGTGGAGCTTTAACAATCTTATTCGCGTGTTTGAGAAGATGCACGAAAAAACAAATGGTTCTATTATTATTATTTCTCACCAAGAAAAAATTCTTGATATTGCCGACAAAATTGTAGTTATTGCAAACGGTGAAATCAAAAATTACGGTAAAAAAGACGAAATATTGCCTGATTTATTGCATAGAGAAAATACAGGCTTTGGATGTGTAAAACTTTAAGACGGAGAAGAGTATGGATACAATACAAAAGGGGTTATTTGAAAAGCTAACCGATTTGCACGAAATTCCTGAGGGAGCATATAATATTCGTGCTAATGGTGAGCTCGGTGCTAGAAACACAACAGCTAATATAGACATAGTTTCCAAAGAGGATAAGCCTGGTATAGATATTATTATTAAGCCTAATACTAAAAATGAAAGCGTTCATATTCCTGTTATAATTACTAAAACAGGATTGGACGATTTAGTATATAACGACTTTTATATTGGCGAAAATGCCGACGTTACTATTGTAGCGGGTTGTGGCATTCACAATACGGGCGACCAAAAATCAAGCCACGACGGAATACATACATTCCACGTTGGCAAAAATGCAAAAATAAAGTATGTTGAGCGTCATTATGGCAAGGGCGAGGGTACCGGTGAAAACGTAATGAATCCAACCACTGTTATTATCATAGATGATGGTGGATATATGGAGATGGAAACCACACAAATCAAGGGTATTGACTCGACTGTGCGTAATACAACTGCAAAGCTTGGAAATGAATCGAAGCTTGTGATTCGTGAGAGCTTAATGACACATGGACAGCAATATGCAAAAACCGATTTTACTGTTGATATGGATGGAGAGAATTCATCAGCAAACGTAATTTCTCGTTCCGTTGCAAAGGACGAGTCCTATCAGGTGTTTTACTCAAATATTAATGGCAATAATAAATGTGCAGGGCATACTGAATGTGATGCAATTTTGATGGATAAGGCAAGAGTTAGTGCTATTCCTCAAATCACAGCTAACCACATAGATGCAAGCCTAATTCACGAGGCGGCTATCGGTAAAATTGCAGGTGAGCAACTAATGAAGCTTATGACCCTAGGACTAACCGAGGAAGAGGCAGAGGAGCAAATAGTCAACGGTTTCTTGAAATAATTTATATCAAATACGAGGTGCAATGGTATGAATGAATATGGAATTATAAATAGCGTGGAGTCATTTAACGAGGCTTTAAAAAGAGTTAAATTGGCGCAACAAAAATATGCAACTTATTCGCAAAGCGATGTTGACAAGATTTTTGCGGCTGCTGCTATGGCAGCGAATAAAGCAAGAATTCATCTTGCTAAATTAGCAGTTGAAGAAACGGGAATGGGACTAGTTGAAGACAAGGTGATAAAAAATCATTTTGCATCTGAATATATTTACAACAAATACAGGAATACAAAAACGTGTGATGTAATTGAAGAGGATGTAAGCGGAGGTATGCAAAAAATAGCATCACCTATTGGCGTTATTGGCGCGGTTATTCCAACGACGAATCCAACATCTACCGCTATTTTTAAAACGTTACTTGCCCTTAAAACAAGAAATGGTATTATAATTAGCCCACACCCAAGAGCTAAAAACAGTACGATAGAAGCATCTAAAATAGTTCTCGAGGCGGCGATTAAGGCAGGTGCTCCAAAGGATATTATTTCTTGGATTGATGTACCAAGCCTTGAGCTTACAAATACGCTTATGGCAACGTCGGATATTATTCTGGCAACAGGTGGACCAGGTATGGTTAGAGCCGCTTATTCAAGTGGAAAGCCGGCGCTTGGCGTAGGTGCAGGAAACACTCCTGCAATTATTGACGATTCTGCAGACATTGTTCTTGCGGTTAACTCTATTGTTCATTCAAAAACCTTCGATAATGGTATGATTTGTGCTTCGGAGCAGTCTGTTATTGTTGGAGAGAAGATTTATGGTGATGTAAAAGCTGAATTTATTAAAAGAGGATGTTATTTCTTAACTGACGAGGAAATAGAGAAGGTAAGAAAAACAATAATTATAAACGGCTCACTTAATGCGCGCATTGTTGGACAAACCGCTTATAAAATAGCATCGCTTGCAGGCGTTAGCGTGCCCGAAAGCACAAAAATCCTTATTGGTGAGGTTGAAAGTGTTGAGCTAACAGAGGAATTTGCTCACGAAAAGCTTTCTCCTGTGCTTGCTATGTATAAGGTAAAGAGCTTTGATGAGGCGCTTGATAAAGCATATCATTTGATTGAAGATGGTGGACTTGGACATACATCCTCAATATATCTTAATGAGATTACAGAAAAAGAAAAGCTTGACAAATTTAAGCTAATGATGAAAACGTGTCGAATTCTTGTAAATACACCATCCTCGCATGGAGGAATAGGTGATGTTTACAATTTCCGTCTTGAGCCATCACTTACACTTGGCTGTGGCTCATGGGGTGGCAACTCCATTTCGGAAAACGTTGGCGTTAAGCATCTTTTGAACATCAAAACTGTATCTATTAGGAGAGAAAATATGCTTTGGTTTAGAGCACCCGAGAAAATATATATTAAAAAAGGCTGCTTACCGGTTGCGCTTGATGAATTAAAGAGCGTTATGGACAAAAAAAGAGCGTTTATCGTTACAGATACCTTCCTTTTTGAAAACGGATATACAAGACCTATTACCGATAAATTGACGGAAATGGGTATTCAATATGCTACATTTTCTGATGTCGAACCCGACCCGACTCTTGCTTGTGCTATTAAGGGAGCAGAGCAAATGGCGTCGTTTAAGCCTGATGTGATTATCGCTCTTGGTGGTGGCTCGGCTATGGATGCAGCAAAGATTATGTGGGTGCTTTACGAGCATCCAGAGGTTGACTTTATGGATATGGCAATGCGCTTTAGTGATATTAGAAAGCGTATCTATACGTTCCCTAAAATGGGAGAGAAGGCTTATTTTGTTGCGATTCCTACCTCAGCCGGCACCGGCTCTGAGGTTACGCCGTTTGCTGTTATTACAGATGGTGATAGTGGCGTAAAATATCCTTTGGCTGACTATGAATTGCTTCCAAATATGGCGGTTGTTGATGCTGATTTCCATATGACAGCGCCAAAAGGACTAACATCAGCTTCGGGTATTGATGCTGTAACTCACGCGCTTGAGGCATACGCATCAATTATGGCGACTGACTATACAGATGGCTTATCATTACAGGCATTAAAGGTTATTTTTGAATATTTACCAAGAGCGTACGATAACGGAGCAAATGACCCGGTTGCAAGAGAAAAAATGGCTAATGCTGCAACTATGGCAGGTATGGCGTTTGCCAACGCTTTCCTTGGCGTTTGTCATTCAATGGCACATAAGCTTGGTGCTTTACATCATTTACCACATGGTGTTGCAAACGCGCTTATGATTAACGAGGTTATTCGCTTTAATGCTACTGAAACCCCAACTAAAATGGGTACGTTTGCACAATATGACCATCCTATGGCTATTAAACGTTATGCTGAGGTCGCAAGTTATCTTGGAGTAGGTGGAAATAGCGACGAGGAAAAGGTTGAGGGCTTGATTAAGGCTATTGATGAGTTAAAGGCGAAGGTGGGAATAAAATCCTCAATCAAGGAATATGGTGTTGATGAAAAATACTTCCTTGATAATCTTGATACTATGGTTGAGCAAGCCTTTGACGACCAATGCACGGGAGCAAACCCAAGATACCCATTAATGAGTGAAATCAAGAAGATGTATCTAAACGCATATTACGGAACACACGAGAAGATTTAATTACAGTAAAAGGAGAATAATATGAAATACGAAAATATTATAGCGAAAAGATCCGACAAAACTGTATATCGTGACGGCGCTTTGAAAATAAAGGTGTATGACGAAAACACATCAAAGGTAAATGTTCTTGTTTCCGCGCTTAATCAAGCAAAAATTGAGGAAACGGGACTCAACGTGCCCAAATTACACGAGGTAACAACCTATGAAGGAAAATGGGTTGTAGTAACCGACTATATTGAAGGAACGCCTTTGGATGTTTTAATGGAACAAAACCCTGAAAAGCTAGACGAATATTTAAGAATGTTCGTTGACCTTCAAGCAAGTGTTCACACCAAAAGAGCACCGGGACTTTTGAAAATAAAAGAAAAAATGGCAATGAAAATAAATCAAACCGACTTTGATGACGTTTTAAAATACGAGCTCCACGCAAGACTTGAGGGTATGCCTAACCATGTTAAGCTTTGCCACGGAGATTTTAACCCATCAAACGTTATTGTTAAGGATAACGGTGAGATGTTTATTATCGACTGGTCACACGCAACACAAGGAAATGCATCTGCCGACGTTGCAAGAACCTACTTGATTTTCAAGCTTTCGGGTGCTGATGAAATGGCAGAGAAATATCTGTCACTTTTCTGCAAAAAAACAGGAATATCAAGAAGCTATTATTTAAGATGGCTTCCTATCGTTGCGGCATCGCAAACCGTTAAAAAAATTGAATCTGAAAGAGCGCTTCTTAACGATTTTGTTAATGTAGTTGATTTTGAATAATATTTTCCCGTGGGTGCGCCCACGGGAATACGAATTTGAGGAAGAAAATGAAAATTATTGATATTATAAATACGGGTAAGCCCTCACTTTCGTTTGAGGTTTTTCCACCTAAAACAAGTGATTCCTTCGAAATTGTAAAGAAGGCGTCTGAGGAAATAGCAACCCTATCCCCATCATTTATGAGTGTTACATATGGTGCCGGTGGCGGAACAAGCGAATATACTCTTAAAATAGCACAAAATTTACAAAGCAAGGGTGTAACTGCACTTGCTCATTTGACGTGCGTAAATTCAACAAAAGAGGAGGTAAGAGAGCGCTTAAAGCAACTGAAAGAATGCGGAATTGAAAATGTTTTAGCCTTGCGCGGCGATATTACACCTGAAAATCAAAATAGAAAAAAATGGGATTATCATTATGCAAGTGAGCTTGTTGCAGAGATAAAAAAGGATTATGATTTTTGTATAGGTGGTGCTTGCTATCCCGAGGGACATCCTGAATGTGATACACAGAGCCTTGACATTCAAAATTTAAAGAAAAAGGTCGAGGCAGGATGTGATTTTCTAACTACACAAATGTTTTTTGATAATAATATTCTTTATAATTTTGTTTATAAGCTACGTGAAAATGGCATAAACGTGCCAATTGTAGCCGGTATTATGCCTGTTACAAATGGTAAACAAATTAAGCGCACCTGTGCTTTATCTGGCTCTGTTTTGCCACCGAGATTTAAGGCGATTGTTGATAAATATGCAGACAATCCGGAGGCTATGAAGCAGGCAGGAATTGCATATGCAACAGAACAGATTGTTGACTTGTATGCAAATGGTATTAATGTCGTTCACGTATATTCTATGAACAAGTTTGACGTTGCAAAGAAGATTCGCGATAATATATCGGAGATAATAAAATGAGCGAGGTTTTTCTTGTTGGCTTGAATGATGTTAATGCTTTAGGTATAAATAAAAATGAAATTAAAAGATACCTTTTGATGTGCAAAAGTGATACTCAATGTGATGAGCTTATTTCTTGGGGAATAACCAAGATATATGAGGCTTCGAAGCCAAGAGCAGTGTATTTTGAAGATAAAATTTCAATTCGCAATGATGAAATAAGCTTTTCGTTTGATACAGTTAAAAGCACAAATTTATCTAAAAATTTATGTGATTGTGATGGCGCATACATTTTTTGTGCAACTTTGGGCGTAGAGGTTGACAGATTAATTCAAAAATATGCTAAAATAGAGCCTTCAAAATCGGTGGTTCTAAATTCTGTTGCATCAGCCTTAATAGAGGAATTTTGCGATTATATAAACAATCTTTTAAAGGAAAAGGCAGAACTTTGTCCGCGATTTTCAGCCGGCTATGGGGACTTTTCTATTACTCATCAAAAAAGGATTTTAGATGTGCTTGAGGCAAACAAAAAATTAGGGGTATCATTAACCGAATCATATATGATGACACCAACAAAAACCGTTACAGCGGTTATCGGAATAAAAAATAAATACGGAGAAATAAAATGAACGTATTAGAGCTAATTTCAAGGAAATATGTTTTCTTTGACGGTGCAATGGGAACACAGCTTCAAGCCAACGGACTAAAAAGCGGAGAAATCCCGGAAAAATGGAATATAGAAAAGCCTGAAATAATAACCAAAATACATAAGGCTTATTTTGAGGCGGGTGCAAACATAGCAACTGCAAATACATTTGGTGCAAATCCAATCAAAATTGATAATATTGAAGCAATAATTTCTGCTGCAATTCTTAATGCAAAAAAAGCAATTACAAACGAGGAACAGTTCGTTGCACTTGATATAGGTCCTACCGGAAAGCTATTAAAGCCACTTGGGGAGCTTGATTTTGAGGATGCAGTTAGTGCTTTTTCTAAAGTAGTAAAGGCGGGTGAAAAAGCAGGGGCTGACCTTATTTTGATTGAAACAATGTCAGACCCATATGAAATGAAGGCGGCAGTTTTAGCTGCAAAGGAAAATTCTAATCTACCCATTTTTACTACCTTTGTGATTGATGAAAATGGTAAGACTGTAACAGGCTGTGATATACCTGCTATGGTTGCCTTGCTTGAGGGTCTTGGGGTTTCTGCTATTGGTCTTAATTGCTCGCTTGGAGCAGAGCAGCTTAAAAAATTTGTTCCTATCCTTATAGAAGCTACATCTTTGCCAGTTATTATAAATCCTAATGCAGGAATGCCTGTAATTATCGATGGTAATACATGCTATAAAGATGATGCAGATGATTTCCTCAAAAATATGAAGGAAATTGCTAGTACGGGAGCAAGAATTTTAGGCGGATGCTGTGGTACTACACCAGAACATATTAAGGCTATTACATCAGCTTTAAAGGATTCTATTCCCAAGGAAATAACGGTTAAGAACGATACAATTGTATCGTCTTATTCACACGCTTGCTATTTTAACAAAAAGACAGTTTTGATTGGTGAAAGAATTAACCCAACAGGAAAGCCAAAATTAAAAACAGCTTTGCGTGAAAACAACATAGATTACTTGATTAAAGAGGCTATAAATCAAGAGGAAAAGGGCGCACATATGCTTGATGTCAACGTAGGGTTGCCTGAAATTGATGAGAAAACGGTTTTATGTGAGGCAATAAAGGAAATACAAGCTGTAACAACTCTTCCTTTGCAGATTGATACCTCCGATCCGGTAGCGCTCGAAAGTGCTATGAGAATTTACAATGGAAAACCACTTGTAAATTCAGTAAACGGAAAAAAGGAAAGCATGGAGGCTGTTTTCCCAATAGTTAAGAAATATGGCGGTGCTGTAATTGCGCTCACTCTTGACGAAAATGGTATTCCAAATAGTGCAAGAGAACGAACAGAAATAGCAAGAAGAATTATAGAAAAAGCAAGTGAATATGGTATTTCTAGAAAGGATATCATAGTTGACCCTCTTTGCTTGACGGTAAGCTCGGATAAAAATGCGCCAAGCATTACTCTTGACTCAATAGAGATGATAAAAAACGAGCTTGAAGTAAAAACATCGCTTGGTATTTCAAACGTTTCATTCGGTCTTCCCAATAGAGATACTGTAAACTCTGTTTTCTTCGCTCATGCACTTCAAAAGGGGCTTGATGCAGTTATTATGAATCCATTTTCCACCTCTATGCAAAGTGTGTATTACGCACACAATGCATTGGTTGGAATTGATGAAAGCTGTCAAGAATATATAGCGTACGCAAGCGAAAATGAGCAAACTGCAACAACCCAAATTTCACAAGAATTAACACTTGAAAGAGCAATAATCAAAGGCTTAAAAAAGGAAGCAAATGAGCTTTCCAAATTACTTCTCTTGGATAAAAATCCGCTTGATATTATAAACGAACATATCATTCCTGCTCTTGATATAGTAGGCAAGGATTATGAAAACGGCAAAGTCTTTTTGCCTCAGCTTTTAATGAGTGCAGAAACGGCTACAGTTGCATTTGATGTTATAAAAGAGAAGATAGATGCGGTTTCTTCATCCAGTGGTGAAATTGTTATAGCAACGGTTAAGGGAGATATACACGATATTGGTAAAAATATTGTAAAGGTTATACTTCAAAATTACGGCTTTACTGTACATGATTTGGGTAAAGACGTCCTGCCCGAAAGAATTTTGGAGTGTGCTAAAAACACAGGTGCAAAAATGGTTGGACTTTCTGCTTTAATGACTACAACAGTAGTTTCAATGGAAGAAACCATCAAGCTTTTTAAAAAAGAATTACCAGATGTAAAAATCGTTGTTGGTGGAGCTGTTTTGACACCTGAATATGCGGAAATGATAGGTGCAGATAAATATTGCAAGGATGCAATGGAAACAGTAAGATACGCACAAGAATTATTTAAGTAAAAGAAAAGCCGACTACAAAGGGCTGATGTTCTTAGCGGAGAATTTGAACAACGCCGCTAAGTGGGAGCATCGCATTTGACTGGTCAAACGCATTAGGGGCTAAGCCCAAACCCTTATAACGACAGAAAGAGCAAACACGCAAGACGAAAATCTTGTATGTCTGCTCTTTTTCTGTTAGTGATGTATTTGCTGTCGCAAAAGTGATGTTATTCGCTACGCTCATAATGATGTTACGAGCTAATGCTCGCAGTGAGGTGATGTTTGCCCACTGTGCCGAAGGCACAACATCATTCACGCAGTGAACATCACTGACGAAGTCAACATCACTTGCCCGCAAGGGCAAACATCGTTTAGCGTGATACTCCGTTAAGAGTATCACGCTAAGCATAGTCGGCTTTTCTTTTATAATGTTACCTCGTTTTTGCATTTGCCTGTTGTATAAAATTCATTGATGTTTTCAATCGTTGTATTGGCAATGTTGGAAAGAGCTTCTTTTGTGAAAAATGCTTGGTGAGAGGTCACTATAACATTGGGCATTGTCATTAAAAGCGCCAGTGTATCATCATTGATAATCAAGTTGGAATTATCCTCAAAAAATAGCTCTGATTCTTCCTCATAAACATCAAGACAAGCACCGCCTATTTTTTTGCTTCTAATACCTTCAAGCAAAGCGTCTGAGTCAACTAATGCGCCTCTTGATGTGTTAACAAGAATTACACCATTTTTCATTAAACTTATATTGTCTTTGTTTATTAAGTGATAGCTTTCATCATTCAAAGGACAGTGGAGAGAAATAATATCACTTTCCTTGAAAAGATTCTCAAGCGAGGTATACTTAATGTCTAAATCTCCGTTTGGGTATTTGTCGTATGCTAAAATTTTCATTCCAAATCCCTTGCAAATGTCAGAGAAAACTCGTCCTATTTTACCTGTACCGATAATGCCTACAGTTTTTCCGTATAAATCAAAGCCAACAAGCCCGTTTAAACTAAAATTAAAGCTCTTTGTTCTTACGTATGCCTTGTGAGTATTTCTTACTGCTGTTAAAAGAAGAGCCATCGTGTGCTCGGCAACTGCATATGGTGAGTAGGCGGGTACACGAACGACAGAAATCTTGTTCTTTGCGTAATTTATGTCTACATTATTGTATCCGGCACAACGCAATGCAATAAGTTTAATTCCATAGTCACATAATGCATCGATTACGTTACTGTTAACCGTATCATTAACAAAAGCACATATGCAATCAAAGCCCTTTGCCAAAGATACTGTATCCTCATTTAGCTTTGTTTCAAAGAACTTCATGCTTAAATTATCAGTAGAAAAGCCACTGAAAACCTCTTCGTCATATGGTTTTGAGTCAAAAAAAGCAATTTTCATATTGTTCTCTCCAAATAAAATTTAAATTAGTATATACGAATTTTAAAGCGATTATGTAGTTATTATAAAATGAAACCTTGCTGTTTTGCAAGAATTTTCTACAAAAAAATATAAATCTCTTTATTAAATAATATTATTACTATTGACATCCGCGCACGCACGTGATAAAATATAAAGCGGTGAGGTTTTTGCAACTGACGGATATGCGAATCAACGCAGGGGAGCAAAAACAGTTTTGTCGACCGTCTGGGCAGTCCTACCATAATGGGGGAGACTGTCCTTATTTTCTTTAATGAGATAAATACAAGGAGATTGATATGAAAAAAGTTGCAATTTTGATGGGTAGCGATAGCGACCTTCCAATCGTTGAAAAGGGAATTAACGTTTTAAAGGAATATGAAGTACCATTCGAGGTTCACGTATATTCAGCACACAGAACACCGTTGCAAACTGCTGAGTTTGTAAAAGGCGCAAAGGACAATGGATTTGGTGTTATCATTGCTGCAGCAGGTATGGCAGCACACCTTGCTGGTGCAGTTGCGGCAAATACAGTATTGCCTGTTATCGGTATACCGGTTTCCTGTAAAAATACCGGCGGTGTTGATGCACTTTGGGCAACGGTACAAATGCCAAGCGGAATTCCTGTTGCAACTGTTGCAATAGATGGTGCAGCTAATGCAGCTCTCTTAGCGGTTGAAATGCTTGCATTGTCGGACGACACGCTTTATAACAAGCTTCTTGATGCTAGAAAAGCGGGAGAAGAAAAGGTGCTTGAGAAGAATAAAGCAATCGAAGAAAAGTTTAACAAATAATTTTATAAACGCAATTTTGCAAGGAGAACAAAATGGGAGTTTTTGGTATAATCGGAAACGAAAAAACAAATGTTGCCTCTAGCGTTTACTATGGTCTTTATGCACTTCAACACAGAGGTCAAGAAAGCTGTGGTATTTCGGTAAATGACGACGGTGTAATCCATACCTATAAGGATACAGGCTTGGTAAATGATGTGTTTACCAGTCAAAAGCTTGAATCCTTAGGACAAGGTACTATGGCAATAGGACACGTTCGCTATGGGACTATGGGCACAAAGGGGCGAGTAAATGCAGAGCCGTTGGTTGTTAATCATACAAAAGGACATTTGGCTATTGCAACAAACGGTAGACTTGTGAATGGTTCTGTTCTAAAGCAAGAGCTTGAACTAAAAGGAATGATTTTCCATACATCAAGCGATGCGGAAATCGTATCTTATGTTGTAATTCAAGAGCGTTTAAATTCCGTATCTATTGAACAGGCTGTTAATAAGGCTATGGACAAGCTAAAGGGTGGCTTTTGTATGCTGCTTATGTCACCGAAGAAGATTATCGCAGTAAGAGATGAGCAAGGCTTCCATCCTCTATGCTATGGTAAGCGTGAAAACGGAGAATATGTAATAGCAAGTGAGAGCTGTGCTCTTGATTCTGTAGGAGCGACATTTATCCGCGACCTTGAGCCTGGAGAAATACTAGTGTTCTCAAAGGAAGGAATTACTTCTATAAGAGATCACTGTCAAAAGAAACCAGAAGCTCTTTGTGTATTTGAATATGTATATACCGCTCGTCCTGATTCTATAATTTCCGGTTGTTCAGTACATGCAGCAAGAAAAAAAGCGGGTGCATATCTTTCAACCGTTAAACCTGTTGAAGCAGACGTAGTTGTTGGTGTTCCTGACTCTGGTCTCGACGCTGCACTTGGATATGCTGAGGCGTCTGGTATCCCATATGGAATTGGACTTCTTAAAAATAAATACATAGGCAGAACATTTATAGCTCCTGGTCAAAACGTAAGAGAAGATAAGGTTAGAATTAAGTTAAATCCCGTCAAGGAAACTGTTAATGGAAAAAGAGTTGTTTTGGTTGACGACTCTATTGTACGCGGTACTACTTGTGCAAGAATTGTTAAGCTGTTAAGAAATGCGGGTGCAACCGAGGTTCACCTTCGTTCTTCCGCTCCACCATTTGTAAATCCTTGCTATTATGGAACTGATATTGATTCAAAGGAAAATTTGATAGCTTGTCTTCATACCGAGGATGAAATTGCGAAAATTGTTGGTGTTGATTCGCTTGCATATTTAAATCTTGAGGATGTTACAAAAATCGGCGCAAGTGGACATTGCACAGGCTACTGTACAGCTTGCTTTGATGGTAACTACCCAACAGAAACACCCAAAATGATTATTAATAAATACGAAAATAAACTGTCAGAAAGTGAGAAATAAGACATGAAAAATTCTAGATCTGAAAGCTATGCAGCAGCAGGCGTTGATATTACAGCAGGCTACAAAGCTGTTGAGCTTATGAAAAAACATATTGCACGAACTAAAAATGAAGGATGCGTTGACGATGTAGGAGGCTTTGGCGGTTGTTTTGGTTTACCTATTGCAGGAATGGAAGAGCCTGTTCTTGTTTCTGGTACTGACGGATGTGGCACAAAGGTAAAGATGGCTATACTTATGAATAAGCACGATACTATCGGTATAGACGCTGTTGCTATGTGTGTTAATGACATAATTTGCTGTGGTGCAAAGCCATTATTTTTCCTTGACTATATTGCCTGTGGTAAGAATATTCCTGAAAAGATCGCAGATATCGTTGGCGGTGTTGCCGAGGGCTGTGTTCAATCAGGCGCTGCTCTTATCGGTGGTGAGACCGCAGAGCATCCTGGTATGATGCCTGTAGAGGAATATGACCTTGCAGGATTTGCAGTAGGTATAGTTGATAAAAAGAAAATTCTTGATAACACAAAGATGACAGAGGGTGATGTTGTTATTGCTCTTGCTTCAAGCGGTGTACACTCTAACGGATTTTCACTCGTTCGTAAAGTGTTTGACATAGATAACAATCCAGACTCTCTTTACGTTCCGAACGAAGCACTTGGTGGCGCATCAATTGCGGCTACACTTTTAACACCTACCAAGATTTACGTTAAGTCTGTCCTTGCTTTGCTTGAAAAGGTAAATGTTAAGGGTATTTCACATATCACAGGCGGTGGTTTCTATGAGAATATTCCAAGATCCATTCCAAAGGGACTTTCTGCAAAGGTTGAAAAATCAGCAGTTAAGGTTCTTCCTATTTTTGATCTTATTCAAAAGACAGGCAATATCCCTGAAAGAGATATGTATAATACATACAACATGGGCGTTGGTATGAGTATTGTTGTTCCAAAGGAAGAGGTTGAAACCGCTCTTGAAATTTTGAAGGCTAACGGAGAAGACGCATACGTAATTGGCGAAATCGTTAAATCCGACGAGGGCGTAATCCTATGCTAAAGGCTAATATAGCAGTTTTGGTTTCAGGTGGTGGCACAAATCTCCAAGCCTTGATAGATGCTGAGAAAAACGGCATTATCAAAAGCGGTACGATTAGTCTTGTTGTATCAAACAAGGAAGGTGCTTACGCACTTGAAAGAGCTAAAAATGCAGGAATTAATACAAAAACTGTTTTAAAAAGTGAGCTTGGTTCACAAGAGGCTTTTGAAGAAGCACTTATAAACGCACTTGAGGAAGTAAACACCGACATTATTGTTCTTGCCGGATTTATGAGCATACTTAGTGCTAACTTTACTAATCATTTTAAGGATAAAATTATAAACGTTCATCCATCGCTTATTCCTTCATTTTGTGGAAAGGGCTTTTACGGACTCAGGGTTCACGAGGCGGCTCTTGCCTATGGAGTTAAGGTTAGCGGTGCAACTGTTCATTTTGTTAATGAAATTCCCGACGGTGGAAAAATCATTATGCAAAAGGCAGTTGACGTTTTAGAGGGTGATACCCCTGAAATTTTACAAAAAAGAATAATGCAAGAGGCAGAGTGGAAAATTCTTCCGCTTTCATGCGAAAAGGTATGTTCTGAGATTCTTAAGGAGAAAAAATAATGAATATTTACAAAATAGATGAAATCGGCGCACTTTTAAAGGATAACACATATCCAGGTCGTGGTATCGTTATCGGTAAGAGCGAGGACGGCAAGAAGGCTGTGTTTGCTTACTTTATTATGGGTAGAAGTGAAAATAGCAGAAACCGTGTGTTTAAGGAAGATGACGGCAATGTATTTACCGAGCCATTTGACTTTTCAAAGGTTGAGGACCCATCATTAATTATATACGCAGCTGTAAGAAATCACGAAAATAAAATGGTTGTTACAAATGGCGATCAAACAGATACGATTTACGAATTTTTAAAGGAAGGCAAGTGCTTTAAGCAAGCTCTTAAAACAAGAGAATTTGAGCCTGATTTCCCTAACTTCACACCTCGTATCAGCGGTATGCTTACATTTGGCGAGAATGACTTTAAATATCAAATGAGCATTTTAAAGAGTGCTGACGAAAAGGGCACAGCTTGCAATAGATATTTCTATGAGTATGCTCCTCTTAATGGTCTTGGACATTTTATCCATACGTATGTATGTGATGGCAACCCGATTCCAACATTCCAAGGTGAGCCTGAAAGAGTAAAAATTCCAAACAACATTGATGATTTCACAAATGAAATTTGGACAAATCTTAACGAAAACAATAAGATTTCATTATACGTTCGCTACGTTGATATTGAAAGTGGCGTATATGAAAACAGAATGATAAATAAAAATCAATAAGGAGCGAGAAAATGACAGAGTTTGAACTTAAATATGGCTGTAACCCCAACCAAAAGCCATCTAAAATTTATATGGAAAATGGCGAGGAGCTTCCAATTGAAATTTTATGTGGAAGACCTGGTTACATTAACTTTCTTGACGCATTCAACTCATGGCAGCTTGTAAAGGAGCTTAAAGAGGCAACAGGTATGCCTTGTGCTACATCGTTTAAGCACGTTAGCCCAACATCAGCTGCAGTTGGCAAGAAGCTTTCCGACAAATTAAAGAAGGCTTGCTTCGTTGACGACATCGAGGGTCTTGATGAATCCCCACTTGCTTGTGCATACGCTAGAGCTAGAGGAACTGACAGAATGTCATCATTCGGTGACTGGATTGCACTTTCCGATGTTTGTGATGCAACAACTGCTACTCTTATTAAGAGAGAAATTTCAGATGGTGTTATCGCTCCCGGCTATACAGACGAAGCACTTGAAATTCTTAAATCAAAGAGAAAAGGCAACTACAATATAGTTAAGATTGACCCTAACTACGTTCCAGCGGTTCAAGAGAAGAAGCAAGTATTTGGTATTACATTCGAGCAAGGAAGAAACAACTTTGTTATTAACAAGGAGCTTCTTTCTGATATCGTAACAGAGAATAAGGAATTTACAGATGATGCAATTACTGACCTTATAATTTCTCTTATAACTCTTAAATATACACAATCAAACTCTGTATGCTATGCTTATGACGGACAAGCAATCGGTGTTGGTGCAGGACAACAATCAAGAATTCACTGCACACGTCTAGCTGGCACAAAGGCGGATACATGGCACCTTCGTCAACACGATAAGGTTCTTAACCTTCCTTTCTTGCCAACAATCGCACGTCCTGACAGAGATAATGTAATTGATGGTTACATCAATAAAAATGAAGAGGATGTTTGTGCTGACGGAGTATGGCAAAAGTATTTCTCTCGTCAACCTGAGCCTTTAACAGCAGAAGAAATCAGAGCTTACCTCGATACTATTACCGGTGTTAGCGTTGGCTCGGATGCGTTCTTCCCGTTCAGCGACAATATTGAAAGAGCTCGTCGTAGCGGAGTTTCATTTATTGCTGAGCCAGGCGGATCAATCAGAGATGATTTGGTAATTGATTGCTGTAACAAATACGGTATTGTTATGGCATTTACAAAGATGAGACTTTTCCACCATTAATCTTTAAGAAAACGAGGAAAAAGATGAAGGTTTTAGTTGTAGGTGGCGGTGGACGTGAGCACGCCATTATAAGAAAGCTTAAAGAAAGCAAAAAAATTAAAGAAATTTATGCGCTCCCAGGCAATGGCGGTATGTACAAGGATGCTACCCCTGTCGCTATAGGTGCTAAAGATATTGATGGCATTGTTAAATTTGCCGTTGATAACCAAATTGATTATGCAGTAGTAGCGCCTGATGATCCACTCGTGCTTGGCTGTGTAAATGCTTTAAACGAGGTTGGTATTCCTTGCTTTGGACCAACCAAGGAAGCGGCAATTATTGAAGGTAGTAAGGTTTTCTCAAAGAACCTTATGAAGAAATACGGTATTCCAACTGCTACATATGAGGTTTTCTCGGATGCTGAAAAAGCACTTGAATATGTAAAAACAGGACCAATCCCAACTGTTATAAAGGCAGATGGCTTGGCGCTTGGCAAGGGTGTTATTATTGCATTTACAAGAGAAGAGGCAATAGAAGCGGTTAGCTCCATTATGACTGACAAAAAATTCGGTTCTAGTGGCGACAATATAGTTATTGAGGAATTTTTGGAAGGACCGGAGGTTTCTGTTCTTGCTTTTACTGATGGTAAGGTTGTAAAGCCAATGGTTTCCTCTATGGACCACAAGCGTGCGCTTGATGGCGACAAGGGCCTTAATACCGGAGGTATGGGCACAATTGCTCCTAACCCATATTATACAAGTACAGTGGCTGACGAATGTATGGCAAAGATTTTCTTACCAACAATTGAAGCTATGAAGAGTGAGGGTAGAGAATTTAAAGGCTGCTTATACTTTGGTTTAATGCTCACAAAGGACGGACCAAAGGTTATTGAATATAACTGTCGTTTTGGCGACCCAGAAACACAGGTTGTTCTTCCGTTGCTTGAAAGTGATCTCTTTGAGATTATGAAGGCGACAACAAACGGAACTCTTGCTGACTGCGAGGTAAAATTCTCCGATAAATATGCTTGCTGTGTAATTATGGCATCTAAGGGATATCCCGAAAAGTATCAAAACGGCTTTGAAATGGTTATTCCTGAGAAAATAGAGAAGGATGTTTACGTTGCAGGCGCAAAATATGAGGATGGCAAGATTTATTCTGCGGGTGGACGTGTTCTTGGTGTCACCGACGTTTCAACGTCTTTAAAGAGCGCTATTGACGGTGCATACAAAAAAGTAGAAATGATTAAATTTGATAATGCGTTTTATCGCCACGACATCGGTGCAAGAGCGCTTATGGCTACGGAGGAAAAATAATGGTTTATCGCATTTACGTTGAAAAAAAGGAAGGGCTTCAAAACGAGGCTAACTCACTTCTTTCTGAAATCAAAACCTTTCTTGGTATCAATACCATTGAGGGTGTTAGAATCTTAAATAGATACGATGCTGAAAACATCACAAAGGAGCTTTTTGATTATGCTGTTAAGACGGTATTTTCAGAGCCACAGCTTGATGATGCATCAGCCACATTTGACGCAAAGGGTGGAGTAGTATTTGCAACTGAATATCTACCTGGTCAATTTGACCAAAGAGCAGATTCAGCAGCTCAATGTATTCAGCTTATCTCTCAAGGCGAAAAGCCAACTGTACAAAGTGCAAGAGTTTATATTCTTTATGGTAATTTGTCAAACGACGAAATTGCTAAAATTAAAAAGCACGTAATTAACCCTGTTGAAGCAAGAGAAGCATCTCTTGAGGAAAAAGAAACCCTAAAAGTTGAATACGATATTCCTACTGAGGTTGCAACTCTTGACGGCTTTATTGAGCTTGATGAGGCTGGACTTGCTGACTTTGTTAAGTCTTATGGTCTTGCTATGGACCTTGACGATATCAAATTCTGTCAAGCATACTTCAAAACCGAGAAGAGAAATCCAACTATCACAGAAATTAGAATGATAGATACATATTGGTCTGACCACTGCCGTCATACAACGTTCTCAACAACCATTGATAGCGTTAAGTTCAATGACGAGCTTCTTGAGAAAACCTATCAAGAATATCTTGAAACAAGAAAAGAATTAGGCAGAACAAAGCCAATTAACCTAATGGATGTTGCTACACTTGCTGTTAGATACCTAAAGAAGGAAGGCAAGCTTGATAAGCTTGACGAATCCGAGGAAATCAACGCTTGTACAGTAAAGATTGACGTTGAAATCAATGGCGAAAAAGAAAAGTGGTTGCTCTTATTTAAGAATGAAACACATAACCACCCAACAGAAATTGAGCCATTTGGTGGCGCGGCTACTTGTATCGGTGGTGCTATTCGTGACCCACTTTCAGGAAGATCCTACGTATATGGCGCTATGCGTCTTACAGGTGCGGCTAACCCTCTTAAGCCTGTTTCTGAAACAATTGAGGGTAAATTACCACAAAGAAAAATTGTTACAACTGCTGCGGCTGGTTACTCATCATATGGTAATCAAATAGGTCTTGCTACTGGTATAGTTGATGAAATTTATCACGACGGCTATGCAGCTAAGCATATGGAGGTTGGTGCAGTTATTGCAGCAGCTCCTGCAAAGAACGTAAGACGTGAGGTGCCGGCGGACGGTGATATCGTTGTTCTTCTTGGTGGACGTACAGGTCGTGACGGCTGTGGTGGTGCTACTGGTTCATCCAAGTCTCATACAGTTGAATCACTTGAAAGCTGTGGTGCAGAGGTACAAAAGGGTAATGCACCTGAAGAAAGAAAGCTTCAAAGACTATTCAGAAACTATGAAGCATGCCGTATGATTAAGCGTTGTAACGACTTTGGTGCAGGTGGTGTTTCCGTTGCTATTGGTGAGCTTGCTGATGGTCTTTACATCGATCTCAACGCAGTTCCAAAGAAATATGATGGTCTTGATGGCACAGAGCTTGCAATTAGTGAATCTCAAGAGAGAATGGCTGTTGTTATTGAGGCTGAGAATAAGGACAGATTCTTAGAGCTTGCAAACAGCGAGAACCTAGAGGCTACTGTTGTAGCTAAAATTACCGCTGAACCAAGACTCAGAATGGTTTGGAACGGCAAAATTATTTGTGATATTAGCCGTGAGTTTCTAAACTCTAACGGTGCTGAAAAGCATATAGATATCGAATGTGCAAAGGTTGAGGATTACAGCAAGGCTATTCCTGCTTCATTTGAAAAGGGAATTTTAGATGTTGTAACTGACTTAAACGTTTGCTCAAAGAGAGGTCTTAGCGAACGCTTTGACTCTACAATCGGTGCAGGCACAGTTCTTATGCCGTTTGGCGGAAAGAACCAACGTACACCTATCCAAGCAATGGTGCAAAAGGTTTCTGTTGAAAAGGCACACACTGACGATTGTTCATTTATGTCATGGGGCTACAACCCATATATTTCAGAAAAAAGCCCATATCATGGTGCTTATCTTGCAGTTGTTGAATCAGTTTCAAAGCTTATCGCAACAGGTGCAAAATATGAGGATGTTTACCTAACATTCCAAGAGTACTTTGAAAAGCCAACTAAGGTTGCAACTCGTTGGGGTAAGCCACTTTCCGCTCTTCTTGGTGCATTTAAGGCACAAAAGAACCTCGGTATCGGCTCAATCGGCGGTAAGGACTCAATGAGTGGTTCATTTGAAAAGCTCGACGTTCCACCAACACTTATCTCATTTGCAGTTACAATGGGCAAAACAAGTGAGGTTATCTCACCTGAATTTAAAAAGGCTGGCAACAAGGTTGTCCTCTTAAAGCCTGAATATGATGCAAACGGACTTCCTGTAACAGAATCACTTATCGCTCTTTATAACAAGGTTACTGATCTTGCAAGAAGTGGAAAGGCAGTAAGTATTTACACACCAACAATCGGTGGCGTTGCTGAGGCTATTTATAAAATGGCTATCGGTAACGGTCTTGGCTTTGAGTTTGCAAATGTTGATATGAAGGAAATCTTTGCATATAATTACGGTTCATTTATCGTTGAGCTTGCAACTAATGACGAAATCGGTATAGAGCTTGGTAAGGTTACAAGTGATAACGCTATTTCCTATAACGGTGAAAAGGTTTGTATGTGTAAGCTTAATGAAGGCTATGAAAACAAGCTTGAAAGCGTTTATCCATGCAACATTGCATTTAACGAAGAAAAGCCGGAAACTGTCTCCTATAAGGCTGAAAAGCGCATCGGCGCTAACATTAAGGTTTCTAAGCCGAAGGTGTTAATTCCTGTATTCCCAGGCACAAACTGTGAATTTGATTCAGCAAAGGCAGCTATGGATGCTGGAGCTGAAAGCGAAATCTTTGTTATCAACAACCTAAGCGCTGAGGGTATTAAGAGAAGTGCTGAAGCGTTTGCAAAGAAGGTAGGAGAGAGCCAAATCGTATTTATCCCAGGTGGATTTAGCGGTGGTGACGAGCCGGATGGTTCTGGTAAGTTTATCACAGCATTCTTCCGTGGAAATGATGTTAAGAACGCAGTAACTGAGCTTCTTGATAACCGTGGAGGACTTATGTGCGGTATTTGTAACGGATTCCAAGCACTTGTTAAGCTCGGTCTTGTTCCTTACGGAAAGATTATCGACACTGACGAAAACTGTCCAACTCTTACATTTAACAACATTTCAAGGCACCAATCTAAGATTGTAAGAACAAGAATTGCATCAAATATGTCACCTTGGCTTGCCGAGTGTAATGTTGGCGACATTATTAACGTTCCAATTTCACACGGAGAAGGTAAGTTCCTTGCTAACGATGCTACAATTAAGGAATTAATTGCAAACGGACAAATCGCAACTCAATACGTTGACCTTGATGGTAATGCAACATACGATATTCAATACAATCCAAATGGTTCAACTCTCGCTATTGAGGGTATCACATCCCCAGACGGACGTGTATTTGGTAAAATGGGTCACTCCGAGCGTGTTGACCAAGGTCTTTACAGAAACGTATATGGCGAATATGATGTCAAGATGTTTAAATCCGCTGTTAAATTCTTTAAATAATAACAGAAAACGAGTGCTGATTTTTCGGCGCTCGTTTTGTCGTTTATTATCTAAACTATTGGTTGAGAAAAATCAACTGTTGATATATTGCGTAATGCTTTCCATTATGTTATAATATTAACAGAAAGGAAGGTTATGCTATGGACACAAATACTGTTTTGGCGAAAAATATATATATTTTAAGGAAACAAAAAGGACTAACCCAAGAAAAGCTTGCAGAAATTATGGGCGTATCATATCAAGCTGTTTCTAAATGGGAAAATGAAAAATCGTCACCCGATGTTTCTATTCTTCCGTTGCTTGCTGATACTCTTGGATGTAGCATAGACACATTGTTTTCACGTCAAAACGATGTTTTAATAGGAAATTTAAAAGAAATAACAATTGAAATGTTAGCTTCCTTGGTTTCGTTAGAGGAGAAAAAACGAAGAATTTTAGAAATTGCAAGAGATGGCAAAGTTGATGAAAGCGAGCTTGAGGATTTTGTATTCATACAAAAAGAACTTGATCAAATATCAATGGCTGTCGAGGCTTTGCAAAGATGGTCAAAAAAAATGATAGCAAATGGTAAAATAAATGTTAAAAAGTATGAAGAATTGATAAAAAGATAGATACCAAACATTCTTTTTAAAACTAATTTTACATAAATTTATTGAATTGATAAATTTTTATTAATATGGAGTAAAAATGAAGTTATTACTTTGTTGGATAGTAGCGCTTGTTGCGGGAATTATCTTTTTGCCTGATTACGAGGGCGGAAGCTTTCGCAATATTCCTCTTTTTATAATAATAGTATCCGTTGCGTTGATAGTTACTTTAATTAAAATTTTACGATATGTTTTATTTGTCCAAAAAATTAAAAAGCAGCTTATAAAAAACGGATATAATGTAACTCAAACTAGCCTTGTTCCTAACCTAAAAAGTAGTAAATGCTATCATTTGTCTGGTGAAAAGGACGGCAAAATAGTAAATATTTATATTGCAAAAAGAAAAAATTCTTACGTTACATATAATTTTGAAAATGAAAACAAGGCAGAGTTATATAAGCACACAAGGCTTACTATAAAGCCCGAGGTAAGACAGGCATATATAATTTCTCCTCACGTGGATAATAAAAAGGTAGGAGAAGAGTATTTCTTTTGGTCGGAAGAAGATTTTTCTGAAAACACCGAAAATATACTCTTATTTAAAAAGCTACCAAACAATGTAAGAGATACAAAAAGCTCTTTACCACTTGATAATGGAGATAAAATAAACGGAAGGGTTTTACTTTTCGATATAAACGGCTTTACTAAATATATAAACAATTAAAATGAGTGCAAAACGCGCTCATTTTTTTGTTTTGTAGTATTAAAAAAGCAAAAATGACAACAATAACCTTTGACTATAATTTCAAAGGAGAATATTATGAGTAATACGAAAAGTGAAACCGTTATTGAAAAAAGAAAATGGTTTTCAACCGACAACAAGGCTTTTGACTTTTTGCAAAAACTTGGCAAGGTGTTAATGGTGGTTATTGCCGTTATGCCAGCGGCAGGTATTATGATAAGCATTGGTAAGCTTATCGGGATGACCGACCTTGCTTGGCTTGACTCAGTTGGTGCAGTTATTGAGAACATCGGTTGGGCAGTAATAACAAATTTAAACATCCTTTTTGCAGTGGCAATAGGTGGCTCTTGGGCAAAGGATAGAGCTGGTGGTGCTTTTGCCGCACTTCTTTCGTTTATCCTAATAAACAATATTACTGGTAGTATTTTTGGAGTAACAAACGATATGCTATCAGACCCCAATGCAGTTGTACACACTATATTCGGACAGGAAATTGCTGTTGAGGGCTATTTTACCTCTGTGCTTGGCTCACCTGCATTAAATGCGGGAGTATTTGTTGGTATAATTGCTGGCTTTGCAGGTGGTGTTGTTTACAACAAATTCTATAATTTCAGGAAACTACCGGATGCTTTGTCTTTCTTTAATGGAAAACGATTTGTTCCATTAGTTGTAATAGGCGTTTCAGTTGTTATAGCATTGCTTTTTGCTTTAATTTGGCCTTTAATACAATTCGGTATTAATTCGTTTGGTATTTGGATTGCCAATTCAGCAGATACCTCGCCCGTGCTTGCTCCATTTATATATGGTACTCTCGAAAGATTACTTTTGCCATTTGGATTACACCACATGCTAACAATTCCAATGAACTACACCTCGTTTGGTGGTAGCTATATTATTCAAACAGGTGCAAATGCAGGAAGTGTTGTTTACGGTCAAGACCCACTTTGGTTCGCTTGGATTAACGACCTAATAAACTTTAAAAATGCAGGCGATATAGAAGCTTATGAAACGCTTTTAACCACTATAACTCCGGCACGCTTTAAGGTTGGACAAATGATTGGCTCAATGGGACTCTTACTTGGCATAGGTCTTGCAATTTATAGAAGAATTGATGTTGACAAACGCCAAAAGTACCGTTCTATGTTTATTTCAACCGCACTTGCGGTGTTTTTAACAGGTGTCACCGAGCCATTTGAATATATGTTCATGTTTTCAGCTATTCCGTTATATATCGTATATTCAGTAATTCAAGGCTTGGCATTTGCCTCGGCAGGTATTTTAAATTTAAGACTACACTCGTTTGGTAGCATTGAATTGTTTACTAGATTGCCAATGTCATTTAAGGCGGGGCTTGGATGGGATATCTTTAACTTTGTTCTTATGTGCGTTTTGTTCTTTGCAATCGGTTATTTCGTTGCATACTTTATGATAGGCAAGTTTAAATACGCAACTCCGGGTCGTCTTGGCAACTATTCAGATATCGCAACTGATGCAATAAGCGAAACCGGTGCAGAAACAAAGGTAAGCACAACTACTATAACCACTACAAAAACCACAGTAGAAACAGTATCATCTCAAGCAGAGGCGGTAATTGAGCTTCTTGGCGGACGAGAAAACATTGAGCTTGTCGATGCTTGTATGACAAGACTTCGTGTTACTGTAAAGGACCCCTCAAAGGTAGCAGATGCTAGCAAGTGGAGAGAAAACGGTGCATTAGGACTATTTAAGAAAGGAAACGGCATACAGGCGGTTTATGGACCAAAGGCGGATGTATTAAAGTCCGATATAAATGATATATTATGAAGCTATTAACATTAAATACTCATAGCATTATTGATAATGATTATGAGAGAAAAATAGATGTCCTTTCCAAGGTAATTGCAAAATATAATCCTGATGTTGTCGCGCTACAAGAGGTAATGCAGAGGTCAGACGGAAAAGAAATTAGAAACGAAAAAATAAAGGTTGTAGGCGAAATTCCCTTAAAAAAAGACAATTTTTTAGATATGGTGATAAGTTCTTTGGATAAGCATAATATTGGCTATAATAGCATTTATTTCGCCTTTAAAAAAGCATATAATGAGTACGACGAGGGACTTGCTCTTTTATCAAATCAAGATATAACAAGCACGGAAATTATACAGTTGAGTAAATTTAGCGATTATGGTAATTATAAAACACGTTACGCACTTGGCATTCGCACTCATAATTCTTGGTTTTATTCCTTGCATTTTAATTGGGAAAATGATGGTGATTCACCATTTGAAAAGGAATGGAAGGCATTGTTGGAGGTAACCTCGCAAAAGAAAAACGTTTGGCTAATGGGCGATTTCAATTTAACACCTGACTCTCGTGGCTATGAGCTTGTTACAAAATCATATCAAGACACTTACATGCTAGCTAGTGATATTGACAATGGAATAACAGTAAGTGGTGAAATTGACGGCTGGCAAGGAAAAAAAGAAAATAAGCGTATTGACTACATTTTTACAAGCAAGGATATGGAAATTAAATCCTCAAAGATCATTTTTAACGGTAAAAATGAAAAAATAATATCTGATCATTTTGGTATCATTGTAGAAAAGGAGTAAATATGAGAGAGGCAGGCATACTTTTACCGATTAGCTCATTAAATTCAAGGTATGGAATAGGCACATTTTCAAAAGAAGCCAATAAATTTGTAGATTGGCTAAAGAAAAGCGGCCAATCGTATTGGCAAATTTTGCCGATAGGTCCTACAAGCTTTGGAGATTCACCATATCAATCGTTTTCTTCATTTGCAGGTAACCCTTATTTTATCGATTTGGAAGCCTTAATTGAGGAAAATCTTCTAGATAATAGCGACTGCGATTTAGTGGATTTTGGTAAGGATGAAAGACTTGTTGACTACGAAAAAATTTATCACTTTAAAATTCCTATTCTAAAAAAAGCGTTTATCAAATTTAAGTCTAATGAAAAATACTCAAAATTCTTACAAGAAAATGCTTTTTGGCTAGACGACTACGCGATTTTTATGGCAATCAAAGAAAAATATGGTGGAAAAAGCTGGCAAGAATGGGAAGAACCACTAAAAAATAGAGAAAAAAACGCAATAGAAGAATTTATAAGACAAAACAAAGAAAATATAGATTTTTGGAAATTTACGCAGTATAAATTTTTTGAACAGTGGAGAAATTTAAAGGGATATGCCTATAAAAAAGGAGTAAAAATTATTGGTGATATTCCAATTTACACAGCGCTTGATAGTGCTGATGTTTGGGCAAACCCCGAGCTTTTTCAACTTGATAAAAATAAGGCACCAACTCATGTGGCAGGGTGTCCACCTGATGGTTTTTCAAAAAAGGGTCAGCTTTGGGGCAATCCTTTATATGATTGGGATGCTCACAAAAAAACTTACTATAATTGGTGGAAAAAGCGATTAAATCATTCGTTTTTGCTCTTTGATGTTTTGAGAATAGACCATTTTAGAGGCTTTGATGAGTATTATTCGATAAAATATGGCGATGAGGACGCAACTAAAGGAAAGTGGGAAAAAGGTCCTAGAAACGAGTTGTTTGAAGCATTTACACGAGAATATGGAAAGAAAAACATTATAGCCGAGGACCTTGGTTTTATGACCGATTCGGTAAAGGAAATGCTTGAAAAGTCCACTTTCCCCGGAATGCGTGTATTTCAGTTCGCCTTTGATGCACGTGATACAGGCGCGACAAATGATTATTTACCACACAACTATATAAAAAACTGTGTGGCTTATACAGGCACACACGATAACCCGACGATTGTTTCTTGGTTTTTTGAAATAACTGACAAGGAAAGAGAAATGGTAAGGGATTATCTGTGCGACCATTTCACTCCTGATTCTGAAATTAACAAGCCAATTATCGGTGCAGTTATGCGTAGCCAAGCAGACATTTGTATAATACCACTACAAGATTATTTAGGTGCCGATAGCCGAGCAAGAATAAACAAGCCATCAACCTCTGGTGGAAACTGGCTATGGCGAATCAGTGAAAATGATTTAAGTGAAGAGGTTAGTAATTTTATATTAAGAATAACCTCTTTGTCAGGAAGAAAAAAATAAAAATGGTGGCATTTTGCCACCATTTTTTATGCAGGAACAAAGCAGGCGCGAGTTATTTCAAAAGGAACCTCTACAAGTTCACCATTACGCTCAACTGTTATGGTTACAATGTCGCCAAGCCTTGCGTTTATAAGAGCTTCTATCTTGTATTGACGAGTAACATTTACGCTTAGATTTGTTATGCCTGAGATTTCGATTTTTCTTAAAATATCGCCCTCAAAAAGCTTACCATCAGCAAGACCGCCCTCGGTAACTGATACAACAGTAGAGTTTTCGTATAAATCAACAAGTCCAGTTTCTTTGTTGTATTTTGAATATGGGTTCTTTATTTCTACTGTAATGCCGAGTAAAGGACGCTGTACATTTTTTGTTTCGGTGTTTAGGCAATAGTACTTAATATTTTCAATTATCGTAACCATTGTGCTTGAAGGAATTGCGTATCCAATATTATCAATAGAGGAGTCAAAATATTTTGCGTTTACAATACCGATTAAGTAGCCGTTTTCATCAAACAAGCCGCCACCGCTGTTTCCGGAGTTTATTGGTGTGTCAGTACGCATAACTCTAATATTGATTTTAGAGATTTCATCTGCTGCCTTCATTTCAATTGTTTCCGAATCAACGCTAACAATTCCTGAAGTTACAGCAAATCCCTCGGCTTTGGGATTGCCTATTGCAAAAACAGATTCACCGACATAAACCTCGTCAGAGCTTCTAATATCAACTTTTTTTATTTCTTCAGATTTAATTAAATCACTATTTTTAATTTCTAGAAGAGCCAAATCATACTGCATTGAACCACCAACATAGTTAGCAGAGATAGCTTGATTTTTTGAAAGATGGCCATATAGAAAAACCTCAATATTATTACTTATACCGTCTATTGTATTAAGGTCGTTGGTGTTAAAAACAACGTGATAATTTGTTACAACTAAAGCGTTGCCTGTTTCTTTATCAAAATCATAAATAACACCTGAACCCGTAGAGAAGGCCTGTGTTGGTACGCCTAGCTGATCTGGAACTAAAAATTCTGATTGAATAACAACCGCGCTTTGTATACATTCTGCAACGGGCTTGGTAATGGAGGTGGAATTGCTTATTATATTTCCGTCTTGAATGATAGTTTCGCCGTCCTTTCCATCAATGCCGTCTTTTCCATCCTTGCCGTCTATACCATCCTTTCCATCAATACCGTCTTTTCCATCCTTGCCGTCGGCACCATCTTTTCCAACAACAACACCTAGGTTTTTAGTATTTCCACTTGAGTATTGAACAATCAATTCCCCCTTTTGATTGATATAAGAGGAAATGATTGATTCGTTTTCTCCCCTTGAAAAAAGCGAACAAGCGGTAAAAGTAAATACAATTGATAAAATTATTGTAATAAAGAGAAAAATTTTAACGTTTGTTTTTTTAATCATAGAATAACCTTTCAGGTAAATTAAATTTTGTACTATATATTATACTATATTTTTAAAATAATTTCAATAAAAAAATAAAAGCCCGAAAAATCGGGCTGGTGCAGACGATGAGACTCGAACTCACAAGAACTAGGTTCATTGGCTTCTGAGACCAACGCGTATACCAATTCCGCCACGTCTGCGTAAAAGGGCAGAGCCCTTTATAAATTAAATTCCTTATGATATTCTATTATGCATTTTTTGATAGTTTCAATGGCGTCCTCACGACCAATTATGTTATCAACACGAGTTTCTTTGTTTTCAAGATACTTGTATACCTCGAAAAAGTGCTTAATTTCTTGAAATTGATGTTGTGGCAATTCAGAAATATCTTGATAGTTATTTAAAAATGGATCATTTACAGGAATCGCTACTATTTTTTCGTCTGCCTCGTCCTCGTCAATCATTGTTATCATGCCGATAGGATAACATTCAATAATTGAAAGAGGTTCAAGCTTTTCTTGGCAAAGCACTAATACATCAAGAGGGTCACCATCCTCAGAAAGTGTGCGAGGAATAAAACCGTAGTTAGCGGGGTAGTGAGTTGAGGTATATAAAATTCTGTCAAGGCGCAAAAGTCCGCTTTCCTTGTCAAGCTCGTACTTGTTTTTGCTTCCTTTAGGAATTTCAATAACTGCAATAAATCTGTCGGATTTTATTCTGTCATCTCTAAAATCATGCCATGGATTCATATTAGTACCTCCAAAATTTATAGATATATTATATATTAAATATTTTAATATGTCAATAAAATCATTTATATTAGTATGGATTTTTTATTTAAGTAAATGCTAAAAATAAAAGAAAAAGAATGAGAGGAAAAAATGAAGGAAATCAAGAAAAATGATAGACCCGTGCTTTTGCCGGACGATAATGGTGAAATACTTGGACTTGTTTGCGAGGATTCATATGAGTTTTGCGAGAACACAATGCATTTGAGCCGAAAGAGTGAGAGCGAAAAGGCAGAATATGGTATTTCAAGCACTGTTTGTGATGATGGAACTCCGTTTGATTGTGGACCTAGCGGTGGGGCAATCTCTCCATTTACTGAGGTAAATGCAGAAAACCAAGGCGTTATTAGTGAGGTGCCTCGTAAGCCCGAATTTTATCCAAATAAAAACTAAAAGCAATGCAAAAGCATTGCTTTTTTCATATGTTGTTTTTATAAACCTCAAAAGCTAAAATTGTTGATGCAGATGCTGCGGATAATGCTGCATCAAAGCGTCTGCCGTAATCTATTCTAACGATTTGGTCAGCTTCCTTTAAGATAGACGAGGAAATGCCTCGTTTTTCACCGCCGACAATAAGTAGAATAGGCTTTTTAAGGTCTGCTTCGTATACGCTAACTGAATTTTTTATATCGGCGCATACAATTTTATATCCCTTTTCTTTAAAGGTCTTTATAAAGTCATCATTTTCAATAAAAATATTAAGTCGCTCACTAGCGCCTGCCGAGGAACGGCAAACAACGCCCGCGGCACTTAGCCAGTTGCGCTTTGAGAGTATTATTCCGTCAGCACCCGATGCGTAAATAGAGCGCAGAGCATATCCGAAATTATAAGGATCCTCAATGCCTTCAATCATTACGTAAAAGCCGTTATCTACAAGTGAGTCAAAGGATAATGTTTCGTATTCTTTTTCACCACAAACGGCAATAATACCGCCGTGTGATGCACCAACTGTGATATTATCAATTTCTTGTGAATCAACAGTTGAAATTTCAAAGCCGTAGATTTCAGCCATTTTGGATAGATACTTAAAGTCCTTTTCCTTGGGCTTAATTTTGTTCTTGTCAAATAGGATTTTTTCTATTTTTCTTGCGTTTTTTACCCCGTCCTTGATGTTATCGAGTATTGCTCTTATTGAGGTCATACCCTCGAAAACGGTAGAAGATGCAAATCTTGATTCCTCTTTAATCATTTTCCTGCATTTTCCTTTAGGTATGCATTGATAAAGCCGTCGATTTCACCGTCCATAACTGCTTGAATGTTACCATCCTCGTAGCCTGTACGTGTATCCTTTGCAAGAGTATAAGGCATAAATACGTAGGAGCGAATTTGAGAGCCCCATTCGATATTGGTTTTGTTGCCCTTTATGTCCTCAATTCTGTCAAGCTTTTCACGTTGCTTAATCTCCATAAGCTTGGATTTGAGCATTTTCATTGCTGTTTCCTTGTTTTGGAGCTGGCTTCTTTCAGTTTGACAGCCAACTACAATGCCTGTTGGAATGTGCACAATTCTAATAGCGGAGTCGGTTTTGTTTACGTGCTGTCCACCTGCACCTGATGAGCGGTGAGCAGTAATTTCAAGGTCAGCCTCGTTAATTTCTATTGAGTTGTCGTCGTCAAATTCAGGCATAACCTCAACTGATGCAAATGATGTGTGTCTGCGTCCTGATGAATCAAACGGAGAAACACGAACCAAACGGTGAACGCCGTTTTCACTCTTTAAATATCCGTAAGCGTTCAAGCCTTCAACCAAAATGGTCGCGCTTTTAAGACCTGCTTCTTCGCCGTCGAGCCAGTCAATGAGCTTAACGTTATATCCGTGCTTTTCGCCCCATCTTGTGTAAAGACGGTAGAGCATAAGTGCCCAGTCTTGGGCTTCTGTTCCACCTGCACCCGGGTGGAATGAAATAATAGCGTTGTTTTTGTCATATTCTCCAGAGAGAAGAACCTCAATTCTTTGCTTTTCTTCCTCGGCTATAATTGATGCTTGCTCAGCCAATATTTCTTCAACAAGGCTTTCATCATTTTCTTCAATAGCCATTTCGGTAAGAGTAATTGTGTCCTCTAATTTTGCTTCAAGCGCGTCATAGTTTTCAATCTTTGACTTCATTTGCTTGATTTTTTGCAAAACCTTAGTAGAGTTTTCTTGGTTAGACCAAAAATCAGGGTCAAAGGTAGTCTTTTCGAGCTCTTCAACCTCAACTCTTAATTCGTCAATCTTTAACGAGCTGTGTAGCTCTTTGATATTTTCACGAAAATTTTGTAATTCGTACTTAGCGTTTTCAAGTGCGATAATCAAGGAATTTTCCTCCAAAATATAGTAATTATATTATTAACGCAAATATTATAACATAAACGGATTAAAAATACAAATGTTTTTTTCAATAAAAGGAAAAAGGCTAACGCAAATCGCATTAGCCTTATTTATTATAGTTTTTCAACTGAAAGAGTTACCTTTTCACCGTTGATATCCCAAGATTTTGCATTTGCTCCGTCTTGTCCGTAAACGAACACGTTACCGAGAACAATTTTAGCAATTTCTGCCTCGTTGTTCTTAACAACTTCAGCGATTTTATCGTTATCGTTTACGTAAACCTTGATGTGGTCAGTTACGTTAAAGTCGGAATCCTTACGCATTGTTTGAAGCTTACTTACTACCTCGTTTACAAAGCCTTCCTCAATAAGCTCGGCTGTAAGAGTTGTATCAATAGCAACTGTTGTATACTTATCAGAGAGAGAGAAGTAGCCTTCCTTTTGCTTAATGTCGATAAGCAAATCTTCCTCTGTAAGAACAATTTCATTTCCGTCAACGTCAAACTTAATTGCACCTGTTGTATCAAGCTCGTTCTTTGCCTTGTTACCATCTACCTCGGATAGAAGTGTTCTTATAGCGCCGAGGAACTTACCATACTTAGGACCAACAGTTTTGAGCTGTGGCTTGAATGAATAAGATGAGAATTCTGACATATCGCTAACAAATTTAACATTTTTAATGTTAAGCTCATCTTCGATAATTTCAACACAGTATGAAGGCAATTCCTTCTTTGCTTGAACGTACATTGTGGAAAGTGGTTGACGGTTCTTCATTGCAGCGCCATTTCTTGCAGCACGTCCCATAACAACAATGTCAAGTAATTCTTCCATATTTTCTTCAAGCTCTGTGTCAATTGCGCTTTCGTCAACCTCTGGGAATGAGCAGAGATGTACGCTTTCCGGCTCGTCCTTGTAGATATTGCAAACAAGGTTTCTATATATATCCTCAGCCATAAATGGAATCATAGGAGCACTTGCCTTTGCAACAGTAACAAGAGCGGTATAAAGTGTCATATATGCACTAATCTTATCATCAGTCATTGTTTGCGCCCAATATCTTTCACGTCCGCGTCTTACATACCAGTTAGAAAGCTCGTCAACAAAGGAGTCAAGTGCCTTTGCAGCCTCTGGAATCTTGTAGTTTTCAAGGCAAGAATCAACGTCCTTAACCATTGTGTTCATTCTTGAAAGGAGCCACTTGTCCATAACGGAAAGCTTGCAATCCTTCAAGTTGTACTTGCTTGGGTCGAACTTGTCAATATTCGCATAGAGCACGTAGAACGCATATGTGTTCCAAAGAGTACCCATAAACTTTCTTTGTCCCTCGATAACTGCCTTGCCGTGGAAACGGTTTGGTAGCCATGGTGCTGAGTTAGTGTAGAAGTACCATCTGATTGCATCTGCGCCATATGTTTGGAGTGCATCAAATGGGTCAACTGCGTTACCCTTGGATTTCGACATCTTTTGTCCGTTTTCGTCTTGAACGTGACCAAGAACGATAACGTTTTTGTATGGAGCCTTATCAAAGATAAGAGTTGAAATAGCGAGAAGTGAATAGAACCAACCTCTTGTTTGGTCAACAGCCTCTGAAATAAAGTCAGCAGGGAATTGAGCATCAAAAAGGTCTTTGTTTTCAAATGGGTAGTGGTGTTGTGCAAATGGCATAGCACCGGAGTCAAACCAGCAGTCGATAACCTCAGGAACGCGCTTCATTTGTCCGCCGCACTTTTCACATTTGATAGTTACGTTGTCAACAAAAGGTCTGTGAAGTTCAATATTGTCTGGACAGTTGTCGGACATTGATTTTAATTCTTCAATAGAACCGATTGAATGCTTGTGTCCACATTCACACTCCCAAATATTAAGAGGAGTACCCCAATATCTGTTACGGCTAAGACCCCAGTCTTGAACGTTTGCAATCCAAGAGCCGAAGCGTCCCTTGCCGATAGATTCGGGAATCCAGTTAATTGTATTGTTATTCTTAATAAGGTTATCACGAACTGCGCTCATCTTAATAAACCAAGATTCACGAGCGTAGTAGATAAGTGGAGAATCACATCTCCAGCAGAATGGGTAATCGTGCTCAAACTTAGGAGCATCAAAGAGCTTTCCTTCCTTTGAAAGGTCAGAAAGAATCATTGGGTCAGCCTTCTTGCAGAAAACACCAGCGTACTCGGTTTCTTCAGTCATTTCACCCTTTGAGTTTACAAATTGAACGAATGGAAGGTCGTAGTTTCTGCCGATGCGTGAGTCATCCTCACCAAATGCAGGAGCAATGTGAACGATACCAGTACCGTCTTCCATTGTTACATAGCTATCACAGGTAACGAAATGTGCCTTTTTGTTTTGCTTTTTAGCACTCGCGCCAGCACAAGCAAATAGTGGCTCATATTCCTTATATTCAAGCTCTTTACCCTTGTATTCTTCAATAATTTCATAAGCCTTTTCGCCATCTTCCTTAACTAGCGCACCAAGCACTTTGTCGAGTAGAGCTTTAGCCATATAATATGTGTAACCATCAATAGCCTTAACCTTGCAATATGCTTCCTCCGGGTTTACACAGAGTGCAACGTTTGAAGGAAGTGTCCAAGGTGTTGTTGTCCAAGCAAGGAAATACGCATCCTCGCCGATGATTTTAAATCTAACGACAGCAGACTTTTCCTTAACTGTCTTATAACCTTGTGCAACCTCGTGTGAGGAAAGTGGAGTACCACAGCGCGGGCAGTAAGGAACAATCTTAAAGCCTTTGTATAAAAGACCTTTATCCCAAATTTGCTTTAAAGCCCACCATTCGGACTCAATAAAGTTGTTGCTATATGTTACATATGGATGGTCCATATCAGCCCAGAAGCCAACTGTCGAGGAGAAGTCCTCCCACATACCCTTATATTTCCATACGCTTTCCTTGCACTTGTCAATAAATGGTTCAAGACCGTATTCTTCAATTTGCTCCTTGCCGTCAAGGCCAAGTAGCTTTTCAACCTCGAGTTCTACAGGAAGACCGTGTGTGTCCCAACCTGCTTTTCTTGGTACCATATAACCCTTCATTGTTCTGTATCTTGGGATCATATCCTTGATAACACGAGTCAAAACGTGTCCAATGTGAGGCTTACCATTAGCAGTTGGAGGACCATCGTAAAATGTGTAGGAAGGTGCATTTTCTCTAATCTTAATGCTTTTTTCAAAAATAGCGTTGTCCTTCCAAAATTGTTCTGTTGCTTTTTCTCTCTCAACAAAGTTGAGGTTAGTAGAAACCTTGTTATACATTCTAAAATTCCTTTCTAAAGAAAAAATCTCGCCCTGTATGAACAGGACGAGATAAAAATTTATTCGTTACCACCTATTCAACATACAAATCTATATGCGTCTCATATAACGGTGAGATGCCGTCATTGACTACTAAATTTCGCCAAGAAACTCTGGAGTGATATTCACAATCGGCTAATCACATTGGGCTCACACCATCCCCAACTCGCTTTGGCTTTTACCGAAGGCTACTGTCTCCGTCATAGTTTTTATAATATAGTATATCTTAACATTAAATTATAATTTTGTCAATATTAAAACATCAATTTTTCTTCGATGTAGTTTTTAAGCTCTGAAATTGGGAGTCTTACTTGCTCCATAGTGTCTCTGTCACGCACTGTTACGCAACCGTCGTTTTCTGATTCAAAGTCGTATGTGATGCACCAAGGAGTACCGATTTCATCTTGACGGCGGTATCTCTTACCGATTGAGCCTGTTTCGTCAAAATCAACGTTGAAGTACTTTGAAAGGTCTTCCCAAATAGCTTCAGCCTTATCAGAAAGCTTCTTTGAAAGAGGAAGAACAGCAGCCTTGAAAGGTGCAAGAGCAGGGTGGAAGTGAAGAACAACACGAGTGTCGTTTTCGCCAACCGTCTCTTCGTCGTATGCTTCAACCAAGAATGCAAGAGTAACACGGTCAGCACCGAGAGAAGGCTCTATAACGTATGGAACATACTTTTCGTTTGTTTCAGGGTCAAAATATTCCATAGCCTCGCCCGAAAGGTTAGCGTGTTGAGTTAGGTCGTAGTCAGTACGGTCAGCAATACCCCAAAGCTCGCCCCAACCGAATGGGAACATATATTCAAAGTCTGTTGTAGCCTTTGAGTAGAAGCAAAGCTCCTCAGGGTCGTGGTCTCTTAAACGAAGGTTTTCCTTCTTCATACCGAGATTATAAAGGAAGTTAGCACAGTAATCCTTCCAGAATGCAAACCATTCTAGGTCAGTACCAGGCTTGCAGAAGAATTCAAGCTCCATTTGCTCAAACTCACGGATACGGAAAATAAAGTTACCTGGGGTAATTTCATTTCTAAATGACTTACCAATTTGACCAACACCAAACGGAAGCTTTTTACGTGTAGTTCTAGCAATGTTTTTAAAGTTTACAAAAATGCCTTGTGCAGTTTCCGGACGGAGATATAGCTCGGATGTTGAGTCCTCGGTTACACCTTGGAATGTCTTGAACATAAGGTTGAATTTTCTAATGTCGGTAAAGTCACCACTTCCGCATGAAGGACAAACGATTTTGTGCTCTTTAATAAATGTGAACATTTCTTCATTTGACATAGTAGCCGGGTTAACTGCTTCATTGTTTTCAGCAGCCCAGTCCTCAATGAGCTTGTCAGCACGATGTCTTGTCTTGCATTGCTTACAGTCCATAAGTGGGTCAGAGAAGCCTCCAACGTGACCTGATGCAACCCAAACCTGTGGATTCATCAAAATAGCGCTATCAAGACCTACGTTATATTTTGACTCGGTTACAAATTTTTTCCACCAAGCCTTTTTAATGTTGTTTTTAAACTCAACGCCTAAAGGTCCGAAGTCCCAAGAGTTAGCAAGACCTCCGTAAATTTCAGAGCCCGGATATACAAAGCCTCTTGTTTTGCAAAGAGCAACAACCTTTTCCATTGTTTTTTCAGTATTGTTCATAGTGTTCTCCTAAAAATATGATAACATTTTATATTCCAAATAATTATATATTATTTAATTCAAAATTTCAAGTAGTTAGCTACAAATATTATAATATGAATAAAATTTTGTAATAATGTAAGAAAAAAACATAAAAACATAGTAAAAGATTAGACACTATATAAAAAAATAAAATATTTTCTAGTAAACTATTGATTTTTCAAAAAAAGTTTGTTATAATTACCACATATTTAAAAAAGTCCTTAAATTTGAAGGGGAGATTTCTATGTTATCACGTGAAGTTACTGTTGTAAATGTTGTTGGGTTACATGCAAGACCTGCTACATTTTTTATTCAAAAGGCAAATTCTTATAAGTCTTCCATTTGGGTTGGTAAGGACGATAGAAGAGTTAATGCGAAAAGCTTGCTTGGCGTTTTATCAATGGGCATTGTAAAAGGAACAGTTGTTACTCTTATTGCTGACGGTGAGGATGAAAAGGAAGCGCTTGATGGACTTGAAGAGCTTGTTTCTTCCGGTTTAGATCATTGTGAATAATACATATTTCGGCGATAGTCAGTGACTGTCGCCTATTTTATATTTATTTTAGAAAAGGAGGAAAAAATGAACGAAGATAGACTTGAGTATTTACGCTCAAAGGCTTCATCCTTGCCATATAAGCCTGGTGTTTATATGATGAAGGACAAAAGCGGTAAAATCATATACGTTGGTAAGTCGCGCGCTTTAAAAGATAGAGTATCGCAGTATTTTCATTTATCCTCCGATGCTAACATAAAAACAATAAGAATGGTTTCACAGGTTTATGATTTTGAAACGATAATATGTGATACCGAAATGGAAGCACTAGCACTTGAAAATGTAAAAATCAAGCAATATAATCCTAAATACAATATTCTTTTAAAGGATGCAAAATCTTATCCCTATATTAAACTAACGTTAAACGAGGAATATCCACGAGTTTCGATGACAAGAAAAAGAGCGCTAGACGGTGCAAAGTATTTTGGACCATATTCGGGAACATCAACTGTATATTCCGTTATTGGAACTCTAGAAGATATTTTTGGAATTCCTAAATGCAAATTTTCTTTTCCAAAGGATATCGGCAAGGTACGTCCTTGCATATATAAGCAAATGGGAAGATGTGTTTCTCCTTGCGATGGCTCAATTTCGCAGGCTGACTATTACAGTATGATGGAATGTGCAGAGGAGGTTTTAAGGGGAAACATTAAAAAAGCGGTTGATACGTTAAATGAACAAATGCTCACCCACGCAGAAAACGAAAAATTTGAAGAGGCGGCAAGGTGCCGTGATGGAATAAACGCATTAAAGAAGCTACGCGAAAAGCAAAAGGTTGTTGGTGCGCCAAATGATGAATATGACGTTATTGCCGTTTATACAGACGATTTAAGTACATCAATTTCTGTATTTTATATTAGAAGTGGAATAATTACCGACAATGATAGCTTTATATATGGTTCATATGAAATTTCAAGCACTAATAGCTATGAGTTTATGACTCCGTTTATAACCGAGCTTTATACAAGACGCGAATATATTCCCAAGGAAATACTTTTGTCATTTGACTATCCAAGCGAGGAGCTTGAATTGGCAACCGAATATATAAATAGTCGCGCAGGTCGTAAAATTACAATTCGCACACCTCAAAAGGGAGACTTGAAAAAAATGTGCGAAATGGTATATAATAATGCAAAGGAACAAGCAACGCAATATAAAAATAAAGTGGAAGAGGACTCAAAGGTATTAGTTAAGTTAGCTGAAATGCTAAGACTTGAAGTAATACCCGAAAGAATTGAGGCATACGATATTTCAAACCTTGGTAATGAGCATATTACTGCAGGAATGGTTGTTTCAGAAAACGGAAAACTAAAAAAGAGTGATTATAGATTTTTTAAAATTAAAAATCAAGACGAGGCAGACGACTATTCATCAATGCGTCAGGTTATAAGACGTAGGCTTGAGCATTTGTCTGACTCTGATGGTAGCTTTTCAAAAATGCCCGATCTTATTTTGCTTGATGGCGGTATGACTCACGTTTCTTGTGTTAAAGAAGTACTTAACGAAATGAATATTTCTATTCCTGTTTTTGGAATGGTTAAGGATGAGCACCATAAGACAAGAACTATCGTTACCGAGAGTGAGGAAATCAGTATCGCTAAGGAGCAATCGGTATTTATATTTGCATATAAGCTACAAGAAGAGGTGCACAGGTTTACTGTTTCAAAAATGGATAGTGCAAAGAGAAAGACCTTGAAAAAATCTTACCTTGAAAACATTGACGGAATAGGCGCAAAAAAGGCAAAGGCTCTAATGTCACATTTTAAAACCCTTACTGCTATTAAAGAGGCTTCTTTTGATGAGCTTGTCAAGGTTAAGGGGATAAGCGAGTCAAACGCAAATAATATTATCAAATTTTTAAAGGAATATAAATGATATGAAAATAATAACAGGACTTGCAAAGGGAATGAACCTAGAAACTTTAGAGGGGGAAGCAACACGTCCAACCTCGCAAAGGGTAAAGGAAGCGGTTTTCTCAATGCTACAATTTGATATTGAGGGTGCGCGTGTGCTTGATTTGTTTGCAGGTAGTGGTCAGCTTGGACTTGAAGCATTGAGCCGAGGAGCAACTAGAGCAACGTTTTCTGACTCCTCACGAGATGCAACTGACATAATTATTAGAAATGCAAAGAAATCTCGTCTTTTTGACAAATGCCGAATATCCACTTGCGACTACAATCAAATGATAAGAGGAATCGCAGGTAAGGAGCAGTATGATATCATATTTATTGACCCACCATATAAGCTTGACTGCATATCCGACGTTTTAAAAAAGCTATGCGACGCAAATGTAATTGCACCAAACGCATTCTTGGTTTGTGAAAGTGGAAAAGAAGACGTTTTCGGTGGTGACGAAGAATTAAAAGCAAAATTTGAAATACAAAAAAAGGCAAGATACTCGATAACCTACATTACAGTTTTAAGACCAATATTTTAAGGAGAAAATATGAAGGCGATAGTAACAGGTAGCTTTGATCCATTTACTTTAGGTCATTTAGAAATAGTCAAATATGCGTTAACTAAATATGATACCGTCTATGTTGTAGCATTAAATAATGAAGAAAAAAGCTATATGTTCTCGCTTGAGGAAAGAAAAAGGATAATCGAATTATCCGTTTTAGGTCTTAATAACGTAATAGTTGATGCGTATACTGGACTAACGGCGGACTATATGAATGAAAGAGGTATAACTCATATCGTGCGCGGTGTGCGAAACGAGCAGGACAGAGCATACGAAATATGTCTTGCAAATAAAATGAAGGAATTTAACCCAAAGTTTGAAACAGAGCTTGTTGAGTGTAGCGACGAATTCAAAGAGATAAGCTCGACAGAGGCGAGAAAGAAAATAGAGAACAACCAATCACTAAACCATATACTTCACAAAAACGTTATTGATAAAAGAAAGAAGTGCAAAAAATAAGACAAATCAAAAAATAATGTGCAAAGAGAGCGACAATTCGCTCTCTTTTTTTGCACACTTTTTATTAATCTAACAGTAAAGTGGAGGAAACCAGAATTTTTATAAATTTATCAAAAAGTTTTGTAGAATAAACATGAAAGTATGAAAACTTAATGAATTTTTGCTAAAAATCGTCCAGAAACAAGTTCAACAAAAGTATTGAAAAACCCAATAAATATAAGGAAAAGATACATTTTATGCAAATGTCGCGAAAAAAATGAATTTTTTTGAAATTTTTTTCGTAAAACTATTGCATTTTGAAAATATATAGGTTATAATAAGTACATAAAAGTGGTGAAAAGTGGAGTAAACGTGGTTTAAAGTGGAGTGAAAGGAGGACTTAAGATGCTTTACGGTAGATATGAACACACAGTTGACGCTAAAAACAGAGTATTTGTACCCGCAAAGTATAAAGAGGTTCTCGGAAGCTCCTTTAAACTAACCTGCAATGGCTTTACAAACTGCATTATGCTTTATTCAGAAAGAGAATGGGAAAGATTTGAGGCTAAAATTGCAGACCTTCCAACACTTGAATTTGAAAATTTTATCCGTCAGGTTTATTCAAATACAGTTGACGTTCAAATTGATTCTCAAGGACGCTTCGTTATCCCACAGTTCTTAAAGGAACAGGTAGGAATTGAAAAGAATGTACTCTTTATGGGTGTGGGTACTCATATTGAAATATGGTCACAAGAGGCATACCAAGAGAAGCAAAAAACAGTCGACATGGAAGAAACGAAGAAATTAATGATTCAAATGAAATTTTAAGGAGTAAAGCATGGATTTTTCACATTATCCGGTTATGTTCTTCGAATGTATAGAGGGACTTGATATAAAACCGAATGGTATCTATGTTGACTGCACCGCGGGTGGTGGTGGTCACTCCGAAGGAATTTTAAAAGAGCTAGAAACAGGAAAATTAATTTCAATAGACCAAGATGATAACGCACTTCTTGCTTGCAAGAATAGATTTTTAAAATATGGGGACAAATCAATACTTGTTAAAAGTAATTTTAGCGAGCTTGAAGGAGTCCTTAACGATTTAAATATAGACCGAATAGACGGTGTAATTATGGATTTAGGTGTCTCGTCTCATCAGCTTGACACTCCGGAACGTGGGTTCTCGTATAATTGTGACGCAAACCTTGATATGCGAATGAACCCACTTTCTCCTCTATCTGCTTACGATGTTGTGAACACATATAGCGAATCCGAGCTTAAAAGAATAATAAGTGAATATGGCGAAGAAAAATTTGCTCACATAATTGCAAGAAACATCGTAAAAGAAAGAGAAATTAAACCGATTGAAACTACAATTCAGCTTGTAGAGGTTATAAAAAAATCAATTCCTGTAGGGGCACAAAGAAAAGAAGCACAGCACCCTGCAAAAAGAACGTTCCAAGCAATAAGAATTGAGGTTAATCACGAACTTGACGTTATAAAACCTGCAATTAAAACTGCAATAAGCAGATTAAATCCAGGCGGACGTATAGTGATAATGACATTCCATTCGCTTGAGGATAGAATAGTAAAAACTACTTTTAACAAATATGCACAAGGTTGCACATGCCCAAAGGATTTTCCAATTTGTGTGTGCGGCAACAAACCAAAAATTAAATTGATTAATAAAAAGCCGATTACGGCAAGCCAAGAGGAGCTTGAGCAAAATTCTCGCTCCAAATGTGCAAAACTAAGAATAGCGGAAAAGCTATAAATTGTTTAGGGGGATGTTTAAAATGTACGGTACAACAATGAAAAATTACAGCGCAAGAAGAGCATCCGACTTTAAGGATGAAAAAAAAGCCAGAGCTTCTAAAAAGGAAAAAAGGGTTAGAAAGCTTGAGGATGAAGATACAAGATATGTAAAGAAAGCATCTAAAGCAGATGTTATAAATAATGTAGAAGAGCAAGTAGAGGTAGATACCGGTTTTTCTAGAAAAGATTTTCCTGTCACTTCCGTTGTAATAACTATACTTACAACTATGATGTTGCTAGTTGTTGCAGTAGGTCTTTTAGGCGTGTAAGTTTATAAAAAATATTAGTCTCGGCTTTTGCCGAGACTTTTTTCATATATTTGCCTTTTTTTTAATATAATAAAATATAAAAGATAATTGAGGTTATATATGAAAAATTATGAAAAAGGCAGAAAAATAACCAAAAGAGGAACTTTTATATTGTTCCTTTTTGTTTTTTTAAGCATAATAATTTTAATAACATTATTTAAAATACAAATATTAGGTTATGACGACTATCAAAAGAATGTTATAGAACAATTAACTGTAGAAACAAAGGTAAATCCCTTGCGTGGGAAAATATTTGATAGAAACGGAGTAACACTCGCTAGTAATAAAACAGTTTGGGTTCTTTATCTTTCACCTAAAAATATTAAAAATCCTGAATTTATTGCTAAAGAAATATCAAATATATTGAATTGCGACTATGATAAGGTGCTAAATAAAGCTAAAAAAACTGGATATAAATATCAGGTTGTTGATAATGACTTGAATGAAGAAGAAGCAAAAAGAATAAGAGAATTAATTGAAAAATATTCATTAACAAGCCAAATACAATTAAATGCAAGCTCTAAAAGATACTATCCTCTTTCGGCTTTGTCATCGCATACGTTGGGCTTTGTAAATGCAGATGGCGTTGGAATTTACGGACTGGAAAAGGTATATAACAACATACTAGAAGGGACGAGTGGAAAGTATATCACAGCACAGGATGCACATGGTGGTGATATGCCTTTCCAATATGAAACATACATAGAAAGTGAGAATGGTTACAATCTTGTAACTACCATTGATACATATATACAATATCAGCTCGAATTACAGCTTGAAACGGCGGCAATAGAATCTGGGGCGCAAAATAGGGCTGCTGGTATTGTAATGAATCCCAAAACAGGCGAGATTTATGCTATGGCTGTATATCCTGACTTTAATTTAAACGAACCTTACGTTTTAGATGATTTATCGCAGAAAAAGCTTAATGAATATGAAAAGGACACCAAGGAATATAGAAACGCGTATTTAAATTTACTTTATACAATGTGGAATAATAAGGCAGTTACAGAACTTTATGAACCGGGTTCTACCTTTAAGCTGGTGACTACGTCGGTTGCTTTACAAACCAATGCCGCATCTCTTGCCAATAATTTTGTCTGTACCGGTTCGCTTAAAATAGATGGTTATTATAGAGCGATAAGCTGTCATAAGCGTAAGGGACATGGTAATTTAACGTTTGCAGAGGCATTACAGCAGTCGTGCAACCCATCGATGATGAAGCTGGCTTTTGCAATTGGAAACGAGCGTTTTTACGATTATTTTAAAAAATTTGGATATACAACAAAGACAGGCGTAGATTTGCCTTCTGAGGCGGGCGGTTATTATCATAGCTACGAAGATTTTTCAAACGTTTCCTTGGCGGTTTACTCGTTTGGTCAGACTTTTAAAACAACTGCCATTCAACAGTTAAGAGCGGTATCGGTGGTTGCTAATGGCGGATATTTGGTTGAGCCTCATTTAATTAAGGAAATAGTTGATAATGATGGAAACTCCATTTATAAATATGAAGTGCAAAAAAGTGAGCAAATAATAGACGAGTCGGTTTGTCAAACAATTTCTGAAATATTAAAAGATGGTGTAAATGGTGATGGGGGTGCAAAAAATGCTTATGTTGCCGGTTATAGTATCGCAGCAAAAACAGGAACATCAGAAAAAAAGGACAAATATGACGAAAACGGTCAAACATCGTATAGGGTTTCATCTTGTGTAGCATACGGCCCTTCCGATGATGCCGAGGTTGCAGTTATTCTTTTAGTGGATGAGCCAACGTTAGGAAGTAAATATGGTAGCGTTGTTGCAGCTCCATACGTTGGAAAATTAATGGAGTCGATATTACCTTATTTAGGAATAGAGCCTGTCTATAACGAGAATGACATTGAAAATGAGCAGATAGAAGTGCCCAATTTTATAAATAAATCATTGACAGATGTTGAAAAGGAATTAAAAGAAATGGGAATAAATTTTGAAATAGTTGGAAACGGAGAAGAAGTGATTTCTCAAATGCCGATAGCAGGTACAAAAATTTACAAAAAAAGTGCACGGGTATTAATTTATACATCAAAGGGAGAAAAGACATATACATATATCCCAAATGTTGTTGGTAAAACGGCTGAGGAAGCAAATTTTATTCTAACTAATAGTGGTCTAAATATAAGGATTAATGGCGCAACAAATTTTGTGTTTGGAAACAGTGCAATTGTAAGTTATCAGTATCCCTTAGCAAACACATCAGTTTCAAAGGGAACAGTAGTTGAAATTAAAATAATATTTACAGACGAAGAGGAATAATATGAAGCTTCAAAAATTAATGTCTTCTATTAATATAATTGATACTAATGTAGATTTTGACTGTGATATAAATAAAATAGCATCAGATTCGCGTAAGCTTGAAAAAAATGATGTATTTGTTGCTTTGCGGGGAGAACACGTTGACGGAAACTTGTTTATAAATGAAGCAATAAAAAGGAACGTAAAAGCAATAATTACTGACAAAAAGGAAGTTCCTAAAAATATTCCATATATTTTAGTAGACAATGCAAGAAGTACACTTTCTCGTATGTGGTCTAATTACTATGATAATCCTACAAAAGAAATGAAAATTTTGTCTATAACGGGAACAAACGGAAAAAGCACGACTGCTGAATTACTATATGGAATTTTAAAAAGTGCAGATTTGCCACGTGGTTTGATTTCTACAATTAGATGTCTTATAAATGACGAGAAATTTAGTCACGGTGGCGGAAGCGAGATGAGCTCGGTATATTCCGCAATGACGACACCAGATTCTGAGGTTTTATATTATATTCTATTTAGAATGAAAGAAAAAGGCGTAAAATATGTGGTTTTAGAAACCTCATCTCATTCATTAAAGCAAAGTAAGCTAGATGGATTAAATGTAAATGTCGGTGCATTTACCAATTTATCACATGAGCATTTAGATTTCCATAAAAGCATAGAGGACTATTATAAATCAAAGGAACTTTTACTAAAAAAAAGCGAGATTTGCGTAATTAATACTGATGATTTATATGGAAAATTATTATATGACACATATAAGCACAAATCATTTTCAATATCTAGTAATGCAAACGCGGATTTTATTATTAAAGAGGACTGTTGTGGCAATAAATGCTTGAAATTTGAGATTACAAATAAAGATGGTAGTATAACACTATGTTCTCGATTACAAGGTAAATATAACATGTATAATATTGCCATGGCATCGTCTATTGCGAAGATTTTAGGAATAAGCGATGAAAATATTGCTGATGGAATATGGAAAACTAGTTCTATTAAAGGTAGAATGGAAAAATATAAAAATAAAAACATATATATCGACTATGCACATACACCATACGCTACAAAATGTGTTTTAGAAGCATTAAAAGATGCTGAGAACGATAAAAAAATTATCGCATTAGTTGGATGTGGTGGGGAAAGAGATAAGGAGAAAAGAAGGGAAATAGGAGAAATATGCTCAAATTTAGCAGATATTTTAATAATTACCTCAGATAATCCTAGAGGTGAAGAGCCTTTGTCAATAATAAAAGATATTTTAAAGGGAGTAGAAAAAAACAAGACGCATTATATAATTCCTTCAAGAAGAGAAGCAATACTTTATGCGTGTGAAATGTTAGATGAAAATAGTGTACTAATATTGTTAGGAAAAGGACACGAAAATTACGAAATTAATAATCTTGGCAAGCATTATTTTAATGAGAGAGATATCTTGGATGAGGCTTTTAAAAATGAAAAAAATTAAAGCGTGCAGTGCTAAAAAAATAGCAGAAATTCTTGAAGGAATTTTGCTTGGAGAAGATAAAATTATAGATAAAATATCATTAAATTCAAAAGAAAAAGATTCAAATTGGTGCTTTGTTGCAATTAAAGGAAAAAAATTTGATGGCAATGATTTCATTTATGAAGCAATAAATAACGGAGCATCTTTAATAATCACTGATTCTGAAATAAATGTAAAAGCAAGCGTTATATATGTAGCAAACACGATAAAAGCCCTTGGGAAAATTGCCAAAATGAATATAGGAGAAACTAAAATAGTCGCCGTAACCGGCAGTGTTGGAAAAACAACCACAAAAGAAATGATTATTTCCGTTTTAAAAGAAAATTACAAGGTAATTGGGACAAATGAAAACGAAAATAATGAAATCGGGGTGCCTCTTACCTTATTATCAATTAAAAATCACGATATATGTGTTTTAGAAATGGGAATGAGGGCAAGAGGAGAGATTGATTATTTAGCATCTATCGCAACTCCTGAATGTGCGGTTATAACAAACTCAGGAACATCGCATTTAGAAACTTTAAAAACGAAAGAAAATATTTTTCTTGCTAAAAGTGAAATATTAAATTATTTGCCCAAATATGCTATTTTACCAAACGAAGAAAGGTTTAAAAATTTAAAAAAAGAAGGAATAAAATCATTTTATATAGCCGATGAAAATTGTTCTATATACGATTATAAATACACAAAAAATGGAATAATATTATCAATAAAAGCAGATGGCAGTATTGTGAAAAACATAAAAATGAAAACCTTTTATATTCATAATTTAAAAAATGCTTTATTTGCTTATAGGGTTGGGAAAATATACGGTTTATCCGACGAAAAAATAAAAAAAGGGTTAGAAGATTTTCTACCTTCTAAAATGCGCGAAGAATATATGAAAATAAAAGCAATAGAGGTAATAAACGATTGCTATAATTCATCGTATGAAAGTGTCAAATCAGCATTATATTCATTGGTTAATTATTCAAAAATGAATGCAAAAACCCCATCAATATTGATTGGTGATATTTTAGAGGCTGGAGAAGAAAGCGAAGAAATTCATAGAAGAATAGGCGTTTTATGTAAGAATTTAAACGTAAATGTTTTAGCATATGGAAAATATGGAAAATATGTCTTAGAAGGTGCAAATAAAGGGATTTTATTTGAGCACAGAGACAAAATTTCAAATAAAATTTTAGCTAAATTAGGAGATAAAGACGTATTGCTTATAAAAGCAAGTCGAGGAATGCATTTTGAAAAAATAATTGAAGAAATGAAAGAGAAGAGTAATGAATGAAATTTGTATTTATGCATTAATTTTTTTATTAAGCCTAGTTTTGACTATTGTTTTTACAAAGAAATTGATTCCAATAATTAAAGCAAAAAAATTTGGACAAAGAATTTTAGAAGACGGACCTAACTGGCATAAATCCAAGGAAGGCACTCCAACAATGGGTGGACTTGGTTTTATTTTCGCCATACTTATATGCTTTTTTATATATTTAATAACTCTACTAATTAATGAAAAATTTAGAGATGCAATTTGTGTTGCTAATATAATCACTTATGCTTTATTAAATGGAATGATAGGTGTTATTGATGATATGGCGAAAATACGTAATAAAAGAAATGAGGGCTTAACGCCAAGGGCAAAGTTTATTTTACAAGGTGTTGTCGCAATTTTATTTTTGGTATCATTTAAATTCACTGTCGGAATAGAAACTAGCGTTAAGTTACCTTTCGTTAGTAACGCAATAGATTTAGGTTTTATATTTTATTTGTTAGCATTTTTTATATTGTGTGGCTTTGTAAACGCGGTGAATTTAAGCGATGGAATAGATGGATTGGCAAGTAGCTTGACACTTACAGTGGGCATATTCTTTTTCATTATGTCGTCGCTAAATAAAACTCCATCACTTGCATTTTTAAGTGTAGTATTAGTTGGCGCAATGATTGGATTTTTAATTTTTAATAGTCATCCAGCTAAAATATTTATGGGGGACACTGGCTCGCTTTTCTTGGGTGCGTTGGTTGTTTCATTCTCATTTATTGTTAATAATGTGTTGCTGGTTTTACTTTATGGATTTGTATTTTTGTGCGAGGCATTAAGTGTCATTTTACAGGTGTTGGTTTTTAAAATTACAGGAGGAAAGCGATTATTTAAAATGGCACCGTTACACCACCACTTTGAAAAGAGCGGATGGAGCGAAAAAAGAATAGTCTTTGTTTTTGCTATAATCAATTTGATTGCTTGTGCCATTGCATATTTTGTGTATTATGAAGTTATCAATAAATGAAAAAATAAACGAAAAATTAATAAATAAGACAGCAAAAAAACGAGTTGATATTAAGCTTTTTTGCTTGATTTTGATAATTTTAACTCTGGGTAGCTTAATGATATTCAGTGCTAGCTTTCCGTATGCAAAATCGCATTATCAGGACGGATATTACTATATAAAAAGACATTTGATATTTTTAACTATCGGACTTGGGATAATGATTTTTTTGAGTAAAATAAAAATTGAATTTTATAAAAAAAGTGCGCCTATTGTATATACAATATGTATGATTTTGCTTATTCTTGTACTGTTTGGTGGCTTTTCTGAGGGGGTTGCAAAAAGATGGCTAGGTATTCCCGGAACGCCACTGTCTTTTCAGCCATCAGAGCTCATGAAGCTTGGAATTATATTAATGTTAAGCTGGTACAAAGATAAGGTAAAGGATAAAAAGAATAATGTCTTTAGAGAGATTTTTTTACCCGGTATAATTTTATTTGGTGCTTGTGCTTTGGTAATGCTTGAAAAGCATCTTTCTGGTACTGCGATTTTAGGACTTATCGGAATATCAGTGCTTTTTATTTCAGGAACAAGTATTATTAAAATGCTACTTACATATGGAGGACTTGGGGGAGTTGGAGGAGCGATATTTCTTTTTACTAATAGCTATGCAATGAAACGAATAGAGTCGTTTTTTAATCCTAATGCTGATGTTTTAAGCGATAAATGGCAAACAACACAGGGATTATATGCGACAGGTTCAGGAGGCCTTTTGGGACTTGGTTTTTTTAATAGCAGACAAAAATACAGTTATGTTTCCGAGCCACAAAACGATTTCATATTTACTATATGGTGCGAAGAAATGGGATTTATAGGGGCGACAGTGCTTGTTGTATTATTTTTACTTTTGATTTGGAGAGGATACAAGATAGCGTTTGGCGCAAACGATGTTTTTTCTTCTTTGGTTGCTTTTGGTATAGTAACTCAAATAGGAATACAGGCATTTTTAAATATGATGGTTGTTCTTGATTTAGTTCCTAATACAGGTATTTCCTTGCCGTTCTTTTCATATGGTGGAAGCTCGCTGGTTATTTTACTGGCGGAAATTGGTATATTACTATCAATATCGAAAAATTCTAAATTTATAAACTAGGAGAAAAGATGAGGGTTTTATTATGTGGCGGTGGAAGCGCAGGACACGTAAATCCTGCAATAGCAATAGGTGAAACTGTTTTGAGAAATTCGCCACAATCTCAAATAGCGTATGTTACAACAGAGAAAGGAATAGAAAATAAATTAGTAAATTATAGAAAATACACTATAAATATAAAAGGACTTAAAAAAAATTTATCACCATCAAATATAAAAACTGCGTTTTTGGTTTTAGAGGCTATAAAAAAATCAAAGCAAATAATAAATGAATTTTCTCCCGATATTATTGTTGGTACTGGTGGATATGCAACGTATCCTGTTATTTATGCTGGACATAAGATGGGAATTAAAACAGCTCTTCATGAATCTAATGTAGTTCCCGGAAAGACAATCAAGCTTCTACAAGGTAAGGCAGACGTGATTTTTACTAATTTTTCAGAAAGTATAGATTTTTTTAGAAAAAAGGAAAAGATTTTGCACGTTGGTAATCCTCTAAGACATGGGTTTAATTCGTATAATAAAAATTATGTCAAAGGTGAGTTAGGAATTGAAGAAAAATATGTTGTTTTATGTTATGGAGGTTCTCTTGGTGCTGAAAAAATCAATATGTCAGCTATTAGCGTTATAGAAAATTTTATAAAATATCAAAAGGATATTCGTTTTATATTAGCAACAGGGGGAAGAGAATATCATAGTGTTATGCAAATTATTAAGCAAAAAGGATTAGAAAAAATAAAAAATGTAACAATAGTCGATTATATTTACGATATGCCCAAAAAAATGGCAATTGCAGACATAGTGGTTTCAAGAGCAGGTGCTATGACAATATCCGAGCTAGCTGCATCTAAAAAATGTTCAATTTTGATACCTTCCCCTAATGTTGCGAATAATCATCAATTTAAAAATGCACAAGCACTAGGAAAAAGCGATGCTGCGGTAGTAATTACGGAAGATAAATCTTATTTGCTCACAGAAGTTTTAAAAGATCTTTTGAGCGATAAAAAAAGACGAGATATTATGGCAGAAAATATAAATAAATTTTATCTTCCAAATGCGAATAGAGATATATTCGTAGCTATCAATGAATTGATTTACAGATAAATTGGCAATTTTTTTCATATATAATTATTCTTGACATATAAAAAATTGTATGTTAATATAATACTAGAATATTATATAGGAGATTATTATGAAAAAATCTTTAAAATTATCTTTAATTTTAGTTTCTATTCTTTTACTCTGTGTTTTTGTAATTTCTTGTAGTGAAACTAATACAGATACAGATGGTGTAGAGAACGATTTTAATGTTTCTACAGAATTTAGCTATGCTGATGGGACTTATTCAGTTACCGTTAATTCTAGTATTTCAAGCTATGATTTTAGAAAAATTATTGAGCTCATAGGAGATGCCCAAATGGAGCTTTCAAAAACGGAAACGTTTGATGAGCTGTTGGACATTAGTAATGTAGCGCTTGATTATGGTGAAAACGTTTTTTATGTGAGAATATCAAATGTAGAAGATGCGAAAAGCGTTCTCGTATTCAACATTACGAGAAAAGAGCTATATACTGTTGAATTCAATACTGATGGTGGTTCTTCAGTTGAAAGCATACAAGTAGAAGCGGGAACAGTTTTGGAAGCACCCCAATCTATAAAAACAGGTTATACCTTAAGTTGGGATTATGATTTTAACACCCCAATCAATTCGGATATCACTATTAATGCTGTTTGGACACCTAAAGACTACAAGATTGCAATTTATGATACCGACGTTGAAATAGAGATTTCTTATAACGAAGAATATGATCTTACCAGTAGTATTGTAGAAAAGAATGGTTATCGCTTTGATGGATTTTATTATGTGGAAAATGATCATGAGTTTCCATTCTTGACTGAGGGCATATACAATAAGACACAAGATGTAACTATTTATCCTAAATATGATACAATAAAATACTCAATCACTTATGTGGTTGAAAAGGGCGGAGCTCATTCTAACGAAACTAATGAGTTTACTATAAATGATGTTGTTAATTTAGCTCCGGCTGAATGGACAATAAATGATGAAAAGATTTTCGCTGGTTGGTATACAAGCGAGAGCTTTGAAGATGGTACCAAAGTGACATCAATTAAAGATTGCTATGAAAATATTACGTTGTGGGCAAAATTTGATGACTTAGAATTTAGAACACTTGTCGATTTTGTTGTTGGGGATACTAAAACTCAAAAAGAGTTTATTTATAAATCACCGTATACCTTGATTTCGCAAGAGGCACCATTTGGATATAATTTTGTTGGTTGGTGTTATAACGATGAGCTTGTTGATTTCCAAGGCGTTTGGAGTTATAAAGACAAAACTCTTGAATTTGTAGCTAAGTTTGCTCCGATTACTTATAATGTTATATATGATTTACCAAGCGGCGCACAAAACAACAATGAGAATCCACTTCAATATAACGCAGATATGAACTCAGTGGAACTTAATAATCCAACGTTTAATAATCACGAGTTCCAAGGCTGGTATCTTGATGCTGATTTTAATAATCCCGTAACGGAATTAACCTTATCGCTTTTTGAAAATGAAGTAATTCTTTATTCCAAATGGCTATATGTATCTAACGTTACTCTTGATGCAGGCGAAGGTAACTGTGATACCGAAAATTTAGTTTTAAATTATGGTGGTGAATATTCATTGCCAAATGTAACACGTGTCGGATATGTATTTCTAGGTTGGTATTATAGGGATGATGACGTAGAGTTCAAAGGTGTTTGGCCATATAAGGATTCTGAAATTACATTAGTTGCGAAATATGAGATTCGTAATAATAAAATAGAATACAGATTGCCAGATGGCGCATCCAACAATATAAATAACCCTAAAGAATTTAATATAGAAACCGGAGATTTTGAGCTTTTAGCTCCAATGTTTGGTAGTAATATATTCTTAGGCTGGTATTTAGAGCCGAGCTTTGATACGGAAGTTAAGATCTTGACCGCAGAAAATACTATTGATGATATAACTCTTTATTCAAAGTGGCAATACGTTACCAGTGTTACATTTGATGCAAATGGTGGCTCTTGTCAAACCACCGAAGCAACATTCAAGCATGGTGAAAAGCACACCTTGCCAACGGTAACAAAAACGGGATATACTTTTATTGGCTGGTACTATGGCGAAACAAAAATTGATTCCAATGATACTTGGAATTATAAAATTTCTGAAATTACGCTAGTTGCTAAATTTTTAGCTATTGAATACAATATTATTTACAATTTACCAGAAGGCGCAATAAACGATAGTTATAACGTAAATGTTTACACCGCAGATAAGGGAAGCATTGAGCTAAAAGCTCCTATATATGGAATTCATCAGTTCCAAGGCTGGTATCTTGATACTGAATTTAATACTGAAATAAAGAGTATCAGCATAAGTAATGTTTATAATGGCATAACATTGTATCCAAAGTGGCAATATGTTTCTGATGTTAAATTTGATACTGACGGTGCTAATGATAATTATAACAGTTTGCAATTCTTGTTTGGAGAAGTGGTAACGTTGCCGACACCAATAAAATCGGGTTGCTTGTTTGGTGGCTGGTATTGTGGCGACAATAAGGTTACAAATGGAGTATGGAATTACAAGGAAAACGTAACGTTGGTAGCACATTGGGTGCCTACAACAATTGCTATTAATTACGTTCTAAATGATGGCGTTCAAAATCCTCAAAACCCTTCTACATTTGATGTATATACTGGCATAATTGTACTTAAAGCGCCAACAAAATTGTATTATACATTTGAAGGCTGGTATACAGACCCTGACTTTAAGACTCGTGTAGAACAAATAGATACTTCCGTTGTTAGAGAGATTACTCTTTATGCTAAATGGAGAGGTATAATAGCTAATCTTGATTTTGGAGATGATACAGGTTATTTACCAAATGAAGAGATTATGTTACACTACAATTCTTCTTATTCCTTGCCGGTTCCTGAACGTATTGGATACACATTTGATGGTTGGTATTACAATGGCAATAAGATAGAAAATACAGGCATTTGGCTAGGTACTGAAAATAATGTGAGCATCGTGGCGAAATGGAGTAAAGAAGAGTATAAGATTTCATATGATTTAAATGGTGTTACTAATGCTGATGTATATGTTGGAACTGTTGAAAATGAAGATGGAACCATAACTAAGATTCCTGCAGAATTTGTTAACACTTACTACGTAACGAGTGATGAATTTACTTTGCCTAGACTTTATAGAGATGGATATATATTCTTAGGTTGGGAATCAAGTAATGGAGACAGAAAGCAAGTAGTAACAATACGTAATGGCAGCACAGGTGACCGCGCATATAAAGCTAAATGGGTGGTAAATACAAACGAAGACGGCTTTGTATTTGAACTAGAAGGCGATCATATGGTTTGTGTAGGATTTGCAAAAGATCCTACCAGTGCTAAAAAACTCAATATGCCAAGCGATTACTCTGGTATTCCAGTAACGGCTATTGCTAAAAACGCCTTTACTGAATTTGGAATAAAGTTTGGAAATAGCGCATATAAGAACAAGGATTACTATTTCACGTTTACAATACCGATGTCAATTACACTAATTCAAACAGATGCGTTTGATAAGTGCAATGGAATTTGTGTTCAATTAAGAGATAACAACGGAAAAACTCTTGATTTCCAATCTGAATCTGTTCTTAGAGAATGGGAAAAGAATGTAAGCTATTCCAGCGGTAAGGTAAATAAGCAAGTTCGTGACTGTATTTGGGGCTTTAGACCTGCTATTGGTTGGACAAGGTTCTCAGCGGTTACTATTCCACCGGATTATGAAGCAAGCTTCAAATAATTAAAAAAGAAAAGCGAGATGCCTCGCTTTTCTTTTTTTATTCCATTTTAAATAAAGATGAAACATTGTCACTAACGCATTCAGTTGCGCATTTTAATTTTTTTGTTATATTACAGTTGCTTGCAACAATCATTGTTGCAACAGAACCAATAGCCGCACCTATTAACATATATTTTGCTATATTTATAATTGAACATTTATCTTTCATTTTTGTGTTTCCTTTCTATTTTTCTAATTTCATTATTTGCATAAACAGAATTAATAATGTATTTTAAACAAAATTTAATATGAGTAATATTTGTAATATTGAAAATAATAATCTTTGCAAAGGTGAGGTGATAATTTGAAAAAAATTCACGGCTTGCTTTCGTTATTTTTGCTTTCAATTTTATTTATATATTCTGTAAATGCAACTAGTGTATCTTGGTATTGCAAAAGAACCAGTAATCATACTCAACCTCCATTAGGAGAAGAATTATTATATGTAAAAAAGTATGATTTATATTGGTGTGATGAAAGATATAGTAAAATAGAAGATGATGAAAAGGTTATTTATTTAACCTTTGATGCTGGATACGAAAACGGAAATGTTAAAAAAATAGTAGAAATTTTAAACGAAGAAAATGTTAAAGGTGCATTTTTTATACTAGATAATTTAATTTTAAAAAATGAAGATCTGGTTAGAAAAATGATTGATTCCGGTCACATTGTTGCAAATCATACGTTTAAGCATAAGGATATGACCAAGATGAGCACTAAAGAAGAATTTTCAAGCGAACTATCAAAATTAGAGGAGCTTTACTATAACACTTTTGGTGTAAAAATGCCAAAATATTATAGACCGCCTGAGGGAAAATTCAATGAAGAAAATTTAAAATGGGCGAAGGAATTAGGCTATAAAACTGTTATGTGGTCTTTCGCATATGCCGACTGGGACAATGGTAAGCAACCAAATAACGATTATGCCTTTAATAAAATATTATCAAATATTCACAACGGTGAAGTAATGTTGCTTCATCCAACTTCAAAAACGAATGCGGAAATTTTAAAGAATGTAATAAAAGAATTGAAAGCGCAGGGATTTAGATTTGGAACATTAGATGAATTGTGCGAGTAAATGTAAAGTAAGCTTTTGCAAATAAAAAGAATTCGGAAATTCCGAATTCTTTTTTTTTATTCTTGAATTATTTTTTCAACGTCTTCGTCATCCTCGATAGGTAGTCTTTCAATTACTCTTTTAGCGTCCTTTTCATCCATCATATACTTTATTATATTTGGATATGCTACATAAACACCCATAAAATCAAGCAAGGCAAATGTAATAACAAATGGTAGAATCATTGCAATTGGCGTCATAAGCGGTATAAAGAGTAAACCGATATTAAAAGCGATTAAAAGAGCAGTACCGAGCAACATCAAAAGATTACGCTTTATCCCTAAAATGGTGAAAAACATAGCATTTTTGATAATTTGCGTGATTTTTAAATCAAATGTAAATATCATTATATAGATATAAGGTCGCATAAATATATAAAGTATTAGCATTACAAAATTCAAAAATAGCATCAGCAAACTTATTGGATTTGCTGTATCTTGAATTAGCATATATATTCCAAAGCCAAGAATTGCTAAAATTACAAAGTCAAAAGCGCCAATTACAAAGGATTGTAGTTTGTTTCTTTTAACAACGTAAAAGAAATCAGAAAGAGGAAAAACGGCATCACCACTCATCATGTTTCTATATAAATAAGTTGTTCCAACCTTTGTAAAGCCCCAGGTGAAAATTGTAAGGAAGGAGAGAAGAATAAGTACAATAGAGAGTATACTTCTGTACGAGGTGTCGTTATGCATACCATAAATGCCAATCAAGGCAGAGGAAGCATAATCGGCATTGTTTATTGAGTCGGCTAGTGTACTTTGAAATGGTCCCCAAGCAGTAGAGGCTGGTGAATATGAAAGTCTGTCAAAAATAGCTGAAACCCCTAAAAGAAAGAAGAAAATTGGGAAATTACCAAAAACAAAAATGAGATTAGCACTTAATAATTTTCCAAGCTTAAACCAAATGAGCTTGAAAAAATTTAGAAAACTCGGCGATTTTAAAGCATTAATATCGGCTTTATCGGAGCCTTTACCTTGACGATAATACCAATCGAACAGGTTAAATCGTTTTTTATTGGTTTTATTTTCATTTTGACTCATAAAATCTCCTTATTTATTGAGCTCTGCAAGCTCAAAAGCTCTATTTTCGCACGCTTTCATAGCATCAGCTATTATTTGTGTGAAATTGTTTTCATCAAGAACGTTTAGTGCTTTTTCTGTCGTTCCGTTGGGAGATTTTACCATGCGAATTTGCTCATCAATGGTTTTATCGCTGGATAAAACCATATTAGCAGAGCCGATAAGTGTTTTACAAACTAATTCAAGTGTGTTTTCATAATTGAAATTTAATTGCTTTGCACCATCAAGTAATCCTTTAATAAAAGTGTATACATATGCAGGTGAGCTGGATGTGATTGCAGTTAATGCGTTGATATCCTTTTCATCAATTTCGGTTATTATACCACAAGAAGAGAATATGCTTTTTACAAATGCAAATTCTTCCTCTGTTACGTTTGCATTTTTGCAAAGTGCGGTAACGCCTTGACCTATTAACAGTGGGGTATTTGGCATTGCACGAATAATTTTAGCGTTATGCAAGCTTTTTTCAATGGAATTAATTGTTATACCTGCACAAATCGAAATAAATACTTTTCCTTCCGTGCCAATATTAATGTCAGAAAGCACCTCTTTAACATTTTGAGGCTTAACGGATAAAAATATATAATCAGAAGAATTAATACCCTCGTTAATATCATTCGCGTGTGAAAAAGAAGCATTGAACTTTGAATATTGTTCTGCGTTTTTATCGAATAAAATTATATTTTCATTATCAACAATATTTGCTTTAGAAAGGCCGTTTGCAATGGCACTCGCCATATTTCCAGCACCTATAAATAAAATTTTTTTCAATTTAAGATCTCCATTTGTTTTAAAATTCATACTAATTGTAGCATAGTTTTTTAATCAATTCAATAGTTAAAAAATTATTATTTTAAAAAAATATGTTGACTATTCTTTTTCAATATTATATAATCTTGTTTGTAATCTTAAAACGGAGTTAAAAATGAAAATTAATTTTTTATCAAAGCTCTTTTCCTATATACCAACTCTTGAAACAAAACGCCTTGTTTTTAGAGCTTTAAAAAGAGCGGATTTATACGATGTTCACGAATATGCTTCCAATCCTAAAACATCGCAGTATCTTTTATGGGAGCCGCACGAGTCACTTGACTATACAAGAGAATTTATAGAGATTGTTATATCTAAATATAAGTCCGGTGAATATAATGATTGGGCTATTGTACATAAAGAAGACGACAAAATGATTGGCACATGCGGATTTACCAAAATTGATGAAGAAAATAACGTTGTTGAAATTGGGTATGTAATAAATCCGTCATATTGGGGGATGGGGATCGCAACTGAAGCTGTTGAAAAAATAATAGAGTTTGCTTTTGATGAGCTTCAAGCTAACAGAATAGAGGCTAAATTTATTTATGGTAATGATGCTAGTCTTGCAGTTATGCAAAAGGTTGGTATGAAGTTTGAAGGCTATCAAAGAGAGGCTATGTTGGTTAAAGGAAGATATAAGACTATAGGAATATCTTCCATACTGAAAAGAGAATATCATCAGAGAAGGAATGAGGATTAGTTGGCTCATTCCTTTTTTGCGCGAACTTTGTATAAAAAAATAAAAATTTGTTAATAATTTTTTAAATTTTAGTTATCTTACCACTTGAATTATGGTTAAAATAATAATATAATATAATTAGTAATGAGTAAAGGAAGAGAGAAAATGGAAGAAAAAGTAAAAAACACAGATTTAGCTGCGTATTATTTTCACCAAGGCACTAATTTTTATGCTTACGAATATCTAGGTTGCCACGAAACGATAAGGGACAATATTTATGAATATTCGTTTAGAGTGTGGGCACCAAACGCAGATAGTGTTATGCTTGTTTCGGATTTTACATCTTGGGATAACGGACTTCAAATGAAGAAAAATCTCGATTCAGGAATATGGGAATTACTATTTTCTTCAAACGAATCCTTAATTGGTAAATGCTACAAGTACAAAATATGGAATAGAGGTAATTGCTACTACAAAGCAGACCCATATGCCTTCCACTCTGAATCTCTTACAAAAACTGCATCAATAGTCAGCAATATTGATGGATTTTCTTGGAGTGATGAAAATTGGTTTAAATATAAAACATCACTTTTAAAAAACAGAACTAAAAAATATTATAACTCTACGCCAATAAATATTTATGAAATGAGTTTAGGTTCGTGGAGAACCAAAAACGGCGATTCAAATTTTGGTGGAGCAAATTATCTTAACTATAGAGAAATAGCTGATATTTTAACGCCGTATTTGAAAAAAATGGGATATACACATGTAGAGCTTATGCCTATTATGGAACATCCATACGATGGATCGTGGGGATATCAAATAACTGGCTACTATTCACCAACGTCAAGATTTGGTAATCCTTGTGATTTTATGTATTTTGTTAATAAGCTACATGAGTCAGGGATAGGGGTTATTTTAGACTGGGTTCCGGCGCACTTTCCCAAAGATGCTCATGGACTATATGAGTTTGACGGACAGCCCTTATATGAATATCAAGGATATGACAGAATGGAGCATAAGGTTTGGGGAACTCGTTTCTTTGACCTCGGCAGAGAAGAGATACAGTCGTTTTTGGTTTCCAATGCACTGTTTTGGTTTAGAAAGTACCATATAGATGGATTAAGAGTTGACGCCGTTGCATCAATGCTTTATCTTGACTTTGATAGAGATCCGGGCGAATGGGTACCGAATGAGGAAGGTGAAAATAAAAACAAAGAAGCAATAGCTTTCCTTAAAAAACTAAATTCTGCGGTTTTTGCGGAGTTTGAGGATGCTCTGATGATTGCTGAGGAGTCAACCGACTGGCCAATGATTACAAAGCCTGTTAGTCAAGGTGGGCTTGGATTTAACTACAAATGGAATATGGGTTGGGCAAACGATATGTTTGAATATGTTGAGTCTGACCCTGTTTACAGAAAATACAAGCATGACAAGCTTACATTCCCGATGATGTATGCCTTTAATGAGAATTATATATATCCAATTTCTCACGACGAGGTTGTTCACGGCAAAAAATCATTAATCGACAAAATGTACGGAAACTATGATGATAAGTTTTCACTTATGCGTGCATTTATGACGTATATGATGTCAATGCCGGGCAAAAAAATGACGTTTATGGGAACAGAATTTGCTCAGTTTAGAGAATGGGATTATAAAAATCAGCTAGAGTGGTTCATGCTTGATTTTCCTCGTCATAAAGAAATGCAAGATTTTATTGCTTCGCTAAATAATTTTTATTTAGCAAACAAGCAACTATGGGAAATTGACAACTCATGGGATGGCTATGAGTGGATTGAACCAAACGAGAGTAACTGGAATATAATTTCTTTCAAACGAAAAGCAATTGATAAATCAGAAATAATAATTGTTGTTAATTTTTCTCCTGTAACACGTGAAAATTACACGGTTAAAGTAAACAAGTCAGGAAAATATGAAGAGATTTTCAATACTGACGAGTTTTGTTATGGCGGAAAAGGAATTATAAACGGCAAAAATATAAAAACATCACAATATGAAGAACAATCTGGCGAAAAACAAAATTATTTTAATATAAATCTTCCGTCAAATGGTGCAGTTATATTACGCAAGAAAGACGGAATGGTAAGGAGAGTATAGTATGTTCAAGAAAAAAGAATGCGTTGCAATGCTATTGGCAGGCGGACAAGGAAGCAGACTTTATGCTTTAACTGAAAAAACTGCAAAGCCAGCAGTTACGTTTGGCGGTAAATATAGAATTATTGACTTCCCAATGTCTAACTGCGTAAACTCCGGTATTTTTACTGTTGGTGTTCTAACCCAATACCAACCGCTCGTACTTAATGAATATATCGGTAATGGTCAGCCTTGGGATCTTGACAGAATGAATGGCGGTGTTATGGTTTTACCACCATATCAAGGCAAAAAAGGCGCAGATTGGTATAAAGGGACTGCAAACGCAATTTATCAAAATCTAAATTTTATAAAAAGATATAATCCCGAATACGTGCTTATACTTTCGGGTGACCATATATATAAAATGGATTATAATGCTATGCTTCAATCACACAAAAGCTCTGGTGCTGATTGTACCATTGCGGTTCTTGAGGTTCCATTATCTGAGGCAAGCAGATTCGGTATTATGGTAACCGATGAAACAGGAAGAATTACTGAGTTCCAAGAAAAACCAAAGAAGCCTGTTAGTACAAAGGCTTCTATGGGTATTTACATATTTAATGCAAAGGTTCTTGAGAAGTACTTGATTGACGATGAAAATACACCCGGTTCAAGCAACGACTTTGGTAAAAACATTATTCCTAATATGCTTGGCGATGGTATGAAGATGTATACCTTCCCATTTGAGGGTTATTGGAAGGACGTTGGAACTATTAGTAGCCTATGGGAAGCTAACATGGACCTTTTAGGAGAAAATCCTGGATTTAACGTTCACGATAAAAAATGGAGAATATTCTCAAGAAACTATGCTGCACCACCTCATTTTATAGGTGAAAACGCTAACGTTTCGGATTCTATAATTTCTGAAGGATGCGAAATTTACGGAACGGTTGAGCATAGTGTTCTTTCCGGAAACGTTATCATTGAAAAAGGCGCTAGTGTTAAGGATTCTGTAATTATGAGTGGTACTGTTATTAAAGCGGGTGCTACTGTAAATTATTCAATTATTGATAGCAATAGCATAATTTCTGAAAATGCAAAAGTAGGAGAAGACAGAGAAACCGCTAAAGGAATAGCAGTTGTTGGTGGCGGACTTTGCATTGAGCCAAATGTGGTTATTGATTCAGAAGCAATGATAAATAGTGATGCCTTTGAAGGCGTTTCAAGTATTGAAGAGTAAGGGGGAAACAAAATATGTCAACAGCTGGAATTATTTTTTCTAACATTCACGATAATAACATTCCTGAATTAACAAGAAACAGAACTATGGCATCCGTTCCATTTGGTTGCCGTTATAGACTAATTGATTTTGCCCTTTCTAATATGGTAAATTCCAACATTAACAACGTTAGTGTTATTACACACTATAATTATCAATCCTTGATGGACCACATTGGTTCAGGTAAGGATTGGGATTTGGCTAGAAGAAGCGGTGGTATCAAGATTCTTCCACCATTTATAAGAGCCACTGCAAATAGTTCTAATCAGTTATATACAACACGTCTTGAGGCACTTAAGAGCGTTAACTATGCTATTAGTAAAATTACAGATGATTATGTTGTTTTATCAGACTGTGATGTTATTTGCAATATTGATTTAAACGATATGATAAAATATCATAAAGCAAATGATTCTGATCTAACTATGGCGGTTAAAAAGGTTAATTTAACAAAGGAACAAGCTAAAATTAACGTTTTAGTAGATTCTGATAGTGAAGGAAGAATTATTGATGTTCAAGCTTATCCAACTAATTTTGAGGGAGAGGCTGATATAAACCTTAATATCATTGTTATGACAAGACAATATCTTCAAGAAATTGTTGAGGATTCAATTGCTCATAACTATACAAGCTTGACAAAGGATATAATTTTGCGTAGCTTAACAAGAAAATCCTTTAGAACTTATAGATACGACGGTTATTTTGCATGTATTACATCCTCGCAAGATTATTATGCGTCCAGTATGGAGCTCATTAAGGATAAGAATGTTAGAAACCAGCTCTTTGGAGTGAAGGACAGACCAATTTATACAAAGGTTAGAAACTCAGCTCCTACATATTATAGTCCGGATGCCAAGGTTGCTAATTCCTTGATTGCTGATGGTTGTGAAATTCTTGGCGAGGTTGAAAATTCTATCCTTTTCCGTGGAACGAAAATAGGTAAGGGAACAAAGGTTAAAAATTCCATACTATTCCAGGACACATATACGGGAGAAAACGTTGTTCTTAACTGTGTAATTGCTGATAAAAATGTTGTTATAAGGGATAATAAGGTTCTTTCGGGTGACGAAAGCTTGCCATTTTATCTTGCAAAAGGAAAAATGATTTAAGGAGGATATTATGAAGATACTATTTGTAGGCGCTGAGGCAGTTCCATTTATATCAACAGGTGGTCTTGGTGATGTTCTCGGTTCTTTGCCACAAGCAATTGCTTCGGTTGATAAAAATGCTGATGTAAGAGTTGTTCTTCCTTTATATCAAAAAATAAAAGAAAAATTTGCGAGTGAGCTTGAATATGTTGGAAATACTACAGTTGGACTTTCTTGGAGAAATCAATATTGTGGTATATTCAAATGTGAATTTGGCGGAGTAACTTACTATTTTCTTGATAATGAGTATTATTTCAAAAGAGGCTCAATTTACGGTGATTTTGACGATGCGGAGAGATTTGCTTTCTTTGGTAAGGCAGTTCTCGACATAATGCCGGTTATTGATTTTTATCCCGATATAATGCACACAAACGATTGGCAGAGTGCAGCATCTGTTATTTATCTCAAGAGAAAATACTATATGAATCCATATTATTGCGATATTAAGACAATTTACACTATCCATAATATTGACTATCAAGGAATATTTTCAATGTCAATTCTTGGTGATGTATTTGGTCTTGATTGCTTTGGCGACCGCAGTATTGTTGAATATAATGGAAATATTAACTTGACAAAGGGTGCTATTGTATGCGCCGACGTTGTTTCAACAGTAAGCCAAAAGTATGCAAATGAAATTCAAACAGAGTTTTATTCAAGCGGACTTCACTATATTTTGCATCAATATAGCGATAAGCTTACCGGTATAGTTAATGGTATAGACGTTAATTATTATAATCCTGAAAATGATACGGTTATAGCAGAGAAATTTACGTCATCCGATTTAAAAGGCAAAAAAGAATGTAAAAGACAGCTTCAAGAAATGTGTGGACTTGAACAAAATCCAGACATTCCTGTGGTTTCAATGATTTCAAGACTTGCATCACATAAGGGATTTGATCTTGTTAAATTCATTTTACCCGAAATGCTTGAGCTTGGCATTCAGTTTGTTCTTTTGGGCACCGGTGAATATGAGCTTGAGGAGTATTTTAAATCAATTCAAGCAAGATATCCCGATAAAGTTAAGGTTTTCCTTGAGTTTAACAAGGACTTATCGAAGAAAATTTACGCAGGCTCTGACATTTTCTTAATGCCATCAAAGAGTGAGCCTTGCGGCCTTTCCCAAATGATTTGCTCGGCATACGGTACAGTACCTGTCGTTCGTGAAACAGGTGGTCTTTATGATACAATAAAGCCATATAATATGTATAATGGTGAAGGCAACGGATTTACTTTTGCAAACTATAATGCTCACGAAATGAAGGATGCAGTTGCAAGAGCAGTCGAGCTTTACAAGGACAAGAAAAAGTGGTCAGCACTTGCTAAAACAGCTATGGAAACTGACTTTTCATGGAATGTTTCTGCTAATAAGTACATTGAAATGTACAGAAATGTTGTAAACAAATAATTAATTCTGTCCCGTAAGGTGATTACGGGACAGTTATTGATAAAAATAGGCAAAAAATGTAAATAAATGTTGATTTTTATTTACAAAAAGGAGTTATACCGATGAATCAAGTTTTTACAAAAGAAACAGTAAAGGATGCACTTTCCTTAAAGCTTTCAAGATACTTTGGAGTAAATCCCGAGGATGCAAATAAGGAACAAATTTATAAGGCTACAATTCTTACTGTAAAAGATATTCTTACACAAAAGAGATCTTCATTTAAGCATAAGGTGAAGAAAGAGAAGGCAAAGAAGATTTATTATCTTTGCATGGAGTTCTTAATTGGACGCTCATTAAAAAACAATTTAAGAAACCTAGGAATTGCAGATTATTATGCCGAGGTTTTGAAGGACTACGGCTTTGATATTGATGAAATATATGAAATGGAGCCAGACCCAGGCTTAGGAAATGGTGGTCTTGGACGTTTAGCAGCTTGCTTTATGGATTCCTTAACATCACTAAACTATCCTGGCGACGGATTTTCAATTCTCTACGAATATGGTCTTTTTAAGCAAAAGATTATTGACGGAAACCAAGTTGAGCTTCCCGATAACTGGTTGCCTGGTGGAGAAGAATGGCTTGTTCCAAGAACGGATAAAAAATTTACAATTCGTTTTGGCGGTCAAATTAAAGAGGTATGGGAAAACGGAAAGCTTATAATAAAGTATGAAAATTACGAAGAGGTTGAAGCTGTACCATACGATATGATGATTTCAGGTGCAGGAACAGCAGTAAATAGACTTCGTTTGTGGAAGGCACATGATATTACTAACTTTAATATGAGTCTTTTCTCTCAAGGTCAATACGTTAAGGCTATTCAACAGTCAAGTAATGCCGAGGTTATATCCAAGGTGCTTTATCCATCTGATGAGCATACTGAGGGTAAATTGCTTCGCTTGACACAACAATATTTCTTGGTATCCGCATCATTGCAAAGTATCATAAGCGATCACTTGGCTGCATATGGCTCGATGAACGAGTTTGCTGATAAGGTAGCTATTCATATTAATGATACACACCCAGCTCTTTGCGTACCTGAGCTTATGAGAATTTTAATGGACGTATATAACTATACTTGGGATGACGCTTGGTATACAGTAACAAAAACTATCTCATATACCAACCATACAGTTATGCCAGAGGCGCTTGAGTGTTGGAATGAAGACCTATTCAGCTTTAAGCTGCCGAGAATCCACTCTATTGTTAAGGAAATTAACCGCCGTTTCTGTGCAGATCTATGGAACGCATATCCTGGTGATTGGGGCAAAATTTCCCGTATGGCGATAATTGGTCACGGTCAGGTTAGAATGGCTAATTTGAGCGTTGCCGGCTCACATACAGTAAATGGTGTATCTGCGCTTCACTCGGATATTCTAAAAAAGACAGTTTTCCATGATTTTTACAAGCACACACCTCATAAATTTACTAATGTAACAAATGGTATTGCTCATAGAAGATGGCTATGCTATTCAAACCCTGAGCTTGCTGGCTTGATTAGTGAATTGGTTGGCGATGGATATGTTACAAACCCTTGTGAGCTTGAAAATTTATTAAAGTATGCTGATGATAAAACAGTTATTAGCAAGCTTCACGAAATTAAGGAAAACAATAAGGTTAAGCTATCTAAGTATGTATTTAATAAAACTGGATATTCTCTTGATACATCATCTGTATTTGATGTTCAGGTTAAGAGAATGCACGAATATAAGCGTCAGCTATTGAATGCATTGAAGATTATTGCTTACTATAATGAAATCGAGGAGCATCCGGAAAGAGAGGTTACAAAGAAGACCTTTATCTTCGGTGGTAAGGCAGCTCCTGGCTACTATATGGCAAAGGATATTATTAAGCTAATTTGGAATCTTGGCGAGGATATAAGAAAGAATCCACGTGTTAAAGATAAGCTCGCTGTTGTATATCTTGAGGACTACAATGTAAGCACTGCCGAGGTTTTGATGCCTGCATCTGAAATTAGTGAGCAAATTTCCTTGGCTGGTAAAGAGGCAAGTGGTACTGGTTGTATGAAGTTTATGATGAATGGTGCTTTAACAATCGGAACACTTGATGGTGCTAACGTTGAGATGAAGGATGCAGTGGGAGACGAGAATATTTATATCTTCGGTCTTACCGCAAAAGAGGTTGACGAGCTTTGGGAAAAGGGCTATCGTTCAATCGATTTCTACAACAATAGTGTTAGAATTAAAAAGGCTATTGATCGCTTAAACAAGGGCTTCAACGGCGTTTCATTTGCAAATATTGCTAACTACCTAATCGGTGGATTTGGTGGCGTTGCAGACCCATATATGTGTCTTGCTGATTTTGACTCATACTATATTAAAGCAGAGGAAATATACAAGGCATACAATAATAAAGCTGAGTGGGGTAAAATGTCCCTTGTTAATATTGCTAAATCGGGCTTCTTTGCAGCTGACCGCAGCATTAAAGAATATTCTGATAAGATTTGGCATTTAACAAGCGTAAAATAATTAATGAAAATTTTTGAAAAAAAGTATATTCAAGGCAAAAATGTTTCATCCTTTGGTGCTTTTTCTCACGACAAAATAGTTGATTTTAATGTTATTCTTCCAAGAAGATGCGGTGCAACATCAATAACCATGCATCTTTTTGGAGAAGGCATTGAGAATCATAAATATATGAAATATGATTTCAAATGGGTATCAATTCAAGGCGAAAACGATATTTATGCCTGTCAAATTGATATGTCAAAGGTTGGAGTTGGATTATATTATTACAAATATGAGATTGCAACTGATGAGGTCTTTTTTGTTGGAGAAGGTAAAAGGATAAATGAATTAACAAAAATTGAGCATAACGACGGACTTATACAGTTGACTGTATTTAAGGAAGAAAGTAGCTGTGCGAAATGGATGCACGGTGGAATTATGTATCATATTTTTGTTGACAGATTTAATAAAAGTGGCAAGTGTAAGCCTAAAAAGAACGCCGTTATGAACGATGATTGGTATAACGGTGTGCCTCAGTATGCCGATGTCCCGGGCGGATATGTGGAAAACAATATGTTTTTCGGTGGAGATTTATATGGTATTATTGAAAAGCTTGATTATATTGAAAGCTTAGGTGTTACTTGCTTGTATTTGAGTCCAATCTTCGAGGCTTATTCTAATCACAAGTATGACACAGGCGACTATATGTCTGTTGACTCAATGTTTGGGTCAGAAAAAGCTCTTGAGGCGCTTATAAAGGAAACCAAAAAGCGTGGTATGCACATTATATTTGATGGCGTTTTTAATCACACAGGCTCGGATAGTATATATTTTAATAAAGAAGGAAACTATAAATCGCTTGGCGCATATCAGTCAAAGGAGTCTCCATATTATAGCTGGTACAATTTCAGAAAATTCCCTGATGACTATGAATGCTGGTGGAATGTAAAAATACTACCTCGCGTTGATAGCAACAACCCGGATTACAAAAAATTCATTTTAGGCGACGGTGGGGTTATCGAAAAATGGATGAAAAAGGGAATAGATGGCTTTAGACTCGATGTCGCTGACGAATTAAGCGACGATTTTTTAAAAACGTTGAACAATAAGCTAAAATCAATAAATCCTGATGGAATAGTTTATGGTGAGGTTTGGGAGGATGCTTCAAACAAAATAGCTTACGATAAGAGAAAGAAATATTTCCTTGGAAATGAGCTTGATTCTGTTATGAATTATCCGTTTAGAGAAGCAATAATCGACTATTTAAAATATGGTAACTATGATAGATTTTACAGCACCTGTAAAATGTTATCCTCTCACTATCCAAAGCATAACGCGGACCTTCTTATGAATCTCCTTGGTACACACGATACAGAACGTATTTTGACCGTTTTGGGAACTGATAGTGTTGATGGTTATACTAATGCAGAGCTCTCCCGAAAAAGGATGTCAAAGGCTGAATATAAGAAAGCCAAAGAGCTTTTGATGTTAGCATATGCAATAGTTGCAACAGTGCCTGGAGTTCCTTGCATTTACTATGGTGATGAGGCCGGTATGCAAGGCTATCGCGACCCATTCAACCGTTTACCATTCCCGTGGGGCAAGGAAGATACTGAAATTCTAGAATTTTATCAAAAAATAGGTAAAATTAGAAAACAGGAACGTGTTTTTAAGGGTGGATTATTTAAGCTAATTGAATGTGATTCCAATATACTCGCATTTGCAAGATATAATGACGAGGAGTTTACCCTAACACTTGTAAACAGAAGCACAGAGAAATATAGCTTTGAGTCAAATATTTTGCTAAAAAGCTGTGAAACAAATCGTAAAATTAACGTTCTAAAGCCTTTAAGCGCCTATATTTTAAAAGGAAAAGGCGAAATTGAGGAATTGGAGCTGGAATTTTATAAAGACATAAAAAAGGGCGAATAATTCGTCCTTTTTTGCGTTATTTTAAAAAGTTATAAAACAATCAAAAAAATATGATATAATTATAAAAAAACACCAACCTTTTTTAAAATCCGTGTCTATATAGATGAAAGCTTTCAAAGAGGTACAAACAAGTGAATAGAAAAGATGCAGAAAAAATCATAACTGAATATCTGAAGCCTATATTTGGATTTGCACTAAAGCGTTGCAAAAGCGTGCAGGATGCAGAGGATCTTTCTCAAGATATTGTTTTAAATGCGTTTCGCGCGCTTCTTGCTAAAGATGATATTGATGATACAAGCAAATTTATCTGGACTGTAGCGCATAATGCACTAAGTAATTACTATCGCGATTCTGCAAAAAGAATGGCGGGTATTTCTATTAGTGAAATTTCTGAATTGATTGCTGAACCAACTCTATCAACTGATGAAAATGATAATACAGAAACTTTAATGCGTTTGCAAAGTGAAATAGCATATCTTTCAAAGCTACAAAGAAAAATAGTTATTGCTTATTATTTCGAAAATCGCAAGCAAGCTGATATAGCAAAAGAATTAGATATTCCTTTAGGTACAGTTAAGTGGCACTTGTTTGAAGCAAAAAAAGAATTAAAACGAGGTATGGGTATTATGAGAAAAGCAAGTGAATTAAAATTTAATCCAATAAAGTTTGGCTCGGTTGGTGTTAATGGTTCCGTTGGAACAAAAAATCCTAACGAATTTTTTCGGTCTACACTTACGCAAAATATTTGTTACTGTATTCGCAATACAGCGAAGACAATAAATGAAATTGCTGATGATCTTGGGGTTTCGCCTGTATATATAGAATCAGAGGTTGAATATCTTTTAGAATACGGCTTTATACAATCAAATAAGGATAAGTATATCGCTAATTTTATTATTAATGAGCCAAATTCGGAGCTGTTAATTATGCAGGATAAAATGTATAAAAAAGCCGCTGAATTATTTGTGAATGAGCTTTATGACGAGCTTGCCGCATCAAAGATTCTAGATGACCCAAGCATTTTATGTGAACAGACTGACGAACAAATATTATTGACTGAATCAAGTCATAGAGACCACAATTTCATTTTATGGTCACTTATTCCATATGTTATAGCTCAATCCGGAGAAAAGCTGATAGATAATGGAATAAAATTTGAAGAGGTTTCAACAATTCGCCCAGATGGCGGAGAAAATATAGTCCATGCAACAGTAGAGACGAATAATTTAAATTTGCCAAGTGACTGTGTATATATGAAAAATTTCAGTGGTCCATATTGGAATCAAAAAGAGAAAAATATTCTATGGCAACTAGATACAGAATGGTCAGAAAAGCGAATTTATGTTAATAGCATTGATTGCCAAAACGCCGATAGAATATTAACATTATTTAAAAAAGAAAAAGAAGGAGCACTCCTTTCTAAAGAGGAATATGCATATCTTGCTGAGCGAGGATTTGTTAAAACTAATGGAGATTATGAAGGAAGATTTAAGGCAAGCTGGCAAGTAGTTATACTCTCAAGTAATGAAATAAATGAGAAATTGCTTTCCATAGGAGAAAAAATTAAAGAAAAGTATAAAAACGAGTTTGAAAAGCTCAAAGCGCCGTATGTAAAAGCCGAACTAAACACTGTTCCTTTACATCTAAAAAAAATAAAAGAATACGAGCAACAGCACATATTTCATTCTGACGGATGGTTTATAATACATTGCATAGTTACTCTTTTAAATAACGGAAAGCTAAAATTGCCTACCGAAGGGCAGAAAAAATCACTAAGTACTATAATTTTTCCAAAATAATGACAGTATTGCCAAGAGCACCATATGGATTGCTCTTGGCAATATTTTATAAATAATTATAAAAAAATATAGACAATTTTATTTTTGCGTGTTATAATAACTTAGATATATGATTACTATACGAGGTGCAATATGGATTATAATTATCTTGCCGATTTGCTTTTTCCTAATATAACCGAGCTTCCAAGCGATGTTGAGGCGAAATATCCTCCACGTCAACTACCCGAGGGCGCAAAGGTTACAAGATTTGCTCCAAGTCCAACAGGATTTGTTCATTTTGGTGGTCTTTTCCCATCAACCGTTGGTGAAAGACTTGCACATCAATCCGGCGGCGTATTTTACCTTAGAATAGAGGATACCGACGCTAAGCGTGAGGTTGAGGGTGCTGCCGAGGGACTTATTAAAACCCTTGCAAAATACGGAATTAATTTTGACGAGGGTGCAATTCTTGATGAAAACGGCAAAATCAGCGACCAAGGTGCGTACGGTCCATATAAGCAGAGCTTAAGAGGTCCAATATATCAAGTATATGCAAAGCAGCTTGTTCGTGAAGGAAAGGCATATCCTTGCTTTACAACTGAGGAAGAGCTTGACGAGCTTCAAGCCGTAAACAAAAAGGAAGAAATTAAAAATACCGACTGGCTTGCCGAAGCTGAGGCGAAGCGCGAGGCTATGCTTGCAGGTCGTAATTTTACAATTGAAGAGGTAGAAGAGCATTTAAAGGCAAGTCATCCATTTGTATTAAGAATTTTGGCAAATGGTGACCCTGAAAAGAAGTTTAAGTTTACCGACCTTGTAAAGGGAGCGCTTGAAATACCTGAAAATGATGAGGACTTTGTTCTTTTAAAATCAGACGGAATTCCAACTTACCATTTTGCTCACGCAGTTGACGACCATTTAATGGGTACAACGCACGTTATCCGTGGTGAGGAGTGGCTACCAAGCTTAGCAAAGCACGTTCAGCTCTTTAACTATCTTGGCTTTAAACTTCCTAAGTATATGCATATCGCACAAATTATGCGTATTGATGAAAACGGAAACAAGAAAAAGCTTTCAAAGCGTGATATGGGCGCAAATATGGATGACTATACCTCAATGGGATATTGTCCTGAGGCTGTTTGCGAGTATGTAATGACTCTTTTAAATTCAAACTATGAGGAATGGCATATGCAAAATCCAGACAAGCCGTATACGGATTTCCCATTTAACATCAAAAAAATGTCAATTTCGGGTTGTCTTTTCGACTTTGCTAAGCTAAACGACGTTTCAAAGAACGTTATTTCCAGAATGACAGCAGAACAGGTATATGATCTTTCAAGTGCGTGGGCAAAGGACTTTGACCCTGAGCTTTATAATGAAATGAGCAGAGACCCCGAATATACAAAGGCTATTTTTGCAATCGGTAGAGGTGGAAAGAAGCCGAGAAAGGACTTGACCGTTTGGAAGGATGTAAGAGACTACGCTGATTTCTTCTACGACAAGCTGTTTGAAATAAAAGACTCTTATGATGAAAAGTTTGCAAAATCAGACATCAAGTTAACTCTTGAGGAATTTGCAAAAACCTTTGATATAAACGATGATATGAACGCTTGGTTCGAAAAAATCAAGGATATTGCAGATATGCTCGGTTTTGCTTCTGATATGAAGGCCTATAAGCAAAATCCCGAGGCATATAAGGGCAATGTGTCCGATATTAGTATGTTTATTCGTCTTGCTGTAACAGGCAAGCTAAATTCCCCTGATATGTATTCAGTAATGCAAATTTTGGGACAAAATAAAGTTATAAATCGCGTAAATGAAATGATAAAGGTGCTATAACGATGGAAGAAATGAATTCAAATTTTATACATGACATAATTGATGAGGACTTGGCAAACGGCTTTTCAAGAAAAATCCATACCCGTTTTCCACCCGAGCCAAACGGTTACCTTCATATAGGTAGCGCAAAGGCAATTTGGATTAACTCTCAAACCGCAAAGAAATATGGCGGTGAGTTTAACCTAAGATATGATGATACCAACCCATCTAAAGAAGATACCGAATACGTCGAGAGTATTTTAGAGGACTTAACTTGGCTTGGTGCTACTCCAACAGGCGGTATTTACTACGGCTCTGACTACTTTGATAAGTGCTACGAGTACGCAGTAAAGCTAATTAAGGACGGCAAGGCATACGTTTGCGACCTTTCTGCTGACGAAATGAAGGAGTATCGTGGTACACTTACCGAACCTGGCAAAAACAGCCCATATAGAGATAGAAGCATCGAGGAAAACCTTGATTTGTTCGAAAGAATGAAAAATGGAGAATTTCCTGATGGCGCAAAGACATTAAGAGCTAAAATTGATATGGCATCTCCTAATATCAATATGAGAGACCCTGCAATTTATAGAATTTTAAGAGCGCATCACCACCGTCAAGGCGATAAATGGTGCATTTATCCACTTTATGACTATGCACATCCAATTCAAGATGCAATTGAGGGTATTACTCACTCACTTTGCTCACTTGAATTTGAGAACCACCGTCCTCTTTATGAGTGGGTTGTTGACAATATTGGCTTTGAAAACAAGCCAAAGCAAAGAGAATTTGCACGTCTTAACGTTACTTACACAGTAATGAGTAAGAGATATTTAAGATACCTTGTTGAAAACAATATGGTTGACGGCTGGGATGACCCAAGAATGCCAACACTTTGCGGACTTAGAAGACGTGGATATACACCGGCATCTATTATTGATTTTGTTAGCCGTGCAGGCGTTGCAAAAGCATACAGTATCGTTGATATTGAGCTTTTAGAGCACTGTATAAGAGAAGAGCTTAATATGACTGCACAAAGAAGAATTTGTGTTGCAAATCCAATCAAGCTTGTTATCACTAACTATGACGAAAACAAGGTGGAATATTTCCCTGTATCAAATAATCCAAACGACCCTGAATCCGGCACAAGAAATCTTGCATTCACTCGTGAGATTTACATTGATAAGAGCGACTTTGAGGAGGTTCCACCACCAAAGTTCTTCCGTCTAAAGCCTGATGGCGAGGTTCGTTTGATGGGCGCTTATATCGTTAAGTGTAACGAGATTATAAAGGACGAAAACGGCGAAATCGTTGAAATCAGATGTACAGCTGACCTTGAAACAGGTAATGGTATGCCTGCTGATGGACGTAAGATTAAGGGTACAATCCACTGGTTAAGCAGTGAAAATGCTCAAAAAACAACCCTTATGCTTTACGATAAGCTCTTTACAATTGATAACCTTGGCGATATGCCCGAGGGTAAGACATATAATGACTACCTTAACCCAGAATCACTCCAAAAGGTTGAAAACGCACTTGTTGAAAAGTGCCTTGACGACGCTCACGCCGGCGAGAAGTTTCAATTTGTAAGAAATGGCTACTACTGCAAGGATACAAAATATCCTAACACCTATAACCGTATCGTTGGACTAAAAGATAGTTATCCTAAGAAATAAGATTAAAAGCGAGTGCTTCGGCACTCGCTTTTCACGTAAATTATATAGTATATTTCAATATTTATAATTGACTATCTAATAAAAATATGGTAAAATTATCATATAATATTTATCTTAAGGGAGAAAAATATGTTAAGACAAGAAAAAATGGATTTTGCAAGAGGGGCAGCGGCTGACGGTATGGTTCTTTTAAAGAACGAAAACGATGCGCTTCCACTTGATAAAAATAAGGAAATTGCGCTTTTTGGTACTTGCGCTTACAGATGCTTCCGTCTTGGATGGGGCTCAGGCGACATGATGGCGCAATCTATTTCCCAAATCAATGAGGGGTTAAAGGATGCAGGCTATAAGCTTAACAGCGAAGTAGAAGCGTTTTGCTTAGATTTTATTAAGGATTGGGAAGACCAACGCTTAATGAACAGAAGCTGGGACGTATGGACCTGGCGTCAAGAGGAAATTAAGATTGATAGCGCAATGATAGAGACCGCTGCTAAAAAGTCTGACGTTGCTATTATCACACTTGGTAGAAACAGCGGAGAAGGCTTTGATTTGAAGGATGAAGAAGGCTATTTTAGACTCCATCAAGACGAAATTAATCTTGTTAAAACAGTTTCTAAATATTTTAAGCAAACAATCTTGCTTCTTAACACATGTGGACCACTTGATTTAAGAGCTATTGATGACTGCGATATTGATGCAATCGTTGATGTTTCCTTGGGTGGCGAGATGTTTGGCTTTGCTGTAGCTGACGTGCTTTCTGGCAAGGTTACACCAAACGGAAAGCTCACAACTACCTGGGCATATAAATACGAGGATTACCCAACAAAAGAGGGAATAACAACTAAGGAAGTACCTTATAAAGAGGGCATTTACGTTGGTTATAGATACTTTGATACCTTTGGTGTAGCTCCAAGATACCCATTTGGCTATGGTCTATCTTATACTGAGTTTGCAAGTGAGGTTATTGACGTAAGCATTGATGGTCAAATTATTGATTTGACAGTTAAGGTAACAAATATTGGTAAATATAATGGAAGAGAGATTATCCAGTGCTATCTTTCCGCACCTTCTGTAAAGCTTGAAAAAGCATATCAAGAGCTTTGCACATATGCAAAGACAGATGTTCTTGCACCAAATGAAAGCTGTGAGCTTCTTTTGTCATTTGACCTAACCGAAATGGCATCATATGACGAGGAAAGAGCAAGCTTTATTCTTGAAGCTGGCAAATACTATGTAAGGGTTGGTAACTCATCAAGAAATACTAAAATCGCGTGTGCAATTAACTTAAATAAGGAAGTTATTTGCGATGTTGTCAAGAATAGATGCACAAAAGAGAAGGATTTTAAGGAGCTTTCAAACAAGGGTGCTATTCCTTATACATATGAGGGTGAAAACGCTGAAAAAGAGAGCGCAAAGGAGCTTGAATTTGACTGTGACTCAGTTGAAACTGTTGTCCATAATGTAATTGAAAATAACCCACCAAAGCTATTAGAGAAAAAGAATAACGAGCACTATTCATTAAAGGATGTTATAGAAGGAAAAGCAACTGCCCAGGACGTTGTTGCAGAATTTTCCAACGCTGAGCTTGCTGATATACTAAATGGTGTTATTTACGAGGGCTCTAATGCTAACGCCAATGTTGGTAGCATGTCTATCAAGGTGCGTGGTGCGGCAGGAGAAATGTGGTCAAGCGAAAAATACGCAATTCCAGTAAATGCCTGTGCTGACGGTCCTGCTGGCGTGCGTCTTGCTATATTTACAACACCAATTGACACAGATACTGACCTTTCTCGTGAGGTTGTTGCATACCCATCAGGCACTTGTATGGCTAACTCTTGGGACCTTGAAAGTGCAAGAAGATTTGGTGAATGTGTACGTGATGACTTAATCGTTTCTGATATAGAGGGCTGGCTTGCTCCTGGTATCAATATTCATAGAAACCCACTCAATGGCAGAAACTTTGAATATCTATCAGAGGACCCAATTATCTCTGGTAAAATAGGCGCATATATCACTATTGGCGTTCAGTATGACGACAATGCAGAGTCAACCGGTAAATATACAACAGTTAAGCACTTTGCTTGTAACAATATTGAATATGAGCGCGGTGTTTCCGACTCGCAAATGTCAGAAAGAGCACTCCGTGAAATTTACTTAAAGGGCTTCAAAATCGCAGTTGAAGAGGGCAGACCTCATGCAATAATGACCGCTTATAATAAAATTAATGGTACATTTGCATCAACTAATTATGACCTTTTGATGGGTATTTTAAGAGGCGAATGGGATTATGAGGGTATTGTTATGACTGACTGGAACCCTTGTGCTAACCCACAAGAGCACGTGCACGCTTGTAACGACCTTATTATGCCTGGTCGCTTTAGAAAAGAGATTATTGAGGGTCTTGAAAATGGTAATGTAAAGAAAGAGGATGCTCAGCTTTGTGCTACCCGTCTACTTACACACATTTTAAAGACAAACTATAAGCAAAACATCTAAACGGGTAGCCATATTAAGGCATAAACATAAACCACGAAAACAAAAAGAAACAATATTAGTAGTGTATCCATTTAGAAAACAAGGTTGAAAAACTCCGTTTTTCTTTATTAATATGGTTTATTATCGTCGTTTGCTAAACTCTCGACGTACGCAAGTACGCCTTCGGTCGCAAACGACGATTTCTGCTCTTAATCTGTAACCCGCAGTAATTTAGAAAAATTTTCAAAAAATTCAAAATTACTATTGACAAGTTGGGAAAAGTATGATAATATAATTGAGCAAAAGGAAGCAGAACACTCCGTTCTCACCCAAGGACACAAGGTGCTTGTGGTTAATAATTTACTACTTTAAGTGGTTTTTTGTTGTGCGGAGATTAGTGTTTCTTACGCACATTTTTTATTTTTTGCATACCACGCTTTTGGTAAATTGGAGGTGCTTAATTATTAGCAACGCAAAAGAAATGACTATCAATGAAGATATCAGATTCAAGGAAGTAAGAGTTGTATCTGATGACGGAGAGCAGCTTGGACTTATGTCCTCTGACGCAGCTTTAGAAAAGGCATATGCACAAGGTCTTGACTTGGTTCTTATCGCTCCAGGGGCAAATCCACCAGTTTGTCGTATTATGGATTACGGTAAATATCGTTATGACCGCGATAAGAAAGAAAAGGAAGCAAGAAAAAAGCAACAAACCGTTGATGTTAAGGAAGTTCAGCTTTCTTGCAGAATTGATACTCACGATTTTAATACAAAAGCAAATAATGCAATCCGTTTCTTAAAGAACGGAGATAAAGTAAGAGTTGTTCTCTCATTCAAGGGTAGAGAAATGGCTCACACCGAGGTAGGCGTTGAAATTATCGGTAAATTTATCGAGCTTTGCGCTGAATACGGTAGCACAGATAAGGCTCCTTCGCTTGATGGAAGAAGAATGTCTGTTACAATTTCACCTGTAAAAAAATAAGATATTATATATCTACTACGAAAGGAAACGAATATCATGGGAAAAATTAAAACACATAAGGCATCCGCAAAAAGATTTTCTTTAACAGGAACTGGAAAAGTAAAAATGTTCCATGCACAACACCGTCACAATCTTGGTTTAAAGACAGCTAAGCGTAAGAGAAACCTTCGTTCAGGTTCATACCTCAGCGAGAGCATGGCTCCAACAATCAAGAAGCTTATCAACAAATAATTTAGAGTGTAACGTTAGTACAAGGAGGATTTTTAAGATGGCAAGAGTTAAAGGTGCTATGATGGCACGTAAAAGAAGAAATAAAGTATTAAAGATGGCAAAGGGTTACTGGGGCGCAAAGAGCAAGCACTTCAAGATGGCTAAGCAAGCTGTTATGAAGAGCGGTAACTATGCATTCGCAGGCCGTAAGATGAAGAAGAGAGACTTCCGTTCTCTTTGGATTACAAGAATTTCTGCACAAGCTAAGGTTAACGGCATGAACTACTCAACATTTATGCATGGACTTAAGCTTGCTGGTATTGACCTCAACAGAAAGATGCTCGCAGAGCTTGCAGTTTCTGACAAGGAAGCATTTGCAGCACTTGTTGAAAAGGCAAAGGCAGCTCTTTAATTAAAATAAAACTCGGCAAATGCCGAGTTTTTTTGCATTTTTAGAATATGGAGAAAAATATGTTAAACGAGATTTTTGGAACTGACTTGATAACCAGCAAAACAAATTCGACAATTGTCAAAATTGGAAAATTATCAAATAAAAAGTATAGAAATGAAGAGAAATTGTTTGTTTGCGATGGTAAAAAGCTCTTAAATGAAGCGATAAATTTTGGCGCAAAAATCAGATATATTATAGTTAAAAATGATGCAAATTTTGATGCTGAATTAATAAATAAAATTAAAAATTGCAAGGAAAATGGCACAGCAGTTTTGTGCGTAAACGAACAGGTATTTGAGAAGTTAACAGAGGAAAATGCACCTCAAGGAGTGATGGCGGTTTGTGAATTTTTGAAAGAAATGCACACAAATTCTACAACTGTAGAAAATGCAAATTCTGACGAAAAAATTATCATGCTGGAAGCGGTGAGAGACCCCGGAAATATTGGAACTATCATAAGAAATGCAGCAGCTTTTGGCATTGATAGATTAATATTTTCATCAGATTGTGCAGACATATATTCACAAAAGGTTATAAGAGCCGCAATGGGTGCAATTTTTAAGGTTAAAATTGATATTGTTGATGATTTCGTTGGCACTGTGAAATCACTAAAAAAATGTGGCAAAAGAGTTTTAAGCGCTACCTTGGGTAAAAATTCGTTAATTTTGGGTAAAATTGAATTGAGAAGTCAAGACGTAATAATTGTTGGCAACGAAGGACATGGAATTTCTGACGAGGTTATTAAAGCATCGGATGAAACAATTTTTATTCCAATGTGCGAAAACACTGAGTCGTTAAATGCTGCAATTGCCAGCTCGATTTTTATGTGGGAGCTATATAAATAAATATAATATTATAAATAAATATTGACAAGCAAAAAACAAAATGCTATTATAATATAGAGATTTATTTACTTAGGAGGTGTGATATGGACGATAAGCTTATATGGATGTGGTTATCACTTCATTTTGGTGCAGGCTCGCGCATATATCATAAACTTTATTCTCATTTCGGTTCACTAGAGGCAATATATGATTCTGATGATGCGGATGTCGCAATGATAGAGTGGCTCGATCTTGCAAAAAAGAAAAAGCTTCTTGACAAAAGCTTATCTCACGCTGAGGAAGTAATTGAATGGTGTGAAGATAATGATGTTGATATAATCACGCCAAGTGATAGTAATTACCCACCACTACTAAGACTTATAGACGATTTTCCTGCTGTTTTATACTGTAAAGGTAAATTGCCTGACTTTGAAAACACATTGTGTATTTCAGTTGTTGGCACGAGAAAAATGACTATTTATGGTCAGAAAAATGCATATGAGCTTGGCTTTGGTCTTGCAAAGGGTGGTGCTATTGTAATAAGCGGCATGGCTCTTGGCATAGATTGTACTGCACAGAAGGGTGCGCTTTATGCTGGCGGTTCATCTGTCGCTGTATTAGGCTCAGGAATTGACGTTTGCTATCCATATCAAAACAAGCTTTTAATGGATAAGTTGATTAATGTTGGTGCGGTGATTACCGAATATCCACCACATACGCCGCCAAATGGAACAAATTTTCCAGTAAGAAACAGAATTATAAGTGCATTATCTCCAGCAACAGTTGTTGTAGAGGCTGACAAAAATAGCGGTGCGCTTATTACTGCGAAAAAAGCACTTGCACAAGGAAGGATGCTTTTTGCATTTCCTGGACCAGTTAAGAATTTTTCAACAGAAGGCACAAATCAGCTTTTAATGGAAGGTGCAAATGTTGCCACCTGTGCAATAGATGTGCTTGAGCAATTTTTGGATAAATATTCTAACCTTAATCTTACTGCATCAAAAGAGAGACCTGTTTTTGAGAAGCATTTAAAGGTTGCTTCTAGCTTTGATGAGGTATCGTTTTATGGCAAAAAAGAAGAATATGTCAAGCCAAAGGTTGAAGAAAAACCAAAGACTATTGAAAGATTTGATACTTCAAAACTTTCAGAAGACGAAAAAATAGTTTATGATGCTATGGTATTTGATAAACCAAATTCGTACGATGCACTAGTTGGTTTAAATTTTGATGCATCAAAGCTAGCATCAATTCTTATGATGCTAGAGATTTCCGGAGCAATAGAGAGCACACCGGGCGGATACTACATAAAAAAGTAACAGGAAAGGAACACATATGGCAAATAATCTTGTAATACTTGAATCACCCGGAAAAATAGGTGCGGTAAAAAGTTATTTGGGATCTAATTATAAAGTAATTGCATCCGTTGGTCACGTAAGAGACTTGCCCAAGTCAACACTTGGTATTGATACGGAGAATGGCTTCGAGCCACATTACATCAATATAAGAGGCAAGGGCGATTTAATAAAAGAACTTAAAAAAGAAGCTAAAAATGCTGATAAAATATTCTTTGCAACTGACCCTGATAGAGAGGGCGAGGCGATTTCTTGGCATCTAGCGTCAATTATTGGCGATGATGCTAAAAAAGCAAAAAGAATATCCTTTAACGAAATTACAAAGTCCGCAGTTAAGGAAGCTATAAAGCATCCAAGAAGCATTGACGTTAATTTGGTTAACTCTCAGCAAGCAAGAAGAATTCTTGATAGAATTGTTGGATATCAAATTAGCCCATTCCTTTGGAAAACAATCAAGAGTGGACTTTCTGCAGGACGCGTTCAGTCTGTTGCTACGAAAATAATCGTAGAAAGAGAAGAGGAAATCAAAAAATTTGTTCCAAGTGAGTATTGGACTATTACTGCTAACCTAAAAACCGCAAAAAATAGGAATGTTATATCTCATTTCTATGGTAAAAAAGGTAAAAAGGTTAAGTTATCTGATAAAAAACAGATAGATAAGGTTTTAAATGAGTTAAATGCGGAATTTATAGTTTCCGAGGTTAAGCGTACTACTAAACCACGCGCACCACAGCCGCCGTTTATAACTTCTACCTTGCAACAAGAAGCATCTAAAAAGTATAATTTTCAATCTCAAAGAACTATGAAAATAGCTCAAGAGCTTTATGAAGGTATTAATTTGGGTGCTGAAAATGGTGGTGCACAGGGTTTGATTACCTATATGCGTACAGATTCGTTAAGAATTTCACAAGAAGCGCAAGCATCCGCTAAAGAATATATCCTTGATAAATTTGGCGAAAAGTATTATCCGTCTGTATCAAGAATCTTTAAATCTAAAAACAATGCACAAGATGCGCACGAAGCAATTAGACCTTCAAAGGTTACACTTGAACCGAATAAGGTTAAAAAATATTTAACAACCGACCAATATAAGCTATATAAGTTGATTTGGGAACGCTTTTTGGCTAGCCAAATGGCATCAGCTCAAATTGATACGGTTGTTGTTGATCTTGAAAATAATGGATATAATTTTCGTTCTGTTGGTAATACAGTGTTGTTCGCTGGATATACTGCAATTTACGGTGATATTGAAAACGTTGATAATGCGGATGCTGATAGCGGCATTTTTGAAAAGAACAAGTTGCCAAATTTATGCAAAGATGAACAACTTTCATCAAAGAGTATCGAACCGGCACAGCATTTTACTGAGCCGCCACTTCGTTATGACGAAGCATCGCTTATTAAATTTCTTGAGGAAAAGGGAATTGGTCGCCCTAGTACGTACACGCCTATTATTACTGTTATTATTTCAAGAGGCTACGTTGCACGTGAAGGTAGATACTTAAAGCCAACACCTCTTGGTGAGGTTACAACCAAGCTGATGAATGAGCATTTTCCTGAAATTGTTGACTATCAGTTTACAGCTAATATGGAGAACAACCTTGATATTATTGCTAATGGTAGCGTGACTATGAAGGATGTGCTTGGTGACTTTTATAAAGATTTCAAGGTTTCACTTGAAAAAGCAAATGTTGTCCTTGGCGAAAAAGAAATAGAGGTTCCTGTAGAAGAAACCGATATTATTTGTGAGCTTTGTGGCAGCAAGATGGTTATAAAAAATGGTAGATTTGGTAAATTTGCCGCTTGTCCTAACTATCCAACCTGCAAAAATACAAAAACCCTAACCGAGGACGGAAAGGATACCGTATCAAAGCCCGAAATTAAGGTGGATTTCAAGTGCGAAATATGTGGTTCAGATATGGTTGTAAGACAAGGCAAATTCGGTGATTTCTATGCTTGCTCGAACTATCCTAAATGTAAAAACACTAAGGCAAAGGATACTAAGCTTGATTTGAATTGTCCAATTTGCGGTTCAGAAATTGTTACTAAATTTACAAAGAGCAAAAAACAGTTTTATAGTTGTTCTTCGTTCCCGAAATGTAAGTTTTCAACTTGGGATATTCCAACCGAAGAAAAATGTCCTGTTTGTTCGGGAATGATGCTTAAAAAGAAAAATAGAGATTATTCATATTGCTCAAATGAGAAGTGTGGATACAAAACAGAAGAAAAATAGTATGGCTGAAATAAAAAGTATAAATGTTATAGGTGCAGGACTTGCTGGCTGCGAAGCGGCATACCAAGCTGCAAAAAGAGGAATAAAGGTTAATCTTTATGAGATGAAGCCACAGAAATATACTCCTGCTCACCATAACAAGAATTTTGCCGAGCTTGTATGTTCAAACTCTCTTCGTTCTGATGAGCTTTCAAATGCAATAGGCGTTTTAAAGGCAGAACTCCGTGAAATGGAGTCGATTATAATGGAAGCGGCAGATAATAATAGAGTTGCGGCAGGCTCCGCTCTTGCAGTTGATAGAGAAGCTTTTTCTCAATATATAACTGAAAGAATAAAAAATCATCCCAATATTACTGTTGTTGAGGAAGAAATTGTGGAAATTAATCCTTCCGAAATTACTGTAATTGCAACGGGACCACTAACCTCTGACAAATTAGCAAAATATATGAAAGATGAAATGGGACTTAATGGGTTACATTTCTTTGATGCCGCAGCACCTATTGTTGAATTTGACTCTATTGATATGTCAAAGGCATTTTTTGCTTCGAGATACAATAAGGGTGATGCTGATTACATCAACTGTCCTATGAGTGAGGTTGAATATAAAGAATTTTATGAGGCTCTCGTATCTGCTCAAGAGGCAGAACTACACGATTTTGACAGCGATTCTCAAAAGCTTACGGTTTTTGAGGGATGCATGCCTGTCGAGGTTATGGCAAAGCGTGGCTTTGAGACACTCTTGTTCGGCCCTATGAAGCCTGTAGGTATAGAACACCCCAAAACTAAAGAAACCTACTTTGCGGTTGTTCAGTTACGAAAGGAAAACCAAAACGGAACAATGTACAATCTTGTAGGGTTTCAAACACATCTAACCTTTGGTGAACAAAAAAGAGTATTTTCTAAAATTCCAGGACTTGAAAATGCAACGTTTTTAAGATATGGAGTAATGCATAGAAATACTTATATCGATTCGCCTAAATATTTAACAAAATTTTATTCACTTCGTTCAAATCCAAACGTTTTCTTTGCAGGTCAAATGACCGGAGTTGAAGGATATATTGAGTCTGCTTCGTCAGGATTTGTTGCAGGTATTAATGCAGCAAGACTAGCTAAAGGCACAGAACTACTAGACTTTACTGATGAAACAGTAATCGGTGCTTTGTCACATTTTGTAGAAAATGGTGCATTTTCTGGTAATTTTCAACCTATGAACGCAAATTTTGGAATAGTTGCACCTCTTGGCTATAAGGTTAAGGGTGGAAAAAAAGCAAGGAACGAAGAAATTGCAAAGCGTGCAATTCAAAAAATTAAGTCTTTAAAAAGCGAGATTGAAAAATGAAAATAGCTATTGATGCAATGGGCGGAGATAACGCACCATTAGAAATTGTCAAAGGTACTGTAGTAGCTGCAGAAAACAATCCCGAGGTCAAGATAGCTTTGATAGGAAATAAAAAGGCTATTCTTAATTCACTTACTGAAATTGGCAAGACTTTGCCAGAAAACGTTGAGATAGTCCATACTGATATAGAAGTAACTATGGAAGATGACCCTATGGTGGTTATGAAGGAAAAAAGCGATAGCTCTATGGCAGTTGGCTTAAAGCTATTAAAGGATGGATCGGTTGATGCGTTTTTAAGTGCAGGAAACACGGGCGCATTGCATGTTGGTTCAACTCTCATGATTCGAAAAATCAAGGGTGTTAGAAGAAGTGCGATTGCTACTGTTTTACCGTTTCATAAGCCTATTTTGATGCTTGATTCAGGAGCTAATCCAGAGGTGACAGAGGATATTTTACTTCAATGGGCGATAATTGGCTCTGCTTATTCACATTTAATGTTTGATATCGAAAAGCCTAGAGTTGGCTTGTTAAACAACGGTACAGAAGAAAGAAAAGGTACCGCTGTACATCAAGCTGCATATCAGCTATTAAAGGATAACGAGCATATAAATTTTATAGGAAATATTGAATCCAAGCAGCTTACGAGTTGTCCTTGTGACGTTTTAGTTACTGATGGATTTACAGGAAATATTACTCTTAAGTTGATAGAAGGCTTAGGTATGTTTATGTTTTCATCGTTAAAGGATATGTTTACAGCTAATTTAATCACAAAAGCAGCCTTTGTATGTATGAAAAAGCAACTAAAACAATTTAAAAGAATGTTTGATGCATCTAAATATGGTGGCGCACCGCTGTTGGGACTTAATAAGCCAGTTTTCAAGGCACACGGTAGCTCCAAGGAAAGAGATATAAAAAATGCCGTCAAGCAGGTAATAAAATACTGTGACTTAAACGTAGTAGAAAAAATGTCTACAAATTTATAAAATGTTAAATTATGGAGGAGAAAAATGAGTAACTACCCATTACCGATAGAAAAACTTGAAGAAGCAATCGGTTACATTTTTAAAGATAAGCACATGCTAAAAACCGCTCTTACTCATTCTTCTTATGCATATGAGCAAAAATCTCACAAAATTATTTGTGAATGTAATGAGCGTTTAGAATTCTTGGGTGATAGCGTTCTTTCACTTGTAGTAAGTGAGTATTTATTTGAAAAATTTTCTAATAAAGCAGAAGGCGAGCTTACAAAAACCAGAGCTTCATTGGTTTGTACAAGGTCATTATCAAGTTTCGCAAATAAAATTAATCTTGGTGACTATCTTTATTTAGGTAAAGGTGAGGAAATTAACGGAAGAACAAATGTTAAAATTCTTGAAAATGCCTTTGAAGCCTTGCTTGCTGCTATTTATTTAGATTCCGGTTCTAAAGAAATCGTTGCAAAATTTTTAATTCCTATTGTTAATTTTGAAATTCAAACATCCGGTAGTGATGTTAATTATGATTATAAGACTACACTTCAGCAGTTTGTACAAGCTCTTGGCAATGATAGAATACAGTATTTTTGTGTAAACGAGGAAGGACCGGATCACAATAAGACATTTGAGGTCGAAGTAAAAATCAATTCTAATGTTGTTGGTAAGGGTAAGGGAAAAACAAAAAGAGAAGCGGAGCAATTTGCCGCAAAAGAAGCCCTTATTTTATTTGATGTCAAATGAGACATATAAATATACCCATATTTATTCCTCATTTAGGATGCCCCAATCAATGTATATTTTGTAATCAACGTTTTATATCAGGAACATATCAATTTGATGAAAGTGTAGTTGATAATATTATAAATCAAGCACTTACAACTATTGATAAAGATGATGAATGTGAAATTGCATTTTTTGGTGGATCATTTACCGGTATTGACAGAAGCTTAATGATAAGGCTTCTTGACAAAGCACAAGGCTACGTTGACAAGGGATTGGCTATTGGCATTAGAATGTCTACACGTCCGGATTACATTAACGAGGAAATAATTAGAATTTTAAAAAAATATACAATTACCTGTGTTGAGTTAGGTGTTCAATCAATGAATGACGAGGTTCTTAAATATCTAAAAAGAGGCCACACAGCAGTTGATACCATTAACGCGACAAAGCTGTTAAAAAATGCTAAAATTAACTTTGTAGGACAAATGATGATAGGCTTGCCGTCCGCAAATATTCAAGATGAAATTTATACTGCTAAAGTAATTTCACGCTTGGGTGCTTCGGGTACAAGAATATATCCCACTTTAGTTTTTAAAAATACCGAGCTAGAAGATTTAACAAACAATGGAGAATATAGACCGATTTCTCTTGATGAGGCTGTAGAAAGGTCGGCAAAAGTTCTAGAGGTGTTTATTAAAAACAATATTCCTTGTTTAAGGATTGGACTATGCGAAAGTGATAATCTTCATTCTGAAGATTCATATATTGCAGGACCAAATTCACCATCAATAGGAGAGATGGTTAAAAGTCAAGTCTATTATAATTTGATTTTTAAAAGTCTAAAAAATTCATCTCTTATGAAATTAGAGTCGCTTTACATAGAATGTGCAAATGGGTGTATTTCACAAATTATAGGAAACAAAAAGAAAAATGTTGATAAATTAAAGAAGACATTTGGATTTAAATACATAAAAGTTAAGGAAAATAATAATTTGATGCAATATCAATTAATTTTAAAAGAAAAGGAGGAATCTAAAGATGCGTTTAAAATCACTTGAATTACAAGGCTTTAAGTCTTTCCCTGATAAAACTACCTTGTATTTTGATGATGGCGCAACCGTTATAGTTGGACCTAACGGAAGTGGAAAATCAAATATAACTGATGCTATGAGATGGGTTTTAGGTGAGCTTTCCTCAAAAAATATCCGTGGCTCAAAGATGGAAGACGTAATCTTTATTGGTACTGAGGTTAGAAAGCCAATGAGTTATGCCGAGGTTTCCGTTACATTTGACAATTCCTCCGAGGAGGGTAGATTAAATAGCCCTTATGATACTATTACCGTTACAAGACGCTATTATAGAGCCGGAGAAAGTGAATATCTAATCAACAGAAATCCTGTAAGACTTCGAGATATTTATGAGTTATTTATGAACACTGGTGTTGGTCGTGAGGGATATTCAATTATCGGACAGGGCAGAATAGCCGAAATTATATCTAAAAAGAGTGAGGACAGAAGAAATATCTTTGAAGAAGCTGCTGGAATTGCTAAATTTAGATATAAGAAAGAAGAGGCTGAAAGAAAATTAAAGCAGACTCAAGAAAATATGGATAGAGTTTTTGACATATTCAACGAGCTTGCTATGCGTGTCGGTCCACTTGAAAAAGAAGCAGAAAAAGCAAAAAAATTCAATGAACTTTACGAAAGAAAAAAGGTTGCCGATGTTTCATTGTGGATATATGATTCACAAAATACAAAGGACGAGATTGCCAAGCTTACAAAGACTCACAACTTGTCTGCACACGAGCTTGAAATGACAGATAACTCTATAAAACAAATAGAAACACAAGAAGCTTCGCTTGATGCTAAGCTTTTAGAGACTCGTAGAGATAAAGAAAGAATATATACAGAGATTAAGAGCTGTAACGCCACACTTTCAAATTTAAATTCTGATTTGAAGGTTATGGAAAATAACGTTGAGCATGCAAAAGTATTTTCAAGCGTTCAAATCGAAGAGCTTGAAAAGGCTAACACAAAAAAAGAGCTTTGCGAGGCTGAAATTAAAGAAAAAGAAGATGTTTACAAGGCAATATGTCTAAGACTTGACGAAGCTAATTTATTACAAGAGTCGTTAAAAAAAGAATTCGATCAATGTAATGAAAGTAGAATTGATGCTGAAAAGCAACTTGAATCATTATTTGCAGAGCAAAAATCATTAGAAGAAAGACGAAACGATATTATTGTAAAGCTTTCAGTTCTTGAAAATTCGCAATTTTCGGGTGATGAAAGAAAAGAGAGCATAAATAACGATATTTTAAAATATCAAGATACTCTTGATAAGTTAAATGAAAAATTGGATTCATATGCTAAGGTTTTAGCAAACTATGAGAATTCGTTAAATGATATCGAAAATACTCTTGCAGTAACAGAAAAAGAAATAGAAGAGAAAACTGAAGTCTATAACGGTCTTAAAGATGAAATGGATGGTGTTAAGTCTAGCCAACTTGCACTACAAGAGAAGATTAAGGTTTTGTCCGCCATGGAAGAGCTATTTGATGGCTATACAAAGAGCGTTGGCTATGTAATGAATGCATATAACAGCGGCGAAATTCGTGGTGCGAACACTGTATATGGTCCTGTTTCAACTTTGATTTCTGTGTCAGAAAAGTACATTTCCGCTATTGAAACATCACTAGGTGCTGGACTTCAACATATCGTTGTTGATAATGAAAATACAGCCAAAGCTTGTATTTCTGCTTTAAAAGAAGCAAAGGTTGGTAGGGCAACCTTTTATCCATTGTCTTCTGTAAGTGGACAAAATCCTACGCAAGAAATGCTAAATGCTAAGAAGTATAAGGGTTATATCGGCGTTGCCGACGAACTGATTGACTTTGAACCTAAATTTTCTAAGGTCTTTTCTTCTTTGCTTGGCAGAACCGTGATATTTGATAATCTTGATAACGCCACCGAGATGGCAAAGGAACAAAATTATAAGGTTAAGGTCGTTACTCTGGATGGACAGTTAATCAACGTTGGCGGCTCATTCACCGGAGGTTCAGTTAAAAACGAGGGAACTGTACTTTCGAGAAGCAATGACATAAAAAAGGCCGAGGACGAAGAAAAGAAGTTATCTACCGCCCTTGAAGATATTAAATCTAAGGGTCAAAAGCTTGGTGAAGAGCTTCGTACTTTGACCTCGAAACAAGCTGGACAAAAGCAACAATATGATTTAACTGACAAGCTTTATAGGGCTGAAAAAACCGAATATGACACAGTTGTTGCTCAAATTGGTTTGAATAAAGAAATTCTTGACGGACTCCTATCTGATACTCAAAAATTGGTAGATGAGGATGAAAAAAATAAGAACGAACTCGTTCTAAACCGCGAGAATAAAGAAAAAATCCAAGAAAGAATAGAAGAAATTTCAACACTTCGTATTGATTTAGACGTTAAAAAATATGAATATGTTGAAAATGCTGAAAATTTACAAGCAAAATTGAATGAAAACTTGATAAAGATTGCCGAGATTAGAAAAGATATTGAGGCGGCAGAGCTCGCTATAAACGACTCTAAGATGCGTTTAGAAGAGATTTTAAACGACATTAATGCTATCAATGATAAAATGGAGCAATTAAAAATTGAGGTTTCATCTTCGTCTGAAAAAACTGCTAAAAACAGAGAGCTTTATGAAGAAGCTGAGAAGCGTCTCCAAGGTCTTGAGGACGAAAGAATTAGACTTCAAAATCTTGAGCTTGATTTTGAACAAAAGAAAAATGCTTTAAATCAAAGAAACAAAGATATTTTGTCAAAGAGAGAAAATGTTTTGCGCGCCCACACTATGAGCGAAAGCAAGCTTGAACAGTTGAATAATGAATTTGATAAAATGACCGCAAAGTTATATGATGATTATGGTCTTACATATTCAACAGCGGTAGCGCTTGATTATCCTTTAGTTGATGAAGCAAATCATAAAGAAATTTTAGCTATAGCAACCGAATGCAAAAATAAATTAAGAAATTTAGGACATGTAAATCCAAATGCAATAGAAGAATTCAAAGAGGTTAAGGAGCGTTACGATTACTTAAATGGTCAATTGAGCGACTTGAGTAAATCAAAGGAAGATTTACTAAAGATTATCGTTGATCTTGAAGATGAAATGAAAAAGAGCTTTGTAACTGCGTTTGAAGCAATCAATGAAAACTTTAATATTGTATTCAAAGAGCTATTTGGTGGTGGACATGCCGAGCTTTCACTTAACGATGAAAGTGATGTTTTAAACTGTGGAATAGAAATAAAGGCGGCGCCTCCAGGTAAGGTAATTAAGAGCTTAATGCTTCTTTCCGGTGGCGAACAGGCATTTGTTGCTATTGCTTTACTATTTGCTATTTTAAAGGTTAATCCAACACCATTCTGTGTATTTGATGAAATTGAAGCAGCACTTGATGACGTAAACGTTAATAGATTCGGTCAATATATTAAGCGCTATTCAAAGCAAACACAGTTTATTATCATTACCCACCGTAGAGGTACTATGGAAATTGCCGATAGACTCTATGGTGTTACAATGCCTCAAAAAGGTATTTCCAAGGTTCTTACTATGGATATAAACGATGTTGGTAAGGACAAAATTTTAGCAGAAAACAAAGAAAAATAAAGGAGATTTATTGTGTCATTTTTTGATAAATTAAAAAAAGGGTTGCAAAAAACCAAAAATGCCATAGTAAAGCCGTTTTCAAGCTTGTTTAGTAGCTTAAAGGGCGTAGATGAGGATTTACTCGAGGAGCTTGAGGAAATTCTTGTTTGTGCCGATGTAGGCGCAAGCACAACGGAATTAATACTTACAAAGTTAAGACAAGATATTAAAGAGAATAAAATTAAAGATTCCGATGATGTTAAGTGTGCTCTTAAAAGAATTTTAAAGGAAATTGTTGGCGAGGGCGGAGAAATCAATTATGGTGATGACATTACGGTTGTTCTCGTTATTGGTGTAAATGGAGTTGGTAAAACAACGTCGATCGGTAAAATTTCTTCTTCTTTAAAAAGAGAGCAGAAAAAGGTTGTCGTGGCTGCTGCAGATACATTTAGAGCTGCAGCTATCGACCAGCTTGCTGTATGGACAGATAGAGCAGGTGTTGAGCTTATTAAGCATACTGAGGGTTCTGATCCGGCAGCGGTAGTATTTGATGCCATTAACGCAGCCAAAAAGAGAAATGCTGATGTTTTGATTATTGATACAGCCGGTAGACTTCATAATAAGAAAAATCTCATGAACGAGCTTGCAAAAATTGACAGAGTTATTTCACGTGAGCTTCCAAATTCGAAAAGAGAAACATTATTGGTTCTTGATTCAACAACCGGTCAAAATGCAGTAAATCAAGCTAAAGAATTTAAGAATGCTGCCGATATTACCGGTATTGTATTAACCAAGCTTGATGGTACGGCAAAGGGCGGAATTGTGTTCTCAATTAAAAATGAGCTTGATATTCCGGTTAAATTTGTCGGAGTAGGCGAAGGAATTGACGATATGGAGAAGTTCGACGCAGACGATTTTGTTAATGCGTTATTTGATTAATTATGATAAAAGTAGTTTTAGCAACAAGAAATAAAAATAAAATTCGCGAATTTAAAACCCTTTTTAAAGAGCTATCTACTATGGATATTACTGTTTTATCACTTGACGAAATTGGATATTATGGTGAAATTGAAGAGTTTGGAAGCACCTTTGAAGAAAATGCTATAACGAAGGCATCTGTTCCTGCTCGTTTAGGATACATCGGTATTGCCGATGATTCTGGACTTTGTGTTGATGCTCTAAATGGTGCGCCCGGTGTATATTCCGCTAGATTTTCCGGTGGAAACGACGAGGATAATAATGATTTATTGCTAAAAAAATTAGAGGGTGAATCAAATAGGGATGCTAAGTATGTTTGTGCTATGGCATGCGTTTTTCCTGACCATTCAAATGATTTCACTGTAAAAGGAGAGTGCTTTGGAAAAATATTAACAAAGCGTCAAGGAACAGGCGGCTTTGGCTATGATCCACTGTTCTATTTCGAGCCTTTTGGTAAAACCTTTGCAGAGGTAGAGCTCGCAAAGAAAAACACTGTAAGCCATAGAGCTCTTGCAATGCGTGCATTAATTAAAAAATTAACAAAGGTATTTTCAGATGACAAGTAAACAAAGATCATATTTAAAGAGCCTTTCTGTTAATTTGGATACAATATTCCAAATTGGTAAAGGCGGAATAACTGATGAACTCTGCAATCAGCTCTTGAATGCTCTTAATGCAAGAGAGCTTATTAAAATAAAGATTCTTGAAAACTCTCCTATTTCAGCTAAAGATGCATCTGTCGAAATAGCTCAATCAATAGGTGCCGAGGTAGTTCAAGTAATTGGGACAAAGATTGTATTATTTAGAGTATCAGACAACGAAAAAAACAGAAAAATTGATTTAAAGAAGATAAGATGAAAATAGGAATATTTGGTGGGACGTTTGACCCTCCTCATTTAGGTCATATAAGCGTATGTAAAGCGTTTTTAAATACAATTGAATTAGATGCTTTGTATGTTATGCCTGCATATATACCTCCTCATAAAACAGTTATCTCAGGTATAAACGCCGACAAAAGATTTAAAATGTCGGAAATTGCTTTTTCTAGCTTGTCTAATAAAATTATCGTTTCAGATATTGAATTTAAAAGGGAAGGAAAGAGCTATACTGCACATACTCTCAAATATTTTAAAGAAAATTTTAAAGACATTGAGATATACTTTTTATGTGGTACTGATATGATATTGACAATGGATATGTGGTATTGTCCCGAGTATATTTTTGAGAACGCCAAAATTGTATATGCAAGGCGCGAAAACGATAGTGACATTACACAAAGCATTGATCTCAAATGCAAAAAATACAAAGAAAAGTATAATGCTGAAATAATTTATTTAACTACCGACGTCAAAGAAATGTCGTCAAGTGAAATAAGAAAAGCAATTTCTTGTGGCAACGATTTATCTAAATACTTATCAAAAGAAATTATTGATTTTATAAAAGAAAATAAAATGTATGTGGACTAAATATGAAATACGATTGTGAATCTATTAAAAACAAAGTAAAATCATATCAAAATGAAAAACGATATTTGCATACTATAGGCGTAAGCGAAGAGGCAAAAGAGCTTGCTAAAATTTATTTACCCGATAAAGAAGACAAGCTGTTTCTTGCAGGTCTTTTACACGATATAACTAAAGAGTTTACTAAAGAAGAACAGTTAAAAATGTGTGATAAATATGGTATTGAGTTACAAAAAAGCATTGCACCTAAACTGTTACACGCAAAAACCGGTGCCAATCTCGCTCGCGAAATTTATGGTAGTGAAATTGTAGATAATGAAGTATATAACGCAATTTATTATCACACAACAGGAAAAGAAAATATGTCCTTGTTCGAAATGATAATTTATCTTGCTGATTATATTGAAAAGGGTAGAACCTTTGAAGATTGTATTATTTTACGAGAATATTTTTATGAAAATATTAAGAATGCTACTGATTATAATGCAAAGCTTGAGATTTTACGCAAAACTATGGTATTTTCCTTTGATTTAACTATTAAAAATCTTATTTCAGAAGGGAAACGTATTGACAGTGATACGGTAAATGCGAGAAACTATTTTTTAAACTGTAAACTTGTACAGAAGGAGACATAAAATGGAGAATATTTTTGAAATTTCCCAAGGAGCTTTAGAGAATGCAACCTCTTTTGATATTGCAAAAGCAACAGCGAAGCTTTTAGACTCTAAGAAGGCAATGCAAATCAAGGTTTTAAAAATCGAAAACAAGACCATAATAGCTGATTACTTTGTAATTTGCTCTGGTAATTCTTCAACTCAAATCAAATTTTTAGCTGATGAGGTTGAATATCAGCTTGAAAAGGGTGGAGTCCCTTTTGTAAAGCTTGAGGGCAGTGATTCCATTGAGTGGAAGGTTGTTGATTGTCACGATGTGATAGTTCACATTTTTTCAAATGAAGCAAGAGAATTTTATAAATTAGAAAAATTATGGGCTGATGCCGAAGAAATAGATATAAATGACATAATTTGCAATAACTAAGGAGAGCACTATGAAATACGAATTTAGCACAATAGACAAAAAGTGGCAAGATAAGTGGGACGAAACAGAAGCATTTAAGGTTTCAAACGACTATACAAAGCCGAAATATTATACACTTATAGAGTTTCCATATCCATCTGGACAAGGTCTTCATATAGGTCACCCAAGACCGTACACGGCTATGGATATTGTTTCTCGTAAGAAAAGAATGGAAGGATATAACGTTCTTTTTCCAATGGGCTGGGACGCATTTGGACTTCCAACTGAAAACTACGCAATTAAAAATCATGTACATCCAAAAATAGTTACAGAAAACAATATAAAGCACTTTAAGGACCAATTAAAATCAATTGGATATAGCTTTGATTGGTCTAGAGAAATCAATACAACTGACCCGAATTACTTTAAGTGGACACAGTGGATTTTCCTTCAACTCTACAAAAAAGGACTTGCTTACAAAAAGGAAATGAATGTTAATTTCTGTACCTCTTGTAAGTGCGTTCTTGCAAACGAAGAGGTTGTTAATGGTGTATGTGAGAGATGCGGCAGTGAGGTAATCCATAAGGTTAAGAGTCAATGGATGCTCAAAATTACTGAATATGCCCAAAGGCTTATTGATGATCTTGCCGATGTTGACTTTCTAGAAAGAATTAAGACTCAAGAAATCAACTGGATTGGTCGTAGTGAGGGCGCAGAGGTTCAATTTTCAACAACAATGGGCGATGACGTAACTGTATATACAACTCGTCCTGACACACTTTTTGGTGCAACTTATATGGTAATGTCACCAGAGCATGCACTAATAGAAAAGTGGAAGGGTAGCCTAAATAATTATAACGACGTTAAGAAATATAAGGATGAAGCGGCTAAAAAATCCGACTTTGAAAGAACAGAGCTAGTTAAGGATAAAACCGGTGTTTGTCTTGATGGTGTTAAAGCGATTAATCCTGTAAACGGTAAAGAAATTCCAATTTTTATTTCTGATTACGTTCTTGCAACATATGGTACGGGTGCAATTATGGCGGTTCCTGCACATGATGAGCGTGACTGGGATTTTGCAAAGGTATTTAACCTTCCAATTGTAGAGGTTGTTGCCGGAGGCGATGTTCAAAATGAAGCATTTACCGACGTTCAAACAGGAGTACTTTGCAATTCTGAATTCTTAAACGGACTTGAGGTTGCTGAGGCTAAAAAAGTAATTATTAAATGGCTTGAAGATAACAACAAGGGCGTTTCAAAGGTAAACTATAAGTTAAGAGACTGGGTGTTCTCACGTCAAAGATATTGGGGTGAGCCAGTTCCTATGGTTTGGTGCGATACTTGTGGATGGGTTCCTGTTCCTGAGAGTGAATTGCCTATTAGATTGCCTGATGTTGAGCACTACGAGCCAACTGACACTGGAGAATCACCACTTTCAAAGATTGAGGAGTGGGTAAATACAACTTGTCCTCATTGTGGTAAGCCTGCAAAGAGAGAAACCGATACAATGCCACAATGGGCTGGCTCTTCATGGTATTTCCTACGTTATTGTGATCCTGATAACAATGATGCATTAGCTTCACGCGAGGCTATAGATTATTGGATGCCTGTTGACTGGTATAATGGTGGTATGGAGCACGTAACACTTCACCTTTTATATTCACGATTCTGGGCAAAATTCCTTTACGATATTGATGTAATAGGCTGTAAAGAGCCATATATGAAGAGAACAGCACACGGTATGATTCTTGGCGAAAACGGCGAGAAGATGTCTAAATCGCGTGGAAATGTAGTAAATCCTGACGATGTAATTAGTGAATTTGGTGCTGACACACTGCGCCTATACGAAATGTTCATCGGTGATTTTGAAAAAGCTGCTCCTTGGAATCCTGCTAGCATTAGAGGGTGTAAACGTTTCCTTGAAAGAGTTGCTGCTTTAACCGATATTGCAAGTGGAAGTGGTGTTACACCTAAGCTTGAATCATCACTCCATAAGCTTATTAAAAAGGTAAGCTCTGACATCGATACTATGAAGTTTAATACTGCAATAGCAGCTATGATGGCGTTTGTAAATGAGGTTTATGAATATGGCTCATTAACTAATGACGAACTATCTATTCTAATTAAGCTCTTGAATCCGTTTGCTCCACACTTGACCGAGGAAATGTGGGAGTTTATGGGCAATAAAACTCTTGCTTCACTCGAAAAATGGCCGGAATATGATGAAAGCAAGACAATTGATGATACAGTTAAGATTGCAGTTCAAGTTAATGGTAAATTAAAAGCGACTATCGATATTTCAAAAAACATTTCCAAGGATGATGCACTAAATGTGGCTAAAAATGAGCCAAAGGTCGCTGAATTTATTGCCGGAAAAGAAGTAGTAAAAGAGATTTTTGTTCCGGGAAAAATTGTAAATATAGTAGTTAAATAAAATTTTGAAAATTTTTTAAAATTTGTATTGACAAATCCTAAGTGCTTGTAATATAATATTTAGGAGATTTAATCCTTGCATATCGCGAGGGGAGGGATATAGATGGCAGAAATTAGAGTTAAAGAAAACGAATCACTCGATAGCGCTCTTCGCAGATTTAAGCGCCAATGTGCAAGATCTGGAGTTCTTCAAGAGCTTCGCAAAAGAGAGCACTATGAAAAACCAAGCGTAAAGAGAAAGAAGAAATCTGAGGCTGCTAGAAAGCGTAAATTTAAATAATTTATTGCTAATTAAAACAAAATAAAAAAGGAATTCGTTTGAATTCCTTTTTTTATGCAAAAATTAAACTTAATTTTATATTTTTCTATTTACAAATTGATTAAAATATAGTATTATATATATGATAAAATAATATATGTATGTATAAGGAGTTTGCTTTGGAAAACCAGACACCGATTTATAAAAGAGTATTATTAAAGCTTTCGGGCGAGGCAATATCAAATGGCAAGGACGGAATTTTAAATTTTGATTATATTGAGAAAATAGCGTCCATATTAAAAAAATGTATGGACGAGGGGGTTCAGTTTGGCATCATTGTTGGCGCAGGTAATATTTGGCGCGGACGTAGTGGTGGTAAAATGGATAGAGTAAAGGCTGACCATATGGGTATGATGGCAACTTGTATAAATGCTATCGCTTTGCAAGAAGCATTTATTCGATGTGGTATAGACACTGAGGTAATGACAGCTGTTGAAATGCGTGCATTTGCTAAGCCGTTTGTTAGAGATGATGCTATAGAAGCTCTTTCTAAAAACAAGGTTGTAATCTTTGGTGGTGGACTTGGCATTCCATTTGTTTCAACGGATACAGCAGCTGTTGTTAGGGCTGCTGAAATTGGTGCAGATGTGGTTTTGATGGCTAAAAATATTGATGCTATTTACACTGCAGACCCACGAAAGGATAAAACAGCAGAAAAAATATCTGAAATTACATATAAAGAAATTTTGGCAAGAGGACTTCAAGCTATGGATTCAACCGCTACCTCATTTGCCATGGATAACAGTATATCAATTCACGTCTTCGGGTTAGATGATTGTGAAAATATTTATAAAGTAATTATGGGCGCTGAAATGGGTACCATAGTAAAAGGAGAATAATATGAAACTCGATACTAAAGAATTTGAAGCAAAAATGAAAAAATCAATCGAATCCTATGAAAGAGAGCTTGACACTGTAAGAGCAGGTCGCGCAAATCCTAACGTTCTTTCAAGAATTAACGTTGATTATTATGGTTCTGCAACTCCTATTAATCAAATCGGATCAATTACAGTACCAGATGCAAGAACTATAGTTATTCAACCTTGGGATTCAACTACACTCAAGGGAATAGAAAAAGCAATTCTTGCTTCAGATATTGGAATTACACCTGCTAATGACGGTAAGGTTATTCGACTTGTTTTCCCACAACTTACCGAGGATCGCAGAAAGGAACTTAAAAAACAAGTTTCAAAGCTTGGTGAAGATGCTAAGGTTGCTATTCGTAATATTAGACGTGATGCTATGGATAAATCTAAGGAAATGAAGAAAAATTCTGAAATGACTGAGGATGAGCAAAAGATTTCAGATAAAAACGTGCAAGACCTTACTGATAAGTACATCAAAGAAATAGATATTATTACAGCTGCTAAAGAAAAAGAAATAATGGAAATATAATATTTAGGGCTACCAATTAATAATATTGAGTAGCCCTAAATTCAGTAAAATGGAGCTGAATATGCTAATTAAAGAAAAAAATCAATTAAAAGTTGACGATAGATTAAAGCATATCGCATTTATTATGGATGGCAATGGAAGATGGGCAAAGAGCAGACTTTTGCCAAGAAAAGTAGGGCACAAGTTTGGCGCTGAAAACTTTAAAAAGGTTGTAAGACTTTGCTTTGAAGCGGGAATAAAAGCTGTTACCGTTTATGCCTTTTCAACGGAAAACTGGTCTCGTCCTAAAGATGAGATTGATTCAATAATTGCACTTTTAAAGGAATACATTGAGGCGGTCAAGCAAGAAAAGGATGTTAGAGTTGTTTTTATTGGTGACAAGACTTCACTTCCTGAAAGCTTATCCTCAATTATGATTAAAGCAGAAGAGGAAACAAAACATAGACCTCTGTATTTATACATTGCTTTTAATTATGGTGGAAGAGCTGAAATCGTTAAGGCGTGTAATGAATTAATAGCTGAAGGAAAAGCTATAATTTCTGAAGCTGATATTTCTTCTCACGTCTATACTAACGAAATGTCCGATCCGGATTTGATTGTTCGTACAGCTGGGGAGTATCGTATATCTAATTTTCTTTTGTGGCAATCTGCATATTCTGAATTTTATTTTACTAATGTATATTGGCCTGACTTTGACAGAAAAGAATTGTATAAAGCTATTGAGAATTTTTATACCCGCAAAAGAAGATATGGCGGGCTAAATAAAGACGAGGAATAATAATGAGAAAAAGAATTATAACCGGAGTAGTTGCGCTTTGCGTTTTTGCACCTATATGCATTTTTTCAGGCACTTGGTTTTTTGGTTTTGCATTTGGTGTCATTTCTTTGGTAGGTATATTTGAAATTGCTAAATGCCTTGGATTGCATAAGAATTTGTTTTTAACTATTCCTATGTATGTTGCGTCTTTTGGTTTGCCAATGCTCAGATATTTTATCTACTTAAACGGCGTTTCAAAGCCTAACTCTGTATTTTTGTTATATGCAATGATTACAGCATTTATTTTCCTTATTTATTTCCTTGCATATGTTATGTTTGGAAAAAATAAGAAGAATTTATCTGATGTTTTAACCTTTTATGCACTTTGTGTATACATAATTGGTTGTTTCTCATCGGTTGTAATGGTTAGATTTACTGGTACAGAAAAATTTGAAGATATAGGCGCTTATATGTATCTATTGATCTTTATATCTGCGTGGGTTTGTGATACGTTTGCATATTTTGTAGGTAGATTGCTTGGTAGACACAAGCTCATTCCGGAAATAAGCCCTAAAAAGACCATTGAAGGTGCGATTGGTGGAATAGTATTTACATTAATTGCATTGATTTGTTATTGGTGTATTGTTAGATTTGCATTTGGATACGAAGGCTTATATATACAACATATATGCTTGCTTGGCATCGTTTTGCCAATCGTTTCACAAATTGGCGACTTGATTGCCTCAAGTATAAAAAGACAGCATAACATAAAGGATTACGGTAACGTTTTCCCCGGACACGGTGGAGTCCTTGATAGATTCGATAGCGCAATGCTTGTCGCCCCGGTTTTATGCTTTACTAATGCACTAATATTTTGTGCTAATGGGTTTAATTTATGATTGAAGGAAAGAAATCAATTGCTATATTAGGTTCGACAGGATCTGTTGGTCAACAGGCTGTTGAAATTGTCGAACATTTAAATTTAAACGTCGATTTATTAACCGCTTCTTCATCTGTTGATTCCATAGAGCTTCAAGCAAGAAAGCTTAAGCCTAAAGTTTGTGTTCTAACTAATAAAATCTCTGCTAAGGATTTAAAAACTAGATTAAGAGATACTGATATAAAGGTATACGATGAAGTTGACTTAAATAAAGCTATTGAAGATAGCAGTGCACAGGTCGCTATTAATGCTATTAGTGGTTTCGCCGGTCTTTCTCCTGCTATATCTGCTGCCAAAAGTGGCAAAAGAATTGCTATGTCAAACAAGGAAGCTATAGTAATTGCCTACAAATTTTTGAAAGATGCAATTGATAAGAATAATGCAGAGCTTGTTCCAGTAGATAGTGAGCATAGTGCAATATTTCAATGCTTACAAGGAAGATCGAGTAATGATATAAAAAGAATTATCTTAACATCTTCTGGTGGACCTTTTAGAGGCAAAAAGTTTAATGAATTGTCTTCAATAACGGCAAAGGATGCTTTAGCACATCCAACTTGGAAAATGGGCGCTAAAATCACTGTTGATAGTGCTTCGCTTATGAACAAGGGCTTTGAGGTCATTGAAGCAGTTAGATTGTTTAATGTGTCACCTAATCAAGTTAAGGTTGTTGTTCATCCACAGAGCATAATGCATTCGGCGGTCGAATATAATGATAATAGTGTTATTGCTCAAATGGGCGCACCCGACATGCGTACCTGTATTCAATACGCGATTACTTACCCCAAAAGGCAGAATTCTCTTGCTAAAGCGTTGGATTTTGCTCAAATTTCAAAATTAACCTTTGAAGAGCCCGATTTTCAGACCTTTTCCCTTTTATCACTAGCTTTTTATGCTATAGAAGAGGATGGAATAATACCTGCGGTTTTAAATGCTTCCGATGAAGTAGCTGTTAAATATTTTCTTGAGAACAAAATAGGATTTACTGATATATTCAAAATAGTAGAAAAAATTGTTACAGAATATAAAAATGTCAAAAATCCCTCTCTTGATGATATTATTTATGCTGACAAAGAAGCAAGGATTTTAGCGCATGAATGTGTAAAATCATATCAAAAATAACTTTAATAGGCGCGTCATTTGAACATTCTTAAATAGAGGTAAAAATGATAGTATTATATATTTTTCTCGCAATATTAGCTTTTGGAATGATGATTTTCTTCCATGAGCTTGGACATTTTGCTTTTGCAAAGATTTTTAAGGTTGCAATCACTGAATTTTCAATTGGAATGGGACCTAAAATTATTTCAAAAAAAGGTAAAGATGGCGTAGCATATTCTTTAAGACTTTTTCCTATTGGTGGTTTTGTCGCCATGGAAGGAGAAGATGAAGAAAGCGATGAGCCCAATGCCTTTAATAAAAAGCCTGCGTATCAGAGATTTATTATTGTCATAGCAGGCGCTACAATGAACATTTTAATTGCTATAATTATTGTGTTTTTCTTGACTCTTACAACTCAAAAATTTGGTACTACAATAGTTGCTCAAATTGATGAAACCTGGGGGGCACAAAATGAATTGGCAGTTGGTGACGAAATTACTAAGGTTGGAAATATTTCTGTCAAAACAGCAGAAGACTTAAGCTATCAAATAATGTATAATGGTAATAAACCAGTAGATTTAACTGTAATTAGGGATGGCAAAGAAATATTACTTGAAAACGTTGAGTTTCCAACGGTTGTTCAGGAGGGTGACATTACCTTTGGAAGAATGACCTTTAGTGTTAAAGGAGAAGAACCATCTTTTTCACTTGTCTTAAAGCATACATTCCGTAATTCAGTTTCAACTGTAAGAATGATTTGGGATTCACTTGCCGGGCTTTTATCTGGTAGATTCGGTTTCAATCAGTTATCAGGTCCTATTGGTGTTACCGGTGCTATGGTTGAGGTCGTCAAATATGGTCCACGAGAGTTTTTTTATTTAATCGCTGTTATTTCAATGAATTTAGGTGTATTTAATTTATTGCCTATACCTGCGCTTGATGGTGGAACGCTTTTATTTACAGGGATTGAGATGATATTTAAAAAACGTTTACCTTCAAAGGTAGAACAATATATCAAGCTTGTTGGACTTGTATTGCTTTTAACTTTAGTTGTAATTGTTTCTATAAAAGACGTGATAACTCTTATAGTATGAGGAAATTATGAAATATAACGAAATTAGAAGAAAAACTAAAGAAATTAAGATAAAGGATTTAACTTTAGGTGGTAATTCCGATATTTTAATTCAGTCAATGACAAATACCGATACTGAAAACAAAGAGGCAACCTTAAATCAAATACTTGCACTTCAAAATGCGGGGTGTGATATTGTTAGAATTACTATTCCAAGTCTTGAAGCAGCAAAAACCATTGGCTATTTAAAGAAATCTGGTGTTAATATTCCAATAGTTGCCGATATTCATTTTGATTATCGTCTTGCTCTTGAATGCGTAAAGATGGGGATTGATAAAATTAGAATAAATCCCGGAAATATTGGTGAGGATTGGAAGGTGAAAGAGGTTACCTCTGCTTGTGATTATGCAGGAATTCCAATTAGAATCGGTGTTAACGGAGGTTCTTTGGAAAAGCATATTTTAGAAAAGTATACTTATCCATCGGCAGAGGCATTGGCTGAAAGTGCTTTTTATCACGTAAACTTGCTTGAAAAATTCGGCTTTAAAAACACAGTTATTTCTGTTAAATCATCTAATGTTGCTAATATGATTAATGCTAATAGATTGATTGCAAAAAGCTGTGATTATCCTATTCATTTGGGTGTTACCGAAGCCGGTGACTCGTATAGTGGGTTAGTAAAAAGCTGTGTTGGAATTGGTTCTTTATTATGCGATGGTATAGGAGATACGATTAGAGTTTCTTTAACAGCAAACCCTATTGAGGAAATTAAGGCAGGTAAGGAGCTTTTAACTTCGATTGGTTTCTACAATAAAGGAACTATTCAAGTCGTTTCATGTCCCACCTGCGGAAGAACTAAAATTAATCTTATAGAATTATCTGAAAAATTTAAAAAAGCGATAGAGAATGTAAACACAAATGGTAAGGATATAAAAATTGCTTTAATGGGGTGTATAGTTAACGGGCCCGGAGAGGCAAAGGAATGTGATTTTGGAATTGCTGGTGGCATAAATGAGGCTGTCTTATTTAGAAATGGTCAAATCGTCGGCAAAATTTCAGAAGAACAAATAATATCCGTCCTTCTTAACGAAATTGAAAATTTTAAAAATAATTGATTTAACTAATTCAAATGGAGATTTCCGTTTGAATTAGTTTTTCTAAACTCAAGAAAGGAGAAAAAATGACTTTACAAGAAAGATTTAAAAAATATACTCCTTCTACTGAAATGCTTTCATATATGGATTTTGACGTAGATAAAACGAAAGCTGATATTGAAAATCGCATTATAGAGGTATCGGTACATTTCCCATATATAGTATCAAAAAACATCATTTATCGACTTGAAAAAGAAATTAAAGATGCTTATGAATTGAATCAAATGCGAATTATACCACTTTATGAATCCTCATTGTTTTCTTCTGATTATGTGGACGAGCTTATAAAAGAAGCGTATAGAGAAGGTCCAATAGGTAAAGGCTTTTTCCAAGATTATTCGCTTGAATTTTCTTTTGAAAAAATTGTTTTCAAGGTGCCTTTTATTAAGGGTGGCATTGATTTACTTGACAGCGGTCAAACAGGTAATGTAATCTCTAAAATTATTAATCGCGAATTTGGACTTGATATACCTGTATTCATAGAGCAGCGAGAAGATTTTAAAAAGAACGTTGAGATGTTTGAGTCACAAAAGCTTGACATATTAAAACACGCTCTTGAAGAAGCTAAAGCATCACAAGCTACTTCCCAACCCGATCAAAACGATGCTCTTCAAAATAGAAATGAATATAAAAGGGTAAATTCGTTTTATGACAACGAAGTAATCTTTGAAAATAATGGAAATACCATAAAATGTGGTCATACCGTTTTTGATATTTCAAATAAAGAATATGTGGCGGGTGGCGAACTCGAAATTACAAACATTGTACCAATTAGAAAATTGAGTAGTGGTATGCATGGAGTATGCGTTTTAGGTACTGTTTTTGAAATTACTGAAAAGCAGGTAAAACGTGGAAGCGTTACACTTATTAATATTGGTATAACAGACAAAGATTCGTCGATTTACATAAAAATTAATATTCCTACCGAAAAAAGAGACGAAATTATCTCGTATTTCAAAAAAGGCGAAGCGTATGCAATTAAGGGTCATATAAAAATTGACGATTTTGATGGCGAAATTTATCTTTCTTACGTAGATATTGCAAAAATAGGTGTTATCAACAGAATGGATAACGCTGAAGAAAAAAGAGTAGAGCTTCACTTACATACTAAAATGTCACAAATGGATGCCACCATTGACCCTGAGGAAATTGTTAATTTGGCAAAATCTTGGGGGCACAAGGCGATAGCAATCACTGACCACGGAAATGTACAAGCCTTTCCACCTGTTATGCTTGCATCTGAAAAGGCAAAAATGAAAATCATTTATGGGATGGAAGCATATTTCGTTAATGATTCGTCAAGATCTGTTTATGGTGAAAAAATCACCAAATTTGATGAAGAATTTTGTGTTTTTGACCTTGAAACCACAGGTTTGTCGAATATTAATGATAAAATTACTGAAATCGGTGCGGTTATAATCAAAAACGGTCAAATTATAGATAGATATAATACATTTGTAAATCCAGAAAGACCAATTCCTGAAAGAATTGTTGAATTAACCGGAATTACTGATGATATGGTAAAGGATGCTCGTAAAATAGATGCGGTCTTGCCCGAATTTTTAAAATTTATTGGGAACAGAACTCTTGTTGCTCATAATGCAAATTTTGACATTGGTTTCGTAAGACGTGCATGCTTTGAATGTGATATTGATTTTAAATGTACATATATCGATACTGTTACTTTATCAAAATTTATTAATCCCGAGCTTAAAAAGCATAAGCTAGATTCACTTGCAAATTATTTTAATTTAGGAGATTTTAATCATCATAGAGCTTGTGACGATGCGGAAATGCTTGCAACCATATTTGAATGTATGCTTGAAAAGCTACGCGGAGAGGGTATCTACGATACAAGTGGTATAAATCACTTAATGAACAAAAATGCAGACCCTTTAACCTTGCCATCAAACCACCAAATAATATTAGTTAAAAATAAAACAGGTCTTAAAAATCTATATAAGCTTGTTTCTGACGGATTTCTTAAGTATTATAAACGTCATCCAAGAATACCTAAAACAAGCTTAATGGAGCACAGAGAGGGTTTAATTATAGGTTCTGCATGTGAGGCTGGTGAGCTTTTTCAAGCAATATTAGATAACCGAAGCGATGATGATATTGAGCAAATTGCGGAATTCTATGATTATTTAGAAATTCAACCTATTTGTAACAATATGTTTTTAATTGCTGAAGGTAGAGCATCAAGTGTTGAAGATTTAAAAAATTTAAACAGAAGAATCGTTCAGCTTGGTGAAAAGCTTGGTAAGCCGGTAGTTGCTACCTGTGATGCCCATTTTATTAATAAAGAAGATGAAATCACAAGAAAAATACTTTTGTCAGGACAAAAGTTTAAGGATGCTGATAATGATACTGGCATTTATTTTAGAACCACCGAAGAAATGCTTAAGGAATTTGAGTATTTAGGTGAAGAAAAGGCATACGAGGTTGTAGTTAAAAATACAAATCTTATTGCAGATATGATTGACTATGATGCTATTAGACCATTCCCTAAAGGTACTTTCACTCCTAATATGGACGGCGCAGAGGATGATTTAAAGAATATGTGCTGGGAACGAGCAAAAAATATTTATGAGTTCCAAGGCAAAATTCCGGAAGTAGTATCTGAGCGACTTGAAAAAGAGCTTACTTCTATTATTCAAAATGGTTTTGCGGTACTATATATGATTGCGCAAAAATTAGTATATTACAGTGAAAGTCTTGGGTACTTAGTTGGCTCGCGTGGTTCCGTTGGTTCTTCATTTGTTGCAACTATGGCCGGCATTTCGGAGGTTAATCCACTTCAACCACACTATCGCTGTCCAAAGTGTAAATATAGTGAATTTATCACTGATGGTAGCGTTGGCTCGGGATTTGACTTACCTGATAAGAACTGTCCACACTGTGGGGAAAAGCTTGCTCAAGATGGTCACGATATACCTTTTGAAACATTCCTTGGATTTAAAGGTGATAAATCTCCCGATATAGACCTAAATTTCTCTGGTGATGTTCAAGGACAAGTACATAAATATACTGAAGACCTTTTCGGCGCTGAAAACGTTTTTAGGGCTGGAACAATCAGTGGTATCGCTCCAAAGACCTCGTTTGGTTATGTTGCTAAATATATGGACGACCATCAGCTGAACGTAAATAAAGCTGAGCTTCAACGATTGGTAGAACTATGTACTGGTGTTAAAAGAACAACAGGACAGCATCCCGGCGGTATAGTTGTTGTTCCGAAGGAATACCAAATATACGATTTTTGTCCTGTGCAGCATCCTGCAGATGATGTAAATTCTGATATAGTCACAACTCACTTTACATTCGAATATTTGCACGATACACTTTTAAAGCTTGATGAGCTTGGACACGATATTCCAACAAAATATAAGATGCTTGAAAATTATACAAACACTTCCGTTTTAGATGTACCTATGAACGACCCTGATGTATATGAGCTTTTCTTGTCTACCAAGCCTTTTGGTGATAAGGATTTGTTAAAGGATTTAAAATGTAGTGTTGGTACTTATGGATTACCTGAATTTGGTACTAAATTTGTACAGCAAATGCTTGTTGATGCTAAGCCTCAAAACTTTTCTGACCTGCTTCAAATTTCAGGATTATCACACGGTACTGACGTATGGCTCGGAAACGCACAAGACCTAATTAAAGAAGGTATTTGTACAATTTCTAATGTGGTTGGTACTCGTGATAGTATTATGCTTTATTTGATTTACAATGGTCTTGAAAAGGGCGTTGCATTTAAAATAATGGAGGATGTACGTAAAGGAAGAGGCTTAACAGCTGATTATGAAAGAATTATGCGTGAAAATAATATTCCAGAATGGTATATTTCTTCTTGCAAAAAAATTAAATATATGTTCCCAAAAGCTCATGCAGCCGCATACGTAATTTCTGCTATTCGTCTCGGTTGGTACAAGGTTCATATGCCTATGGAGTTTTATGCCGCTTATTTAAGCGTTGCCCCCGGCGGATTTGAATCTTCAATGGTAGAGAATGGCAAGAGCGGAATTTTAACACGTATTAACGAGCTTGAAGAGAAAGGAACTTCTGCAACGGCAAAGGAAAAAGAAACTATCGTTGCCTTGCAAATGGCATATGAATGCTTGGCGAGGGGAATAGAGTTTTTACCTGTAAACTTTTTGAAATCCGATTCTACAAAGTTTTTACCCGAAAATGGAAAGATTAGACTTCCTTTCTCATCAATTGCCGGTATTGGCGAAAACGCTTCTTTAAAAATTGCAGAGGCAAGAAAAAGCAATGATGTATTTTCTGTTGAAGATTTCCAACAAAAAACTCGTCTTTCAAAGGCTGTTATGGATTTACTAGAAAACAATCACGTTTTTGATGATATGTCACGTTCAAATCAGCTATCAATGTTTGATTTCTAAAATAAAAAGTAGCTCAGTTAAAACAACCGGGCTACTTTTTCTTCTAAGGTATTTAAAGTGATTATTCTTAATGCTTCGTTTAATAAATTTTCTTGATCATAATCATTTAATATAAATTCATCGTCTAAATCGATTATATTTTTAATTTCTTCTATGCATGTGTCTGTGTTTAAAAATTTAACTTTTTTATGATTAATAAGTGCTTTTTTATTTTTGTATTCTACATAAAATGTTTTTTCTTCATTCACTAGCGATTCTAAAATTAATTCAAATAGCGATATATTAAGGATACCCTCAACTGGTTCATCCGATTCTTCACTTAAATAAAAGATCTTTTGGCAATAATTGTAAAAATCGGTTTGAGTGAAGAAGTGTAGGGAATATGCTAGCGAATTATGCTCATTTAACATATGGTAGTTAATTGGAAAGGTGAAAAGCTTGCTTTTTTCTCCTAAAGTATTTATCATGTTATATGTAAAAAACGAACCTTCTTTTGTTATTACCGTACAATGAATATCGGGATTAGGAGTTAAATACACCTTGGGTCTGCCAACTTCTGTAGGATTCTTATGCTTAATGGATAGTAATATTTTTGCATTAATAAGCTCATATGTAATTTTTTTAATAGTTATTTCTGCTATTTCAGTATCCTTTGAAATTTCTTCATAAGTTTTTGCGCCGTTTACAATTGACCTAAATATGTAAATTGCATTTGATCGCTTTAAGTCTAAATGTTGAATAAGAATCACCATCCTTATTGCAAATTATAGACAAAATTTTCATTAAAGTCAATAAATTTACAGAAAAAACTTGAAAAATAGAAGATTTATGTATATAATGTTATTAGAAATATTGGAGGAGCGCTTAATGATTGAAAAGATTTTACAGACAATAGCTACATATGCAAAAATTGATATTAAGCTACTTACACCTGAAACAAACATTCTTGAGCTAGATGTTGATTCCTTATGCATTCTCAAAATTATCATGGATATTGAAGGTATTTTTAACGTTAGATTTGATGACGAAGAAATAGTTGAAATAAGAACAGCTAAAGATATTGAAAATGCAATTTTAAAAAAATATGCTTAAATAATTAAAAGCACCGTTTCAAAAACGGCGCTTTTTTAATAAAAATTTGTCAAATTATGTTGACAAACATATTAGACAAGTGTATAATATAATAGCGTCACAAAAACGAAAGGAAAAATGACATGGAAAATATAAGAAAGTTGCCGGAGGCAGAGTTTGATGTGATGGTCACACTCTGGGAGTGCAAGGTCTCCCCCGTAAACACGGCTTATCTTATGGAAAATGTCGGAAAGCAAAAGGGGTGGAAAGCACCTACGCTTATTTCATTTCTTTCAAGATTAGAGGACAGAGGATTTATTCATTCTGAAAAGAAGGGTAAAGAGCGTTATTATTACGTTGATGCTATTAGAGAAGATTATGTTCGTAATATAACTGTTGATTTTTTAAGAAAATATCATTCCGGTTCATTTGTAAAAATGCTTGACATGATATATGGAAAGGATTCGCTATCTTCTAAAGAGCTTGATGAAATGCTTAGATGGTTGCAAAAGCAATATTAATGACCGACATTAAAATTCGTCAAATATTTCGGTGAAGAATTTTTCTTCACCGAAGTTTCGAATTCCAAGATTTTTTGAACCGATTTCGGTTCTTTTTTTATTTATCTATTTATTTTTAATAATTTATATGTTATACTAAATTAAAATGCATTTTGGAGGACTATAATGAAAAATATATTTTCTCAAATTTCTGATATTATTCATGGAGATGTAACGGCAATAATCTTATGTGCTGGCAATTCTGCTCGTTTTTCTTCAGGTAATAACAGCAAACAATTCGCTGAAATTTTGGGAAAAAGCGTTATTGTGAGAACTATCGAAGCATTTGAAAAATGTCATTCTATTAGAGAAATAATTTTGGTTGTAAGAAAAGAAGATACCTCTGAATATAACAAACTAATATGTGATAATGCATTTAAGAAAATCGCTTGTATTGTTGTCGGTGGTGACACTCGCCAAATATCTGCAATGCGAGGATTTAAGCACGTTTCTGAAAAGTCAAACTATGTTGCATTTCATGATGGGGCAAGGTGCCTTGTAACTCCTGACATTATTGAATCAGTTGTAAAGGCTGCAAAAGAGCATAATGCTGCTACTGCTGCCACACATACACTCGACACTGTTAAAGTAGCTGATAAAGACGGAAACATTGTTAAAACAGTAGATAGAGAAGTATTATGGGCAGTTCAAACACCACAAATCTTTGAAAAGAATTTATATAGAAGCTGTATTGAAAACGCCATAACTAAAGCCATTTCTGCTACTGATGATTGTATGCTTGCTGAAGCTTATGGACAAAAGGTTAAGCTTGTTGAAACCGGAAAAATGAATATTAAAATTACATACAAAGAAGATTTACAGCTTGCTGAAGCGATTTTATCTATGAGTGAGGAGAAAGAAGAATGAGAATTGGTCATGGATACGATGTACATAGGTTTTGCGATGGTGACGGTATTATAATCGGCGGCGTTAAGATTCCATATTCTAAAAAATTGTTAGCGCATTCAGACGGTGATGTTTTAGTTCACGCAATCGCAGACTCCCTTTTAGGCGCGTGTGCAGAAAGGGATATCGGTTATCATTTTCCAGATAATGATCCTAAATTCAAAAATATTGATAGTTTAATTCTATTAAATGAAGTTGGATGTATTTTAAAAACTAAAGGGTATTATATTTCAAATATTGATTCAACAATAGTTGCTCAAGCACCCAAAATGCTACCTCATATTGAACAAATGCGAATTAATATTGCTACTGCTTTAGAAATTCGTGTAGATCAAATTAACATTAAAGCTACAACTGAAGAAAAGCTTGGCTTCACTGGACGTGGCGAAGGTATAAGCGCGCATAGTGTATGCTTAATATTGAGCAACGAGTGAGATTTTTATTGCACACATCCTATATTTTATTATCTTTTCCCACTCGATGCTCATAGAGCGGTGCTCTATATTATTGTACACAATATTACATTTTTTGACACAAAGAAGGGATTATTATGTTTACTTTATCTCCATCAATTCTCGCATCAAATATGTTAAATTTGGGCGACGAAATAAAAAAGATTGAAGCCTCAGGCTCTAAATATGTTCATATTGATATTATGGATGGTTCTTTTGTGCCAAATATAAGCTTTGGTATGCCTGTTTTATCAGCAGTTCGTAGCTGTACAGATTTGGTTCTTGATGTTCACGCTATGATAGTAAACCCAGATAAATATATTGACGAGTTTATTGATTTAGGTGCTGATATAATAACTTTTCATATTGAAGCTTTGGAACGCGATAGAATTATTAGTTCAATTGAAAAAATTCATCAAAGAGGAAAAAAGGTTGGCTTGTCTATAAAACCTAATACTGACGTTAGTGCTTTATATCCGTACCTTGAGCTTATAGATATGGTGCTTATTATGACCGTTGAACCGGGATTTGGTGGACAAAAGTTTATGCATTCAATGATGGATAAGGTAAAAGCAGTTAAAGCAAAAATTTCCGATTTAAGTAAGGACGTTGATATTCAGGTTGACGGTGGAATAAATATTGAAACATTAAAAATTGCTAAAAATAGCGGAGCGAATATTTTCGTTTTAGGAACAGCATTTTTTAAAAATGAAAAAATTCTAAATGCGGAGCAATTATTAAGTGAATAAAGAAAAAATAATCTTATCCATTATTTCTTGGCTTACTGTAATAATTTCAATAGCTATGATAATGAATTTTTCTTCAGAAAGCGGAGAAGAGTCGAATTCTACCAGTAGTGAAGTAGTAGATTCTATAATTGAAGTTTTGCCAAACGGTGATAATATTACACCTGTACAAAAAAATAATTTAAAATTTTCTGTAAGAAAATTGGCGCATTTTGGGATATATATGTTGCTTGGCTTTTGTCTAATCAATGCCGTATGTATTACATTTTCAGTTAGAAAGTTATTTGCGTATTTAGTTTCCTTCCCATTGCCATTTTTATATGCAATTTTTGATGAGTTTATAATACAGAATAAAACCTTCGGGCGTGCTCCGCAATGGCTTGACGTTGGTATAGATTATTTAGGGGCAATTTGCGGTATGTTACTATACATACTATTTACACTATCATATAGCTTTTTATTAAAAAAGATAGCTAAAAAAAGGAAATCCAATTAGGATTTCCTTTTATATTTTGTTTAATGCCTCGCACAATTGATTAATGTCTGTTTTAGAATTAAATACACTAAAGCTTACACGAACTGCACCGTTTTCGCCTGTGTTTAGTAGCCTATGTGCAAGCGGAGAGCAGTGAAAACCACTTCTTACGGCGATGTCCTTTTGATTTAAATATGATGCTACTGAAGAGGAGGAAATACCATCTAAATTAAAAAGTATGCTGTTTCCCGAATAGTCATTCATTTCATATAATTTAAGATTTTTAACGGCTTTTAATTTGTTTTTACAATAATTATAAAGTTCCTCTTCATGATGTCTGATTTTTTCGATGCCTATTGTTTTCAGCCATTTTAATGCTTCTCCCCATGCAGCGATAATTGGAGTTGAAAGAGTTCCTGCTTCGAATCTTTCAGGTAAAAAATCAGGCATACTTTCGTCCAAGGAATTAATACCTGTTCCGCCTTCAATAACAGGGCGTAAAACCTTATTGTTATTGAAAATAACAGCTCCTCCGCCCTGTGGTCCATATAGACCTTTATGAGAGGGAATGCAAAGCGCATCAATTTTCATATTTTTTATATCTATGTCGTATATTCCTGCGCTTTGAGCACCATCAACTATAAAATCGATGTCATTTTTCTTACAAAAATCGCCAATTTCTTTAATTGGCAATCTTCTTGAACCTACGTTTGAAGCGTGTGTGCATACAAGCATTTTTGTATTACTTTTGATATTGTTTTTTATCGAATTTATTATTTCTTCTGTAGTTCCTTCTGTCGAAAATATACTATAAGTGCAAAGCTTTTGATTAGATAATTCAATAATAGGTCTTAATACTGAATTATGTTCTATATCACTTATTAAAATATGAGCGGAATACTTTATCATTGATTTTATAGCTATATTTAACGCATATGTCGTATTATAGGTAAAAACAACGTTTTCTGGTTCCGAATTAAATAGCTCAGCCAAAAGAGCTCTTGTTTGGAAAATTTTTTCTGCGCTTGCTATTGATAAGCTATGTGAACTTCTGCCAGGATTCCCACAATATTTTTTTATACATTTGGAAATTTCATCGCTTACACATAAGGGCTTGGGAAATGTTGTCGCAGAATTATCTAAATAAACCATATTGATCCTTAATAATTTATAATTTGATTATATTTAATTCCTCTTTTTTGCAAAGCACTCTCAACGGCGTATAAATTTACACAATCAAACTCTACACCATATGAGCATCCTGATTTGCTTATGCTTGCATCAAGCTTTACAATGTTCGAATTAATGTAAAACTCTGATAGCGTCTTTTTTACTTTCTGAGCATATGTCATTGACTTAACTGATGCTATGCACATATATTAACCTCCTTTTTAACATCTATTACCATAATATGCAAAAAGACCGTTTATGAAACGGTCTTTTATTTATAAAATAGTTAGTGCAATTCCAAAATAAATCAATAGGGAAAGCACGTCGACAATAGTTGTTATAAATGGACTTGCCATAACTGCTGGGTCGAACCCTATTCTTTTCGCAATAATTGGAAGCAAGCATCCCACAAGCTTTGATGCGATAATAGTAAGCAGAAGAGTAACACTTACTACAAAGCATACTATTGCTGCATGGGTGAAGTCAGTATTTATACTGCGAAGAATGAACCAGTCAATAAGTAGCATTTTAGCGAAAGTCGCAAGTGCTAGGGTTAAACCGCATAAAAGTGAAACACGAAGCTCCTTAAACAAAACTCTAAATATGTCACCCATTCGTATTTCCTCTAGTGCTAGACCACGAATAATAGTAACAGAGGTTTGACCACCGGCATTACCGCCTGAACCCATAATCATAGGCATAAAGGCGATTAATATATTACCGCTAATCACTGTGCTAATACTTGTTAGTTTGCCCTCAAAAGAAGTTATTACAAGGCTCGTTAACGTTGCTGAAAGCATAAGCAAAATTAGCCACGGAATTCTTTTTCTCCAAATTTCAAAAGGACTGGTAGCCAAATATGGTTTATCCGAAGGAATGATGGCAGCCATTTTTTCAATGTCTTCAGTAGCTTCTTCTTCAATGACGTCGATAGCATCGTCGACAGTAACAATACCAACCAAACGGTTTTCTTTGTCAACAATAGGAATAGCCAACAGGTCGTATTTACTCATTTCTTTAGCAACAAGCTCTTTATCCTCGTGTGTGTAAACGAAGATAACATTTGTTTCCATTATGTCCGATATTATCATTTCATCATCTGAAAGCAACAATTTTTTTGCCGTTATATATCCTAATAATGTTCTATCTGGCTTTGTTACATAACAGGTATAAATCGTTTCTTTATCTAAACCTGTACGACGGATTCTTTTAAGAGCATCTTCTACAGTGATATCTTCATCAAGGCTAACATATTCAGTTGTCATAATGCTGCCGGCAGAATCGTCAGGGTATTTAAGAATTTCATTAATAGCCTTTCTTGTTTCAGCATCAGAGCTATTTAATATTCTTTTTACTACGTTTGCAGGCATTTCCTCAATAATATCTACCGTATCGTCGACATAAATTTCATCCATTACCTCTTTGAGCTCAACATCAGTAAATGAAGAAATAAGAGTTTCTTGATAATCAGAATCCATTTCAACAAAACATTCGGCAGCAAGATCCTTTGGTAATAATCTAAATAGTGTACCAATTTTTTTAGGAAATTCTTGTAAAATTAATGATAAGTCGGCTGGTTCAATATCTTTTAAAAGAGTTTTTATTCCGTAATAATTATGTTCTTCGATAAGCTTTTCAAGCTCATCAACTATTTCTTTGAAATCTTCCATTTTCTACCTCCTAATCGTAATAATGATAAGAGGGATAATTGTAAGAATTATATGGTCAAGCTATTAGACACATACAATACTATTAAATTACGCCCTCGTGGGTTTTGACTATTACTCGTGTCCATAGCTACTCCTTTCAAATTTGAATTGCCTCTTATTATTATAATTAATGTGAAAGAAAAAATCAACACTTCTTTCAAACAAAAGTGTTTTTTTTAGATTTTGTTATTAATATTTATACTTTTTCATAGATATATTTAGTAGAATTAGAAAGTAGGTATTAATATGCAAAAAAAATCATTAGATAAAATTGTTTCAAAAGTTTTTGATGTACCACTAGACGGAATATCAAATATACCTTGTGCTGATTTTATTGGAAATACAATTTTAAATATCGATGGCTGTACAGGTATAAAAAAATATGAAACAAATGAAATAATAATTAGAAGCAAGGCTTTTCTGATTTCAATTTTAGGAGATGAGCTTACAATGATAACATTTTCAGAAGGAAGAGTAAGTATTAGAGGAATTATAAAAACATATTCGATGGAAGAGATATAAATGCTGAAATTTCGATCTAAAACATACATAATTGTAGAAAAAGATTTGAAGCTTATATGCTTGAATTTGATTTTGAGTAAAAATTTAACATATTATAAGCTATATGAAAAAAATGAAAAAATATATTTTGAAATATCTCTTTTTAAGAAAAAGAGGTTTACAGAGATTTTTGACAATGCAAACATAAAATATGAAATAAAAGAAACAGAAGGATTACTTAATTTAATTAAGACATTTCGTTTGAGGGTTGGAGTATTAATAGGAGTAATATTTTTAATTTTTACTTTATATTTGTCATCTAATGTTGTATGGAAAATAAATATTAGTGGAAATAATCAGTTGAATGACGAAAAAATAATTGAAATTTTAGAAAATTGCGGATTTTATGTTGGTAAATTCATTCCAAACATCAAATACGATGAACTGCACAACAATGTATTGTTAGCAAACAATGATATATCATGGATATCGGTAAATATAAGTGGTAATGTCGCCAATGTAGAAATTAAGGAAACTTTAAAGGAGGATATAAACGATAAAAATACTTATTGTAATATAGTTTCACGTTATGATGGCTATATTTCTTCGATAAATGTGATAAATGGCGAGAGAGTTGTATCAAGTGGAGAAGTAGTAAAAAAAGGGGATTTATTAATATCAGGAATTGTGGATTCAAAGGCGGAAGGATTACGGTATTTACATGCAGAAGGTGAGATAAAGGCATATGTAAATAAAGAGATTTTAATTAAAATCCCACACAAGACCGAGATAAAAGCCTATACAGGGAAGGTAGTAAAAGAAAAAAGTTTAAAATTATTTTCAAAATATATAAAATTTTCATTAAAATCAAACAAATATGATGAATTTTATGATAAAATAAATAAAATAGAATCTATAAATATTTTTGGAATTGATAATTTGCCAATTATGCTTGAAACGACAAAGCTATATCAGTATCAATATCAAGAAATTAATAGAAGCAAGCAGGAAATTATTGATTTGGCGTTTAAAGAGCTTAATTATGAAATGAATGAAGCACTCAAAGACGCAGAACTTATTTCAAAATCAATAAAATCATATTACGACGGTGAAAGCTACTATATAGAATGTGATTTATATTGTCTTGAGGACATTGCTGAAGAAGTTGAAATTTTTATTGACAAATAAAATGGAGGGAGTATGGCTGAAAGAATCATCAATACATCATCACCAAGCGCTACATCGCTAATTTTTGGTGCATTTGATATCAATGTTACTGTAATTGAAGAAAAATTTAACGTAAAAATTGTTAATAGACCATCTGATAATTCTATCGGTGATTGCATAACTATCAGCGGAAAAATCGAAGATGTCAATAAAGCATATGATGTGATTGCTTATTTAAATAAAATGGTTGAAATGAATAATCCAATCACAGAGCAAACATTAGATTATGTTATAACTATGGTATCTGAAAATGAAATCGATAAACTAAATGAGCTCGATGATAATTGTTTTTGCGTAACAGCAAAGGGAAAGCCTATAAAAGCAAAAACGTTAGGACAGCAGAAATATGTAAATGGCATTAAAAAAAATACAGTTACCTTAGGAATTGGTCCTGCGGGTACCGGAAAAACGTTTTTGGCTGTTGCTATGGCTGTTAAAGCATTGCGTAACAAGGAAGTATCAAGAGTTATATTAACTCGTCCTGCTGTCGAAGCAGGAGAAAGGCTAGGCTTTTTACCGGGTGACTTGCAAAGCAAGATTGATCCTTACTTAAGACCGTTGTACGACTCATTATATGAATTACTCGGTCCTGAAACTTGCGCGCGTTATATGGAAAAAATGGTTATAGAAATAGCACCACTTGCTTATATGCGTGGGCGCACGCTAGATGATTCTTTTATAATTTTAGACGAGGCACAAAACACAACCCCAGAGCAAATGAAGATGTTTTTGACGCGTATAGGATATAATTCAAGAGTTGTTGTAACGGGTGACTTATCACAAACAGACTTGCCAGACGGCAAAAAAAGCGGTCTTGCTGAAGCTGTAAAAATATTAAAAAACATTGATGATATTGCAATACATTCTTTTACCGAAAAGGATGTTGTTCGACATAAGCTTGTACAAAAAATTATAGTTGCATATGATAAATACGAAAAAGAACTAAAGGCTAACAAAGAGAGAAGGACGAACAAAAAATGAGACTCACTGTTGATTTTAAAGACGAGCAAGATATTATTGAGGTTAGAGTAGCTATGCGCTCTATCGTCAGAAAAGCTATTTTTAACACATTAGCATACGAGGGATTTGAAAAGGATGTTGAAGTATCTGTTACATTTACAGATAATGAACAAATTAAAGAGTTAAATTCACAGTATAGAAATAAAAACACAGCAACTGATGTTTTGTCCTTTCCAATGTTTGACTCATATGATGATATGGAATTGCAACCATCTCCAGTTCCTTTAGGAGATATTGTTATTTCACTAGAGAGAGCTCAAATTCAAGGTTATCATTTGTTCCATAGCATTTATCACGAGGTGGCTTTTTTAGCTGTACATTCTACCTTGCATTTGCTTGGATATGATCACGAGACCTCAAAAGAGGATGAAGAAGAAATGTTTAGAAGACAAAGAGAAATAATGGAGATAATAGGATTTTAATGAGAAAGACAACATTTATTGCAATAGTTGGCAGACCAAATGTAGGAAAAAGTACGCTTTTAAATTCAATTTTAGGTGAAAAAATCGCTATCGTTTCCTCTAAACCACAAACCACTAGGAATAGAATAACCGGAATTTACACAACAGGTGAAGATCAAATTGTATTTTTAGATACCCCGGGCTTTCAAAAACCCAGAACAAAGCTTGGTGAGTATATGCTTGCAGCGTCTGATTCGTCTATTGGAAGCTCTGATGCTGTTATTTTGATCGCCGACGTTAACTATGGATTGGGCGAGATTGAAAAGGACATTATTGAAAAAATCAAGCGCACTAAGCTTCCATCAATACTAGTTTTAAATAAAACAGATATGGCAACTCCCGAAAAGGTGGCAAAAACTATAACCGAATATGATAGTTATTATAAATTTGATGCCGTTGTTCCAACCTCTGCTTCAAAAGGACAAGGTGTACAAGCTGTCATTGATGAATGTTCTAAATATCTATGCGAGAGTGAATGGTTTTTCCCGGAAGATATGATTACAGACCAACCGGAGCGTAATATTGTTGCCGAAGTAATAAGAGAGAAGCTATTAAGAGTGTTAAGTGATGAGGTTCCACACGGAACAGCCGTAAGTATAGAAGAATTTAAGGATGAAGGCGACATTATTAAGGTTAGAGCTGACATTTATTGTGAACGCGCTTCTCATAAAGGAATTATCATCGGCAAAAACGGAGAAACTCTAAAAAGAATTGGTACTTATTCACGACAAGACCTTGAAAGGTTTTTTGGCGTTAAGGTTTACATTAACCTTTGGGTAAAGGTCAAAGAGAAATGGAGAGATAGTACATTAAATTTAAATAATCTTGGGTATAACATCAAGGAGATTCAATGACCGAAATAAAAAAGAATGGTCTTGTCATACAAGAGAAGGATTTAGGTGAAAATGATAAGCTTTTAACTATTTTGACCGAACGATATGGAAAAGTATTCGTCGTCGCTAAAGGCGCTAAAAGTGTTCGCAATCGCCATATGGCTTCATGTCAGCTTTTCTCATATGCCACCTTTGGATTAAGAAAAAGAGGTAACTATTATTATATCGTTGATAGCGATTTGATAGAAAGCTATTATGACATCAGAACTGACATTACTAAGCTTGCTTTGGCATCTTACGTTTGTGACGTAGTAAATGATATCGTTCAAGAAGGAAACAATGAGGATAATATCTTAAGATTGACATTAAATACATTTTTTGCAATTGCCAAAAATATTAAACCTCTCGATTTTATTAAAGCTTCATTTGAACTGAGAATAGCGACAGAATCGGGCTTTGCGCCAAATATTGACACCTGCTCACAATGTGAAAATGAAGAAATTAACCTTTCATATTTTGATATTGTAAATGGCGTTATTTATTGTGATAAATGTAAAAATAGTTTATTTTATGCAACTGCCGAAAATGAATTTTCAGAGCGTGGTCTATCAAAACCAATTGCGATTTTATCAAGTAGTGTTTTATCCGCTATGAGATATGTAGTAAATTCAAGACCTGAGCGATTTTTAGCATTTTCCTTACATGATGATGAGCTACACTCGTTTTATGATGTGTGCGAAAAGTTCTTACTAAACCAACTTGAGCGCAGCTTTTATTCGCTTGATTTTTATAAAACATTAAATTAATTTTAAAGAGGAGAAGAAAATGCTCAATCTTGAAAAATCAATTAGAATTTTAGAATTTGATAAGATTAAAGAATTGCTAGCATCTCTTGCATTAACGCAAGGAGCAAAAAAAAGAGCATCGTCTTTAACTCCTACTTCAAATTCCATATCAGTAAAAAGAAGACAGACATTAACTAACGATGCAAAATCAATGTCAGAGATTAAGGGTATACCCTCGTTTAACGGTATACCAGAAGTATTAGATACTATTGAAAAAGCGGTTAAGAATTCGATTTTATCTCCTCGTGAAATTCTTGACATTGGTATTTCGCTACAAACAGCAAGAGGCTTGATTGAGTATATTCGAACAGACGCTATTAAACCATCGTTGCTTACTGAAATATTTAACTCTTTAGTTCCGAATAAAACACTCGAAACAAGAATTTTTAAGGCAATTTTAGGTGAAGATTTGATAGCAGACGATGCTAGCCCGGCGCTTGCGGATATTAGAAGAAAAATTAGATATCAAACAAATAGAATCAGAGAAATTTTACAAGGCTATTTAACAGGAGAAAAATCAAAGCATTTACGAGAAAATCTTGTTACTATGCGTAATGGTAGATATGTTTTACCTGTAAAGAACGAGGATAAAAATGAAATAAAGGGCTTGATTCACGATACTTCCGGCACGGGTGCAACATTATTTATTGAACCTATGGCAGTTGTAGAGGCAAATAACGAATTAAGAACCTTAATTAGTCAAGAATCTGCCGAGATAGAGCGTATTTTGGCTGAATTTTCCTCCGATATTGCTAATTTTTCAATGCAACTTGTAAATAATTACAATAGCATTACCGAAATAGCCTTTTACTTTGCAATGTCAGAGTTATCACATAAAATGAATGCAGTTGCTCCTGAATTTACAGACAAAAGAGAAATTGCTTTTGAAAGAGCAAGACATCCACTTCTTGATAAGAAAAAGGTTGTGCCTATAAATGTTTCTGTTGGTAACGAATATAATATGGTTGTTATTACTGGCCCAAATACCGGAGGTAAAACCGTTACCTTAAAAACACTTGGACTTTTTGCTTTAATGGCACAAAGTGGCATGCATTTACCTTGCGATTATGCGAAAATTTGCATTTTTGATGGGGTTTATCCTGATATTGGTGACGAGCAAAGCATAGAGCAATCATTATCCACGTTTTCCTCACATATGGTTTCAATTGTAAATATCATTAATGAAGCAACAAGTGAGTCGCTTGTTCTTTTTGACGAGTTGGGCGCGGGTACTGACCCGATAGAGGGTGCCGCTTTGGCACAATCCATCCTTGAAATTATGCTTGAAAAATCCGCCCTCTGCGCTGCTACAACACACTATGCGGAATTAAAAGCATTTGCTTTAAATACACCAATGGTTGTTAATGCTTCGTGTGAATTTGATGTAAACACCTTAAAGCCAACATACCGTCTAGTCATTGGTGCACCGGGAAAATCAAACGCTTTTTTAATTTCCAGCAAGCTCGGTGTTTCAGATAGAATTATAAAAAGAGCTAATGAATTGATTTCTGACGATACAAGAAACTTTGAAAGTGTAATAGAAAAGCTTGAAGCTGAGAGGTTTTTACTTGAAAGTGAAAAAGAAGAATACAAAAAACTCCGAATTGAATACGAACAATTTAAGTTAACTGCAGAAAAAGAACTTAAAGAAAAACTTGGTAAAGCAGAAAAAGAAAGCGAAGAAATGATGGAAAAGGCGCGTGAAATAATCATTGGTGCGCGTGCAAGTGCTGAATTTATTTTTGATAAACTTGATAAAATTCAAAAAGAAAAAGATAGTAAAGATTTTTCAAGTAAATATAGTGCCACAAAAAAAGCTTTAAGAGAAAAACTATTTGACGCAGATAAGGTTTATAATCCTATTGACGATATTGACGAAAACTATGTATTACCAAGACAGTTGCTAAAGGGAGATAAGGTTATCATTCGCAATATAGGAGCAGAAGCAGTGCTACTCGACAATCCAGATAAGCAAGGAAATGTTTTAGTTCAATCTGGTATAGCAAAAACAAAAACTAACGTTAAGAATTTAATGCTTATCACAGATGAAATTTCAGAAAAAATTCAAGCTACTAAGCCTCAAAACACTAAAAAAACACCTAAAAAGAACCTTAGCAACAAAGAGTTCTCTCCATCTTTTGATGTACGTGGAAGAAATATTGAGGACGCATGGATAGAAATCGATAAATATATTGATGAAGCAATTCTTCTAGGCGTTAATAGTGTTACAATCGTTCATGGAAAAGGAACCGGTGCTTTAAGAAAAGGACTTTGGGAATTTTTTAGAACAGACTCAAGAATTAAAAAATATCGCAATGGTGATTACGGTGAGGGTGATTTCGGTGTTACAGTTCTTGAAATTAAATAACATTTAAAGGCGAAATTTTCGCCTTTTTTGTTATTTATTACAAAAATATAATATTTATAATATATTACTTGAAATTACACTATCAATTTGATATAATGTATACGTATAATATTCATTCTTTTGAAAAGAGGATCTAGATATGGCAAAATTAAAAATGCTCGCAATCGACCTTGGCGCATCCAGCGGTAGAGGAATTGTCGGCTCTTTTGACGGAAAAAAACTAGAGATAGTTGAAAATCACCGTTTTCCTAACGAGCCAGTAATGACTAATGGAAATTTTTCTTGGGACATATTAAGAATATTTCACGAAATAAAAGCGTCTATTTCTAAGTGTGCATTATCAGATGATAAGGACATTAAAAGTATCGGTATAGATACTTGGGGCGTAGACTATGGATTTATTGATAAAAAAGGCGCTTTGATGGCAAATCCATATCATTATCGTGATTTACGCACTGACAATATTCAACCCTATGCTTTTAAAACAGTGCCTTTTGAAACATTATATGGAATTACAGGCATTCAAACTATTAATTTTAACACAATTTATCAATTAGTTGCAGATTTAAGAGATAGACCTTACATAATTGAAAATGCTGATAGAATGCTTTTCACCCCCGACTTACTTAACTATTTCTTAACGGGCGAAAAGTTTACTGAATATACAATTGCATCAACCGGTGCAATTTTGGATGCTAAAAATAGATCTATTTCTAAAGAGTTATTAAATGCATTCGGTATTAAAGAAAGTCTATTCTCACCTGTTGTAATGCCTGGTAATAAGGTTGGCAAATTAACACCAGCGCTTATTTCAGAGTTAGGTGATATCAAGGCAGATGTTGTCAATATCGCTTCACACGATACTGCAAGTGCTGTTATTGCAGTTCCTGCAAAAAAGGGCGATGACTTTGTTTATATCAGTAGTGGAACATGGTCACTTATGGGTGTTGAAAATGATGAGCCTGTTATTAACGAGTTATCCCTTGCTCACAACTTTACAAACGAAGGTGGCGCTGGTGGTAAGATCAGGTTCCTAAAGAACATTATGGGTCTTTGGCTTGAACAGGAATCAAGAAGACAATGGAAAAGAGAAGGTGCTAGCTACACATTTGATGAGCTTACTGAAAAAGCACTTGCTTCAAAACCATTTGCTTGCTTTATTGATCCAAACAATGTTCTTTTCTCACCTTCTGGCGATATGCCTGGCAGAATTAGAGAATTCTGTCGCAAGACCGGTCAATATGTTCCAGAAACCATTGGTGAGGTCGTTAGATGTATTTTTGAGAGCTTGGCTCTTTGTTATAGACAAACAATTGAATCTATTGAAAGTATGACGGGTAAAAAATACTCATCAATTAATATCGTTGGTGGTGGTACAAAAGAAGCTGTGCTTTGCCAATGGGCTGCAGATGCTTCTAATAGAGTAGTACACGCTGGTCCTGTCGAAGCAACTGCTATTGGTAATATTTCTATGCAGGCTATCGCTTCTGGCGAAATAAAGGATATTTATGAGGCTAGAGAAATTATTACTAACTCATTTGACGTAAAGGTTTACGAGCCACAGCATAACGATGCTTGGGAAGATGCTTATCAAAGATTTTTGTCAATTTGCGGAAAGGAATTCTAAGTTATGACAAACAAAGAACAAATGTATGAAATTGCGAAAGCCGCTTATGCCGAAATCGGTGTAGATACAGATGCGGTTATCGAAAAAATGAAAAAGGTTCCTATCTCTATTCAATGCTGGCAAGGCGATGATGTTCGAGGCTTTGAAAACAGCGGACCTTTAACTGGTGGCATTCAAACAACCGGTAACTATCCGGGTGCTGCAAGAAATATTGAAGAGCTTCAAATGGACTTTGAAAAGGCAGCTTCAATGATTCCTGGCAAGAAAAAGTTAAGCCTACACGCAATTTATCTTGATAATAAGGGCGAAAACGTTCCAAGAGATCAAATTAAACACGAGCACTACGATACATGGATTAAATGGGCAAAGAAGAATGGTTTTGGCTTAAATCTTGACCCAACATGCTTTTCACACCCATATTCTGATGATGGATTTACTCTTTCTCACCATGATGAAAAAATTCGTAAATTTTGGATTGATCACGTAATCGCTACAAGAAAAATTGCTGAATACATCGGTAAGGAAATGGGCGAGGTTTGTGCTAGTAACTATTGGATTCCTGACGGATTTAAAGATATCCCCGTTGATAGAAAGGGATATAGAGAAAGACTTGAAGATTCTCTTAACCAAATCTTTGCAGTACCTGTTGACCCAAAATACAATATTGCCGCTTTGGAAGGCAAGGTATTTGGTATAGGTGCTGAAAGCTGCACAATCGGTTCAAATGACTTTTATCTTGGTTATTGCGCTAAAAACGGTCAATATTTAACTCTTGATGCTGGACATTTCCATCCTACAGAGTATATTTCCGATAAAATTTCAACCGCACTTCAATTCACACCCGGTCTTTTATTACACGTTTCAAGACCTGTAAGATGGGATAGTGACCATGTTGTAATTTTTGATGATGAATTAAAAGCTATCGCTGAAGAAATTGTTAGAAGCGGTGAAATGGAAAGAATCAATATAGGTCTTGACTTTTTTGACGCAAGCATAAATAGAATTGCAGCTTGGGTAATAGGTGCCAGAAACATACAAAAGGCGCTTTTATACGCAATGCTTGAGCCAACTCAATATATGAAAGAGCTCGAAGTTAATATGGATTACACATCTCGTCTTGCTTGGCTTGAGGAACTAAAATCTATGCCATTCGAGGCAGTATGGGACAAATATTGCATTGAATGTGGAGTTCCAACAGGAATTTCATGGCTCAAGGAAGTAAAAGAATATGAAAAAGAAGTTCTTTCAAAGAGATAATAATTCATAAGGGCAAATTTTGAGTTATTTTAAAATTTAACACGCTATGGGGGATAGTATGGAACATTTAAATGGTGAATTAAAAGTAATTGGTATGAGAGGCTGTGAGGACTTTACGGCTCAAGTAGATAATTATTTAAAACAATTAAGAAATACAGACAAAAGCTTTGTAGTTGATGCACAATGTCCTAGATTTGGCTCTGGTGAGGCGAAAGCTCTCATCAATGAATCAATGAGAGGTCTTGACCTTTATATTATTTCTGACTGCTTTAACTATGGAGTTACATATAAAATGTATGGTATGCAAGTACCAATGAGCCCAGATGACCATTTTCAAGATTTAAAAAGAGTTATTGCGGCAACCGGCGGTAAGCCAAGAAGAATAAGCGTAATTATGCCTATGCTATATGAAGGTAGACAACATAAGCGCTCAACAAGAGAATCTCTTGACTGTGCACTTGCTCTTCAAGAGCTCGCAAATATGGGCGTAACAAATATTATTACATTTGACGCACACGATCCTAGAGTGCAAAACGCTATTCCTTTAAAAGGATTCGATAACGTAAGACCTGCATACCAAATGCTTAAAGCTTTGGTAAGAAACGTGCCAGATGTAAAGCTTGATAAAGAAAATCTTATGGTTGTTTCTCCAGACGAGGGTGCTATTGGACGCTCTATGTATATTGCATCAGTTCTTGGTATTGAGCTTGGTATGTTCTATAAGAGAAGAAACTATTCAATCATAGTTGATGGCAAAAACCCAATAGAGGCTCATGAATACCTTGGCAACGATTTAACCGGCAAGGATGTTATCGTAGTTGACGATATGATTTCTTCAGGCGACTCAATGATTGACGTTGCAGAGCAATTAAAGGGCAGAGGCGCAAAGAGAGTATTTGTTTTTTCAACATTTGCACTTTTCTGTAATGGTCTAGACAAATTTGACAAGGCATATGAAGAAGGCATTTTTGATAAGATTTTTGCTACTAATCTCACATATCACACAAAAGAAATTTTGTCACGTGAATGGTACTGTGATGTTAATATGAGCAAATATGTATCGTATCTTATTGATACTATCAATAACGATGCATCAATTAGCACACTTCTTAATCCAGTTCAAAAAATTCACGCTTTACTAGATAAGCACAACGACTAATTAAAAGGAATTTTATATGAATAATTTTAAAAATCTTGTGGCGAAGGATTTATTATATTGTCTAAAATCTATTTCTCCTGAATTAGAATTAAATTCAGACGATTTAATTTCAATGTTTGAATATCCACCTGATTCATCTTTAGGTGATATCGCATTTCCTTGCTTTAAGCTATCAAGAATATTTAGAAAGGCTCCGCCTGTAATTGCAAAGGAAATTGAAGAAAAATTTTCTTCAATTGTGGTTTCAAAGGCGCAAGCAGTGAATGGTTATTTGAACATTTTTGTATCAAATGATTATTTGATTAAAAACGTTTTGTTAGAAATTGAAGATAAAAAAGAGAAGTATGGCTCAGATGGCTCGGGAAAGGGCAAAACTGCAGTGTTTGACTATTCTTCCCCCAACGTTGCAAAACCTTTCCATATTGGACATCTTGGCACTACCGTTATTGGTCACTCTCTAAAAAAACTTCATGAATTTCAAGGATACAACTGTGTTGGAATAAACTATTTAGGTGACTGGGGCACTCAATTCGGCAAGCTTATCACTGCATACAATCTTTGGGGCAGCGATGAAGAAATTGAAAAAGAGGGTGTTGATGGATTAGTTGCTCTTTATGTTAAATTCCATCACGAGGCAGAAATAGACGAAACCTTAAACCAAAAGGCTCGCGACGAATTTGCAAAGTTAGAGCACGGTGATGAAACAAATATTAGACTTTGGAAATGGTTTGTTGAGATTAGTTTAAAGGAATATCAAAAAACATACAAACAATTAGGCATTGAATTTGATAGTTACAAGGGCGAAAGCTTTTATACTGATAAAATGCCTGCACAGGTTGAAAAATTAAGAAACAGCGGGCTTCTAAGGATTGACGATGGAGCTTCTATCGTTGATTTGTCAGATTATAATATGCCACCTTGCTTGATTTTAAAAAAGGATGGCTCAACGCTATATCCTACAAGAGATATTGCAGCGGCTGTTTATCGTAAGGAAACCTACGATTTTGACAAATGTATCTATGTAACCTCGGCAGGACAAAGCTTACACTTTGCTCAATGGTTCAAGGTTGTAGAGCTTATGGGATATAATTGGCATGACAAGCTTGTACACGTTCCCTATGGTACTGTTAGTATAAATGGTGAAAAGCTTGCAACAAGAACGGGCAATGTTATTCTTTTGAAGGATTTATTTAAAACTGCTATTGAAAAGGTAAGTGAAATTATTAACGAGAAAAATCCTAACCTAGAAAATAGGGAAGAGGTTGCTGAAGCCGTTGGTGTTGGCTCGGTTGTTTTCTATTACTTGTATAATAACCGTATAAAGGATATTAACTTCATTATGAAGGATGCACTCAGCTTTGAGGGCAACACAGGTCCTTATGCACAGTATACCTATGCTCGTACCTGCGGCATACTTGATAAATCAAAGGATTTTGATTTTATGGCAACAGAGCCTGTAATTTCAACACCCGAGGAAGCAGACCTTTTAAAGGTGCTCTCCAAATTTGGTGAGGCTGTAAAGGGAGCTATAAAGGAATATGAGCCGTCAGTTATCACAAGATATATTATTGATATTTGTAGTGCGTTTAATAAATTCTATCATAACTGTCAAATAGCGACAGCAAACGATATCAATGTAAGAAATACTCGTATAAGATTAACAAGTGCTACCAAAGAGGTTCTTGGCAATGCATTTGAGCTTATATGTATGAAAAAAACAGAAAAGATTTAATTAGAGGTTTTTATGTCAGGACATAGCAAATGGAAAAATATAATGCATAAAAAAGAGAAGACTGATGCTCAAAGAGCAAAAATCTTCACAAAAATCGGTAAGGAAATTGCTGTTGCAGTAAAGGCAGGAGGACCAGACCCTGTTTCTAACGCAAAGCTTGCACAATTAATTCAAAAGGCAAAGCAAAATAACGTTCCTAACGATAATATTGAAAGAACGATCAAAAAAGCAAGCTCGTCAGATGCTGCTTCTCTTGAAGAAATGAGATACGAGGGCTATGGTCCTGGTGGAGTTGCTGTAATTGTTGAGGCAGCAACTGATAACACAAATCGTACAACTCCTGAAATTCGTTCTTATTTTAGCAAATATAAGGGAAATCTTGGCACAACCGGATGCGTCGGATATTTATTTGAAGACAAGGGAGTTATTATGATTTCCAAGGAGGAAGGATATAACGAGGACGAGCTCATGGAGGCTTCCCTTGAAGCAGGAGCAAACGACTTTGTTTCTGATGAAGAGGCGTATATTATCTACACAGAAGATTCCGACCTTGAAGCAGTAGCATCCGACCTTGAAAAGGCAGGATATAAGTACGTTTCCGCTGACCATGATAAAATTCCTTCAACTTACGTTGAGCTTACATCAGAAGACGACATTAAGTATATGAATCTACTTATTGAGCATCTTGAGGATAATGAAGACGTAACAGAAGTATATCATAACTGGGAAAACTGTGATTAATTAAAAAGCTCACTCAGAGGAGTGAGCTTTTCTTATTTGATTTTTGATATAATAACTTCTAACTTGCCAGTAATTTTAAATTCACCAATTCCAGCTGGAATGAAATAGCTATCTCCCTTTGAGAGGGCAAATTCTTCATTATTATATATAATAGTACCATTTCCATCAAGACAAAGAAGAGAAGCGAAGCTTTCCTCATCGGTAAAACCAATATATATATCAGAAATATTGTGCTTTTCTACGGTAAAATACTCGCACGAAGCAAGAGTGTTAGTATTTTTTACGTTTGTAGAAAATTGTATTTTTTCAATTTCTTCCGGGCTTCTATTGACAATAACATTTAAAGCGTCGTTTACATGTAGCTCTCGTGGTTTTCCATCCTTACCTATGCGGTTGTAATCGTATACTCTGTATGTAATATTAGAGTTTTGTTGTATTTCAGCGAGTAAAATTCCAGAACCGATTGCATGTACCAATCCACTTGGAATAAAGAAAACATCGTCTTTCTTCACGCTTACATAATTAAGCTTTTCTTCGACTTTGCCATCTTTTATAGCTTGTGCAAATTCTTCATTTGATACTCCATCTTTAAGACCATAAACAAGCTGCGCGCCGGGTTTTGCATCAATAATGTACCACATTTCTGTTTTGCCTAAACTATTAGCATTTTTTAGTCCATATTCATCGTCAGGATGTACTTGAACCGATAGATTATCCTCAGCATCGATGAATTTGATTAAAAGAGGGAAGAATGGTTGTTTTTGGTTTGATATTACGCTCTCACCATTTATTTTTATATATTCTTCCATAGTTATACCGTCAAATTCACCACCAACAATAGTGTTCATGCCGTCAGGGCGTACTGTAAGCTCCCAGCTTTCAGCGATATTATTTAGGTCGGACTTTTTATTATATTCGCTTTTGAGGCGGCTACCACCCCAAATAATCTCTTTAAATACAGGATTTAATTTAATTGGCTTCAACATATTTTTCTCCTTAAAAAATTACTATATTAATTATAGTATTATTTTAGTGAAAAGTCAATAAAATAGAAAATTTGAGTAGAAAAAAATAGGGCAGTAAGCCCTATTTTTATTTTATTTCAACTGTAACCTTTTTGTCATCAATTTTAGCAACTGTTTTCATTACAGTGCGGATAGCCTTGGCAATTTTGCCGCGCTTTCCGATAATCATGCCCATGTCTTCTTCAGCAACACTAAGAGTCATTAGTATTTCGTTGCCATCCTCTTCAGTGGTAACAGATACCTTGTCAGGATTGTCAACTATTGACTTTGCGATATTAGAAAGAACTGTGCTAAGATCAATCATTTTGCACACCTTTGATTATATAAAATAATCCCTTTCCTTTGAATTATTTTACAATACCGCTTTTCTTGAGAAGAGATTTTACAGTTTCAGTAGGTTGTGCACCATCGTTGAGCCACTTTTCAGTCTTTTCAACGTTGAACTTGATGTCAGCAGGCTCAGTAAGTGGGTTGTAGTAACCAACCTCGTCAATAAACTTACCATCTCTTGGTGCTCTTTCATCAGCAACAACTACACGGTAGAAAGGAGCCTTCTTTGCGCCCATTCTTCTTAATCTCATTTTAACTGCCATTGTTTGTTCCTCCATATATAATTATTTTTATTTATAAAAAGCCTTTAGAACGGCATTTTCATCTTTTTTCCACCAAATCCGCCAAAGCCTTTGAATTTGCCTGACGACATTTGCTTCATAAGTTTTTTCATTTGGTCAAATTGCTTTAAAAGTCTATTGATTTCCTCAACGGAAGTGCCGCTCCCCTTTGCAATTCTTTTCTTTCTTGACGAGTTTATGATATCGGGATTTTCCCTTTCTTTTGGAGTCATCGAAAGAATGATTGCTTCTGTATGCGCGAGCATGCTTTCGTCAATTTTTACATCCTTTGCGCTCATACCGGGGACCATTGCCATAACACTTTCAAGTGAGCCCATTTTCTTTAATTGAGCCATTTGGTCAAGATAATCAGTTAGAGTAAAGGTATTTTCCCTCATTTTCTTTTCAAGTGCCTCGGCTTGCTTTTTATCGTAAGCCTCTTCAGCTTTTTCAATAAGAGTTAAAACATCTCCCATACCAAGGATTCTTGATGCCATTCTATCAGGATAAAATGGTTCAATAGTATCAAGCTTTTCGCCTGTACCAACGAATTTAATCGGCTTTCCTGTTACATATCTAACGGAAAGAGCAGCGCCACCACGCGTATCACCATCAAGCTTTGTAAGAACAACGCCTGTAATATCAAGCATACCATTGAAGGATTCTGCAACGTTTACAGCATCTTGACCGAGCATAGCATCAACAACCAAAAGAATTTCAGTTGGCTCTGTAACCTTTTTAATGTCTTGAAGCTCCTTCATAAGAACCTCATCAACATGTAATCTACCTGCTGTGTCAATAAATACTATATCATGACCGTTTTTCTTTGCGTAGTCTAAGGCACTTTTAGCAATTGAAACAGGATTTTTTGATTTTTCATCAGCAAAAACAGGAATATTTAGCTGAGAACCAACAATTTGTAATTGCTTAATAGCTGCAGGACGATAGACGTCACACGCAACTAATAATGGATTTTTGCCTTGCTTTTTATAGAGACCTGCAATTTTACCTGAGTGGGTAGTTTTACCAGCTCCTTGTAAACCAACCATCATAACAACTGTTGGTGGCTTTGAAGCAATTTCAAGCTTTGATTGGGTTTTACCCATAAGCTCAATAAGCTCCTCGTGAACTATTTTAACGACTTGTTGACCGGGCATCAAGCTTTCAAGAACTTGAGAGCCAACAGCACGTTCTGTAACCTTTTTTACAAAGTCTTTAACAACCTTGAAGCTAACGTCAGCCTCAAGTAGAGCAAGCTTAATTTCGCGCATACCCTCTTTAACGTCAGCCTCTGTAAGCTTACCCTTGCTTCTAAACTTTTTAAAAGCATTTGATAGCTTATCAGCCAAGCTTTGGAACATAGCCATAATGATACCTCCTATTAATAATTAGCCAAATCATTAATTTCAATAATTAATGATTTGATTTTAGAAGAAATATCGTCATTATTTATTTTAGTATTAATTAAATCCAGTTCTGACGCAATTTCAGCGGACTTATCACGCATTTTCATAAAGCGATAAGCAAGTCCAAGTTTATTTTCCATATCTGTAAGAATAGTTTCACCTTTTTTTAAAACGCTACGCACGCCTTGACGTGAAATTTCGTAAGCTTCAGCGATTTCAGCAAGAGAGCAGTCCTCATTATAATACATGGAAATCATATCGCGCTGACGTTCGCTTAAAATATCACCATAAAAGTCTAAAAGTAAGGAAATATTAAGATTTTTTTCAAACATAATAATCCCTCCAAAAGGTGTAAACCAAATTACTTTACAAGTATAACATCAAATATTATTTTTGTCAATAGGTATTTTCAAATTTTTATTGTTATATTATTAAAATTTTGATATAATTTATATATAATTTACAAAAAGGAAGAAAAATCTTGATTTACCATCCAATAGAACCATTTTATGATAACGATTCAAAAATTCTTATATTAGGAAGCTTTCCATCGGTAAAATCACGTGAGCAAATGTTTTTTTATGGTCATCAGCAAAATAGATTTTGGCACGTAATTTCTAAAGTGTATAATTGTGAACTCCCTAATACTATCGAAGAAAAGAAAATTTTGCTAAAAAAATACAAAATCGCATTATGGGATGTTATTGCATCATGTGAAATTCTTGGAAGCTCGGACAGCTCAATAAAAAATGTAACGCCTAATAATTTGGAAACTATTTTAAATAATTCAAATATTGAAAAAATTTTTGTAAATGGTAAAACCGCAGAAAAATTTTACAATATATATTTAAGAGAAAAAATTATGCGCGATGCGATATGTTTGCCATCCACGTCGCCTGCAAATGCAAAATGGTCACTTGAAGATCTAATTTTTGAATGGAAAAAAATTTTGCTTTAAAAAGAAAATTAAAATTTTTTCTTTTTGAATACAAGTCATCATACAAGAAAAAAATAATGCGGTTTTCACGAATGTATATAAAATAAGCATTTGTCGTAATTAATATAAAACGCAAAATACATCTTAATATAACTATATTTCTATTCTCTTAATTATATAAAATTTGCATTTTGTATAATTAGAGGTATTAGCAATTGTTTATAAGGAAATTACTCTATCTTATACAAATTGAAAAACCCGAGGTTTCTCGGGTTTTTTTATTCTTTGTGATTTAAATATTTTTGCTTCGTTGCTTCCCCACCTCTTATGTGTCTTTCCATTTTATTTTTTTGTAAAATCTTTTCCACCTCTAAAAATAATGTGTGATTTATTTTTGATAATTTTTCTGTTATATCCTTATGTACAGTTGATTTGCTAATTCCAAATGCTTTGCCTGTTTCTCGCACAGTTGCATTGTTTTCAATAATATATCTTCCTAAAATTTCACATCTATCTAAAAAACTACTATTTAACATACTTACTCCAAAATATCGATATGTTAAATAATATGAAAAAAGTCGCATTAATATGCGACTTTTAATTAGCTATTGAATTTAAATACTGTTGTATAATCGTAAAGCTCACCAACATCAAGCTCGCAAGATGGAAAATTCTTTTGGTTTGGTGAATCAGGTGCATGCTGAGTTTCAAGACATACTGCGCATCTCTTTTTTTGTAAAACGCCATTTTTAAATGGTGTATCCTCTTCGTTTATACAGTTCGCAGCATATATTTGAATGCAAGGTTGATTTGTATAAACCTTCATTTCTCTTTTAGTTGTTGTATCCTTCAACGTTGCAATGTGCTTTATTGCTCCGTTTGAATTTAAAATAAAGTTATGATCATAGCCTTGACCGTATTTCAAGAGCACGTTGTCAGCCTTAATATCCTTGCCGATTAATTTCTCTTTTCTGAAATCAAACGGTGTATTTTCAACTGAAAGCTCTATTCCTGTTGGGATTAGCTTATTATCAACCTCTGAAACCTTGTCAGCATCAATCCACAAGGAATGATTCTCTATTCTGCCCGAATCATATCCGCCAAGATTAAAGTATGCGTGATTGGTAAGGTTAATGACGGTTTTTTTATCAGTTGTCGCCAAATATCTTATAGACAGCGCATTATCATTATTAAATGAATATATAACCTTTACATTTAAGTTTCCTGGATATCCCTCTTCCATATCCTTACTAAAATAAGAAAGCTCAAGAAACATATTATCTTCAATTTGATAAGATTTATCGTCCCAAATCTTTTTATCAAAGCCTTCCTTACCACCGTGTAAATGATTAGGAGATTCATTATCGAAAAGCTTATATTCCACTCCGTCGAGAGTAAAGGAAGAGCCTTTAATTCTGTTGCCAAATCTGCCGATTAGCGCGCCTTGATAACCGCCATTTATGAAATATGATTTTACATCATCATAACCACAAACAACATCTGCTAATACTCCATTTTTATCAGGCATATTAATAGCCCTGATTATACCGCCAAGAGTTAAAATCTCAACGCTTGCGCCAATATCGTTTTTTAAGGTATATTTATAAACCTCTTTTCCGTTTGGTGTTTTATCGAAAAAAACTTTAGTAATCATTTATTCACCATATCCGTCAGGATTTTTCATTTGCCAATTTGCTGCATCTATACACATTTTTTCTATGTCGTATTTTGCTTGCCAACCTAAAATATGATATGCCTTTTCAGGGTTAGCATAACATTCATCAATGTCGCCTGGACGACGTTCGCAAATTTGATAAGGAATTTCTCTACCTATTGCCTTTTCAAATGCGTGGATTATATCAAGAACGGAATAACCTTTTCCTGTTCCAATGTTAAAGCGCTCAACACCAGTGACGATATTTGTGCGGTCAATTGCTTTAAGATGTGCATTAGCAAGGTCTACAACGTGTATATAGTCACGGACTCCTGTACCGTCATGTGTTGCATAGTCATTACCAAAAACATTAACATGAGAATATTTACCAAAAGCAACTCTTGCAACGTAAGGTAAAAGATTGTTTGGCTTACCTTTAGGGTCCTCTCCCATAAGTCCGCTTTCATGGGCACCAATTGGATTAAAGTACCTTAAAATACAAATGCTCCATTCTTTATCAGAAACATAAATATCACTTAAAATTCTTTCAATCATAAGCTTTGTTTCGCCATATGGATTTGTAGTGGAAAGTGGAAAATCTTCGCTAATTGGAACGGATTTTGGCTTTCCATAAACAGTTGCGGATGATGAAAATACGATTTTTTTACAGTTGTATTTAGACATAATCTTGCAAAGATTTAAAGTGCCAGTAATATTGTTATGATAATACCAAATAGGCATAGCAACACTCTCACCAACAGCCTTTAGTCCTGCGAAATGGATAACAGAATCTATCTTATTTTCAGAGAAAACCTTTTCAATATCCTCAATATTTAAAATATCGCCCTTGTAGAATTTAACATCCTTTCCGGTAATTTCTTTAATTCTATCAAGTACACAAAGCTTTGAATTACACAGATTGTCTAAAATTACTACCTCTCTGCCATCATTCAAAAGCTCTACAACCGTGTGTGAACCGATATACCCGGTTCCCCCTGTTACTAAAATAGCCATTTTCATCCTCCAAAAACCTTATTATATATAATATATACTATTACTACAAAAAAATCAAGACATTTTATAAAATATATATTGACATTTTTTTTAGAAAATGATACAATAATTGTACCAAATGATACACTTTTACACGGTTAGAGGCAAAATGAAATATAAAAATTTCTTAAAGGAAAATTTTTTCCTATTTAATGGAATTGATGACAAAATTATAGATGATTTACTTCTATTTGAAGGCATCAATATTCAAGAATATCCACCTGGAGAAATAATGCAAAGCTCTAAAACTCATGAGAAAATCGGTATAATTATTAAAGGAAATGCAATTGTACGTTCAGGTGATGACGGAGTTATAATAAGAAAGCTTACAACAAAGGATGTATTTGGTGTGGCAAGCTTATATGATAAGCAAACATATTTAACATACGTAAGCGCAGTATCTAGTTGCACTGTTATAACGTTAGACAGAGATTTTGTTGATAAGTGCATTTCTTATAATTCTAGTATTGCAAAGAATTATATTGTGTTCCTTGCAAAAAGAATTTCCTTTTTAAATTCAAAAATTAATTCATACACAGCTAAAAATGCAGAAAATAAACTCTACTCTTACCTTTTACAATTACCAAGAAATAACAATACGGTTGAATTAAACGTCAGTCTTTCAACTCTATCAAAAATGATTGGCATAGGTAGAGCTAGTCTTTATAGGGCATTTGAAAAGCTTGAAAACAATGGCACAATTAAAAAAATTGATAAACTAATTATTTTAAACGAGGTATAAAAATGAAAAAAGCACTTTCGATTATTTTACTATGCATTATTATTTTATCAACATTTTCTCTGTTCTCTTGCGGAAATGGAAATGATACAAATACAGAAAACGAAAGCTACAAGGTTGCTCTTGATTTAACTGAGGAATGGAATAAAAATTCCAGCGACACAGAACTTGTTCAAGGATGCTTGGTAGTAAGAAAGGAATTTGCAGAAAAATATCCTGAAACTGTTTCTGCTTTCCTTAACGAATATAAATCATCAATTGAATTTACTAATTCTAACCCCAATGAAGCCGGTGCTATGATCGCCGAAACAAAAGTATTGCCAAACAAAGCGATTGCGATAATGGCGATTCCAAATTGCAACATAGCTTATATGGATGGAAACGAAATGAAGGAGTCTATGTCTGCATTTTTAGAAGCTATGTACTCTATTGCACCTGCAAGCATAGGTAACAAGCTACCTTCCGATGATTTCTATTATCAAAAAACTACCGCTACTGGTGTTGCAGATAAAATTAACGTTGCAACTTTAAATGGTACAACCGGGTTTGGAATGGCAAAATTAATTTCAGATAATAAAAATAATGATAAATTTGCCTTTACGGTTGAATCCGACCCAACAAAAATAATTGCTGGTCTTTCAAACGGCTCTATCGACATTGCAGCATTACCTACAAACGCTGCATCAAATGTATATAATAAAACTAACGGTAAAATTCAAGTTGCCGCAATAAACACTCTCGGTGTTCTTTATGTTCTTGACAAAACCAACAAAATTAACTCGTTGGCAGATTTAGAAGGTAAAACAATTTACTGCCCTGCACAAAATCCAACATTTATCCTTAAATATATTCTCAATGCAAATAATATTAATGCAACAATTGATTCAACGACCTATAGCTCACCTGACGCTTTGACGGAAGCTGCAAAAGTCGGTCTTGTTGACATTGCTGTTTTGCCAGAACCAAAGGTTTCAATTGTACTATCTTCGGGTAATTAATGAAAAATTTACTAAAATTTACATTAATAGGATTTTTTTGGATACTTGTTTGGTATATACTCGCTCTTATAATTGATTTACCTTTAATTTTCCCATCTCCTTTATCAGTAATAATAAGACTTGGTGAATTGCTGACAAAATGGGGTTTTTATAAAATTGCCCTGCTTTCTTTTGTTCGTATAATTATTGGTATTTTTATTGCCGTTTGTGGCGGATGCTTTATGGCATTCATTTGCTCGCTCTCTAAAATTATATACGATTTCTTCATTCCATTAGTTTCAATAATAAAATCGACGCCTGTTGTCGCATTTGTTTTTTTGGTAAACCTGTTTATAGGTAGTGAAAAAACAGTTATATTTATCTGTTTTTTAATGGTTTTTCCTATAGTTTTTGCAAACGTTTATCAGGGAATAAAATCAACTGACAAAGACCTTTTAGAAATGTGCAAGCTATATAAAATACCGCTACTAAAGCGTGCTTCCTCTCTTTATTTACCGAGCGTCACTCCGTTTTTTATCTCATCTTTATTAACTTCTATTGGTCTAGCTTGGAAAGCAGGCATCGCAGCAGAGATTTTATGTACACCGACGATATCAATTGGCTATGAAATCTTCAACGCTAAACAATATATTGAATATATTGATTTGTTTGCTTGGATAGTTACCGTTGTTATCTTGAGTATGCTTTTTGAACTAATCACAAGTAAAATTCTAAAAGTTGTGCTAAGCAAAAAACATATCAAAACGGAGGGGTGATATGAAAATTATAGGTCTTAATAAAAGGTTTAATGATAATTTACTCTTCGATAATTTTTCATGTGAAATAGCAGACTCAAAGATAAACTATCTACTTGGTGCTAGTGGTTCAGGAAAAACGACTCTTTTACGAATAATTTCGGGACTTGATAGAGACTTTTCAGGAAGCATTGAGCCGACACAAAACAAAATAAGTTATGTCTTCCAAGAGCCGCGCTTATTACCTTCTCTTTCGGCACTTGAAAACGTTAAAATTGTACGCGAAAATTCAGAGAAGCTTTCAATTGAATTACTTTCATTGCTTGAGCTTAAAGATGCATTAAACAAAAAGCCCGATGAGTTATCGGGGGGAATGAAGATGCGTGTTAATCTTGCAAGGGCTTTAAATTATGATGCTGATTTATATTTAATGGACGAACCCTTCTCTGCACTCGACGAGGAAACAAAGGATAGAATTATACCAAAGGTTTTTGAAATTTTGAAAGATAAAACCATTGTTATTGTTTCTCACAACATCGAGGAAGCAAATAAATATGCCGAAAATATTATTAATATAAGCTCTCCTTTAACGAACTAGAAATAGTTCACTCCTCTAAAAACGACCTCAAACTTAAAGTTGAGGTCGTTTTCCTTTATACTAGTTGCCGCAACCGCAACGATGGTCTTTTGGTGGTTTAGGCGCAGGTACAGAACATCCGCATGAGTTAATTATATGTGGCGAAAACTCATTTACTGGGAATGACATAGCTCTGAAAAGTGTACAAGGATCATCTTCAGATGATGTTACACACTCCTTGTCAGGAATATTATATTCTGTTGCAGAAACAACTATTTGAGCAGGTCTTTCGATTTTAACAATAGAGAAAAAGCCAAGTGATACAAGTAAAGCTTTTTCTTCCTTTTCACATATATTACCGTTAAATCTCTTTAAAACATGGCTTGGAATGTCATCTATACAACAAACACACATGCATTTACATTCTCTTGTATCAGCTACCTTTACACTTAAAATAACCGGGTCAACTGTTTCAAGAACTGCTATTGGTTGGGTTGTTGAATTGCTTGTATCACAAACGCTCTTACAAAATCCGGTATCGTTATACTCGCTCTTAAATACGTTTACATTTCCTTCGCTACCGAAAAGAATAACCTTCTTTTCTACAATTGCTAAACCTTCAAATTCTTGAATATTACCAGGACAAACGCATGCTTCAAATATAATTTTAACATACATTTTAATATTTAACTGATAAAATCCTCTATTAAACGGTACATCGTTGATATCAATGTATGCACAAATTATTTTTGCATATTTTGCCCTTATAACGGATGTACGTTCAATAATTTCTTCACCAAAGTCAGTCAAATACACCTTAACATTTTCAAAGCAATCCTTATCTCTGCAAGAATCTAGTACTCTGTATGTGTCAATGCATATATTTTCCTTTTGTGAAGGATTAAAACAATTTTTATTATCCGACATAGATGATTAACCTCCTATAAAAATTGAAGAAACGATCAGTGTCGTCTTCTGTAATATCTTATGCAAGATAATTAAAAATGTCAAATTTTGATAAAAAATGGGAACTTGCTTTTAACAAGTTCCCTATTTAAATATTTCTATTTAAATTAATCTATGTAAACTGCACAGAAATTCACTTATGCTTTAGTTGAACGCGTAATTTCAAGAAAAACATTAGCCATTGGTTTGTACCTCATAATTAAATTTTGTGCTTAAGTTTAACATAATTAGTACATTGGTTTGTCCTCGCTCACATTTAAATTTCTTTAATATAAAATTCAAGCAAGATAAACACCTCTTTAGTGCTTAATTGGCAGAAGCTATAATTTAAGAATTCATTAAATATCCATAACGTGCCTAAATTAATTTTTGTTATATAAACATTGCCTTACTTTTATTTAAGAATTCACCTTCTGCGATTCAGAAATTTCTTCATTTTGCATTGGCTTATCCTCTACTTTCTTTTTAGGTAGAATGCTTATTGCTTTAGGCTATTATGCAATTTGGATTAGAGATATTTTTTAATATTCTCTGTTGCATTCTCTTCTGGCATTGAAAGTGTCATTACTAGGTTGACATCATTCTTTGCTGCAAGAGCGTCAGCCTCAACAATAAATTTATCGAAAGCGTCCAAATCTCTATCGCAAATTCTAAACGTAGCGTCTATAAAGAGATCTGTGATATCGTGGTTACTTGCCATTAGTCCCGCAATAAATCCATAAAGAGCTTGTGCATCGTTTATCATATATTCATCAGAATTAATAAGTCTGCAATTATAACTTAAAGTAAGCTTTAAATTATCTCCCTTTTCGATGCAAACAACAGAGCCTTTGGAACTCTCAAGTGCGGAATTAATCATTTCAATCAGTGTTTTTGTTTTACCTGTGCCTTTAACACCTATAATTACTTTGGTCATGCTATTGTCCTCCACAATATCTATCTTTCTTTGTACTTTAATTATACACTATATTTGGTAAAAAATCAATAGGTTTTTTGTAGAAAATAGATAAATTTTTCAAAAAAAACAAAACTTTTTTGCTTATTTTAGCCAAACAAAATAAAAAGAGCGCTTAAAGCGCCCTTTTATTAATTAATTCTCTTGTCAAGTTCAGCTTTAAGATCTTCATATCCTTCCTTACCAAGTAAAGCGAACATATTTTTCTTATAGCTTTCTACACCTGGCTGATTGAATGGGTTAACGCCCAATACATAACCGGATACAGCGCAAGCGTATTCGAAGAAGTAAACTAAATAACCAAATGAATATTCACTTCTGTCGTCAACGTCAAGTACAATATTAGGAACATTGCCATCTGTATGAGCAATAAGAGTTCCAAGCATAGCTTTATTATTTACAAATTCAAGATCCTTACCAGATAAGAAATTAAGTTTATCAACGTTATCAGGATCGAACGGAATTATCAATTCGTCGTTTGCCTTTTGGATGTTCAAAACAGTTTCAAACATTAATCTTGTACCATCTTGAATATATTGACCAAGTGAGTGAAGATCAGTTGAAAAAATTACAGAGCTTGGATAAATGCCCTTTCCATCTTTTCCTTCGCTTTCACCAAATAATTGCTTCCACCACTCGCAAAACATTTGTGCTGCAGGCTCATATGAAGCTAAAATTTCAACATTTTTACCATTTCTATATAAATAGTTGCGAATAGCAACATACTTTAAGCAATCGTTATTCTCAATATCTGCAATTGAATATTTCAAACGTGCGTCTTGTGCGCCTTTCATCATCTTGTCAATATCAATACCAGCAACAGCAATAGGCAAAAGACCAACTGCAGTTAGTACAGAAAATCTACCACCAACATCATCCGGAACAACGAATGTTTCATAGCCATTGTCATCAGAAAACTTTTTAAGAGTACCCTTTGCTTTGTCAGTAGTTGCAAAGATTCTTTCCTTTGCGCCTTCTTTGCCATATTTTTCTTCTAAAAGGTTACGGAAAACTCTGAAAGCAACCGCTGGCTCAGTTGTAGTACCGGACTTTGAAACAACGTTAATACAAACGTCCTTGCCTTCACAAATTCTAAGTAAATCAGAAAGCGCTGATGCACTGATAGAGTTACCAGCAAAATATATGTCAGGCGTATCCTTCTTTAAGCTATTATAAACCGGTGATTTTACAAATTCGATTGCCGCTCTTGCTCCTAAATATGAGCCACCAATACCAATTACAATAAATACATCGCAAAGCTTTTTAATTCTTTCAGCCGCTAATTTAATTCTAGCAAACTCTTCTTTATCATAATCAATCGGTAGGTCTATCCAACCTAAAAAATCATTACCCTCTCCGCTCTTGGTTACAAGTGTTTTTTGTGCTTCGTAAATTTCGGGAGCAATGCTTAAAATATCCTTGTCAGAAACAAATTTTTCAACAAATTTGCTATTTAATGAAAGTGCCATATGTTATTACCTCATAATATTACATTAATATTATTATCATACAACAACTTTCGAAAAAATTCAACTATATTTAGCTTATTTTTTGCAAATTAAAACAAATTTTTCAATACTTTAATAAAATATTCCCAAAATGTTATTTTATCAACTGTTTCTAAAGAAATAATATCGCTCTCACCAATGATATTACCATCTAGTTTGTAAGTAATTTTGCCAATTACTTCATTTTTCTTTATAGGCGCTAATATGTAATCTCCAATTTGTATTTCCTTTTCAATTTTGTTGCCTTGACCTTTACCTACCAGTGATTCGAACGAGTTAAATTTTACTTCGATTTTTTCTTTAGTTCCTCCATAAAGCTCCATTTCCATAGATTCTGAATTGCTTTGATATATAGAATAATTTGCAAAGCCGTAATCTAACAATTTTGCTGCAGCATCATTTCTAATTTTAGATGATTCAGCACCCATAATAACAGCAATTAAATGCAAATCATCTCTTTTCGCACTTGCACTTATACAATACCCTGCTCCGCTTGTATAACCTGTTTTCAAGCCTGTAACGCCTTTATAAAACCTTACCAATCTATTCGTATTAGTAAGACCGAATTCACCATCTCTTATAGTATCCATCCAAACAGTTGAATATTCGCAAACCTTTTCGTGCTTTAAAAGCTCCCTTGACATAATAGCGATATCTTTAGCGGTAGTCAAATGATTTTTCACGTCATCATCAAGTCCCGTAACGTTTTCAAAATTAGTATTATCCATCCCAAGCTCTTTAGCCCTTTTATTCATCATATCAACAAAAGACTCTTCGCTTCCGCCAACGTGCTCGGCTAAAGTTAAGGCTGCATCGTTGGCTGATGCAACAATTACACATTTTAGTAAATCATTTACTGTCATTTCCTCCCCCGGCTCTAAAAATACCTGTGAGCCGCCCATGGACGATGCATTTTCGCTTGTGGTGATTAAATCTTCATAATTAAGCTTACCTTCATCTATTGCCTCAAATACCAGTAATAATGTCATAACCTTTGTAACCGATGCCGGAGCTAAACGCTCATTTTCATTTTGTTTATATAAGATTGTTCCTGTGTTTGCGTCTATCAATATTGCACTTTTCGCATTTAAATCAAAAGTGCTTTCTTTTACCTCAATACCATAAATAGTTCCTACAAAAGAAGTAAAAATTATTAAAAAACTCATAAAGCATATAAAAATTCTTTTTTTCATATTATCTCCTTAATTAATTTACAAATGCAAATGCTAATGATACATAAGCGTTATATAGCAACCATAAAAATTGAATTGACAAGCAAATTGTCCAAAGACAATAAATTTTGAATGAAGCCATAATCGCCAAAAAACAAAACATCATTGATATAAGTAGAATTGCAAACGCCACAAGAGGAGCTAGCGCACCAAAAAACAGCGGATAAACGCACAATGTAAACATTTGCATTATACAAATAAAAAACCCTATTTTATAGGTTTTCTGGCGTTTATATTTTTCACAACCAAACACCACGCCGCCTAAAACAAACCCACAAAAGCAAAACGATACGCCCCACAGTAAAAATGCATATAATATTGGGATTGCACATCTTGGATAAATGTAAAATACCGTTACTTTATCTACTCTTCCACCTACTATCCACGAAAATATGCCCAATGCTAAAAAAATACAAGAGAAAATGCAACATTTTTTTAAATTTAATAGCCTAATTTCATGCGCAAGTTGGTCAAAATATCTCATCACCCTCTTCAAAGCATTCAAAAAAATCACCTCACTTAAATATATGAGGTGATTTATTATTTAATACTATTTTCTTTTTCTAGACTCTATTGTGTAGTCACTATCGAGTGTTTTTATATTTCCAAAATCTTTTCTTGAATAATTTATTAAATAAACCTTGCGCTTATTAAATATTGGCGTAAATAAGTTCGCTTCCATTCCGTCCGATATATCAATAACAACTTCTTTGTGTAAATCACATTCGGAATGTGGCTCTGTGCCCCTTTTGAAATATCCTGTTACTACCCTATTACCTCTCATATCTTTGTTGCAACCTGAATTTTCTTCTTTACCCGAGTCAAAACAAAAGTCCTTTGTAATCACATTGCTTGAAAAAGAAAATTCATTCTTTTCATTTATATCTTTATAAATATTGTTAAAAATCTCGTTAAAAAGTACGCAAGATGGGTTTTTACTTGCATAAATTGGACTGGGTTTATCATAACCGCACCAAATACCACACAAATAATCCGGTGTATATCCTATAAACCATCTATCCTCATTATTGCTTGATGTGCCGGTTTTACCGGCAACGCTTATCTGATTATTATTTAAATTGATAATTGAAGCAGTACCATTTTCAACTACATTTTGAAGCATTTTAGTCATAATATCTGCTGTTTCGCGACTTATAACCTGCTTTTCTTCAGTTTCTTTATTTAGAATAACATTTCCAAAATTATCAGTAACGTATAGATAGGTTTTTGGTGCAGATACTTGTCCCTTATTACAAAAAGCTGAATAAGCATTAGTTATATTTAAAAGAGATTCACCGTTAGTTAGCTGTCCAAGTGCAAGAGAAGAACTATTCTTGTCTTTTTCGCTTGTATTTACCATAAACTTATTTAAAAAATTAATGGAGTTATTTACTCCTAGGAGCTCAAGTGCCTTTACGGCTACAGTATTTATCGAATGCTCAACCGCATAATAAACAGGAACTAATCCTCTATATCTATTTGGAGAATTTTTGGGCCAAGGCGTACCATTTTTAATTTCACAAGGAGTATCGTCAAAAACCGTAGCGTAAGTTATAAGATTCTTTTCAATAGCCGGTGCGTAAACCGATAAAGGCTTCAAAACAGACCCTGGTGGGCGCTTTGCGCTTGTGGCTCTGTTGAATATCATATTGCTACTCTTTTCACCTATACCGCCAACAATAGCAAGTATGTCGGATGTATACGGGTCTATTATTACACAAGAAGATTCAAAGTATTTACCATTTTCAGGTAAAACATATTTTTTATAATCTATATATACCTTTTCAACTTCTTTTTGAAGATTTGGGTCAATGGTTGAATAAATATTGAATCCACCCTTCAAAACCAACCTTCTTGCGGATTCTTTGCTAATTTTATTCTTTTTAGCTAAATCATTCGATACCTCGTCAACAAGAGCTTCCGTAAACCAAGAATATACCCCGCTTTTATTTTCACTTTCAATATTTTCATTAATCTCAATAGAAGAATTAATCGCTTCTTGATATTCATTGTAACTAATTTTTTCTTGATTTAACATTTCCTTTAAAACTACATTTCTGCGCTCTATATTGTTTTCACTGTTAGTATAAGGATTATATTTACTTGGGCTTTTTACTATTGAAGCCAATGAAGCACATTCGGAAAGAGTTAAATCTGATAATTCCTTACCAAAGTATATTTCAGCACCTGAGCCAACTCCATAACAATTCTCTGACAAATAAACAACATTCAAGTATAGCTCTAATATTTCGTTTTTACTTAATTTAGTTTCCAAATTGATTGCTCTTAATATCTCTTCTATCTTTCTTTTTACGGTTGTTTGATTATCTCCTGTTAAGTTTTTTATAAGCTGTTGAGTGATAGTTGAGCCACCAAAGCTATTTTTGTCTTTACCAAAAATATAGTTACTTATCGCTTTTCCTGTTCTTAACCAATCTACCCCATTATGTGAATAAAATCTTTTATCTTCAACAGCTATAAATGCGTTAACCAAATCCTTTGGTATATCATAAATTGATGTCCACTCGCGTTTATTTAAAAATATTTCCTCTTCTTTTAATTCCTTTTCTTTTCCAATTCGATTTTTTCTATCCTCATAATCAAAATAATAAATTTTTGTAACAGATGTACCACCCATTTTAATTAGTGACAAATCTATTTCTCTATTTAAAGTAAAAAAATAAATAATAAATCCTAAAGTTAGAGCTAAAAGAAGTGAGATAAGCACAAAAAATATAAGATAAATTTTTTTCTTTTTTATCAAAAAAATCACCTCGATTTGAATATAAAATTATTATTTACTCAATAATAAGATATATTCTTTTCAAGGAGATAAAAAATATGGAACAAGAAACTAACGAACTAACAAAAAAGGATTTATATAAAATAGCAATTATAATTTCAGCTGTTGTTATTGTAACATTAACGTTTTTTTATTTTTTATTACTATCAAAAATTGATAAAATTTCAAATCCAATCAAAGAAGATGACACACCGGTATTTGAAGAAACAACGGAAATTAGATATATTTTAAAGGATTACAATGGGAAAATAGGCGTTTTTGAAAACAATTCACTAATATATACGCTAGATACCTATATTTTCACCTTGCCCGAAAAAGATAAAAAGCTCCTCTCTGAAGGAATATGTGTATCCTCGAAAGAAGAGCTTTATCAAATTTTAGAAGAATATTATTAATCCTTATAAACTACACAATCGGGTCCTAAAATCATTTTCAAGGCAGAAAGTATACTATCATTTATTGATATTTTTACGCCACTTGCAGAAACATATTTCTTTTTAGAAGTATCGTAAAATACAATTTCAGTTTCACCGGAGTACTCTTTCAAAAGATCAATAATCTCTTTAACCAAGGTCGATTCAATTGAGTCGACCTTTAAATATAGCCTACCCGATTTTTTTGACTTATTATCAGAAAAATCATTATTAGTAAGGACTCTTTCCACAGTGCCTACAATTATTTTGGGCATTTGCTCATCACTTAAGCTGAGTTGTCCGGTTATAAACACTACATTATCGTACTGCAGTAACGCGGAATATTTAGAAAATACTTTTGGAAAAGCTATTAGTTCAATTTCTCCGGAAGAGTCGGAAACTTTAACAAATGCCATATTCTCGTCATTCTTCGTCTTTTTGGCAGATATGCCCGTTATTAAGCCTGCAATTTTTACGTTTGCTCTATCAGATAAGCTTTCACTAGAAAAAATGCTAGAAATGCTTTGAGGTTTTAATTCCTTTAGATGCATAAGATACGCATCTAAAATATGTCCCGAAAAGCACATACCCAAAATTTCTCTTTCGTAAAGCAATAGCTCCTTCATTGGAAATTCATCAACGTTTGGATACTCTATTTTAGGAATTGTATCCACTATTTCTTCACTGCTAAAATACTGAAGAATATCAAGCTGACCTGTCTGTGTCGATTTTGATATGCGTTGCACTGAATCAAGCGCACTCTCATAAACCATCATTAATTGATTTCTGTATTTTCCGAAGGAATCAAAAGCGCCCGCCTTTATAAGCGACTCTAATTGACGTTTATTCATATCTGATTTTTTTAAGCGGTATAAAAAGTCGTCAAAATCCTTGTATTTCCCATTTTCTTTTCTTTCATTTACGATAGAAGAAATGAAGTTTCTGCCAACATTTTTAAGTGCTAAAAGACCAAAACGTATAGAATTATCTTCAACAGAAAAGGTAATATCACTATAGTTCACATCGGGTGGCAATACTTTAATACCAAGTCCTTCACATTCGTCAATATATTCTGTAACCTTGTCAACCGACGTAAGAACTGAAGTGATTAAAGACGCATAATATTCCTTGGGATATTTACATTTTAAATAAGCCGTTCTATATGAAATTAGCGCGTATGCAGCAGCATGAGATTTATTAAACGCATACTTTGCAAAGCTTTCCATCTCATCAAAAAGCTCAACTGCAACCTTTTCGGATACACCGTTGGATACAGCACCCTCAATAAATATTTTGCGCTCCTTCATAAGCTCTTCGACTTTTTTCTTTGACATCGCACGACGAACTATATCAGCACGGCCATACGAATATTTAGCAACCTTACTAAATATTTGCATAACCTGCTCTTGATAAACAATACATCCGTAAGTTGACTTTAAAATTCCCTCAACAAGTGGGGTTTTATATGAAATCTTTGTTTTATCATGTCTGCGCTCAACATATGTGGGAATCGAATCCATTGGTCCCGGACGATAGAGCGCAATACAAGCAATAATATCGTCTATGCTTTCAGGCTGAAGCTTCATTAAAACCTGTTTCATTCCGCCAGATTCTAGCTGAAAAACGCCATCTGTTTTGCCCGATGAAATATATTTATAGGTTTGTTCATCATCAAGTGGTATTTTATCAATTCTAAATCCCGGATCTTTTTTCTTAATTAGCTTTTCTGTATCGCTGATAATTGTTAAATATCTTAAAGCCAAAAAGTCGAATTTAAGCAAACCGAGAGATGCAACTGTATCCATGTCGTATTGAGTAACAACTGCTCCGCCATTAGTTGATAATGGCAAATAATCAACAAGTGGCTTGTCCGTAATTACTACACCCGCAGCATGGGTAGATGCGTGTCTTGGCATGCCCTCAATTTGCATTGCTGTATCAATCAACTGCCTAATTTTTGCATTGCCTTTATATAATGTCATTAAGTCGTCAGATTCCTCTAAAGCCTCTTTTATAGTTATATTAAGCCTCTTTGGTATAAGCTTTGAAACAACATCAACATCATTATACGGAATTTCCAAAACCCTACCCACGTCTTTAATCGCCGCTTTTGCCGCCATAGTACCAAAGGTTACAATTTGTGAAACATGGTCATATCCGTATTTTTTCTTTACATACTCAATTACTTCATCGCGTCTTTCGTAACAAAAATCAGTATCAATATCAGGCATACTAATTCTTTCAATATTTAAAAATCTCTCGAAAAGCAAATCAAATTTAATAGAGTCAACATCAGTAATTTCAAGTAAAAATGCAATTAAGCTACCGGCGCCCGAGCCACGACCGGGTCCGACAGGAATATTCTCGTTTTTTGCAAAGTTGATAAAATCCCAAACAATTAAAAAATAATCATTATAGCCCATTTTATCAATAACTGATAGCTCATACTCAATTCTTTCGATATATTCTTCTTTGGGGTGCTCATTAGTAAAAATGATTTGATTTAATGCAATTCTCTTATTAAGTCCATTGTATGCTAAATTTGACAAAAAAGCTTTTGAGGTTTCTCCATCCGGCAACGGATATTTAGGTAACTTTGTAACACCAAATTCAAAATCAAAATTGCATTGGTCGGCAATTTTTTGCGTGTTTTCACAAGCATCTTTAAATTTGCCGAACTTGTCGTTCATTTCAGCTAAATTTTTGAAATAAAACTCGTTAGTTGGGAACATTTTGTCGGATTTTGAATTCAATGTAACGTTCATTTGTACCGACATTAAAACATTTTGGATGTATGCGTCGCCTTTTCTTAAATAGTGAACGTCATTAGTACAGACTAGCGGTGCGTTGAATTCTTCTGACAAACTAACCAACGCTTCATTTACAATTTGTTGATCATCGATTCCGTGATCTTGTAGTTCAAGATAAAAATTATCTTTCCCGAATATGTCTTGCATAGTTTTAATATGTTCTTTTGCAGAATAAATATCACCGGAAATAATAGCAGATGGTATATACCCCGCCAAGCATGCAGAAAGCGCTATCAATCCTTCTGAATGCTCTTTTAAAATAGACAAATCAATTCTTGGCTTTACATAAAATCCTTCAGTATAACCTGCTGAAACTAAAAACGAGAGATTCCTATATCCAATCTCGTTTTTTGCAAGCAAAACAAGGTGATAATAAGATACATTTCCGACTTTATTTCTATCTAATCTAGATGACGGAGCTAAATATACCTCACAACCGATAATCGGCTTTATTCCTTCTTCCTTGCACGCCTTATAAAATTCTACTGCGCCGAACATATTGCCGTGATCAGTCAAAGCAACGGCATTTTGTCCAAGCTCTTTTGCGATTTTTGGAATATCTTTTATTCTGCAAGCACCATCAAGTAAGCTATATTCACTGTGCAAATGTAAATGAACAAAGTTCGACATAGTAATCCTTTCCTATTTGTCTTGAAGCGACAAATAAAACTTATAAATCTTTTCTAATCTATGATGTACACCGGATTTGGAAATTGGAGGAGAAAACTGCTTTCCAAGCTCTAGAAGGTTTATATCACTATTTTTTATTCTTTCTTTTGCAATTTCTTGAAGAGGTTGACTTAATTCATCAAAATGCCCTGACTTAATTAATTCATTAATGGCATTAATATATTTTTGTGTTGCAACCAGAGATTTATTAATATTTGCAGAGTCACAATTTGTGGCTCTGTTGGCAATATTTCTTACTTCATTTTCAATCTTGTAATTAATAAAATCAAATGCTGAATTTGATGCTCCCATTAAAGCAAGATATGCCTCTATCATTTCATATCTTTTGATATACAAAACCGACTTGCTTCCTCTAACAATGAAATTAAACTTTATGCCCAATTCAGAAACGTATTCAACTATCTCTTTTGCATGCTCATGATTTGAAAAAACAAGCTCTAATCGATAAGTTTTATCAGGGGAATTTATAGTACCCGATGATAAAAACAATCCCTTAAAAAAGTTCTCCTTGCAATGTTGGCATTTAAATATGTTTGCATTGATTTCGGCAATTGTAGAAAACCTTATAACATTCGATGAAATAAGGATTTCTTTGTTTGTGACAGAATAACTGCTTTCTCTTTTTTGAAATAATTGTTTATATTTTTCGTGTATTGAATGAGCATTTTTTACAAATGTCGATTTTACACTTATTACATCGTTTTGTATAGTTTGAGGAAACGTCATTCCATACAAAAAAGAATATAAGCAGCAATTCTTTATTTTAGGATTAAAGATTGCTATTTCGCTTTTAACCTTATTTGAAAACGACTCCATTTTTTATCCTATTCTATGTAAATTATTTCTTCCTTTAATTCATAATTATATGTGTTTTTAACTTTAATTTTTATGTGTGATATTAACGCATTAATATCCTTCGCACTGGCGTTATTAACGTTAACAATAAATCCCGCATGCTTTTTCGATACCTCTGCACCGCCTATCCTTAATCCTTTTAATCCAGCCATATCGATCAGCTTGGATGCATAATTATCTTTAGGCTTTATAAAAACACTACCGGCACTCGGAAAATCAAGAGGCTGCGTATTTTTCCTTTTTAAAATATAATCGTTCATTTTCTTCCATATTTCTTCTTTATCTCCATATGAAAGAACAAAAGAGGTTTTCAAAACGATATAACTGTGAAATTTTGAGAACACAGAAGTTTTTATTCCAAATAAATGCTCATCATAAATTATAGTTTTTATAGTTTTTTCATTTATATCAAAAACCAATGATTCAAAAACGATATCGGATATAGAAGAGCCAAATGCTGACGCATTCATATACACTCCACCACCAATTGCACCTGGAATTCCATACAAAAACTCTGCGCCCAAAAGTGATTCATCATGTGCTATTTCAGAAATTGCAGTTAAGTCCGCACCACACATAGCGGTAATTTTATTTTTATTAACTTTTACATCATTTAATTTTTTAGTTATAATTACTACCCCGTCATAATAATCACAAAAATAAGAGTTTGTTCCATTTCCTAAAACAATATATTTAATGTTTGCACTTGAAATATATCTTAAAATTTCAACAAAAACCTCTATACTATGCGGAAAAATTATTATCTTAGCTTCTTTACCTACCCTAAAGGAGTTATACGGGGCTGTTTTGGCATTGATTTCATATTGTATGTTAAAATGCTCACATAAATTAATTAAGGGCTTTAAATCCATTCGTATCACCTCATATTTCATTATATGAGGTGTTGTATTTGAAGTTTATTGGTTTTCTGACAAAAGAGCTTTAGACTGATTAATTAGATCGTTTGCTGCATCATATTGCTTGTCCGTTAAATCAATGCCGCCTATAATTCTAGCAATTTCATCAATTTTTTCTTTCTCATTTAAGAGCTTAACTTGTGTTTGCGCTCTACCATCGAGTATGTTTTTGACAATTAGAAAATGATTTTCGGACAGCGAAGCGATTTGAGCTGAGTGAGTAACACAAATTGTTTGAGAGGATTTTGCAATTGCAGATAGCTTTATGCCGATCTTTTGAGAGGTACTTCCGGAAACTCCTGTATCAATTTCATCAAAAATAATTGTTTGTGCACGATTTTTATGTGAAATTGTGCTCTTTATTGCAAGCATAATTCGTGCAAGCTCACCACCGGAAACAATTTTTGTCATTTGTGTTAAATTTTCTCCTGCATTAGTCGCAATCATAAATTCAACATCGTCAAACCCCTTTGAAGACAACACAGCAGCTCCGTCTCTTTCGTTTTTAACGACCTTGATTTCAAATTGAACCTTTGGCATATCTAAAAACAAAAGTGATTCTTTAACTAAATTTGAAAGCTCTTTTGCGGACGAAACTCTTATTTTATGTATTTCTTCAGCAATATTTGATGCTTCCTTATGAAGTTCTTTATAATCTTTCTTTAGCACATCAAGCTGAATTTCGCCATTTTCAAAGGACTTCAGCTTATCCCTTGCATCGTTTTTAAAATCAATAATTTCTTGAATTGTTGACCCGTATTTCTTTTGCATTCTTTGAATAACGGTTAACCTATCCTCAATTATGTCTAATTGCTTATCTGGGTCTTCAATATCATCAAAATTAGCTAAATCAGCAACTCTTTCAGCAATATCAATCATTTCAGATCTAAATGACTTTAAATTTAAAATCATATCCTCGATGCTTGAATCTATATCAGAAATTTTAGATAATGAATCAATTGTCTTATCAATTAAAACGGAAGCGCTGATTCCACTTTCGTTTTTATAAAGTAATTTATATACGTTTGATGAGTTCTTTATAATTTTTTCTGCACTTTTAAGCTTTGTACGGAGTTGTACAAGCTTTTCTTCTTCATCTATATCATTTAGTTTAGCAGATTCAATTTCTTTAATTTGATAGTTTAATAAATCAAGCATAGCCTCGGTTTGCTTGTTTTTTTCAAGCAATGAAGCAATTTCCGCCTTTTTTTTATTTAGCTTAGCATAATATTCACTATATTCATCTAGCAAATTTTTAATATTTGAATATTCGTCAAGTATTAAAATGTGATTGGCCTTGTTAATGAAGGTTTGATTTTCGTTTTGACCATGAATATTAATAAGCATTGAGCCAATTTGACGTAGCTGAGCCATAGTAACGGGTTGAGAATTAATTTTAACGATGTTTTTGCCATCCAAATTGAATGTCCTCTTTATTACAAAAGAATCATCTTTATCATAGTCAATTCCGGCGTCATCACAGTAGCCATATAAATCATCACTTAAGGAAGAAAAGAATGCGGTAACCGTCGCTCTTTCTTCTCCGTGTCTAATTAGTTCCTTTGAAGCCTTTGAGCCCAGTATTAAATTAATGGAATCAATAATTACGGATTTTCCGGCGCCTGTTTCACCGGTTAAAACGTTAAAGCCATCATTAAATTCTATCTCAACATTTTTGGCAACCGCGATATTTTCAATATGTAAATAATCGAGCATTTTTACTCCTTATTTTTCTGCAATCTTCTTGATTTTTTCTATAATCTTCTTACTTGCTTCTTCAGATTTTACAACCAAAATTATACAGTCATCACCGGCAACAGAGCCTAAAACATCTGCATCGTGCAAAGCATCAATTCCGGCTGCGATAGCTTGTGCTAAACCTGGATTTGTTTTAATTACAACGTTATTTAATGCATATTGAATATCAATAATTGACGAAAATAAAGCTTGACTATATTTTCCGGAGCCTTCTATTTCATTTTTAGGTGCAACATATTTATAAACTGTTCCTGATAACACTTTAACAAGCTTCAACTGTCTTATATCACGAGAGGCAGTTGCTTGCGTTGCATTAAATCCTGCATTTTTTAATTCATTAATTAAATCTTCTTGAGTTTCGATATTTTTGCTCGAAATTATTTCAAGAATTTTTTCTTGTCTTTTAGATTTCATTTCTTCCTCGTACAATTATATTAATTCTTTTATTACTTCTTTGCTAATTTCTCTTCCGTTCTTTGAAAAAACAGCTAAATATTCGGTATTCCCATCGCCACCCTGTATAGGTGATTTTATAAAATGCGTGCATTTGTAAGAAAGATGCTCAGCACACTCAATTACCCGCATCACAGCAATCAAACGCGCTTTTTTGTCTTTAACAATTCCACCCTTTCCTACGTTTTGCCTTCCGGCTTCAAATTGTGGCTTTATCAAGCTAACATAAAGTCCGTTATCATTAATTAGTGAAAAGGCAGATGGCATAATCAATGTTTGCGAAACAAAGGAAACATCAATTGTAACAATATCTACCAGCGTTTTAAATAATTCTTTATCTAAAAAACGCGCATTTAAATTCTCATAAGAAACAACCCTTTGGTTATTTCTTAATGATACGTCAAGTTGATTAGTGCCGGAATCAACTGCAAAAACCTTAACCGCACCGTTTTTCAATAAGCAATCAGTAAAACCACCACTTGATGCACCAATGTCAAGACAAACCTTGCCATTAACATCAAGCTTTGCATGCTGAATAATTGCCTCAAGCTTCAAGCCACCGCGAGAAACATATGGACAATCATTAAATATTTCTACAATATGCTCTATGCTTTCCTCGATTTCAAATGATGGTTTGTCAATAACACGTCCATCAATTTTAACATTTTGTGACAAAATCAAGCTTTTCGCCTTTTGTCGACTTTTTACATATTCATATTGAAACAAATAAATATCTGCTCTCATTATTTTTTACGACTCACCATATATTTTGCTAGTTCAACCAAGGAATGAGTTTGGCTTTCGTTCTTATAATACTTTTCTATAATCTTAATTGCTTCATCGGTCAAAGCTTTTACCTCGTTTTCGGCATTTTCAATACTCATAAACGTTAGTGAGGTTGTTTTACCATTTTTTTCATCAGATCCAACCGGTTTTCCAAGCTCCTCGCTGGTTGATGTTTTATCAAGTATATCGTCTTTAATTTGGAAAGCAATGCCAATGTTTTCAGCATATTTTTCCAAATCATCTATTATTTCTTGTTTAGGTTTTTCAACAGCCGATAGATATCCAAGTACAACAGCACATTTAATAAGTGCGCTTGTTTTTAAGGCGTGCATTTGCTTTAATTCTTCGTATGAGTTTATATTTCCTGCACTGTTTAAGTCGATCATTTGCCCGCCGGCCATACCCGAAAATCCGGCATATTTTGCAAGCGCAACAGTTGCTAAGCGAACATTATAGTCAGAAACAAAAGTATTGGATGCAAGAACTTCAAATGCATACGTTAGCAATGAATCTCCGGCTAAAAGCGCCTTATCTTCACCAAAAACCTTGTGATTAGTCAATTTCCCTCGTCTATAATCGTCATTATCCATACAAGGTAAATCGTCGTGAATTAAAGAGTATGTTTGTATCATTTCAAGAGCGCATGCGAAAGGCAAAGCTCTATTGATATCAAATTCTTTAGAAAACAGCTTGCTTGCTTCAATTACAATAAAAGGTCTTAGTCTTTTACCACCATTTAAAAGACTATATGACATAACATCAGATAATCCATAGCTTTTATCAACATCAATATATTTTTCAAGCTCCTTCTCAAGGATTTCTGTGTTTTCTTTCAGTAACTTTTGAAAATCATTTATCATCAGGGATAAAATCCTCCTCAACCAGCTCACCATTTACGTTTGATAAAATCTTTATTGATTTCTCAATATTATTGATTTTAGTTGTGCAAATATTTACAAGCCTTACTCCTTCTTCATAAAGCTTTAAGGATTCTTCAAGAGGAAAATCCCCATTTTCAAGTGAATCAACAATAGACTCTAGTTTTTCAATAGCCTCTTCAAAGGTTAATTCTTTTTTAGGCATTGTTTTTATTCCTTTCTTTTTGGATTGGGTTGGCAACTACTTTGCCATCACTAAAATGAATTACTATTTCTTGACCTAAATTTACATCATCTATGCTTTTTATGAATTTCCCGTTTAAATCATAAGTTACAGTATATCCTCTTTGTAGGATAGATAAAGGATTAAGTGCATTGAGCTTGGCTACATTTTCTTTTAGGGACGTCTTCTTATTCCCAACTATGTGCTCAAACGCGTGTTTAAGGTCGATTTGACGAGTTTTTAAAACGATTTTAGGTGTTTCAAGCATCGACTCGGGCTTAGTAAAAGCTCTCGAACTCATAAGACTCTCGAGCTTATACTTATATTCGCCAATTTTTTGATTTATTGACAAAATAGCTCGCTGATTAAAGTTATCAATTTTTGCAAAAACCTCCTCAAGATTTGGAGTTGCAAGCTCGGCCGCTGCAGAAGGCGTTGCCGCTCTAAGATCGGCCACAAAATCGCAAATAGTAAAATCTATTTCGTGTCCAACACCAGAAATTACAGGAATGTTTGAATTATATATAGCCCTAGCTAAATATTCGTCATTAAAAGCCCATAAATCCTCAATAGAGCCACCGCCTCGACCGATTATAATCACGTCAACGCTTTCAGTAATATTAAAATACTCAATACCAGAAATCAAATTATATGAAGCATCTGCGCCTTGAACTAAGGAAGGAAACAAAATTAACTCTGCAATAGGATAGCGTCTCGTTGCAACGTTGATTATATCACGAATAGCTGCTCCTGTTGGCGACGTTATCACACCAATACGCTTTGGAAATTTAGGAACTGATTTTTTGTGTTCCTCATCAAAAAGACCTTCCTTTGACAAGCGAGCCTTCAGTTGCTCGAAAGCGAGATACAAAGAACCTATTCCCTCTGGAGAAATGCTATCAACATAAAGCTGATAGGTACCCGCTTGCTGATAAACGCCAATCCTTGCATGAATAACGACCTTTAAGCCATCTTCAATTTTAAACTTAACCTTTATGGCATGTTGCTTAAACATAACTGCACGAATCTCGGATTTATCATCCTTTAAAGTAAAATACAAATGCCCTGATGAATGCTTTTTAAAGTTTGATATTTCTCCGGATATATAAATATCCTGTAAAAGCATCTCTTCTTCTACTAAAAGCTTAATATAATCATTTACCCAACTAACTGTTTTTGGTTCTGGGAGTATTTCATTTCCATTTTCATCAAAGCAATAGTGCATTATTATCTCCTCCCAAAGTGCCTTTTCATAGTTAAAATCGCTATTCCAGATGCATTATCCGTACTAAATTCGGGTTTTGCAAAGTATACGTCCTCAAAATTTTCATTTAAACGATTTTGTATGATGGAATTACTCATAACCCCACCGGCAAAAACAATTTTTTTGTCTTTATATTTTTTTCTTAAATTTGCAGTAAGCTTAATTAAAGTTTTTGATAAAAAGTCAAAAATAAAATCACTAACTAAAGGAATATCCTTTGTTTCTTCAAAAAGCTTATTAGCAATATTTTCGAGCCCAGAAATATTACAATCTAAGCCATTAACACAAATTTTAGAGCTGGGGAGCATTTTTTTATTTTCTAACGCTCTTGCTTCCATTTCTCTTCCACATGGGAATTTCATACCCATTTTTACGCCCATTCTGTCAATTGCTTGTCCGGCATGCAAATCAATACTTCCACCAATTTGTTCTATAGTATAGATTTCTTCATTCAAAGAAACGTGCAAGATTTCAGTTGTTCCACCGGAAACGTGAAAAGCGATAAAATCATCGTTAACGCAAACGCCAGATGAATATATCGCTGCTTGTACATGCCCCATTTGATGCGAAAAGTAATATGTGTCGATATTATAAATTGCACCCAACATTTGTGAAAATGCTTTTCCGACAAGAAAGCACGGCATATATGAATTCTCACAATCTCTAGGGTATGCAGAGCAACCCACAGCGATAATATCATAATCTGCGTGCTTTTCTCTAATATTAGAAGCTATAATTTCAAAATTTTTTATATGAGCAAATACAGCATCACTTTGTCTTAAACCATTCTCTCCGTGTTTTACTGGGAGCAGTATTTTATAATTCTCAATAATTTGTCCATTTAAATCTGCTACTGCACAGGAGGTTGTATAATTGCTCGTATCTATACCTAAAAAAACTTTTTTACGCATTTTCATTCATTTTTTTAGCAATGTTATTCAAAACACCGTTGATGAAAGACGATGCGCCATCTTCAGCGAATTGCTTTGAAAACTCAACAGCTTCATTAATAGAAATCGGTGCCGGTAATTTTAAATATTTCATTTCATAAACGCTAACTCTTAAAATAGAAATAGTTACCTTTGAAAGTCTTGAAAGCTTCCATTCATTTAAAAACTCTGAAATAGTGGAGTCGATATCCTCGACGTTTTCACAAATTCCTAAAAACTCGTTTTTTACGCTTTCTTCTTCATCATCCTCGCATACAAAATTATCATATGCTCTATTATAGTAGTCAAGTGGAGCTTCCTCTTTGTTAAATTGATAGCCAAACACTAACTCAAATACATTTTTTCTAACTTTTCTCTTACCTAACATTGTTCTTTCCTTAAATAATATATTTATAGTATAATTATATATTTTTTACATTTCAAAGTCAAGTGAAAATATTCATTTTTTATGCATAAATTATTCTTTTTATAAAAAGCTCTTGAAAATGTACTTTTTTTGTGTTATCTTAAATTATATTGTGAAAAGGAGGTGCATAATTTGAAGAAAATCTCTCAAAAAGAAAAAAACTATTTCTTTTTATCAACAATTTCCATAACTTCAATATTATTTACTGCTTTTTCTCTAATTTTTAACGCGTTTTACGCAATTATCATTCCACCCAATTTACCGTCTATAGGATTTAATTTTGTATTTCTAGGCGTGTCGCTTTTGATTTCTTTAGCAATTTGCATTATAACTTTAAAGCTCAAAAAAAATTTGTACTTTAAAAAATTGAATTTTATTTATATTTTCACGTTTATAAACACAATTACTTTTTTATCAGTAAATCTTTCCACGATATTTTTTGACGATATTTGGAATATATTTACAGTTTTAATAATCTTTGTATTATCACTAATTATTACAGCAATCTGTTTGTTCATCCCTATAAATAACTATTTTATTAAATCTATTATTTATTATTTGATTATAGCAATTCCCTATTTCATTATCACTTTAGGCTTTGGTAAATATGGCGAAGGCAACAAGATAATAATCGTTTTCTTTGTTTATACTATTGTATATACTGTTGCACGAATAGTTGCCTTTATTTTATTGAAATTAAGTAATAATATAAAAAATAGTAAAAAAGAATACTCCAAAAAGTTTAAATAACAAAAGAACCGAAGGCAATTGCCTTCGGTTTTAATTTTGAAATGATTATGCTTTGTTAACCATCTTAGCGATTTCAGCAGCGAAATCGTCTTCTCTCTTTTCAAGGCCTTCGCCCTTTTCGTAAAGATTATATCCAACAACCTTGATGCTTCCGCCAAGTTCTTTTGCAGTTGCGTTTACATATTCACCAACTGAAAGTTTGTCGTCCTTAACATATGATTGCTCAAGCAAGCAGTTCTTTTCATAGAACTTACCGAGCTTACCAATAACCATCTTTTCGAGAATTTGTTGTGGCTTATTAGCGTTTTTAGGATCATTGTTAAGTTGAGCAAGAATAATAGCCTTTTCTTCTTCAATATCCTTTTCAGGAACTGACTCCTTGTTGAGGTAAAGTACAGGCATGGCTGCTACTTGAAGAGCGATGTTCTTTGCGAGCTCTGCAAATCCTGCAGTACCCTTAACGTTTTCGTCAGCTTCAAAGTTAACGATAACACCAGTTGAACCCTTACCATGAATATATGTGCTTACAAGACCGTCAACGATAAGAAATCTACGAATGTTCATGTTTTCACCGATGGTGAAAATCATATCCTTTAATTTTGCTTCAACTGTCATATCTGTGTCAAGATATTGCTTTGTTAAAAGCTCTTCAACGGTTGCAGGTCTAGTTGCAAGGATAGTCTTAAGAACGTTTTGAACAAACTCAAGAAAAGTAGCGTTCTTTGCAACGAAGTCTGTTTCTGCATTAACCTCGATCATTGCTGCACAAGTGTTATCTTCATTAGCAAGAATATCAACAACACCTTCAGCTGCGATTCTGTCAGCCTTCTTTGCTGCAACAGCGAGTCCCTTTTCGCGAAGAATCTTTATTGCTTCATCAAAATCACCATTAGCCTCTGTAAGTGCCTTCTTGCACTCCATCATACCACAGTTTGTCTTTGTTCTGAGGTCTGAAACCATTTTTGCTGTAATAGCTGCCATTTTTAGTTCCTCCGTAATTTTAATTATTCTGCGTCTTCTGCGGTTTCTTCAACAGCTTCTACTGCTTCAACAGGTGTTTCACCTTGCTTGCCTTCGATAACTGCATCAGCGATAGCAGCAGAAATAAGCTTAATAGCTCTAATTGCGTCATCGTTACCAGGAATGATATAATCAGCATCGTCGGGATCACAGTTAGTGTCTACAACTGCAATTACAGGAATGCCAAGTCTCTTTGCTTCGAGAACTGCATTGTGCTCTTTCTTTGTGTCAACAATGAAAATAGCATCAGGAAGACCATTCATATCCTTAATACCACCGAGGTTCTTCTCGAGGTTATCCATTTCCTTTGTAAGTCCAGCAACTTCTTTCTTTGGAAGAAGATCAAATGTTCCATCTTCTTGCATTTTGCGAAGTTGAGCAAGACGAGCGATGCTCTTCTTAATTGTTTGGAAGTTTGTGAGCATACCGCCTAGCCAACGAACGTTTACGTAGTACATACCGCAACGAAGAGCCTCTTCACGGATAGCGTCTGTAGCTTGCTTCTTTGTACCAACGAAAAGAATGTTGCCACCGTTTGCTGAAAGCTCACGAGCGAACATGTAAGCCTCCTCAAACTTCTTAGCTGTTTTTTGAAGATCGATAATGTAAATACCGTTTCTTTCTGTGTAGATGTACTCCGCCATTTTAGGGTTCCATCTTCTTGTGTGGTGTCCGAAGTGAACACCTGCTTCAAGCAATTGCTTAATTGAGATTACTGACATTTTAAATGTCCTCCTTTTTGGTTTTTCCACCACATATACTACTATTGCAACCATGTGGCACCAGCAATACCCTCAAAGTATATGTGTGTGTTGTATTTATACGTCTCTCAAAACGTACGCGCAAATTATATCACGCAATTATTATAATTGCAAGAATTTTTTTGCGTGTTCACAAAAAATTTACAATTGTTTGTTAAATTTTCTTTTTTGAAGATTTTTTATCGCCATCACAACACGGTAATATACCTATATCTACAATTATTGCATCCCTTCCGATTTTACAAATTTTTTCCCAAGGAATAACAATATCAGTACATTTTTTAAATCCAAAAAATCCGCTTTCACCAGGCAAAACTATCGAGGTAAGACGTCCAGAACAAATATCAATTTTAAAATCTATAATATATCCAAGTATCTTTCCATCACACAAATTTATAACTTGCTTTTCTGATAAAGAAGACATGCCTTCATCCATAAAAATATCCACTCCCTTCATATTAATTTATTGGAGCGAATTCAAATATATAACAAAAAGGGCGAAAACTCGCCCTTTCTGTTACATTAATTTAAGAATTTTGTTATAAATTAAAACTATTTCAGAGAAATCACTGTTGCCTAAAAGACTGCTAACAGACGGATATTTGGAAATCAAATCAGCATTGTTGCTTATCAAACTAGCACAGTTATTAATACATTCTTCACTTTGCTTTTTCAACAAAGTATTATCGTTCTTCAATAAGCTGATCTCAAGTTTTAAATCTGTAGCATTTTGGGAAACTCCAGCAAGGACAAATTCAAGTGCAATCTTTTCATCAGAAAGCGTAATTTGCTCCATGAAATTACTAAAATTACCATTGTCCATTTCAGCTTGAATCTCATCTATTCTATCACTAATAGAATCATATCTTTCTTCTGACTCTAAGTATTGCTTCTTTTTATCAGCACTTAATTTGTTGACAATATTGTTTTTCTCTTCAGTTTTCTTATTAATTTCATCAGTATTATTGGCAATCTTTTTATCATTTTCAACTATAGTTGCATACTCGCCAAGTATATCATCGTGCAATTTTATAAATTGTTCATATTCGCTACTGCTCATTTGAGAAACCGCACTATATACTTCACTCATAATTGAAATATATTTTTCACTGTTGTTAGCTAAAAAGTTTTTGTCATCTTGAGACAAATTGTTATTTAAAAGATAATACTCAAGACCAATAAACGGATCAATTGTTACGTCAAGATTTGTATCCTTTACATATTGCCAATCGTCAATTGCTGAATCATTGCCGGGATATGTGTAATACTCATTTCCGGTATAAAGAATATTCATCTTGTATGCAGTATCTTTAATCTTAATTTTTTCAATCTCGTTACCACTAGAATCTTCGTCAACTATAATAGAATAATCTTCATTCTCTATTCCATATTGTAGCAAGGTTCTAATTTGAGTATCAGATTGCAATAAGTTAAGAATCTTCATGGATCTATCGTAATTAAGTGAAAATGTACTAATTGCAAATAGTGAAGAATACACATCAGAAGATTTAGCAACAGGATTAGCTGTCTTTACAAGATAATATTTATCAGCAAATTTTTCAGCGTCCTTTGAAGTACCATTAAAAATTTGCACTGCTGATTTTTCACCATCTAGAAGTTGAGTTTTTACATAATTCTTATCTTGCAATTCCTTATAAGCTTTTACAAAGCTATTGAATTTTTCAGATGAAAAGACGCTTTCAATATTTTTTGTTTCCTCGGTAATAGTGCCTCCAAGACCAAGTGCTTTATCAGCAAAATCATATCCAGCAACATCATCAAAATTGGCAACCAAAGGAATAACACCCTTTAAGCCACTATTGCCAACTGCATTAATAAAATCAATGCAAGAATCAAAATCAGTTATATCATTGATATTGAACTGCTCATAAGAACTTAAAATTTCTTTGTTTATAAGTAAATACTGATATTGGTCAGCATAAAGATGATTATTTGGCAAAGCATAAATGAGCTTATTGATCTTTAATTCGTTTAAAAATGGCTCTCTAATCAATTTATTAATGCTTGCGTATTTTTTGTCTCCGCCAATGTAGTTTGTGCTTTGAGGATCATTTAACGGAATTATGTAATTGGAATTTACGTACGACATATACTGTGCATAACCACTGTGCTCTCCGTAATCTCTAATTAAGAAAATGTCAAGCTGATTATTGCTAACAGGACGATAAAGTAAATCGTACAACACCTTATTTCCTACTGCTTCTTCAACAACCTCGTTATCATACGCACTGGTTTGTCCTAATGCATTCATTTCACCAGGATTTGAATTTGCGTCAATATCTGCAAAGCGATTAGAAATTGTTTCCTCATAATACTCATTATTTACAGGGACAATATCAACCTTTGTATAATAGCTTCTACCAATTAAAATTTCGTTTATTGCATCTTCAACCGCATCAACTCGCTTTAAAAATTCATAAACGTCGGGATGCTTGGATATAAGAGTATCCTTTTGTTGTTGTGTAAGTTCGCTTAAATCTGCAGTTTGTCCCTTAATTGTTATAGCATCGGTAGGTATCCAAATAGATAAGGTATAAGCCTTGTCGATGGGAGTACTTGAGTTTGTACCCAAGATAATTTCCTTCATCTTATCTTTTTCAGAATCATCGCCACACGAAGCTAACACTAATGGTAAAACCATAAGCATAGCTATAACGATGCATAATAATCTCTTTTTCATTATAAAATTTCCTCCGAAATTACATCATACATAATTTATTTTAAAATATTTAGACTAAAATGTCAAGTGCAAAAGATCATTTATTTATAAATAAAATTTAGTCTAAATAATCTCTCAAACGCTTTGAGCGGCTAGGATGACGTAATTTACGTAATGCTTTTGCCTCGATTTGACGAATTCTTTCTCTTGTAATATCAAACTCCTTACCTACCTCTTCAAGCGTTCTGGTTCTGCCATCGAGCAAACCAAAACGGAGCTTTAAAACCTGTTCTTCTCGAGGAGTTAATGTATGGAGAACCTTATTTAGTTCTTCTTTTAAGAGTGTATAAGATGCTGCCTCGGATGGTGCCGGTGAATCTTCATCAGGAATAAAATCGCCAAGATGGCTGTCCTCCTCTTCTCCTATTGGAGTTTCAAGAGATACCGGTTCAAGTGCATATTTCATTGTATCGCGCACCTTATCTGCAGACATTCCAATTACCTCTGCAATTTCCTCCGGTGTGGGTTCTCTTCCAAGCTCTTGAAGAAGTTGACGCGAAACTCTAGACACCTTATGGATAGTTTCAACCATATGAACAGGTATACGAACGGTTCTTGCTTGATCGGCAATAGCTCTTGTGATAGCTTGTCTTATCCACCATGTAGCATATGTTGAAAATTTGTAACCCTTTTGCGTTAATGGGTTTACTTTTTTGTAGTCGTATTTTTCAACAGCCTTCATAAGACCGAGGTTACCCTCTTGGATCAAATCAAGAAATGCCATACCCTTTCCAACGTGCTTTTTGGCGTTAAAAACAACGAGACGGAGGTTGGCCTCTACAATTTGATTTTTCGCGTTTTCATCGCCCTCCATCATTCTTTTTGCTAGCTCTTGTTCCTTTTCAGGATCAAGAAGTGGCACCTTACCAATTTCCTTAAGATACATTCTTACAGGGTCATCTACGGCAAGGCCCTCTTGCATTTTTTCAATTTCTTCAGGATTCATCATTTGCTCAACCTCATTTTCAAGGTCGGCAAATTGCTCACTGTTGAAGCTATCGGTAATCTCTATACCATTGCTTTCAAGCGTTTCATAAATCTTATCGATTTGGTCCATATCGAAATCTTGATAGCCATCGAGAGCATCAAGCAAATCGTCGTTAGTTATGCTACCCTCGCTCTTCCCTTTTTCGATAAGCTCGTTTAAATCAAAATTTTTTTCTGAGTTCATAATTTACCCCTTCTCAGTTCCTTTTTTTGTTTTTAATTGCATCTAAAATGTCATCAAAAGAATCACTATCTTCCTTTTTAACACTCTCGCTAGTTAAAGAATTTATAAGATTATCAAGCGTGGTCTTGTCATTTACTGACAGCCTTTCACGTTCTGCTAGCATTTTTGTAATCCTTGAAATTTGTTCGATTGTAAACTCATCTTGGATATATCCGATATCGAATTTTCCAAATTCCTTGTAAACCGACGAAATACTTTCAAACACTTTTTTACAGAACGGAGTAACAAAGTTTTCTTGTGTTAACCTATCGCAGCACTCTTTTAGAAGTTCAACTTTAAGTAACATCAAGCCTATTATTGCTTCTTCAATCTTATTTGCCCTAATATTGGAAGCACTTTCGGGATTAACTCTGTCACCAATACCGCTTGTTATTCTATACAACTCGCTTTGCTGTCTGGATTTGTCTTCTCTTATTCTTTTTCTTATTATTGAAGCTACATCCTTTTGGATACTGCTCAGTGGAATATCAAAAAACGTCGACATTTTTCTTGAATATAGTTCTCGCTCAATTTCGGAAGAAAATGATGCAATAACCTTGCATAGCTCGTGAGATGCCTTTACCTTTTCGTCAACATTATTAATATTGTATTTTGAAATGATTTTATCCATTTCAAATTCAAAGCGCGTTTTTGAGCTATCAATTATTGCATTAAATTTGGCGGCGCCAAATTTTTTTATATACTCATCGGGATCCTTCGCGCCTTCCATTTTCAAAATTTTAACATCAACACCAACCTCTTGCAAAAGCTTAAACGCTTTATCAGCGGCTCTTTGCCCAGCCTGGTCACTATCATATGAAATGACTACTTTTTTTGTATATCTTGAAAAAATTCTTGCTTGCTCAGACGTAATGGCGGTGCCTAGAGTAGCAACGGCATTTTCAAAGCCGGCTGCATGTAAGGAAATAACATCCATATATCCTTCGCACAAAATCATAGTGTTTTCACAATGATTTTTAGCATAATTTAAAGCAAAAAGATTTTTGCTTTTCTTGAATGCAGGTGTATCGGAAGTATTTAAATACTTTGGCTCAGAATTATCCATAACTCTGCCACCAAAGGCAACAACATTTCCGGATACATCAATTATCGGGAACATTATTCTGTTTCTAAAATAGTCGTACGCAGTATTGTTTTTACCTTTACCACATAAAAATGCAGTAACCATTTCGTTATCGGAGTAACCGAGCTTTTTTAAGTGGTCATGTAATGCGCCAAAGCTATTTGGTGCAAATCCCAAACCGAAATGCTTTATTACAGACGTAGATAATTTTCTTTTGTTTACAAGATAATCCATCGCTTCTTTTCCATACTTGGTATCAAAAAGCGCATTTCTAAAGAAGCGCGCTGCTTCTTTGTTCATTTCAAGAACTCTTTGTCTTGAAACATCGTTTTCGTTAGTGTTACTTGAAAAACTTTCGGGTATTGTAACTCCACTTCGTTCCGCAAGAGTTCTAACCGCGGTAATATAATCCAAATTCTCCATTCTCATTACAAACGTAATGGCATCTCCACCAGCACCGCAACCGAAGCAGTAAAAAGATTGGGTAGATGGAAATACAGTAAATGACGGAGTTCTTTCGCTGTGGAAAGGACAAGAGCCGTTGTAATTTGAGCCTGCACGCTTTAACGTGATATATGATGAAACAACGTGCTCAATATCATTTCTAGCCTTAATATCTTCTATTATTTGTGGTGAAATTATGCTCATATAGGTCGTTTCCACATTCCAGGAACATATAGCTCCCTAAATAAATCTATTGCATATCTGTCGGTCATACTTGAAATATAATCGCATACGCAACGCTCCACAGGCTCTTTTTTAGTATTTTCAAAATAAATTCCTGGCATTTCGTTTGGATTTTTAAGAAAATATTCGTATAAAATCCTTAACATTTCAATTGCCTTTTCTTCTTCCGACTTGGCTATTTTATTGCGATATACAGTTTCAAACAAGAAACCACGAAGCTCCATAGTAGCCTCACCGATTTCATCATCCATTCTAACATATGGCTTTTCCATACTCTCTGAAATTACTGACGAAACCATTCTGTTGATTCTTTCGCCATGACCTTTTCCAAGCGTTTTTATAAGCTCTTTTGGCACATCATTAATGGAAATTATGCCACCGCGAATTGCATCGTCTATGTCGTGATTTATGTACGCTATTCTATCGGCGATTTTAATAATTTTTCCTTCAAGTGTCGACGCTTCGGAATCTCCGGTGTGATTTAAAATCGCATCCTTTACTTCCCAAGTTAAATTAAGACCCTTGCCGTTATTTTCAAGTTTTTCTACTACCCTTACACTTTGCTTATAATGTGCAAAATCCTTTGAATAAAACATTTGCATAGCTCGCTCACCGGAATGACCAAAAGGAGTGTGACCAAGATCGTGACCAAGCGCCGCCGCCTCACACAAATCCTCATTCAAACGCAAAGCTCTTGCGATAATTCTAGCAATTTGAGTAACCTCAAGCGTATGCGTCATACGCGTTCTAAAATGCTCGTCCTGAGGGAAAATAAACACTTGTGTTTTATGCATCAATCTTCTAAAGGATTTAGAGTGAATAATACGGTCTCTGTCGCGTTGAAATTCTGTTCTGTTAGGGCAAATTTCACTGGGCTTTTCTCTACCTCTTGTTTCAGACGTTTTAAATGCATATTCCGAAAGAAAATCCTGTTCTCTTTCGCAAAACATCTCACTTACTGTCATATTTACCTCCATTTTTGCATATATAATATAAATACGCAAAAAAAGCAACAAGTACTTTTTTTGCGTAAAATTATTTACAGTCTATCCTATTTTCAATCACTTTAGGCACAATTCTACCATTAAAAATATCGGTTATAGATGAAACAAATGCATCTGCTATTTCTTCTTTAATCGCAAAAACAATTTTAATATTATCAGAAAAATCACTTTCATCAATTATAGCATCAACAGTAGCAAGCTCGGTCGAAAGCTTACCATAATCTGAATAAGAGCATTCAATTTTTAATACACGATAATCCTCGTAAACAAGTATATCAGCAGAATTTAAAGAAGTAGAAGCAGCGGTTGAATACGCTCTAACCAAGCCTCCAGCCCCTAATAAAATGCCACCAAAATATCTTGTAACAACAACCAAAACATCACTAATACCCGACATTCTAATGGCGTTTAATACCGGCATTCCCGCCGTTCCCTGCGGTTCTCCATCATCAGAATATCGCGCTATGTTTTCACCTATTACATATGCATACACATTATGTGTTGCGTCTTGAAATTCCTTCTTTTTTTGTTTAATTATTTCAAGTGCCATCTCTTCATTTTCTACAAACGTAGAATATCCAATAAAAGTTGACTTTTTTTCTATAAACTCAATAGTAGAAGGCTTTTTTAATCTTTTAATTTTCTTTATCAAGTTAAATCCTTTCTGATTTTAGACAAATGTCGAACTAGTCTAAAAACGCAGAAAACTTGTTTTTAGTTTTTGTATCTACCCAAGCGTAAATTTTAGTGCCGTTATCAACATACTCTGTTGATATTATTTCCGCCAATTGATAGAGCTGATTAAGCTCACTTTGCTTTGTATAGGGGAATAAAAAGCTCTCTCTTGTTTTGCCAAATCTACATAAAGATTCAAGCTGTGAAATAAGCTCGTCATAACCAATCCTTTCTTTAACCGAAATACAAGCTACTCTTCCCTTATTAGCGTTAAAAAATCTCAAATCATAAAGTCTTTCGTTTGTACATAAATCAGCTTTATTAAAGACATATAGTATCGGTTTGTCAAGAGCTCCGAGCTGGCTTAATATTCCTTCTGTTGTCATCATATGCTCATAGCATTCGTCATCCGAGGCATCAACAACATTTATCAAAAAATCACAATATAAGGTTTCTTCAAGCGTTGATTTAAAAGCATGAACCAAATGGTGAGGAAGCTTTCTTATAAACCCAACCGTGTCAGTAACAAGCATTGATATTCCACTTGGAAGGTCGAATTTTCTTGTTGTTGGGTCAAGTGTTGCAAATAGCTTGTCCTCTGCCAATATTCCGGCGTTAGTCAGCATATTTAATAAACTTGATTTGCCAGCATTTGTGTAACCTACAATACAAGCTTTAGGGATATTAGAGCGTTCGCGTTGAGCACGCATAATTTGGCGGTTTCTTTCAAGCTCGTTAAGCTCGTTTTGTAAAAACGCTATTCTGCTTGAAAGCCTACGTCTGTCAATTTCAAGCTTGCTTTCTCCGGGGCCTCTTGTTCCGATTCCACCACCTAAGCGCGACATATCCTTGCCCTTACCTATAAGTCTGGGTGCTGTATATTTCAATTGTGCCAATTCAACTTGAATTTTTCCCTCTGCACTAACAGCGTGCAAGGCAAAAATATCAAGAATAAGCATGCTTCTATCAATAACATCACATTCTGTTTCATTTTCGATGTTCTTAATTTGCGCGGGAGTTAGCTCACAGTCAAAAATTACTATGTCAATATCGTTGCTTTGACACAGCTCTTTTAATTCAATCAGCTTACCTTTACCGATGCAAGTAGCTGTTTCTGGAACATTTTTCATTTGAGTAACCTTAGCAAAGGTATATGCTCCTGCTGTATCAGCAAGTCTTTCAAGCTCGTTTAAAGATTTTAAGCATTCATCTTCTTTTCCTTGAGGGAAAATTCCTACAAGTATAGCTCTCTTCTCCATAACTCCTCCTCAAATAAAAATTAAAAGGGTAAGAAACTAAAAGCTACTTACCCAATTTAACTGAATTATTTTGCGTTATTAAGTCTCTTCTTGAACTTGTCAACACGTCCACCAGCATCTACAAATTTTTGTTTGCCTGTGTAGAAAGGATGGCATTTTGAACAAATTTCAACAGAAATATCGCCCTTTGTTGACTTAGTTGCAACCGCATTTCCGCAAGCACATCTAATTGTTGCGTCCTTATATTCTGGATGAATTCCGTTCTTCATTCTTTTCACCTCTTTATGCAAAAGTATAATTTTCGATTTATTATACAACACAAGTGATACAAAAGTCAAGTCTTTTTTTAAATAATTTTAAATTTTTGTTTCTATTTCCTTTTTTAGTCGTTTTATTATCTTTTTTTCCAGTCTTGATATATATGATTGCGATATGCCAAGCATATCAGCAACCTCCTTTTGTGTCATTTCCTCTCCACCATCAAGTCCAAATCGCAATTTGACAATTAACTGCTCTCTTTTTCCCAATTTACTTATTGCATCTGCAATAATTTTACTGTCCTCACTTGCTTCAATATTCTTATACACTGTATCCTCGTCCGTACCTAATACGTCAGAAAGCAAAAGCTCGTTCCCATCCCAATCTGTGTTTAAAGGCTCATCCATTGATATTTCAAAGCGCCTATTACAGCTTTTTCTGATATACATAAGTATCTCGTTTTCAATACAACGAGATGCATATGTAGCTAACTTAATATTTTTATCTGCTTTATATGTATTTATTGCTTTAATCAACCCTATTGTTCCAATTGATGTTAAATCCTCAAGCCCTACGCCGGTATTTTCAAATTTTTTTGCAATATAGACGACAAGTCGCAAATTGTGTTCAATTAAAATTTTTGAAGCCTCAGGATTAGTGCCTAATTGTTCTATCATTTCCGTTTCTTTCTCAGGGTCAAGTGGGGGACATAAAAGCTCAGGTCCGTTAATATAGTAAACTTCTTTTTTTGATGCAACCTTAAAATAAATTTTAAAAATTATTTTTCTAATCCTATCTAAAACCATATTTTCTCCTTTATCATATTAGGTTACTTGGCACTAACGCCTCGTAACCAGCAAAATCATTTTTTTCAATAGGTGCTATTATAGCGTCAACTTTGTTTTTCCCAACACATACACTTTCTGGAATAATACCTTTTAATATTCCACTGCCGGAAACGTCACTATACGGAATATATCTTTTCCTTATATCATCCTTTGTTTTTATTGTTTTTCCTATTTTACTTTTACACGTTACCAAAATAACCGGCTTAACCAATATTGGATCACATAGCATATTACCTGAATCGCAAAGTGCCTCAAGCTTGTATTCTTTTTTATCAAACTTAATTGTTATTTCCGTCGCCTTAACATCCTTTTTTGTTGTAAAAATCCTAGTAAAAATTATTGAAACTATTGCTGTTAATGATGCAATAATTAAAAAGCGCGCTCCGTTGTATGCACTTTCTTGAGAATATTTTTCGATATACTCACCGAATATTCTATTAAAAAATGAAAACAAAAGACTCATTACCCCACCTAGGCACGCACTTACTCCCCAATATGTCAAGTTTGTAAGAATAGCCTTTTTAAGATTTATTTCAGTAAAGGAAATCAAGCACATAACTATTGCTATTACAACGGAAAAAAGTATGCTTAAAACCTGATTCAACTGAACTATAACGTCTAAAACACCAAAAAGTGCGCCAATTAACGAAGCAATAATAATTCTTTTTTTATTTAGTTTTTTATGTAAAATAATTGAACAGATAAAAAGCGCTAAAAAATCCATACTGAAATTAATTGCAAATAAAATATCAGCATATAAAATCATTTCTTCACTCCCCTATTCTCAATTATAATAAAGATTTTATGAAAAAAAGGTCATTTTATGTTAAGGCAAAACAATTTTATTATTTAATTTTCAACATTTTTTGCACTTGAAATTAGAATATTATAGTGTTATAATAAATAAAAACAAATTTTTAAGGAGTACTGTATGTACGGACCTCCCCCATTAAAGCCTAATACAAGCGACATTCCCAAGCCGAAGTCGTTCAAGGAAGTTTTTCCTTATATTTGGAAGTTATTTTCTTCATTTATATTTAGATATGCATTTGTATTCAAATTAGTATGGGAAGCTAGCCCAATTATTTTGATAGTAATGTGTATTGTTACTGTCCTAACCGGTTTATTTCCTGTTCTAGGCGCAAAAATCGGAGCTGAGCTCTTAACAGCGGTCGGAGATGCTTTGGCAAACAGAGCGAGCTTCAATTTTAACGGAGACAGTTTTTCGGATATTATTAATAGCATTCCCGTTCTTTTTCAAGAACAACCATTTTATTCAAACGACTTTTTTATTAATTGGCTTCCATATTCAATAGGATATTTAGTTGTACTTGAACTTGGATACCTTGTTCTACAAACTATTGTTTCAAACGCCTACAATGCTTTTTTAAGCGTTTCCGGAGAAAAGGTAGCAAATCATATAAAAATAAGAATTATCACTAAAGCCAAAAGCATTGATATTTCTCAATTTGATTTACCAAAGTTTTATGAAAAATTTGAAAATGCTACTCGCGAGGCATCATTTAGACCGATACAAATTATAAGCTCAACGTTTTCTATGATTAGCAATCTTATTAGTATGATTTCGTTTATAATCGTACTAATAACCTTGAATCCTTTTGCGCCGGTGCTTATAATCATTATTTCATTACCTGCTGCTATTATCAAATTTATATATGGTAGAAAAAATTTCCTCTATATGCGCCGCCGTTCTAAGGACAGACGCCAAATGGAATATTTTTCACAAATAATGACCAACAAGGACGTTGTAAAGGAAGTAAGATTATTTAATTTGTCAGACACTTTTATTGGCAAATTTAAAGCTGTATTTAAAAAATATTTCAAGGGATTTAAATCACTTGTAATTCGTGAAAATGTATGGCATATATTAATTGGTATTGTCACAGCGATGGTAAACGCTTGTCTTTTCCTCTATGTAGGAATCAAAGGAATTACGGACCCAAATTTCAAAATTGGCGATTATTCCTATTACGCAAGCGCACTTAATTCAATAATTGGATGTGTTGGTGCCGTTGTCGCTGCATCTGCAACTGTGTATCAAGGAACGTTATTTATTAATAATGTAATTGAATTTAATAAGCTAGAACCAAAGATTGTTCCTATAGTAAATCCACCGTTAAATGTTCAAAGACACATAGCTCATAAAATCGAATTCAAAAATGTATCCTTCTCTTATCCCGGAACTGACAAGCTAGTGCTTAAAAATGTCTCCTTCACCTTGGAAAAAGGCTCCACAACCGTTTTAGTAGGTCTTAATGGTGCAGGTAAAACTACAATAATCAAGCTCCTTACTCGCTTATACGATCCAACTGATGGTGTTATTTTACTAGATGGTGAGGACATAAGAAAATATGACCTTACTCAACTTTATCAAATGTATGGCACTATTTTCCAAGACTTTGGAAAATATGCGGTTAGCGTTAAAGAAAACATATATTATGGCGATATTGAAAAGGGTTACTGCGAATCTGATGTAATTAACGCTGCAAAGCAAAGCGGTGCGTCTGATTATATCGAGAAATTCCCCGACCAATATGACACTAATCTTATTAGATTTTTTGATGAAAACGCAACTGACCTTTCAATAGGTCAATGGCAAAAATTATCCGTTGCCAGAGCCTTTTATTCAGACTCTGATATATTAATTTTGGATGAGCCTACCGCTTCTCTTGATGCAATTGCCGAGCAACAAATATTTAAGCAATTTGAGGAGCTTACAGAGAATAAAACATCTATTTTTGTTTCTCATCGTTTGTCAAGCGCCACTACTGCAGACAATATTATTGTTCTTGAATACGGTGAAATTATTGAAGAAGGCAATCACAAAAAGCTAATGGAATCAAAGGGCAAATACTACGAATTATTTACAACACAAGCGAAACGCTATATCGAAAGCAACTAAATAAAAAAGGACACAGTTTCAAATTGTGTCCTTTTAATTTTGGTTCGTAAAATTTTTATAATAAAATTCCTTTGAATTTTCCAGCTCTTTTATAGTAAAATCTTCCTCTTGGCAAACATAATTGGCGATTTGGGGATTAAAATAGCATACATCATTTTCCAAAACTATAATCTTTTCTCTATTTCTCCATTTTGCCTTTCGATTTAAGCTATATATTCTATTTATTAATTTGGTTTCTGAATTATTTAATAATCTAAAATAGCCTATTGCATCATATAAATTGAATTTTTTAGGATAATTGTACATAAATAACTGAATTAACTGTTTTTGGTTATTACTTAACTTGAAAACCTCTCCGCCCAAGCCAAAAAGTGAATTCTTCATACATGCATAGCCTAATACGTCAACCTTATCATCCTTATTATAAGGACATTTTTCTAGATAAATTCTTTCGACCTCATTTGCGATATTCTTTAATGATAAAATACCTATGCACCACTGCGGTATCGTTACAGATTTTCTTTCGGTAAAAATTATACTTATAGTTTCTTCATTCTTTATTTCATCAATAAATTTATGCGGAGGATTTATATACACTGTCATAAAGGGCTTTGTATAATACTTCATATTTTCGTATCCAATATGAGAAACAATATAACCCTTTACACGAAGCCAAATGCAGGTATTTTTACCTCTTTCTTCATTGTCATCAATAATTAATATCATTTTTTATTCCTTTGGTATAATTTGAATTTTTTGAAAATAGTATTTAGTAAGAACAAAGATAAAAGGAGTTTAAAATGTTTGTTTATTCTTTTAAAGCATCAACACTTAAATTTTTCGGTATAATAGGAGTTGCCGTAATATGTCTGGTTTCGTTGATGTTTTTTATACCGTCAAGCACAAAATCTACCACAAGAGAAATAGCAACAATGAATGAAAACATTTCTTTTGACCATGTGAAAAATAAAAGTGACGGGCAAAAGTTTTTAGCGCAATATGACTGGGAGGTAGAGGATGACGTTATTGAAGAATGCGAAATAACAATACCAAATGAATTTGATAAGGTTATGTCTCAATATAACGAAATACAAAAGCAACAAGGACTTGATCTTTCAAAGTATAGAAAGAAAACCGCCACAAGATACACGTATAAAGTGACAAACTACCCAGGATACAGTGGCACAGTATACGCAAACGTAATAACCTTCCGCGGTAAAGTTATTGGCGGTGATATCTGCACAGCTGACTCAAAAGGGTTTTTGCACACCTTCTCAATACCACAAAATACTAATAATTAAATTATAACATAATATCTAGAAAAAGCAAGGTTCCGCCTTGCTTTTTTGTTTTTAAAATAACGTTTTAAGAAAACATAATTAAATTTGTAATTTTTTTATTTATAAATGAATATCATTAACTAAAGGACAAGTTAAGGAGCTGAAAATGAAATACGAAATAAAATTAAAGGAAGAAAAAGACGAGGCGTTAAGTTATCTTTTATCGTTTCTACCAAAGGATTTAGGGACAAGTTTAATTGGATTTTGTTTTGAAAAGAAATACAAAGCTATAAATGAAATAAGAATTAAAAAGGATGCTTTTATTTATCTTATAGCGGACTCAAAAAATGTAAAAACTGACATTTATGTTAGTGATAGTTCAATAGATGAAATTTTTCAATCACTCTGTCACGGTTCTGTTTACGCACATATTGAAACAATTAAGGACGGATATATAAGCGTTGGACAAGGAATACGTGCAGGCGTTTGCGGGAGTGCTGTATTAGAAGGAAAAACAATTGTAGGAATTAAAGACGTTTCTTCAATTAATATAAGAATTCCTCAAAAAATTGATGGTGCTTCAAGCTACATTTATAATTTACTGGAAAAGACAAGCTTTCAAAAATCAATTCTTCTATATTCTCCACCCGGAATAGGAAAAACATCAATTTTAAGGGATTTGGTTATTAAATTGGGGAAACAAAAATCACCTATAAGATTTGCAGTTATTGATTCACGCGAGGAAATAATAACTCCTTATTCCCAAAACGCTAACTGTGATGCATATATTTCCTATCCTAAAGGCTTAGCAATTGAGCAAGCAACCAAATCAATGACACCGCAGTTAATAATTTGTGATGAAATTTCAAGTGAACAAGAAGCGAATGCAATTTTAAAAGCCTCTCATAGCGGTGTCAAGCTAATAGCAACCACCCATGCGAGCAGATACGAAGAATTAGATGTAAAATCAATAATCAAGCCACTAATAAACAGCGGAATTTTTGATTATTTTATTGGTGTTGAACGTAAATACGGAGAAAAAACATACAAATTCACATTAAACGAGCACAAAGCTGAGGTTTGAATGAAAATTTTAGGCTCAATTTTAATTCTTGCATCTTCAATTTTAGCTAGCTATTATTATGAAAAATCTTACAAATTCAAAATAAAAAGATGTGAAGAAATATTTGATTTCATTTCGTACATTCGTGCTCAAATTGATTATTTTTCTTATCCTATTGATCTAATTTATCAAAAATACGACAAAAACACCGAAGAAATTAGATATTTAATTGAAAATAATGATGCTAAAAAAATGCTAATAGATAAAAGTACCGACAAAAAAATTAGCGAATTCTTTTCTTCAATTGGAAAGGGCTTCAAAAAGGAACAGCTGTCACTTTGTGACTATAATTTAGAGCTTTTAAACAAAAAAATCGAGGCCTTAAAGCGTGAATACCCAAACAAAACAAAGGTTTTTCGAGCAATGTCGCTATTTATCGGTATTTGTATGGTAATTTTATTGGTCTAGGAGTTAAAAAGCAAGGAGAAAAAATGGATATTTCTTTAATATTAAAAATTACAGGGGTTGGACTTCTTGTTTCGATCGCCTGTCAGGTTTTATCTAAAAGCGGACGTGACGAGCAAGCAACTATGCTTTCAATAGCCGGAATAATTATTGTTATGCTTTTGATTGTTTCAGAGCTTGACAATTTGTTTAATACTCTTGCAGCGGTGTTCAATTTTTGATATGAACGACATAAAAATGTGCGGACTTGTGCTTTGTGCACTCGTTGTTTGTATAATTTTTAAAAATTTGCGCTCTGAATATTCTTTATTTATTCGCATATTCATTACTTGCTTTGTTACGGTTGCCACCTTTGCCATTTTTTACCCTATATTGTCATTTATAGATGACATTTCAAAAAATACTGCGGTTTATATTTATATGCCAACACTAATAAAGGCATTGGGAATTGCGTTTGCAGTCCAAATAACAGCAGACGTTTGCAATGATGCCCAAGAAAGCACGCTTGCTAACAGAATAACGCTTTTTGGAAAAGCCCAAATTTTAGTTCTGTCGTTGCCACTAATCAAAAATTTGTTTACCTTGTGCGAAAACCTAATTAAATGATATGAAAAAAATACTTTTAATTATATTTTTACTTCTCTTCTTTTTTTCTTTTGCACGCCCATTATTTGCTGAAAGCATTGAAGATGAGATAATTTCTTCAATAGAAACGGAGCTTGAGGAGTTTAAAAATTCTTTGCCTCAAGAGGTAATTGATTTTTTACCGGACGGCGTATTTAACGGTGACTTTTCAGAGCTTCTTGACAAGGGACTGGATGAAAAAAGCCTTTTTAAATACATAACCGAATATTTGTTTTCCGGTATTGGCATAGTTTTAAAGTCTTTTTCTGCCATTCTTACTTTAATCCTAATAAGCTCAATATTTGAAATACTTGGTTCATCGTTTTCTAATCAAGCACTTTCAAATACTTTTACTATATGCTCCGGACTCTGTATTGCCTTGACTGTTTTTAACCTTTGTAATTCCTTAGCCAACAATGTAAGCTCTTATTTAGAAATAATTTGTAATGCTATGAGCGCATTTGCTCCTATAATGGCGAGTATGCAAATAATGAGCGGGAACGTGAACTCTGCTACCATTACTAATGCTTCAATGGTCTTGTTCATTTCCATAGTTGAAAGCTTTTTTCTCGCCTTTATGCTCCCTTTGGTAAATTTATGTCTTATGTTTAGCTGTATAAAAGCTCTTGGCGGTGTAGAATTTGGCGGTATATCTAAGCTGATAAGAAATACATTCACCTCTGTTACAGTTTTCATTATGTCAATATTTATGTTTATTTTTTCATTTAAAAATATTTTGGCACAGGGGGCAGACTCAATATCAATAAAAACCGCAAAATTCGCGATTAGTAGCTTTGTCCCAATAGTAGGTGCTTCAATAAACGACGCATTAAGAACGGTTTCCTCATCTCTATCATTAATTAAAAACGCATCGGGCATTATTGCAATCATTTCAATTGCATTAATTATTCTTCCAATTATTATATATGTATTTTTAAGTAAAGTCAGCTTTGGACTTTTAGCATCTATAGCAAGACTTTTGCATTGTGAAAAGCAAAGCGTTATTCTTGAGGAAGCAGACTCACTTTGCGCGTACATGCTTACTCTTTTGGCTACCGGAAGTGCATTATTTATTTTCGCAATAACAATATTTATTAAAACCTCAACGGAGGTAGTATGAATAACTATGTTATAACAATTCTTACTGTAGCAGTTTCTGGTGGAATTATAAACTCTGTTGTTTCTAAAGAGTCACATTTAAAAAAATACATCAACTACATAGTTTCTCTTGTATGTGTTGTATGCCTAATTTCACCAATTGGCAGTATTATTTCAGATATAGCAAGCATAAAAGAAAATGTAAATAATTATGTAGAGAAAATTTTTGTAACCGAAAGCATTGAAATATCAAACTCTTTAATCATAAACACAAGCAAGGAAAAAATTTGCGAGGGTATTAAGGAAACCATTATTCAAAAATTCAAATTCGATTCAAACGAGGTATATGTTCAACTGATATTAGATGATAGCAACATGGAATCATTGAAAATCAACAAAATCAACGTTACTTTAACCGGAAAAGCTTCTTGGAGTGATGTAAAGCTAGTAGAAGATTTTTTAAAAAACAACATAGATCCAAACATTGAAGTAAAAAGAAAATAAGGAGGAATGAATATAAAAAAACACAAAAGCAAAATTATAATAATTACCATTTTAGCACTGGGTCTTATTTTAATTCTTTTTAGCTCGTTTAAAGGAAAAAACGAAGTTGCATTGAAAAAGGAGGAGTTTTCATGTGAGGATTATACAAAAATGCTTGAAGAAAAATTAGAAAATTTTATATTAAATATTGAAGGAATAAAAAACGTCAACGTTATTATAACGCTTGATACCTCGGGCGGTGAGATATATACCAAAAATAGTAGCTCTCTAAATTTCTCTTCGATAACCAATAACACAAGCCCCGTTTACGTTGGAGAGATTTACCCAAGTGTACGTGGAGTTGCAATAGCCTGCACAAACGGTTCGAGCGATGAAACAAAAAACAAAATAACAAAGCTTGTTTCCGCATATTTGGGCATTTCCTCAAACAGAATTGAAATTGTTAGCTTTGGATAGTCATATTTTTATGTAGCGTGAATATAAATTTAATGTAATCAAAAAATAGGAGATTTAATTATGAACACAGAGAACAAACCAAACAAATTCAAACAATTTTTCAAAAAAATCGGCACAAAAAATTTAGTTGTTATTTGTGCAGTAGTTCTTATTGGCGCTGCTGTATGCGTGAACTACATATTGTATAAAAATAACAACCCTGCCCCAGACACAGATGTTGATATTGACCTTGACGGAACTGATTTAAACGACGTTTTAGACAATGACCCTAATGCATCCGATTACTTCTCACAAACTGCTCTTTCACGTCAGCAGGCTCGCGACGAGGCGCTTGAGGTTTTGCAAACAGTAGCAAAGAGTGAAAACGCATTACCGGAAGCTGTTGAATCCGCACTTAAGGATATAGCTCAAATCGCACAAGATATCGAAAACGAATCAAATATTGAAACTTTGATTCAAGCAAAAGGAATAGATGATTGTATAGCTGTTATAAGCGATGGAAAGGCAACTGTTATCGTAGGTACAGATGGTCTACTTGCCAGTCAGGTTGCTCAAATCAATGAAATTGTTTACAACCAAAGCGGTATTTTACCAACAGATTTAACAATTATTGAAAAAAATTAATTCTTTAACACTTAATCTGCCTTGACAAAATTTCAAATATATAGTATTATATACATATTGAGATTGAAAGGCGGTATTAACATGGAGCTTAATAAGAATCAATATGTTCTTTATAAAGGACTTCCTCTTGTAAGAGATGGCGACGTTTTATGCTATGGTAACCTTAACGAAAAATATATATTAACACTTAATATTTTGGGTAAGGATGCATCAGAAAACCCAAATATGATTATGGTGCAAATATGTCACTCAAATGATAGAAATAAAATAGTTAAGGGAAAGCAAGCGTTTAAAAAGGATCTTTTTGAAGCACTTGACCTTGGCGGAATTTGGCTGGAACAAGCAATAAAAGAAGATATGTAATAGAAAAAGACTGCAGTTTTGCAGTCTTTTTTTAGCAATTTTTTAAAATTTTAGTTAAGTAATAATGTAAATCATATTTTTCACTATCAGTTAAGCCGTCTAGCATTTTTTCTTCCATTTTGTCAATTACTTTATCAAGCGTTTTAATCATTTCGTATCCGGAGGACGTCATATAAACGTTAACTTTTCTTTTATCATTTGATGATGCTTCACGTCTTATAAGTCCTTCTTCTTCCATTTTTACAAGCGCAACACTAATAGTTGAACCCTGCAAATGAACTTCTCTTGCCAACTCATTTTGCGAAATACCATTATTTATTGTCAAAATTTTCAAAACAGAACGCACAGCCTTTTGATTTAGAATTTTATGTCCCTCTGTTTCCTTGGTAATCAATTCTTCATATTCGCTGCTTACCCACCTAATAAGCGCAAGAGGAGATACTACTCCATTTTCAAGAGCTTTGTTTTCGTTTTTCATTTTACACCTCGAAAATTGTTAGTTTACTAATGATTATATCATTTTTTTTAAAAATTTCAACCTATTTTTTTCGATTTTGCATTTTTTTATCACACACCTCTAATTTTGTTAGACATAATATCAAAAAGATTACACAAATTAAGTATGTACAAAAATGAAAGGACAAGAAAAATGCAAAAATCAAGATTAAATATATCATTAATTTCCTTTGCGTTTATTGCTATTTTGTTTTTTGTACCGTTATTTAGTATAACCTCTTATGCAAATGAAAATAAAGATATTTCTGAAATTGAATTATACCCAGGAGGCATGCCGTTCGGAGTGAAAATTTCCTCTCCGGGCTTAACAATAGTAAAATTTTCTTCTACTAGAGGAAACAATGTGTCAAGTGCATATCTGGCGGGACTTCGTGAGGGAGACATAATTATAAGAATCAACGGAGTTTTAGTAAATTCAATAGATACCTTTATTAAAGAGGTTGATAAGTCCGGTGCAAACCCTATAGAAATAATCGCAATTAGAAATAATAAAGAAATCAAATTCACTGTAAAACCGAAATATTCAAGTGAGGACGGAAAATATAAAACCGGTATTTGGGTTAAGGATTCTACAACAGGCATAGGAACTATAACCTATATCAATCCAAAAGACCTCTCGTTTGGTGGTCTTGGACACGCAATTTGTGATTCGAGTAATGGTAAAGTAATTCCTGTTGGAAAAGGTCTTGTTATGAATGTAAATATCAACGGTGTTATAAAAGGTGAGGTTGGTTCAGCTGGTGAGCTTCGTGGAACGTTTTTATCAAAAAAAATCGGCACATTAACTAAAAACTGCACTTGTGGTGTTTTTGGATATCTTTCGGCAAATTCTATCCCTCAATCCTGCGAGCTACTAAAGGTAGCATCTAAAGAGGACATAAAAGAGGGAGATGCATATATTCTATCGACACTTGACGGCAGAACACCAAAAAAATACAAGGTGCAAATTTCAAGTATAGATATATCTAACAGTAGTGCAAAAAATTTTAAAATAAAAGTCACTGACACTGAGCTTATAAATAAATCAGGTGGAATTGTGCAAGGAATGGGAGTGTGTTATAATAGGGACAACACAGTAAAACTCGAATAAAACGAGGTGTTACGGTGTATTTGCTCGATTTTCATTGACCATCTAATCGAAAGCAAATGTGTCCTGGTACCGACACACAAAATTCGGCTTCTCCATTTCGCATCTTGCGCAGGATCGCGTTACTTGAGAGCCAAATCAACTGGAGGGATGTGATAACTAATTTTAACACAACTTTGTGACTTCAGTGTTAATGAAATACCCCCGTTCTCGAACTTGAAGGCAGTTCGAAAACGGGGGTTTTCTTTTTAGATTACAGTGGTTGTTTTTGAGCCATCCGTCATATCCCTGAAATTCCAAACGATATTTATGGAGCCGTCCGGATAAACAATTATTTTTTTGAAGAGTTCTCTCATTAACGGCTCTGTAAGTTCGGTGATCTCAAGATACTTATCGATCAAGGCTTGACTCTCTACCACCTCGTCTTTGTCGTCAACATTAGAATTGAGCACGGCAAGGTTTGCTTCTAAGAGCTCAAGCTGCTTGAGTGCAGTCTGTTCCTGCTCTGCAAGCTCTACTTTCTTTGTGGAGTATTCTTCTTTGTTTATTACTCCCTCAACATAATCCTCGTAGAGTCGCATCTTAGAAGCTTTAGCATTTTCCGCAAGTCTACGCTGTAGACGAATATCGGCCATCAGCATCTCAATTTCACTTCTGACAGTTTTTGCTGTAGCCTTGATATGCTTGATGCGAGTATCCATCATCATACACTGTTGGCGGACTGCCTTGAGCAGTATTTCCTGCATCTTACGGTCATCACATCGAATCTGCTTACACTCTTTATCTGGAGCATAACGCGCTGTAGCACACAGGAATGTTTTGTTTGTTGGTTTACCTTTTTGTAGACGATTGCCGCAACAACTGCATACAAGGTAAGTGGCCAATGGACTTCTTATGCCACTGGACGGAGATTTCTTTGTGCTCTTAATCACAAGCTGTGCTTTTTCGTACATCTCTCGAGTGATAATTGCCTCGTGGGTATTGGGTATGATAATCCTTTCTTCCTCGGGAATATACTTCACATTGTCACTGCCGATACGTACAACGTGTGACTTAAACGGAACAGTATCTCCAGTATAGATACGATTTGTCAGAATGTTTCTAACGGATTCGAAGCTCCATATTGGATAAACCTTTACCTTCTTGCTTCGTACTGCAGAAAGGTGCATAGATGGTGTTGGAATCTTCTCCTCGTTAAAAGTTCTCGCAATTTCCGTAATGGTCTTGCCGTTACAAGCCATACTGAATAGTCTGAATACTGTTGGGGCAGCAATTGGATCCACCTCGATGGTGTTCTTCTTTGCGCCTTTTTTATATCCGTATGGGGCCGTGCCATATACAAATTCGCCTCTCATTTTTTTCAGATCGACCGCACTCTTGATCTTTTTCGAAATATCGCGGCTATACATCTGATTGACGAGGTTCTTGATCGCAATATGAAGCGCAGCGCTGGAATCAGTATACGAAGCGCTGTCATATCCATCGTTAATAGATATGAAACGAACTCCATGGGCGGGAAACACAAACTCCATATAGTATCCAGCCTCAAGGAAGTTTCTTGCAAAACGAGAAAGATCCCTAACAACAATAACTTCCACCATATCCAACTCCACAAGTCTGAGGAGCCGTTTTATTCCCGGCCTATCAAAGTGTGTACCGGAGTAACCGTCATCAACAATTTCTTCAAAGCCATCCATTAAGTCTGGATACTCTGCACGAAACTGACGACAACATTTTCTTTGGGACTCAATGCTCTGGCTCTCGTTTGAGTTGCCGCTTGCCACATCTCCGTCTTCCAAAGATAGTCTTAAATAATCAAATCGCCTTTTTAGATCTGCCATTAGATCTTCCTCCTGTCTTCAAATAGTCTGAGAGGAACGCAAAATCTTTGTAAGGATCCTTAAAGTTCAAGACAATATGAAAAGTATTATCCGGAAACACTATGATTTTTTCAATGAGCAGATCGACGATTGCTTTGTCAAGCTTTGGAACCATACTATAAGCTTTCAGGGATTCAACCCATAATTCAGCTCTGTCAACTGATTCCTGCTGTGACTTAAAGCGTTTTTCGATTTCTTGTTCCTCAATCAAAACGAGATCGTATTCGTCAGCGTATTTTCTTTTAGCATATTCATACTCCTCGTGGTTGATAATGCCCTCAGTTAGATCCTCGATTAACCTTTCGATTTTAACCTCAAGCTGTTTGCGCCGCAATCTTACTGCCTGTAATTGATCTGCAATCGGATTGCCACGCTTCGATTTTTTGTAAGCCGTAAGTGCCGTTTGTATTCTCGCGGCTACCTTAATCTGACCGTTAATAACGTTCTTTACCGTCATAACAAGAACGTCTTCTCTCGTGTAGTGATTAAAGCATCTTGTTCTACCAGAGTAAAGGAACTCATTGCATTGGTACCTTATCTCAGATGGCTTATTGTCACTGATTCTGTGATTAAAACGGATAGAGATCATTCTTGATCCGCAATCCCCGCAGAATAGCTTATCGCGGAAAATTTCACGATAACCTGTGACCGGAGCTCTTCTGAAATAGTGAGACTGTTTTTCAAGCTCGGCTTCGTTAACGAACTGAACTCTATCATACAGTTCCTGCGAAATGATTGCAGGATGGCTATTCTCAACAATCTGCCATTCCGACCTATCACGCTTTGTCTTCTTGGCACCCAGCTTATCTCTCTTGATTTTTCCGTGAATTCTTTGGCCAAGGTACGTTGGCTCTGATACGAATTTTCTGATCGTCGAGCGCGACCACTGACAAGTTGCGTATCTCGGATGGAGAGTTACTCCCCGCATATAACGAAGTCTTCCTGGGGATGGAACTCCTTCTTTGTTAAGAGTATCTGCAATTTGGTTGAAAGAGATGCCATCAGCTCTCATTTCAAATATCCGAACAACAACCGGAGCCGCTTCTGCATCAATATCAAGTGTATTCATTTCAGGATTACGAATGTATCCGTACAGAATGCTACTTGCTGATGGCAAATACTCTCCGGCATTCATTTTTGAAGTAATGCTCGAACGTATCTTTTTGGCAATATCCTTAACGTAGGAATCGTTTACGATCATCTTGAAAGGCAGTAAGAGACCTTCCACATCCGATTTAGGATTAAGGCTGTCATAATCGTCATTTACGGAAATAAACCGAACTCCCATACTCGGAAAGAGTCTTTGCAAGAATTCACTGGTCATTATATAGTGCCTTCCAAAGCGAGACACATCCTTGACGATAATACAGTTGATCTCACCATTCATCACTGCATCGTAAAGTGCGTTGAAGTCGGGACGATCATAATTCATTCCGGTATAACCGTTGTCGCTGAATACTCTGACAAGCTCAACGTCTTCAAGCTTATTGAAGTAAGCCTGACAGATTTTGCGTTGGTTGCCCAAAGAGTTTTGTTCTACGTTTTCGCCATCTTCATCTGACAAACGCAAATAAAATGCCGTTTTCCAAACCACTGTTTCAATGGCTTCAATAGTGCTTACATCTACAAACCTACTTTTACGTGCCATTAGCTCACCTCCTTTTTGCTTTCGGAGATAAGCTCTTCGACATAGGCAATTTCGTCTCTGTAATTGAAGACTATTTCTATGACGTTGCCTTCGTGTACAATAACTTTGTCAATCAAAGACACAACCATTTCACGAGTGAGCGTTTGGACGTTCTGGAACTTTGCATATTGCTCCACCCAAGAGCTATCCAAATTCGCCTCAGACTCAAGCTCAATAGCCTTATCCTGAAGCACCTTGATTGCTTCAAGGCACTCTTCTTCCTGCGCCCTGTATTTGTCACGCATCTGAATATATTCATCGCGTTCGATGAGCTGATCTTTGAGTGCCTCCAGAAGTCTGTTTTTGAACTCCTTGTATTTTTCCAGTTCGGCTTCCTTCTGCGATATTTGAGCCTTCAGCTTTTTCATACGAACTACACGCAAGTCGCAGTTCTTAATCGTATCCAAAATGGAATTGATGTCAACAACTGTATTGATTTGAACCATTATTGCTCGATATACGATATCCTCGAGCTTTGACTTTTCTATACTGTGGCTCGTACAACCTCTGCCGTTTTTATAAGTTGAGCAGGTATAATAGTAGAATTTTCTCTTATATCTTGTAACGCTGCGAATGCGAATATTTCTGCCGCAATCCGGGCAGAAAATCATTCCAGATAGAGGAAAAACAAGCTCCTGCTCGGGCGAACGTCTCGTATCACGTTCAAGCATTCTTTGTACTATATCAAAGACTTTTTGATCTATGATCGGCTCGTGATTATTTGGAACTACAATCCATTCTTCTGGCTTACGCTTTTTGACCTCTTTTACCTTAAAATTCGGCTTGCCTCTTACGCCTTGTATGAGCTCACCAATGTAAAGACGGTTTTTGAGGATTCTCGTAACAGCCATGTGGCTCCATTGCCCGGTTTCGGTCGAACTAAAGCCAGACTTGTATTTCATGCCGTTTTGCTTCTTGTATTCTGCGGGACACATAATGCCCTGAGAGGTAAGCATTGAAGCAATATCCTGTTGGCTGTAACCTTGTAATTTGGAATAAAAAATGCCCCGCACAACTTCGGCCGCAATCTCATCGATAATAAGCTTATGCTTATCTTCCGGTGATTTACGATATCCGTAGCTTGCGAAGGCTGCAAGGCACTCACCATTGCTTCTTTGTACCATAAACTGACGACGCAGTTTGTTGGACAAATCACGGCAATAGGTTTCATTCATTAAGTTTTTTACAGGAATCAAGATATCATCAGACTGCTTGGGTGCGTTACTGTCGTAATCGTCCGTTACAGCAATGAATCGAATTCCCATAGCCGGAAAGCGTTCTTCAATGAACCTTCCGGTCTCAATATATTCACGCCCAAGGCGCGAGAGATCCTTTACGATGATACAATCTATCTCTCCTTGTTCGACTTTCTCAAGAAGATCCTGGAATCCGGGACGTCTATAGTTGGTTCCGGAATAACCGTCATCGTAAAATTCACCAACCAGCTCGATCTCATCGTGCTTGCTCACGTATTCCTGAATAAGCATCCGCTGGTTTTCTATACTGTCACTAACCGTCTTGCCTTTGTCTTCCTTTGACAAGCGGTAATATGCTAAGGCACGGTATGTGACGTTGCAAGGCACTTGATGCATAACATTTCCTCCTGATTGAAATCACGGTAAAATGTTACAGTGCTTTGCTCGATGTCGGTTGACCAGACCGACGATCATTGACGCATTCATTATATCACATTTGACTTGAATAGTCAATGCAAAATCCTGAAAATTCACATTTAACCGTTAGTATTATTTCCCATTCCAGTGAAATAGGACTTCAGTCTGTCCTCCAGACTGACTTCGGTATCTGCATAGCTAATGCTGACTACCACATCGCCATCCATATAGCAGTATGGATTGCCGATTTGACTTACGAAGCTCTGAATTTTCTCTGCCTTCGGGAGCTTGGGATCAATCACCACGCTGTTTATGTCGCGCAACTTTGTCCTATCTATACTTCGCACGTCGGTAATGATTGTATTCTTTTCCATATACAACCTCCTGCTGTGTGATTATATTTTTAACCTGTTACCAAATATTTATTCGATAACTTATCGACCTATGACAGCATAAATCGATTTCCTAAGTTTAACGTCCTCCCCGGTGCCTGTGGCGAACAGGTCCATAGAAATCTCATCTCCCCGCCTTCCTTGTGGCCGGGCCGCGTTTTTACGGAAGTACCATTATACCCTCAGCGCGTCATCGCGTTGTGCAGGTGCCACCCACACATCAGTGCTCTTGGTTCTGTTGCCGACAGACGGATAGCCGCTCGGCGCTTCGGAACGTACCGGATCAGACTATTCAATTGTAATTTGTTAGGCTTTGGGGATGCCTTCACATGTAATCACACAGCAGGTTATCGAAAATTCTACCATCCCCACGATTTTTTTGAAAAAATTATTTAACCTTAAATTTTCCGATATTTTTGATAATCTTCATCAAAATGATCTGGCGAAGATCCTCGTCCAAAACACCGTCAATTCGGCTATGCTTGTCGATCAGAGGCATATACATCTCCAGGATCTCAGTCATTGCCTCGTCGCTGCCGTTCTGTGCGGCAATAATAAGCTCTTCGAAATTCAAGCATTCCTTTTTCATTTCTTTTCTCCTTCTTTTCTTATAAGATCAAACGCCTTAGCCCGCTGCTTGTACACATATTTCGCGCTACACTTCATTTGCACGGCGACTTCCTGGGTTGTTTTGCCTTCGATGTACATAAGCTTGAGGATCTCTTTGCAGGTATCCGAAAGCTTTGCAAACGCCTTCTCAAGCCACTCGGCTTCGAAGTTAAATTCGCCTTCAACAGAAAACTCAAAGGCAACGTGGAATTCCTCGGACTCTAGTCTGTCCTCGGGCAATTCATCAATGGAAAAGCTGACTTGATGCTTCTTTTCTGCTCTTATGTAGTTCAGCTTCGTTCTGTAAGCAAGGGTGTCGAGCCAGTTGGTAAATTCAGCTCTGGTTTTTTCGTTATTCATGTTTTATCCTCCGAATCGTGATTTTGAATTTGTTTGTTGTCGTTGAAATTCAAAACCGAAACGGCGGACCACGAGCAGAGCAACAGAATCGTAATATTCTTGTGGTATAATAAGAAAAGCGCCCATTCGCGTGCGAACGCAAATAGGCGCAGAATATTATGTTAAAATGCGAGGTGAATTGCAATACACTTAACTGGGCATAGTTCCCCCATACGAACCAATGAAATTCATTTTCGATTGTAAATTAGTACGTTTTTCAATGGTTTTAGTCATAAAATGCAATCCCTTTCATAGTTATATGTACTCTGATACACAAAAGAGGCGGAATGCAATTCATTCCAATTTTGCGAGGTGTATTGTAAAATATATAGGGGGTGAATTGTAATGCCAGAATACTCTGAATATCTTGGGGAAGCTGTGAGGGCTGCCCGGTCAAAAACTACTTTAACTCAAGCTCAGGTTGCTGAAAAAGCGGGGATAGATAACCGAACCGTCTTGAATATCGAAAACAACAAAGGAAATCCTAAACTCGAAGTGCTCTATTCGCTTGTCAGAACTCTGAAAATTGATCCTACTGAGATTTTCTATCCGGAAGTACATAGAGACACGCCCTCATTGAATCAACTCCGCATTTTAATTGAAGAGTGTAGCGAGGAGGAAGCAGCAACTATTATTCCAGTTCTGGAGTCGGTTCTAAATGCTCTTCGCGATAAAAACGCTATATCGATTGGGTAAAGAAAAGCCAGCTTCTCCATTGAATGGGAAAGCTGGCTCTGCGCTTATAGCGTCTGGCTCATTTGCTCAAGACCATTTTTAGTTGAATAACATCTATCTTGGTTTCTTTTTTGCACTCGTAGCAAAACAACGGAAATTTAACGAGTACGGTATCCGCATATACCTTAGTTCTGGTTTTTGCGCCACAATGCGGGCATCGAAGCCAAAGAGATTCATCGTTGGGCTTATTACAATTATCCATTTTTCACCTCGTGATATGAGCTGGCTCGGCGTCATGCGTCTGGCCTTCTGTTCATATCTTTTTTCTTTTGTGATGAGATTATAACATAAAAAAGGGAGGAAATAGGGGTGGAAATCGGGAGAACTTCGGGAGTTTTTGATGAACTAACTATTAACAACCTCCTCAAACATCTTATATTTGCAAAAAAATGCGGCAAGGGTGACTCCTTGCCGTTGATTATTATCTGATCAGCCGCGAAGCTCCGCAGTTTGTGCAAAGCGGTATCCGATGCCCCAAACGTTTTTAATGTATTCCGCATTTGTGGTTGTGAGCTTCCGACGCAAAGATTTTATATGGTATTTTACAACCTCGTCAACATTGCCGATAGCAAATTCATCCCAAACATGATCGTATAATTGACTGCAACTATATACCTTTCCTGGATTACTTGCGAGCCAAAAAAGCAGATCGTATTCTTTGCGTGTAAGTTTCAGCTCCGCGCCTTGAAGCGTAACCTGTCGAGTGTCTGGATCAATAATAAGATCCTTGCCAAACGCAAGGGTGTAACACAGTTCACTTTGCGGATTCATATCTTGATATAATCTCATAAGTGTATGCGCCTGTGCAAGGCACTCTTCGTCAGTATATGGTCTTCCCATATATGCATGAGCTCCTGCATTAAATGCATGTACACGTTCATTTGGATCAGCATGAGAAGAAAGAAGCAGAATAGGCATTGTCTTTGCTTCTCTCATAGCCTTCAAGATATTATGGTCATCAGATGCGGACATGGCAGCATCTAAAACAACTAAGCAAAAATTCATCCTACTGAAGGCATCAAGTGCTTCTTCAATAGTATAAGCGCAGACTGCGTTTGTGTTTGAAGAAGCCAGTCTGCTTTTAATACTTTTTGCCTCTTCAATGTTGTGGTTAACAATAAGAATATTATTGATCATAAAATAGCGAGTTGAAACTGTTCTCCTTTGATTATTTCACAGTGCAGCCTTCGCACACACCGTGCAGCACGACTTGGACGCTGTTGATTTTAAGTTTGCCTATGTTACAAAAATTTTTGATAGCTTGGATATCCGAATCCATAAGGTCGATGACAGAGCCACAAGTATCACATACAAAGTGTACGTGATCCTCACAATTAGCATCATATCGCTCGTTTCCATCTACATTCGCTACACGAATTATCTTTCCTTGTTCCTTCAAGAGCTTAAGGTTGACATAAACGGTTGCGAGAGATAGCTTGGGAATGCCCGGCTTCAAAGCAGCATATATAGTCTCTGCGGATGGGTGCGCCTTGGTCGAACACATATATTCGTATATCCTGTCTCTTGTTTCGGAGTGACGTGTTTTTCTGGTTACAGTAGTCATTTTTAACCTCCCCTGTGGTTATCGCACTCCGGTATTATAACATATTTTTCCTCGCTTGTCAATAATAATTATTGTTATTGATAAGATTTTTTTAATTTTCGAAATTTCTTCTGCTGATAATGGTTACAGAAGCATTATTCGGGTTGATCTGAATAACTATCTTATCTGCCCTAAGCGCATAGTTTACCGTGTATGCCGTTCCGCCTTTCTGCCCATCATAGCAACAAACAACGACTTCTGCTTTGTCTACCATATATCTGTTTCGAATGTGGAAACATTGATCGCTGTAATGCTCGCAAATAACTGGCTTGCTATCAGCATGATGAAGTATCTTCTTACGGCGCAGTTTATCTCCCAAGGGCCAATTCTTATCTTGATTGGGACAAGGTATAGCGCATTCGAGTCTGATATCAGGATTCGTCTTTTTGATGGCAATAACATCTTCTGCCACCCAAGTATCAAACCCCATAGCAACGCCAGAAACAAACTCATTGTATCCTCGCTCGACAAGTCGTTCTATTACTTGTCTTAGCTTTTGACGAAACGCAACGTACAACTCATCCTTCTTATCTTCAACAAACGGTAACTTGTTTGGCCTATAACCTGTGAATGCTACTGTTCCCATGTTAAATCCTCCTATTGTATGATTGTTTTTATTATACCACATTTCTTATCAATTGTCAGTATATCATAAAATGCACCAAATATCAACCATTAGTTATGGTATTATCCAAATATATTCTGTATTGATCGTTCGGAATAATCTATACTATTAGTTAAGGACAATAACCATTATTTTTACGAGGTGTGATATGAATACTTCATCAATTGGAAAGCGCATACGCAAATTCCGCGAGCATAAAGGCTGGAGACAGGAGGACTTTGCTGAGAAAATTGGTTTGAGTGTCACCTATACCGGTATGATAGAAAGAGGCGAAAAGGTTCCTAAACTTGAAACCTTTATTCAGATTGCAAACGTGCTTGAAGTTTCTGCAGACCAGCTTCTCGCAGATGTGTTAACTACTGGCTATGATATCAAATCATCCACTCTCACTGAGGAAATAGCAAAGTTAGATCCTGCATCACGCGACAGGATTTACAAAGTTGTTGGTGCGATGATTGAATTTGATAGAAAATAATTTTGAACGGCGGTCATGGATCGCCGTTTTGTTGTTGAAAAGATAAGAAATATATGGTATAATACTAAACAAGAACGAAGATGATTGAGGATAACAAAATGTACACATCAATATTTACTTGGTTTTATCTGAATCCGCGTGGCGAAATGATGGCTTGTGTAGAAGCTAAGGATGATGCGGGGCTTCACTGTAAGCTAATTGAAAATATTGAAAAATTCAATATGACACCTGAAATGTATTTTGAAGAAGCAATAGATGGATTCTCCGGTTTTTCAGACTATGATCCAGCATCACATAATGAAATGGGATACCACGCTTTTCTCGAAGAAACACTTGAAGAGTATGATTACAGAATTTTAGCAATATTCGGATACAAGGGCGTATCAGTTGAGTATTTTTTTGATAATATGGATGATCAAAGAAAAACACTCTTCTCCCAAATAAAGGTTTGGACAGATGAGCTTGAAGAAAAGTACTTAGGAGAGCTCGAAGAAAGAAGAAAGCGCGGCGAAATGTAATCGCTGCGCTTTCTTTTTTGTGTTATACCTTGTCAAAACTCCTTTTTTGTGTTACAATGTAATGTACCAAATAAGTCCCATTACTTGTATTATAATAAACACAAATACAAGAATAAGGAGATTGTTATGTCACTTAGAGAGAAAATTACGCAATCAATTTTGCAAAGGCATCCAATACCGACAAGTTTGCAGAATTCTCACCGTCCGTTTTATTACAAGGACTATAGAAATAATTTATTTTGCCCGATGTCTTCCCAAACCATCGCAGAATACAATCGTGGAGACGGTAGTGAAACAAAGGAAAGCACCATAACTAAATTTGGCAGGACCTATACACTTCCGCCTAAAATGGGAAGCATAGTTTCTTCATCGGCAATGACGTTTAATCTTTTTGGGAATGACTCGGTAAGCATCTTGCCCGAAGGCATTCTCCCTCAAGGAACATACACGGTTGAATATGAGAAACAACTCCTCACTCGTGCCTATGGAAATATGCCGGCAAACGTAGATGCGTTTTTAAGCGATAGTGTTAATAGAAACGCTTTGTTTTTTGAAATGAAAAACCTTGAATGGCTCGAATCACCAAAAGCTCTTGGCAAGAGTTACTTTATGGAACGATACTACTTCACTCCTGACAGAGCCGCAGTTCCTTTTCCAAAAGATGCATTTGAGATGTTCTCAAATTGGGCTCACCTACTTCAAGATGTATCCTTCCGTAGATATGATGCATCGCAAATGTTTAAGCACACGCTTGCAATGTACAACTACGCCTCGTTTGTCACAAGATCTGCTTTAGAAAAAGTAGATCCTGGAAGAACTATGGCTGGAAAGTATGACTGGTACATCTTGACCAATGTTGTAAATGAGTTCCCGGCAGCATTTATAGATGATGAGGATACGCGATGGGAGTATCAAAGCGCACTTTCGGAAGAACGCTACGAAGCTCAACTCTTTATAGATACTATGCATCGGTGTGAAATTCCCGCAATTTTTGATAATAACTGTAATGCAGGCATCAAAATCATTTATATGTCTGCAAAGGAATTAGCTGAATCCCTTGATATTCCAGTGGATCACCAAGAATACTTGAAACGTTACTATTCATAAAGGAGGCTTTTCATGGAAAGCTTTGAACCAAAAAAATTAGCCCTCATCAGAATATGGCAAATACTCCATAAATACAGTGACTATGATCACCCTTTAACACAAGATGACATTGCAGAACACCTTAAAAATGATTATGGAATTATCATCGAGCGCAAGGCTATAAGCCGAAATCTCTCCTTGTTAAAAGAGGCGGGATGTGATATTGAATCACGCCGAGCAGGTACTTATATAAGCGCAAGAGATTTTGAAGACTCAGAGCTTAAGTTACTTATCGATGGAGTTTTGCAGAGCAAATATATTACTGCAAAGCATTCTGCTGACTTAATAGAGAAACTGTCTGGACTCTCTAACAAGTATTTTCGCTCGCATATACGTAATGTGTATTCTGTCAACGATTGGAGCAAAAGCGAAAACTCCTCGTTATTCTATAACATAGAAATCATTGACGCTGCAATTGAAGACGGAAAGCAAATTCAATATGAGTACAACAAATTCGATGTTGATGGAAAGCTTCAAAAATCATCCTTTCAACGTCTGAGTCCCTACCACCTTATTCTGCATAACCAACGCTATTATATTATGGGTTACAGTGATTATTGGAAACACATTGTATTTCATAGAGTTGATCGTATCACAAAGATAAAGGTTTATGACAAGCCGCTAACGCCGTTGACATCTGTTCCAGGATACGAAAACGGTATAGATTATAAGCAAATTGCTACAACGATGCCATATATGTATACTGATAAACCAGAGCGAATCGAGTTTGTTGCAGAGGAAGCGATCATTGATCAGATATTCGACTGGTTCGGGAAGAGTGTTACATTATCGAAAATCCCCGATATGGATGGTAAAATTAAGGTATCTATCTTCGCAAGTCCAAATGCAATGGAACACTGGGCAATGCAATACTTGAACCATGTGGAAATAACTGCGCCGAAGCATTTACGAGATAGAATAAAAGAAGCTCTAACGCAAGGGCTTGTTAAATACAACTAAAATTTCCAAGGAACCGTAAAAAGCGGTTCCTTTTTTAGTACACAAAAAGTGTTATGCACCACTTTTGGAACATTCCTTTTGTTATAATTAACTCAAGAAATCCAAAGGAGGTTTATCAAAATGTTGTTCTATAAGATTCAGGGAGTAATGATAAATGCCGTTGTCGAGGAGGAAGACAGACGTGCTCGAAGAGAAGCAAGAAGAAAAATTGCAACTAAAAGTGAAATGTTTAACACGCAATACTGTAAGAATGTTTTTTATTTCGTATCCGATTCATCCGAAGGGGTTGTTACAATTGGAGTTATTTCCAATTCCGTTCTTACAATATCAAACTATGTTCATCGTTATTTGAACTACATCGGATTGCCGCTAAGGGATTTGACAATTTCAGAAGTTACGTTTAGCAATCTAAAATCGCTATTAAACTCTTCACATTGTGAGGATTATATTGATGATGACGATGCAATTCTGGAAAAATATAATCTTGATAAAATTGATGGCCGTCAAAGTGTAGAGTATGGCGAAAACATTTCCGTTTCCCGAGACAAGCCTACTCTCGTTTCTTTATCCGAGAAATATCTTATGAACGAAACGCTACTGCCTGAGTTGGAAAGAATCTATGCCGGGAAAAAGCAATCAAAAGCGTCAGGGCATCCAGTTCATTATATGGTTCAGACTGATGACCGCGAAACACGACGAGAAGTTTATAAAATTGTCTTGGATGCTCTTTATTCCAATGGCAGATTGGAGAGTCAAAGATATACTTATTGTGACATTAGACCTGGTGAACAATTCTCAACAATGTCGTATGATGCGCTCTATCAGGCAAGTATCGGCGGGGCTGTGGTTGTTCGTTATCTTGATAACGATGATCGCGACGATGTAGACGTTGCGTTTGGTGACACAGGAACCGTTGAAATACTTTGTGAAGCAGCAAAACGCTATAGAAATGAAGTATTAACCGTTTTCTGTCTCTCACGTGAATGCTCTAAAGCCAAAGATCGCTTCTTCGAAAATTTGGGAAGTATTTCTATTGTTGAACTTAAAGAGGATCTGGTCAAAGCAGATCGAGCGAAGGAATACCTCGTTTCAATGGCAAAAGGAAAGCATGTTCGGGTTGACAAAAAACTCTTTGTAAAGCTCGAAGAAGATAAAACATATCTTGCAACTGAGCTTAAAGGTTTTTTTGAGGAGTGGTACAACGGAAAGTTGCGCAGTGCAGTATACCCACAATACAGTTGTATTACTGCTGCCGAGCAGACAATCGCAACATCGAAGCCCAAGGGTTCTGCATATAGTGAGCTTGACGAAATGATTGGCCTTGAAGAAGCAAAAAAGGTAATCAATAAAGCTCTTAATTACTACAAAATGCAGAAGTTGTTTCGAGACCGAGGGATTAAAGAAGATCATCCTGCAATGCACATGATTTTCACGGGCAATCCTGGCACAGCAAAAACAACGGTAGCAAGACTGTTCGCACAAATTATGCGTGAAAACAATTTGCTATCTAAAGGCCAGCTTGTAGAAGTTGGACGTGGAGATCTAATTGCGAAATACGTTGGATGGACTGCGCAGACAGTTCAATCAAAATTCAAGGCAGCAAAGGGTGGAGTTTTGTTTATTGATGAAGCATACTCTCTTGTTGATGATCGAGACGGATGCTTTGGAGATGAAGCAATCAACACAATCGTTCAAGAAATGGAAAATCATCGAGAGGAGGTTATCGTTATTTTTGCTGGATATCCCGATAAGATGGAAGGATTTCTAAACAAAAATCCCGGATTGCGGTCCAGAATAGCCTTCCATGTTCCTTTCGCGGATTATTCGTCCCAAGAGCTCTGCAGAATTGCTGGATTGATTGCTCGCGGTTCCGGTATGACAATTACATCGGAAGCTATGAGCAAACTGGAATCAATCTTCGAAGTTGCGCGAAGCCAAAGTGATTTTGGAAACGGCAGATATGTTCGCAATATTTTCGAACAATCCAAAATGAATCAGGCTTCTCGACTTTTGGAAAAAGGGTTTGAATCTATAACAGAAAGAGATGTCTTTACCCTCACTGCTGATGACATAATTGCTCCTCCTGTTACTCGAGACACTCAGAAACGCAAGATCGGTTTCTGTTAATTTATGAGGAGGCTGGCTAATGACCGAAAACAATATTGACTTAAGTTATCCTTCTGCTGATCAGCAACTTATTTGGAGACTTGATGATCTTAAAGAAAGGTACTCGGAATTGCTTGAAAAAGAGGCGCCCTGTTGTGGAGATGACTATTTTTCGTGGGATGACTATCGTTATGCTCCTCCTGAATGCTTTGAAACATTAAGGGACATTGCACGGGCTATTGAAGTAGCTGAAGAATGTATGATGGAGAAATATGAAGTCAACTCTTCTGACATATCGATGCTCAAAGACGACGAAGAAGATATCAATCAAATTTCTCTATTCTGCTTTTTTGATTTCACTTATCTTTTTACTCAAGATGTTGCATAAACAAAACGCAGTGGTCTTTTCTGATCACTGCGTTTAATTATTGTATCATCCAAACGCTACGAAAAGTTTTTACGACCGCTGAAACTTTAGATTATCCTGACTTTTATCACCGATGCTCGATGTTGCGGAAGACACTAACGTTGCTGGTCAAGAGATCATCTTTTTAGCGTTGTTGACTCTTATATTATACACTTGTTTCCAGAATGTGTCAATATCAATTTCAAAAAAAGGCACCGGATATTTCACCGATGCCTCGAGTTGAGTGTTAGTTGTTTCTTTTTTTCCCCATCATTCCTTCCCAAATATAATCATCAAGGCCCTTGTAACGTGCATCCCAAAGGTATGTGCCGTACTTGAAGCCCATCTCATCGAGGAGGGACAATAAGCTATTGAAGCCGTTCTGAACGTGCTGATTTGTGGAGAAGTCCATATCAAAAGCCGTTTTGATACGGGAGAGTCCATTGTTTCTCAGTATCTCCAGAGTGATTTTGAGTTGCGTCAGCGTGTTTACGCCGGGGACAGCAAGAACGGTAATTCCGGTGAGCGCATGTATGACGTCGGCCTTCATCGGACCTTCTGTCAGAATCAAACTTTCAGCAATAGGGCCTGCCAAATGTGTCCAGCCTTCAGCTCGACATCCATCCTTCTGCTCTGCGCTGGAAACCCAACGGAACTTGCGCTTTTCGGTATTATCTCTTCGGATCTGGAGTCCCTGAATTCTTCCTTGATGATCACGAACCGGAATGAGTATGCCGCGCTTTTCGCAAGCAAACGTCCACTCTCCCGAATCTTTCCGATAGAACCCCGGAACACCTGCAAGATAATGTCCTTCAGTACGAAGCTGTTTAGCTATCGCACTCATACCGAGCATTGGTGTTGTTTTGTAACCCAGTCTGACAATTTCCTCTTCGGTTAATCCACGTCCCAGAAGATTCTCCTTATGGTCCTGGGCTAAAGATAGCTTTGAAAGGAAAGCAGTATAGGTTACGTGCCTTGTATCAACATCTGTTATCGGGCATTCAATCTCGACAATGGGTGGATGCGGAGGAGCGACCTTGGTAGGCACCGTCTGTGCTTGAACCTTGCCCATGGACCTGAGAAGCGTCTTATAGACCTTATCTCGAGGAACCCCGGTATAAAGCGAATACAAGTCAAAAATACCACCGGAAACGCCGCATCTCGGACACCGAAAAACGTCTTTTTTCAAGCTAATATTCAAATGCTGATCGCGAGGTTTTTCATCGCAACAAGGACACTTTATATAAAAGTTTTTTTGTCCATTCGTCGGATACGGGATCCCTAACAAAGGGAGCACGTCCGTCATGCGGAACATTTCCATTCTTACCTCCTTCTCGGGGATAACCGAAGCTATCCCCGAATCGTTTTAGTTTACGCGGACGCCTGCTCAACTGCATATTCGCAGATGAATTTTGCGGCTTCCTGGATTTTGGGATCTGACGTGAATTTGGTTGCAATCCACTTAAGAGCCCCGGGATCAAGTGTAATAAGGTCGCCGAGTGTTTTCCCGGCAAACTTGGTGATAGGACAAGCTGTTTTCAGTGCTGCCTCATACTTTTGCTCAGGTGTGAGCTCTACAGGTGCAGCAGGTGTGATAACCTCATAGTCGTCCTGTGTGGCAGATACTTCGTCTCCAGACTCAGATGACTCCGTGCGAATTACGGGGACCTCGCTCTCATCTGCACCAAACTCGTCGGGTGCAATTGCTGCGAAGTCTTCTCCTGCGAGAGCAAATTGCAATCCGAAGCCCGCGTTTTTAAGCGCAATGCCGATTGCCGCCGTCTGCGCCCACTCTCGAGGGGAAACAGAGGGCTTCTCGGGACACTTTCCCCTCGAAGCTGTTGCCTCGGCAACGTAATTGTCTGCAGCATCGTTGCGATCAAGGTAGATCCTCGCGGTTGCTACAAAGCAATCACGACCGGGCTCGACCTTTACGGCAATTCTACCTTGCGGGTACATCAGTCTGAACCAAGAAATTTGGATAACGACCGGGAGACGCATCCTTTTTTCGTTGGTGTTCATATCGGTAAACTCAACCGCAAACACAGAGGGATCAAAGCCGTCCACCGCGTTTATGGTTCCTATCTTTTGAAGCATAGCCTGCATTGTATCATTGTTCTGACTCATAATAAGCCTCCTTAAATGTTGATATAGGTGTTACGATACTGAACCCAGACGCTCAGGACCGCATTGATGAATTCGACAATTCTGGTTTTGTAAATCTCTTCGTTATCTGCTTTGAAGCTTCCAAAGCGCTTCGTCCAGTCTGTGACAACTCGCTCCAGACTCACTCCTGCGGTCTCACGCTTCTTTTGACCATCGTCATCCGTCTTGGTACCGAGTCTGCGCTCGCAGCAGATGAACTTCAGGTAAGAAGCGACAAGTTGGTAGTGATAACAGAGCTGAGTGGTATCCGTTGTCTTCGGTGCGGACGTGCAGAATGCTCTGAGCGTGTCCAGCACACAAATGCGATACTTCACCTCCTGAAGAACACAGAGTTCCTCAAGCTTGATTGTACCTGCAGAAAGCTTTTCTTCGAGCTGCTTGTGTAAGCCCTTATATTGATCGATCAATTTCATATCGTTACTCCTTTAATTGTAATTCCTGCATTCGTTTCGCAAGGCAGGTCCCGCGTCGTTCGGTATCAGTTTTGTTGATGGCAATGCATTGCGCCTTTCGCTCGCCTACAATAATAACCTTCGATTTCCCACGAGTGATCGCGGTATATATCAGAGGTCTTGTAAGCATAATGAAATGGGCGGTTTGAAGGTTGAGAATTACGGTTTTGTATTCATCCCCCTGTGATTTATGGACGGTGGATGCATATCCAAGGTCTATCATATCTAAATCACACGAGTCATACTCCTTAATTCTACCATCTCCGAAATTTATTTGCACAATCACGTCATTATTTACGGTTACTATCTTGGTGATATAACCGATGTCACCATTGCTAACGTCTTCGTGGTTTCGGAATTGCATAACCTTGTCACCCTCACGGAATTTGCGCTTGCCATCAGGGGTTTCTTTTTTTGAACTGTCGGGAGGATTAACCTTATCCCGAATAAGTTCGTTGAGTGCATTTACACCCGTTTCGGTTCTTTGTCGGTATGGAGTAAGGAGCGCCACGTTGTCTACTCCGTGCAATGCGACCTCTCGCATATACAGATCGACTATGGTGTTCGCTGATTCAGCCAGTTCGGGAGAATCTATGAACTGAAAATCGCTTCCATACTCCAGACTCAGATTACCGTGACGGATGAGCTTTGCGTTTGTCGCTATTCTGCTGCCTGCGTTCTGACGAAATACTCGGTCGAGTCTTACGGTAGGAACACATCCCGAAGCGATTAGCTCACTGAGTACTGCGCCGGGACCTACCGAAGGTAACTGATCCGCATCTCCAATAAGAACAAGCTGAGCGCCATTCTTAACTGCGGAGAACAAGTGGTTCGCCAAATAAATATCGAGCATAGATACCTCGTCTACGAGAATGAGGTCTGCATCCATATCTTTGGGTGAACAAAACATTCCGTCGTCCCCTGCATATAAGCAAAGCGCTTTGTGAACGGTGGACGCCTCATGTCCGGTGGACTGATTCATCCTTCTTGCAGCACGTCCGGTCGGAGCACAGCAGCATATTTCTGCGTTAGGATAATACTTTTGATAAATATCAAGGATTGCACGCTGTACGCAGGTTTTTCCTGTACCGGGACCTCCGGTTATGATGGAAAGTCCACTGGTTAGGGCTACCTTTACAGCATCCCTCTGCTCGGGCGCTAATCTAAATCCTAAGCGCTTTTCTTCGAGATCGAGGTCTTGCTCAAGGTTTGCGTAAAAACGCCCGTGAGGGCTCTTAATTTGCCCCAGAACAGCCTTTGCGAGTTGGAACTCGGTACGGGCCGTCTTTGCACGGTAAACGTTTCCGTCATAGCACAGAAGATCACCTTCCTGAACGAGCCTCATAGCGCGGTTTGCTGCCATATCCTCGGTAAGCCCTTCGGTATCAAGAAGCTTCAAACAAGCCTTGATAAATGCGTGTTTTTCAAGGCACAAATGTCCTTTACCTTCAGCTTCCACCAACGTGTATAGCAAACCCTCGTCAACTCGCTCGGGAGCAAGCTTGCTCATCCCCATACTCAGTGCGATTTTGTCGGCAGTTAGAAAACCTATACCAGAAATCTCGCAGAGCTTGTAGGGGTGATTCTTGACGATCTCGAGAGTGTTCTTGCCATATTGACGATAGAACTTAACTGCTCGGTTTGCTGTTATGCCATAAGGTGTGAGGAATGCAACAACGTCGCGTGCGCCTCGATTCATAAGATACGAATCGATAATCTTTTGGAGCTTTCCTGTGCTGATGCCGGGGATGGAAAGGAACCTTTCGGGTTCCTTATCCAACACCTCAAGCGCAAGATCTCCAAATGCATCATACACTCGCTCTGCGGTCTTCGGACCGATGCCTTTAATCTGTCCCGAACAAAGATAAGCTATGATGCCTTCCTTGGATGGAATGATTATCTCATCGTAGTTTTCAACCTCAAACTGAACGCCGTGCTTAGCACTTTTGCTCCAACGACCTTGAATATCGTATCTGAGTTTGTCAGACAGAGGCAAACAATAGCCAACTGCCTTTATCTGCGTAACGAGTTTGCCTGCGCCATCGTAGACCTTTTCGCAGGGGTTATAAACAGCCACCATATAGGTTCCGGGATTGGCAAGCTGTACGCTTTGTGGGTATATGAGCCTTTGGAATTCACATAACATCGTCTGCTCCTTTCCGATCAGTCGGTATGATTGCTTCTGCCGGGAGTGCAAGATAAGAATGCTCTTCTTCAATCGTTACGGAGCCATGAGTAAGTCCCGATTCCTTGACAATAGCAATTACTTCGTCTAAGATGTCGCGGGAATAAACCCGTATCTCCTTTCCGAGCTTAGCAGCCTCTCGGATTTCGCCTCTCATACCCATACTGATTCTGTTTCCGCACACAAGCAGGATACTACACTTGCGCAACATTGCGAGACCGACATCGAGTGCAAGCTGCCTCTCCGTAGGATTATTGTCATCCAAAAAGTACGGAAGAAAAGCGTGCGGTGCTTGCGCGTTGATGCCGAGCTGGACAAATGCATAGCACATATAAGCTCTCACAGCCGACATATTCATTTCAACTCCGTGTTGAGTGTCGGCTCTGAGTGGCGAGCATACGTATGCCGTGGGTGTTTTATCGCCTGTGAGCATCATGTTGTACATCATAAGCTGAGCCCAATAGGACTCAAGCATTTTGTGATTTGTGAGCTTAAAATCGAACATAGAAAACTCCTTCTCTTATAATGGTTGAACGGAGACTTTCATCTTTCGGCTCGTTGACGAGCTTCTGAACTCGTCATAGATAAGTGGATACTTCTTTTTAAGGCCGGTCGTATCCGTTCGTGTACTTGTTTTGGTAACGAAGTCAATCAGGAACTTATCGGTGGTCGTTTCAAGAACGCCGTGTTCGTGTGCCTTCATAACTTCGGCAATTCGCACTGAATGTGCTTCTACCTCCTTCAGTAGTCTTTTAATTTCTTCTTCGTGTTCGCCGATCTCGCCCTGAAGAGCGACCATTCGGCGCAGGTATTTTTCGTACTTCATCGGGAACTCAATTGTAGGAAGCGCAGGTTGACTTGCACCGTAGATTTTTGCAAGCGAATCCAAAGCCAGTTTGGGAGCGATTCCTTCCATCGTGGGAGGAACGTCGTGCTCAAGACTCCAGATCCATTGTTCAAGGCGCTCGAAAATCATATCTTCCTTCGCTTTATCTCGTTCCAGTGTGGGAAGTGCAAGATCTGTTTCAGGGTTGTTTCCCCAGACTGCAGAAAATGCTCCGTGGTTTACGTCTGCAACGGCAAGATAAAAGCGCAATTGAAGCTCGTAGTACAAAGGGATTTGTCCATCTGCCCAAGAACTCGCTTTGTGATAAGAACAGCTTTTACACTCGAGTATGCCGGGCTCACCGTCAGCACGTATAAACCGTCTGTCAAAGTCAGCAAGCGCAAAGGGAAAATCTGCGTGCTGATACATATTCGTATCATCAATGACTGTGTGACCGGTTTTCTTTTCGTACCAATAGGCTGCTATCGGCTCGAGGAGATGTCCCATCTGAAGCTGATCGGGATTGGGTTTAGGGGGATTCTTAATTCTGCCTTTTTTGACCATCCAATGCTCAAGAGGTGTTGTCCAGGGAGAGACGCCAAAGATTGCCGCGACGTCGCTGCCACCAACCGTGTATGGAATATCTCCTTTCGGTCCGTGCGCTCTGCACTGAAGCCATCTTTCGTTACTCATTCCTTTGGTATCGCAAAGAAGAATCGGTGCTGCCATTAGTACGTCACCGCCTTTGCAAGATCATACTCCTTCCAGTTGATCGTCAGAGCCCTTGCCATATTTTCCTCTATGGTAAGCATCTTCGCTTCGGGAGTATTCTCGGTCTTGAGAATGAAGGGGATCTCCTGCATAGCCATAAACACGTCGTGTGCGGTTGCGCCGGAGGATCCTATTGCCATTTCAAACATTGCAATTGCTTCAAGTGCTGCCTTCTTGGGCATACTGAACTTCTTGCAAATGCGCGTCATGGCGTTGATCGGATAATCGAGCTGAATATTAAGCAGATTTTGCAACTGACCGATGCTTTTTCCGAACTGCGCAAAGAGCTGGTCAAGCTCCTTTTCAAAGTCGGAAATTTTGGTGCCGTGTCTGTGGTCAACGGAAATGCATCCACCAATATGGATGGGATGCGCACCGCCTACAAGCAAGGCAGATACTTTTGCCGATGCAATTCCGGTATCTGATGTGATGAATCTCACTCCGGGTATCAGTTTGTCGGCGAGCTTGGTTTTTCCTTGAGCCGCAAGCATTCTTGAATAGGTTCCGAGAAGGTCATCCTTCTGCTTCGGCATTCTCCAAGCTGCTCCTGTCAAGGAGTGATCGCAGTAACCCGTGTCAAATTCATTGTCCGGGAAACGCGCATCGAGTTTTCTCTTCAGCGTCTCGATCAGCTCGTCTATCGGGAGGACGGAATAATCTACCGTATCACCTGAGTGAACAGCAGAGATCTTTTCGTCTCTGATAAGAACGAGGGCATCCGAGGAATAGAGCTGAAGACATGCATTGAGGGTTTCGGCAAGAATCTTCCTCGGTAATTTCGGAAGTGCCGTGCCTCCGATTTTGGCTCTGTCGAGAAGGCTTTTGTAAGCCGTCATACGAACGGGATAAAGCTCACCGTCCACTCTCATCGCGAGCCCGAGATTGCACGCCGTATCCTGTACGGCCTCTTGCGAGGTACCTGCCGCAAATGCGCTCAAATCAGTAAAAAGGGGGGACGAACGGTCAAGCGGTTCTACGCCAAGCAATTTCACCTGGCTTTTCTTCCACTGGCTGTTCTTCGTCTGCTCTCTGTGATAATCAAGCATCATCGGGTAGGACGTGAAGGTTGCGTAGTAGCTGTCCTGACATTTTTGCATAATACATGCTCCTTTCGTTTATTGCGGTAATCCGCTTAATATATAACAAAAACCACCAATCCCGAAAGATTGATGGTTTATGCCCAAATTATAAGGCCCGGAAACAAAAAATGCCAACACTCCCAAAGGGGTAGTACTGACACTAAGTAACACGGATCAACTATTTTTGCTCGAGGCAAACATGAAGGTTATGTACACATTATACCAGAACAAAAAAGCATCGTCAATGGCTTCTGCCCGATATGGCAGAGCCGTGGCACAATGATGACAAAACAAAAAGGGTTGAAGCCGTAATTGACCTCAACCCCATTGTGATTTAGAACTTATTTTTTGTTCAGAATACGCTGCACACGCTCGTAGACTGATGGCGATATGATCGGTTCGGAAGTTGTAAATCCATGTACCGACGCATATCCCTGAAGCTCTTTAACTTGCTTTTCAATCTCCGATGCGCCAGGTTGTTTTTTTGCCCATTCACGAATTTCGTCGCCGAATTCTTCGTAAATTCCACGTGTAATGTAGTGCCCAATCAAGGGACTGAGACGAGCCTTCTCGAACGCTTTCTCTCTTGTCATCGGAGGATTATCATTTGCGTGCTCTGCAAGGATACCCTCAATGATTTCCTCGGGAGGATTCATATAGTACTCGTAGTTCTTGTCGAACACATATTTTGCTATCTTGGACTCAAATTCATCAATGACAAGCTCGCCATCAACGAGTTTATATCCAAAGGGGACGTTTTCTTCTGCCAATTCCAGCTCTCGTGCTTCCATCGCGTGAGTCATATTGCGAGCCATCGTAGCGGTTCTCAGAACCTTTTCAACGTCTTCGGTTTCACTGATCACAGTTACGCCGAGCTCCTTCATCTCATCGATAAAGCGCTTGAGTTTGGGGAGATTGTGATTGATAACCGAAAGGTGATGGACCATAATGATATCAATCTTATGGTCCTTGCAATCCGTAACCAATCTGTCGAGTTCAGGACGCTTCGTGCTTATAGAGTTTGCAGCTTCAACATAAACACCAACAAACTCCCACTCTTTATTCTGTTTTATAAGTGCTTCATAGTAAGCAGGAAGAGCTCTTGTGTCCGGTGTACCGGGCATAGGATGCGGTGCCAATCTTACATACGCACAAACTCTTTTTTTAGCCATATTGATTTACCTCGTTTCTTTATGAAATTATAACATATTTATCGGGTTTTGTCAATCAATATCATACGACACGTTCTGAGCAAATTCCCAATCTTCAATCGGCATTTTTGCGATTTCCGCAAAGGGAGCATCCTCAAGGGCCTCAAGCGTTCCGCAGGAGGAGCAAACGTAGATTGTCGCACGCCTGCTGAGGGAATTATGAGACAGGTGAGAATCCATTGTCCTTCCGCATCTGGGGCATTCCGAAAACTGTCCGGCTTTTTGTCTGAAATAGATTCGAGAAATCAGGCTATTCAGAAAAATATTCTTAAACTCTCCACGGCATTGCCAAAGTGCAAATTCGGAATCCGAAAGAATGCTTGACATATATTCTTCATCCTGAAACTCGTTTCTCTCAAACTCACTGATGCAAACGTAGCATTCTCCGTTGATACCGATTTCGGGATCGACGTTCGAAGGAGTGTAACCACGCACGCCGCACCAATCTTTGACGTACTTGTTATACGCATTGTTGACCATCTTTTTGTAATCCATATTACGCTTCCTTTCTTCTGAGCACCCACATACCACGGTCGGTGTGGGCGAAATGATTTGGATTGATTTGCAAAGTCTGACGGATCTTCTCACGCCAGTGTTTATTTGCCTTGGCTTTCTTATGAGACTCTATCTGCTCATAGAGATATGTAAGCGTTACAGCTTCGGAGCACTCCTCAAGGACTGCGGCAACCACATCTCTCCACGTAGCTCCTGCCATATCCCTTGTATCAACCTGCATCTCTTTTGCAACGATAACCGGAACAAGAAGGGGCGAATCCTTACGGACAATCATCACATACTCGTGAAGTATTGGAATGAATTTGCCACTGTACTGAGTGTTATCCGAGAAGCAATTGTGCTGCGCTTTGATGATAATGTTCTCAAGCGTTCCCGGCTTTACAATCTCAGAAAGCATACTGTAGAGCTTGCCACGTTTCTTGATATCGCCCATCAGGACTGCCATACGACCTCCTTTTTCAAGGGAGCTGAACTGCTTCATCATCGCGTAATTCATTGCTTCAACAAACTTCTCCCAGCTTGGAATTCTGGAGAGATCCAGCTTGCGCGGATCGTACCCATACTGACTCTGAACTTCAGATGCCTTATACATAACGTCCGAATAAACGATGATATCCCAGTATGGAGGATGCCAGAATATGAATTCCGGTCGCTCTTTGATGTCGCTATTCATTATATCGAACCCGCTGTGCAGGTCGTAGAGCTTACTTTGGATACCGCATTTATCTGCAGCAGCCTTGGTCGTCCCACTGCCGCACATATAGTCGCAAATCTCAGTCGGTCTGAAGAAACCGATGAGATCCTCAATAAGCTTGGGAGAGCAATTGCCACGGTAACGGTTGTTACCGCCTTCGCCTCTCTCGGGATAGGATACGATGCTTGTAAGTTTTCTATCCATAGTGCACCTACCAATCTATCGATTCCGTCGAAACCGGTATGAGGGAAAAGTTTGCGTTCAGGAGATCCTCGATCTCACTGATACATCCAAATGTTGGATCCGCTTCAAGATCATCAAATCTTGTTTCAATCATTGTCCTGATTGCTTTGAGCTTCTCCATATCGGGATTGAGCAGATAAAAACAAGCAACAGTGTTTGACCGATACAGAGGATCGGTATCATTGATTTCAAGTCGTACTATCTTTGCATCCATCTTTGAGCCCTCCTTCTGCTTCCTTACACATTTCGTGCGCAACTTCCGAAAAGCTCTCCCAATAAGCTTCCCAATAGGCATCGTTTTTATTGAGTTTGTTTTGCACTCTCGGGGAAATATCTTTGGAGTGCCGAAGGTTGTAAACCACTTCATCCGAAAGATTGTATTTGTCTCCCCATGCCTCAGTTTGCTCAACAAAGTCATTTTGCTTTGTTTGGATATCATACTGATCCGCAGCTTCACGAAGAAATGAGGGGCTCATCCGTATATCGAGCTTTTGGATAGTGAGTTCATAATGACTCTCGCACCAAAATCCCTCTCGGTATGCTGAATAGCTCATGTCAGACTCATCTTCTTTGAAATCTGCCTCATCCTCCCATACAGGAATGCAACCGGTTTGTTTTTCTTTGGCCAGCATTTGCCTCATGCTGAATTTAGCCATTTCCAGACTGGTAAAGGCTCCGGTGCTATGACCGTAATCATCATTAACTGCCCAATCCTCGGTGAGAATATAGATCTCCGCAGTTGGGCTGGAGTCTTCGATGTCTGCGATGGTAGTAATCATATCGGGGCCCATAATGACGAGATCCAACGAAATGTCTTCAAGAGTCATTCGCTTACCGTACAGACCGGACATACGCTGCTCAAGGTTCCAAATATCTGATTTCAACACCGGTTCCTCAAACTCACAATAAATATCCGGAGCATCGTTTTCGGTTTCTTTATCATCTCCGTCGCGAATCTCAAGAATTCTTCCGATAAGCCCCTCGTACTCGCTTGCGCCATTGGCGAGAACCTGCTCACCTATAACATATTTTTTGCCTTCGTAATAAAAGGCTTCGCCCACTTTGTCTAAAAACATAAATCAATTTCCTTTCTGCTTATCTAAGCTTGAATTTCTATTGCGAACAATGTTCGGGAATCGTATCTTCTTTTTTTGCCTGCTATTTGACAAGCCATCTCCTCGTTGATAGCCTCAAAAATACCAATGAAGGCGCTTGGCTCTATATCGTGCCAATGTCCGTTCATCATTTCGTCGTGGATATCTGCGTTTTCAAACTCCTCATCGCTGAGATCAGACGGATCAAACATCTGGCTATCGCGAATGTAATGGGAGTTCATACATACTACGAATTTTCTCATACTGCCACCTCCTCATTAAAATACACTCTGTATTTGAGGATAGCTTCGCCTTTTATAGAATTGTCACGGATCTTAGGCGTTCCGCAGACATACTCAAGACGTTTGCCTCTTACGGCATCTCCGCCATCGAGCCAGGGACACGTGCACGTGGCAAAGTAGTTTTTCCGTTTCCAATATGTATCTCCAAACGGGTTTTGTTTGATATGCTCGTCTTCTATGCGTTTCCACTCGGCAAGAATTGTTCTTTCCTCATCGGTAAGATCCCTGAGTCCTGCTTCGTAAACAACAAGCGTATCGGCGTCATATTCAACAAGGCTTGCGCACTTGACTTGCAGTTCGCTGATATTGCCATCGTTGTTTTGAAGATGCAAGGCGACCGTATTGGCTCCTAAGACACGTCTGATACCTCGAAGCTTCTCGGGGATCTGTTCGCCATAAGCTCCATAGCGTTCGGTCATCTCCATACTCATTCTGCCGGATTTCGCATCCTGTTTTAATTGGACTAATGTTTTCATATTGCTTCCTTTCTATGCGCAGAAAGGGCAACCATTCGGCCACCCTTTCCTTTATTCTTATACCCGAATATGACGCTTAACAACTGCGGTAAGCTTTACGGGCAACTGATTGAGATCTGTTATGTCAAGGAACGAGTCCTCATAAATTCGCTCGATATTCTGCTTATCGTCTCCAATAGCAGCCGCGATAAAGAGGATTCCTTTTTTCATATATTCTTTTCTGATTCCTCTCAAATCTTCCTCTGCAGCAGTACCGGAATAACCGTAATGCGCGGGCTGACCGTCAGAAATCAATATGAGAAGCTTTATCTCCTCTGGGCGCTTTGATACTTGTTCTGCAACGAATCGAAGTGCGGCACCGTCACGGTTACTGCCTCTGGCTCCAATGTCCATCATGCGATATTTGTCATCATTGTCGTAGCTTTCGAATTCTGCATAAGAAAACAGCTCGACCTCACCGCCTGACGTTGAATGGCCGTATACCATAACAGGTATCTCAAGGCTCCTGCAGAAGTCATAAAGAATGATTGCTGCAGCTCTCGCATAGGTGCATCTGTCGCTACACCCCATAGAACCGGATTCGTCAATCAGAAGACCAACACACAGCTCGGGGATTTCGTTCGGAAGGGCGTTCTTATAAAAGATCTTCCCATCGTTTCTATGCAACGCATGTGAATCCAAGCGTCTACCCATCATAAGACCGGTTTGCTTTCCTCCGCGTCTGCTTTCCTTAAGCTGCCGCACAAGACTGCGCTGCAACTGTCTGGAAATGGTCAGAAGAGGAGCTGCAATGTAATTGTACTGATCTATTAGCTCGGTATCTACGTCGTTGATTCGATTCACACAGATGTCTATCCCTTGATGTACATCGCCATAAGATATGTTCTGCGCAACCTCGTTCAGCTCGCGAAGTCTTTCGTTTTCAAGCTCCTGACAAGCGGCTTTTTCTGCCATCCTCTCAAGAACTCTCTCGATATCACTTGCGGCTTTGTCGTACATTTCGCGCTCATAGGTATCGTTTCGCTCCATTTTTCCGCTGCCGCTGGTTTCAACACTCTCGGTCTGGTGATACGGAATTCGTTTGCCTTCAGACGATGTTACATCATCCTTGCCACCATCGCCTTCGTCACCATCCTGTCCGCCTGATTCCTCTCCAGACTCAGATGAATTTGAAGATTTTTCTCCAGACTCGCCTGAAGGTGCCTCTTCGGGTGTTTCTGCCCCTGCTGCGCCGGATCCAGATTCCTCTTCGTCTGCTTTTTCGCCTGCATCATTCTTGGTTTTGGAACGATTTGCTGCTGTTGCGGAAGGAATAGGAACACCGGATGCTTCGGGAACAGGGCTTCCGCTTCCGGAAGCACCTGCAGAGCCACCAATCATCTTACCGAACAGTTCGGCAAGCTTCTCGGAAATACTCATTGTGGAACCGTTTGCGGCAGCTTCATCCTGCTTTTGTTTGCTATATTCGCAGAAATCCTTAACGTACTTCCAGCATTTGATAAGAACCGCATTGGTCGCCATTAACCTTTCCTTGCCAGAACGATTGAATAGAGCCGAATCGATATCTCCAATCAGGCTGAATACGGTCTGAATTCTCTCGTCGCTGAGAGGTTCTTCACCATACTTGATTTCACCGAACTTTGCGTAAGAAAGCATAAGCTGCATAATGCTCTGGAAAATATGACATTCGCCATCGTTTTCCTGCTCGATAAGCTCCGTTACTGTCGGCATATCACAGAAGTGCTTTTCGCGCAAGGTCTCAAGCGCATACCCGAGCGAACCCGGGAATGCGTTAAGAACACGATTCTCAATGTAACCGTCCTCAATTACGTTGTTAATCGTCATTGCTACCTGCAGAAGGACCTCAGCGTTTCTGGGATCGTCATCAACGTAATCCCAGATCTCACGCTCAGCTATCTTCTGATCGAGGGTGGTGAGGGGAGGTGCCAAAGGATACCACTTCTTTCTCAAGAAGTAGTTGCAGTAGCTTTGCTGCGCAAGGAAGTCGGTATAAAGTACGTGCCCGGCTTCATGAGCAAACAGTCCGCATACGATCCAGTACCGATTTTCACGTCCTTTTACGGTCGTTACCATCTTGTTACCGGAGTTGATTCGGATGTACTCGTTGTTTGTAGCGGCCACAAAATCTTCCTTTGGCTTCCAAAAAAGCTGCACGTGAATGCGACGGTTATACTTATACCGTCTTGTCTGCGCCGCCGCCATATCCTCAAAATGGCCTGCAAGAAGCCTTGAAGAAAAGAACTGTCGGTCGGTTATTTTGCTGCGTTTTTCGTTTAGACGCTGCTTAACTAATTTGTGATTCACCCTTGCCATATAGGGTACAACCTCCTTCTTGATTATTTATTTCTTTTTGCGACCTCTTGCAAAGATCGGCTCAAGGACCGTAGCAATAAGAGCCTCACGGTCATCCTCATCAGCCGTTGCTTTGCTAACAATAGTTTGCAAAGCAGAGGAATAAACGTCTCCCGTGATCTCTGTACTTACAATCCAGTCGATTAAACTACGCATACCAACAGAACCGTCGGTGATGCTGTTCTTTCTGCAGTAATCAGCCATATCGTTTACGACCTTTACCATATCGGAAACCATCAGCTCATCGGTAGCTCCGGTAACGCTCATCGCTCTCTGTACCATCACCTCGGGTTCGGGAAGCTCTACGTCACGTACCAGACTCATTCTGTCGATAATAGACTGGTTCATTCCTCGGCACCCCTCGTAGCTGACGTTAGTAGTTACAACGACAACAGCATCGGGATGACGCTTAATGATCTCTCCGGTAGGGAGCGTGATTGAGCCATCCTGTTCAAGGAGGGAGTTAAGGCCAACCATAACACCCGGCTGAACGATAGTGGTGGGTTCCTGAATTTCAACAACGAAACCATTGCGGAGTGCATTGATGAAATCGGTTTCTACGTATCTAAACGACTGTCCTTTTTCCGTAGCGCTTTCGTCGCTCTTCGAGAGTTCCTGCACCTTTGCGGTTACAATATCAAGAACGACCGCCATACAATCCTGGGAGGATGCTGTCGGCTTCTCGATTCCCGTAAGGCGGTGATAAACACCTGCAGGATCATAATCCATATCATCAAGATCAGGAAGGGACATAAGCTTAGCTACGTTTGCATAATTGATTCCACCCATTGCCTTGAGCATTTCGCGTTCGCTTGCAATCTGAGGATTACTTGAAGAGAATCCGTCTGTGTTGGGAAAGACCTGACCGATGAAATCGAAGATCTCTGTTCCCGCCGAGCAGGTATACTTCATATAAGGCAAACCAAGTCCGGCTGCAATCGCTTTAGCACCCATTGTCTTACCCGTGCCTGCGGGACCTCTCAGAAGGAAGTTGCGCATTTGTGTGGGCTTGCCTGTGGTTGCCTTAGCGTGTTTGCAAATATCCACCACCTCCTGCGGAATGATATACCAAGAAGGAAGCTTGGGGATAAGGGACTGTTCTACTGGATTGAAGGTTCTCGGCTGAAGCACATACTGTCCTTCGAAATCCGAGTGCTCAACAATGACTGAAGCGCTTCCAATAACGGTAGCGGCTCCGACACTGGCAAAGATTGAAAACTCTCCCGCAATGACATCCTTTGGTGTAAACGTTCCGGAGTCAATATGCGAAGGGGAAATACGCATCAGATTGCCGGATCTTTCAATCTCGACCTTGATATGCTGAGGAATGGTTTCGTTTTTAACACGGCGGTATGCGTTGTCACACATATATGCCATGCACTCTTTTGCGTGATTCATATCAGGATATCCCGCGCTGTATTCCTTGAAATACTCGTCGAATTTATCGCTGAATTCCTTGTCGTTCATAAGGACGGGAAAGAGTGCCATCATAATGGCTGAACCGTCTCTTGCGGATGGGTTTGCGGTATAGGTTTCCATTACCTCCGTATCCTTGTCATATACGCTTGCGAGTACCTGTCCATTGGTGCTGTCGTATACTACGAGATGATACTGATTCGGTCCTGCCGAGGATTTGTATTCGGCAACCGTCTTCTTGTCGAGAACACCTACCGCGCCGTCTCCGCTACCGTCCATACAATGACAGATTGCGTGAATCGCCTTGATAACGGTTGCGCAGAGGGTTGATTCGGTGCCTTCGCCATACATAGACGTAACCTTGACCTTCTTGCTTCCAAGAGAATCAAAAGGCGCAGGGAGGCTCCTACCAAAGTTAAATAAGTTGTTGATTGCTAAGCTCATGTTTCAATTTCCTTTCTGCATTTAATGCATAAATTTTATTTTGATTCCTTCCGGAACAATTTCGAGATTCTCGAGGCCTGCGCGGTTGAGCTCGGTGCAGATGGATTCCCAGCTCTCGGGCACGGGAAGCTCGTCTGCGGGGATTAGCATTTCTTCCTTGCCTTCCCCGACCGCGTTGTTGCATCTTTCGTTGAGTCCGATAACATTAGCTTCCGCCCATTCAAAAGCCATAAGCTCATAATTGACGGGAACTTCGGTATCGTCTTCATCATCATCGATATCCTCTGAGGGATCCGTTTCGATCTCTTTGGGCTTTTCCTTCGAGGTCATATAGTCAAGAGACTTCAACTGAAGGTTTTCAACTACCGGTCGAGCACGGCGATAACCACCTGCGCCACTCAGTATGATGTAGGCTTCATCTCCTGCGAGGACCAATGCCTTTGCGTTAGGTTTTTCCCATACCCATTTTGCTTTCGGATACTCCGCCTCTACCAGCTCGGTTATGCGAGTGAGTATGACGGAGAACGCCAGATCCATCACGTCGTGCTCTGTCGCCGGTTTTGGCTCCGGAACAGAAACTGCTTCCGGTTCCTGCTGCGTGGTTGCATCCTTCACCTTAAGAAACAGCAATCTGATAGCTGCTCCAATCAAGCAAAGCATCACCAGTAACAACAGTGGCCAAAGGCGGCAGATGAACGTCAGGAGTGCGATGACTCCGAGGATTACGATTGCTTCATAGGTCATACTTCTAACCCAGTCTTTTTTCATTTTGAACTCCTTTCTGAAAGCGCAAAAAAGGCGCACATAGATTACTGCTACGTAAAATATGTGCGCCTTAATCGCTCGGTTGTGTTGTGCTCCTTATGCGTCGAAGAACGAACCGCCACCAAAGGGCGTATATCCTTCGAAGTTGGGAGAGCTCTCGGGGGTGCTTGCGGGGGCTGCAGGAGTAGTAGCGGGTGCTGCGTTTGCCTGCTGATTGTCCTTGGACTTGTTTCCACCACCGGAAGCATACTCGATCTCATCAAGAATGATAACGATCTGACTCTTCTTCTCGTTCGTTGTGGTGTCAACCCAGTTGTCTTCGTCGAGACGTCCCGCAATGTGAATGAAGGAGCCCTCCTTGAGCTGCATCTTCTTGATGCGCTCACAAACGGTTCCAAACGCCTTCACAGAGACGTTTACCCAACGGGTGTTGTTTTCGGCGCGAGTGTCATAGACCTTCTTGCCAATACGGAATCGCACAGAAGTACCATCGTCGGAATACTTGAGTGCGCTGCTGTTGTCATATCCCTTGGATACAACGACGTCGGTTGCGAATACTTTGAACATAAAATTTCCTTTCCGCAGGGGGTTCCTGCAATAAAAATTTATTTCCACCCGATTTTCTCGGGGTGAAACCAGAATAAAAAAAGTGCCAATACGCCCAAAGGGGCAGCACTGACACTATGTAACACGGATCAACTATTTTTGCTCGAGGCAAACATGAAGGTTATGTACACATTATACCAGATGCATTTTGCCTCGTCAATGCTTTCAGCCCGATACGGCAGTGCGATGGCACAATTGTGGCAAACCTTCTTATTTCTCAAGTTTTTCTGACGATATCAACTGCGTAATACTCGTTTACAACGAATTCCCGATTATGCTCATATACGGATGCACTTAAGGGCATATATACGGTTACGTAATCGCCGGATCCTACAGTGTTCAGCTTAAAGTGCACGATAACGCGAACTCTGCCTTTCCTCGTATCTAAACACACCGACTTGATCCTTTTTTTAATCCTCGTGGTTTCAATTTCAATACATTTTCCTTCAACCACCACATAATTATCGGTTAGACAGTTGTAAAGGGTAACGACCGCATCCCCAAGAATAAACATTGCGAACGCACCAGGGGCGAGTGCTAAGAACATTTTGTCATTAAAGAAAATGCATATAAGAATCAAGCCAATGAGAAATATACCACCAACAATAAACTTGGTGATAATCAACTTGGATAGTGAGCTTGGCATCTTTGATCGATTCTTCATAGCTCACCCCCTAAAAAGATCATGATCGCAACGCACGCTGCCAGTACAATTGCAACTCCGAAACCAAGCAAAATCAATCTGAGTACCATAGGGTTATCTGCTCGGCGGTTCTTCAGCTCTTCAGCGTCCTCCGGTACGATATCATCGTAATACGATCCAAAATCGGTCTGGTGTACAGGATGCTCGTTCGCTTCCTTGCGCCGCTTCTTTTTTGAAACCTTTTCATTCGGTTTGGGTTGCTCTTGCCCGCAGTTCGGACAGCGTTCTGCCTTAATTGGCAATGGATTTTGACATTTAATACATTCTTTCATAGAAAACCTCCTTTCGTTAGGTGCTCTCATTTTACCACGGAAGTTTTCTGCTGTCATCGGCACACCTCTGCCAAAAAATCGCCATAAAAAAGTGGCAGGGATTTCTCCTTGCCACGTCGTATTTTTTTGTCACGGATTATTTATTATTGGAACTTCCATAAACCATCTGCCGTCTTCCTCAAACAGATAGGTTTCCTTGCCATCGGCGCGGATCGTATATCTCATGCCACGTCCGCCTACCTTGGTTGAAGCTGCGCGAGTTCGCTGAATCAGTCTGTCAATCTTATACTGTATCCCGTCCACCCAAACAAAGCTCAATGGACGTATCGAACCATCGGGATCTACCCTGAGCTTTACGGTAACGTATTCTTTTCTGTACTCCATACTCATCCTCCTATATCGGTATGCCTGTCGGCATTATGACTTTATTTTCGTGATGCTGTGGCATCTTTGGATTATCCAAGAGACAAGCGTTAATAATACTCGCTTTTCCATAACGACGTCGGATATCCTCTATACAAGCATCAAGTTTCTCGCTCCTTGCGATTCTTTCCGCGTCTACAAAGACAGATAACTGTGAGGGTGTATCCATAGACGTAAGCCCGATTGCTCTGACTGTGATCGATCTGATGGGGTGTTTCCAATCGTACCTTTCACAAAACAGAGCAAATGCTTCTTTTGCTATCCAAGAAGGGCTCTGTGTGGGTAGCGAAATACTCCTTTGCCATTGTTTGAAATAGAGCTGGTTGTCTCTTACGTCGATGGCAATTCCGGTCGCTTTCCGATTGAAGAGATAAAGACGGTGCCCAATATCTTGCGAAAGAGCGAGCATTACTTTCCATACTTCAGCGGGACTTTCAAGGTCTTGAAGTGTGGTGATGCCGTGTCCTACCGTCTTTTCCGGCACTTCGGTATCCCTAGTCATTACTTGGCTATTATCCAATCCATTTGCAAAACGCCACAGATCCGTTCCACATTTTCCGAGCCTTCGTGTGAAGAAGTCTACAGGCCAGTTTGCAATGTCTCCAATCGTTCTGATGCCACATGACGACAGTTTCTTTTCTGTGGCTCTACCAACCCCGAGCATTTCAGAAGCAGGAAGATGCCATATCATTTCCTTGAAGCGATCCTCGGGAATCACGGTTACTGCATCGGGCTTCTTCATATCGCTGCCCAGCTTGGCAAAGATTTTATTGAACGAAACACCCGCAGAAATGGTTAACCCCAGTTCAAATTTGATGCGTTCTCGTATTTCGTTGGCTATCTTTTCGCCGCTTCCCATAATTCCTGTGGAGCCGGTGCAATCAAGCCAGCATTCATCCATACCGAATGGTTCCACTTGATCGGTATAATGCTCGTAGATCTCACGCGCCGCCTTTGAGAAGGACATATACTCGTCGTAATGCGGAGGCACAATTACTAAGTCCGGGCATTTTTGCTTCGCCTGCCATATTGCTTCTCCGGTTGCAACGCCATACGCTTTCGCCTTATAGTTTTTAGCAAGTACGATTCCGTGACGCTCTTCGACTTCACCGCATACTGCAACAGGATACGGTTTTAACTTCGGATTCTTGAAACATTCGACGGATGCGTAGAAGTTATTCATATCACAATGCAGAATGGTGCGACACATTTTGCCTCCTTATTGCTTAAAATTACATTTTCATTGGAAACGAGTATATTATACTACATTTTAATTTGAATGTCAACAGCAAAATTACATTTTAATTGGAATTTTATCTTGACATTCCATTCTAAATATGATAAAATATAACCAATGAACAGCGGAGGCTTACTACTATGAAACAAATTGGAGAAAGAATAAAGGCGGCAAGAGCCAATAAAAACCTTACGCAAGGTGAGTTTGCCAAACTGATCGGCGCAAAAAGTGCGAGTGTTGTTTCCTCGTGGGAAATGGGTGTAGCTAAACCCGATTGCGAACGCCTATCTGCCATCTGCCACGTTTTAGGCGTAACACCGGATGCCTTGCTTGGTTTCCAAAGCGATGCCTACTCTACCAGCGAGATCAGTGTAATTCATAAGTATCGTGCTCTGGACGATCGCGGAAGAACGGTAGTGAATAACGTTCTCAATACAGAGTACGAAATTGTTTGTGCTGCTGCGCAAAAGAAGAAGGCTCGCGTTATCAGACTCGATTACTACACAATGCCTGCTTCAGCCGGAACAGGAACCTTCCTTGACAGCGAGGAAGCCATCGACATCTTTGTTCCTGAGTGCGCTGAAGCTGAAGAGGCCGACTTCGTTCTGAGTGTCAGCGGAGACAGTATGGAGCCTACCTTCCACGATGGTGATAAAATCTACGTGTGCAAGCAGGATGCCATCGATGTTGGTGATATCGGCATTTTCATCATTAACGGTGATGCATACGTCAAAGAGCTTGGCAATGGCAAGCTGATTTCTCACAACGAAAAATACAAACCCATTTCTTTGAAGGCAGACGACAGCATTTTCTGCTGTGGTCGTGTTATTGGTGTTGTAGCTGAATAATGAAAGACGGGATGTCGCAGAGGCGGCATCCCGTTTTTTCTATCCGTTAAAAACATCTTGCATCCCCATTTTTTCAATGAGATCTCCAAGACTTTTATCGTATTGCACTTGACTGATTGCATTCCGTGAGAGGAACGTGTCAAGCGTTTGTTTTTGCTTCAGAAAAAGCTGCTTCTTCTTTTCTTCGGGAGTGAGCTTTTCCCATTCAATTTGCGTATCACTCATTTCCGTCCTCCGATTCATCATCGGAAACTACGGGAATCGGAGCTAACTGCTGCGACAAAATATCCTGATATACTGCTCTAAGCTTTATGATACGGTCTTCAACGTCTACTCCAGACTCATTTTGGGAAATTAAAAGTCTGTATATCTCTGCGTCATTTGCTGTAAGACGTACAACGTAAGCATTGTTTTCGCACTTGAGATATCTGTCATCGAAAATAATTCTCTGACCACAATGCTCGCGAGAGATACGCTTATCATCCACCGCCTTAAGGAACGGTTGGTATGTATTTTCAGACCACTTCGTTTCGGTAATCATTACAGCGAGATCGTAAGGTTTGTCCTGGAGACTTTCCCACGTGTACTTGCCGTAATAACCAGGGCGGAACAAAGAATACTTGATGTAGTAGTATCTGATATCAAATGTGGAAGCTACCTCGCAGTCTGCTACGTACTTATCGGCGCAAGCGCGAAGAAAATCATCTGTAATAGGGCTTGATACATCAAGAATCTGTGCAAGAATGGCTTTGGTAACGTCAAATCCCTTGTTAGAACTCTTATGGAATAGTGTTCTCCACGGTTTTGCATTGGTGTTACTTGAACCAAGCTGATGTCTCCAGCCCTTTTCTTGCTGCGCGTAATTGCCAAAACTCATCATAGCACAATCGATAAGATCTCGTTTGCACTTAAACAAATCAGCAAAGCGCGGGAAATACTCTGGATGTTCCAATCCAATTATAGCAATTTGGCCCTGGAGCAGCTCATGGTCTTCAAGCTCGTACAGTGTCTCGGCGAACTGAGGATTTGCAATTACCCAATCTATTTTCTCAACTTCCTCTTGAAGCTGGAAGGTATTCAAAGATTTTTCGATGCTTGTATCAATGGTACCTGTAAGTATCAAAATCTCAACCTGCTTAAGAATTGCGGGCATTCTGTTACCACTGGTTCTGTGCTCACTATCACTGATCTCGTCTTCGGAATTCTGTATGAGGTTATTAACAATCCTCAAGCGACGTGCAAACTCATCCTCGGTTACAGTGTCCTTGTTCTGCAGATAGGTTACAATGGCGAACAAGAGGATAATTCTATTCAACGGGAAGCTTCTGTTTCCGTTTCCGGATACGTCTGCATAGGTTCTCATACAATCCTCGAATATATCAAGGGCGTACCTTTTTTCGATTTTAATCTTGCCGGGCTCGTGATCATACGAAATGAACTGAGAAATGAACTCGGTAGGTGTTTTGCCGCCAAGGTTACACCAACAATCAAAGAAACTCTCGAGTTTGAGGATGTTGTTCTCCACATTCTCAGTATCCTTTGAAAAATATTCTCTCTGGAGGTCGAATTCATCATTGCTCTTGCCTTGCGTTGTGCCACCGCTTTGATAACAAATAATATCACAAACAAAGCGGAAATATCTGAGAAATTCATCATCGATAACGTTATCAGTTCCTCTATAATGCCAAAGCATATCCGTCCAATCAATATCGATCTTACGCATAATACGCTTTGATATGCTCTCATCGATTTCACGGAGTCCGTGCTCAAGTTCGGCCTTAAAGTGTTCAAACTGAGTTAAAGGCTTTCCACGAGAGTTCATCTTGATATACAGCTCATCGGTAAGCCCCATATCCTTGATGGGGAGGAAATAGAACGAGATTGCGCCATCCTTTAATCTCTCCCAAATGCCATCCGTATCTTTGAATACATCTGCAATTGCATCAAGCATCACGAGCATTGAACTGATCGTAGGATCCTTTTTCCATTCCAAAGGAAACCAAGCCTGATCCTTAATTTCTTCAGAAAGAGCACAGGTGAATGTTGGTTCGTGGTGATCAACCAGATATTCGCAGAAATCTCTTGCGCTATACCGCGTTTCATAGCTGAAATTCATCAAGAAAGAATAGTCTTCCTTTGCGACGCCTTCTTTCTTTGCTGCATAATAATGCAAAAGGAATAGCGTTGTAAGACGTTGCTGACCATCAAGAGGAGTCATTACTCCATCTTTGTCGATGTCACCGTACACGAAGTCAAGCGTGATATTGCTTTCAGTTATTGCCTTGTGCAATGAATTAAGAAAACGTTTGCGAACCCTCTGAACGTCCGAGTCGGTTCGCCCTTGCGCATAGTCACGCTGAATGATCGGTATGACAATTTTGCGAAGCTGAACAACAGTTTCTTCATCGATTGCAAAATCAGCAGTAAAGATATCCATAAAAGTATGCAATGCAGTGCTCATTATTATTCAGCCTCCTTTTCAATCAAAATTAAATTGTCGCCAAGATATTTGCCGAGAACTCTATTGATATCGTTAACATACGCAACTCTATCTGCCTGCCCCCAGAAGTGAAGCTGGTTATCTGCAGAAGGTGTATAGTATTTGAGGAACACCATCCTTGTGCAGAAAGGAATATATTGACCGGCCTTATCCATCTTAATTATTTCATTCCGCTTAACGTCAAAGGTCGAGTTGTTAAGCGCTGCATTATCACTTGTTCTGAGCAGCGCCAAATTTGCAATGGAATGCAAAAATTCCACGTTTCCTTCGGCTGACAACACTGCAACAACAGCATCTTGGATGTCTTCAAATTCAGTACGTTCGAGTTTCTCTTTGGCGATGGCGTCCTTCATGCGAGCAATCAGCTCTGCAGAATCAATTTGGAGCGATTCAACAGAAGGAATGTGCAATTCTAACCACTTTTTCCACTGCTCTTGTTTCTGCATACCTTCGGATTGTTGAGCATGTATATGCTCTAAGCTCCAAGCTCCGCCCTTTGTGCTCTTGAACTGGTCGAAAGGAAACCTTTGTGACTTGCCAGCTATGTTGCGAACGGTTTCTACGTTATAAAGCAGCAAGAGTCTGCTGATACGGGCATAATCATTTGGCTTTTCATAGCTAAGATCGGCATAGTTTCCGTTCTTAAGTTTGATAGTGTCCGCAATAGCATCGTCGAGCAGACTGGCAAAGTTGGTCTTGGTCTTTCCAACGGAGGCAGAAAAGATGCTTTGAAGCGTCCAATTAGGATCCTTTGAAGCAATCAAATAACCAATCTGATGGTACAGATTGTGATCCTCATACCAATCTTTCAATATAAGAAAAGTATGCTGAATCTTCTTCCATATTGCGTCCAGATCACCTCTTAGACCATCAAAGTAAAAGAAGGTAAAATACTTATCCTTGCTATTTGATGGCTTGTTTGCTATAAGATCGAGAATTAAATCAATCCTTGTTTGGTAATCCTTATCGGACAAAAAGCCCCAAAAACTACTATTGTGCAGCTCTTTTTCAATGTTGTCCCACTGCAACGCGATTTCTTCCTGTTTTTCACGAGTCATCGTCTTGGAATTATCGCGGCTCAAGAACATCGCTTTTACAAGCTCGGCGCTTGTTAACGGAATCTTACCAATATTCAGACGTGTAAATAGTCCTATGGCATCCTCTTCTTCTCCAACCTCATACCAGATGATTTTAACGTGCTTTACAAGATAGCCGTAAACATCGTCCGCAGCAACAACATCATCGTCTTGCTTTCTAAACCACTCATCGATGGTTTGGTAAGCTTGTGCAATATGAAAATAATCAATATTGTCGTTAGCCAATGCGGGATCTATGTTCTGCAAAAAGGTTGCAGAGTTCAAGCGGGTTTCATACGTAAGGCTATACTTCAAATCAATTCGCGGTTTGAATTCCTTTTTGATATACTGAAGCAAAATGAAAAGAGTAGTCAATCTCTGTTGACCGTCAATCAACTCAAATCTTTCGCCGTCTCTTTTCACGACAACAGGTTGCAAGCAATAATTGTTGTTACCGTTTGAATAAATATCGTCCAAAAGACGTGTTACTTCGTCTTTGCCCCAACGGTATCCTCTTTGATACGAGGGAATGTAAAAGTCTCCTTGGATGGAGCCTACAAGTTTTGTCTCAAGCTTTATTCCTACTTCTATCTCACTCATTCGTTATCTCCTATAGCATAAATGGGCACAGAGGCAGCCTTCATAAGACTACCTCCTGCCATAGATATTTAATACAACGAGTCTATAAATTCACTAAGGCTTTTGCCAGAAGAGAAAACCGCACTTGTCTCGTGATCCCAAAAAACAACCGTCTTATCAGTGATGGAATAACAAATATAGTTTCCAAACGGATCGATTGCAAAAGGAACAATTTCTGTATTCTCGATACAAGAAAGCGCAGGGTAAATCGTATCCACATCAGACTCACCTTGATTTACAGACAGGACTGCCCCAAATACCTTTTCGGTGTTTTCAATCATAAAATGATACTTTTCCGGAGTTGCGCCATTATTCTCGGCAATAAACTCACGGAGTTCATTTGAAAATTTTACTTTATACTGTTTTTCAATTTCATCAAATACAGATGCAGATTGAATATCAATCTTATATTTCCAATTGTTCATAAAAACCTCCTTATCTACAATCGGAGCCACCGCCCCATATAGAGCGTCCTCCGGTATGCCTACAAGTACTATGTGTATCGGCATTTACTAATTGCATTGTTCCCGGTCTTTCGTTGTGATGCCAGGTTAAACCTGAGATGCGAGGTTCACCATTTTTTATTTGCTCTAATTGTCGAGGGGTGAACTTCGATGCCATATCAGGGTTTGCCTCAATTTGTCGAGCTAAATTCTTTGTGCATTGCTTAAACTGCGCATCGTCTGAGGCGTTCCACATATCGCGCGGCAATCGAGTATCGAACTTGCTTTCAAATTTTGGAAACACTCCCTCAACCTTTTCGCCATTAACAGTGAACTTTTGCCGTTCGTATTTGACATCAGTACCGGGGTATGTTTTTCCTTCCAAATGCTCGTTAATTGTATGTAAATCTCTTCGAGGCGTTTCGGTTTTCCCGGTATTTTCAAAGGCCTTAGTCGAAGTACCTTCTCCGGTAACTTTCTTAGCTATTTCCTTTGTTTCGTGAATTCCCATAGGATTGCTCATTATATCACCGTCCCTTCAAGGTATTTGCGCCACTGATCTAAGTATTCGGGTGGTCTTCTTTTTTGCGCAATCAGGTCGATTAAAATGCATTCGATGACAAGATTCTGATCATCCTCTGCGAGATAGTCAAGCGGTGAGTCAATCGAATAAACAATCTCTTCTTTCCATTCGTCAAGCGATTCTGTCTCTTGAGAAAGTTTCTCGGTTTCTGCGGTAAAGACAAGTTTGGAAAGCACAGAAGCTATGTCAGTCTTAGAACATCTTCCGTTTTTGCTAAGAGCTCTAATTGCTTGGATTTTAATTGACGTTGGTATTGCCATGTTAATAATCATCTTAACAAGCTCACCGATGGTCATTTCCATTTTTTCGCCACTTTGCTTCTGGACCAGCGCCTTAATCAATGACTGTTTTTGATGATGCTCAATCGTAGTACCCTGGGATGGACAATAATTATAGCATACATTGTCATTACCCTTGTATGTCACCTGACAAAGTATGGGCTCTATCCAGTTATTCTGGTATATGGCTGCAACACCAGTGGGAAGTTTGGAAAGCTCCGCAATCTGTTCATTTGACACATTTGCCGCCTTGCCGACCAATTGCCGATCTTCTTCTTCGGGAAGTCGCATAATGATCTTAGTGTTGGTGTTTCTAATAACACTCAAATCAAGCAATCCAGGAGCTTGATCGGCAATTATAAAACCTTCTCCATACGTTCTTACTTCTGCTATTGCGTTTGCCAACATTTCAACCGACTTTCCAAGCAGGTTAGAGGACTCGCTGCTTTGTTCTGTAGAAGTACGCTTGAGCAAATTATGAGCTTCTTCAAGCACTGTAACGTGTTTCAAATCAGCATTCATTTTTCCTGATGTCATTCTGTATTCCTGAAGTCTCATAACCAAGATTCCCATTATCAGAGACTTAGTTTCTACTGAACCGACACGACTCAAATCAACAATAGCATTGTTATCGAAGAGAGATTCATCACCTATTTCGTCGTTCCCAAAGATTTTACCATATATACCATTGGTCAATGATTTAATTCTCGTTGAAAGGGCACCTATGTAATTATCCTTTACTTCTTGCGAAAAGGCAGACTGCGAGATTACATTATTCAGTTCATCTAACACGTCAACAAATGTTGGGAACAGACTTTCAGAATAGCGATTGTTGGAATCTGTGAGATCCCAACCCGCAGACACGTAAGCACGTTCGACGGAATCTTTTAATACTGCTGGCATCGCAGCATACATGGGCCAACAAACATTAAATATTTCTACCAATCGGTCTATGTGTTCTAAAACGTGAATGCCTTTTGGAAACCTAAACGGGTTTATTTTCAAAATGGGAGTAATAGCAGGGTTTGTTCCATAAACACTTGCAATTCCATTGCCAAAAATATGTTTATATTCGCCTTTGGCGGGCTCGACAACAAGGAACTTAACCCCTTGTCCATCTAATTCACGCAGTATTTGATAAACCGTATTAGATTTACCTGAACCCGTGGAACCCGTTACGAAAGTGTGCATTGCAAGGCTTTTTACATCGAGCATAACTGGTGTTTGTTTGTCTTCCTCACCCATGTGGAATATATTTCCGAGTGAAAGGGCAGATGCTGTATTACGGTCGGCCTCCAAGTAATGAACATCTCTACCAAACGATACAGATTCAAAAACAGGCAATCCTTTTATAGATTTTTTGGGTAAACCGATGTTAACTGCCACCTCATAGGAATTAAAAATTGATGCAGGGGAAACAAGAACTCCAAAATCGGAATCACGGTAAAACAAAGGATGAGTGAACTTTTCAAGATATTGGACAATCTTTTTCCCGTTAGTGTCTTCAAATTCCCAACTGTTTATATAGGAAGCTTGAAGAGAAGAATTTTCACCACGCATCAAAGCATTATAAACATTAGCTACAATTGCATTGGTTTCGGGATCAGACGAAATAATATAGCTTGAGCAATTAAATGCGCCAAATGCTTCACACCGATCCAAACGTTCGAGATGCTTGTCAATCTTGGCAAGCAATGCTTTTATAGTCTTATTTTCGGTCGTAAATTGAAGCGTTCTACCTTGAGATGTTCCTTCTGTTTCACCGTCAGTAGAGGAGTTTTGTTCTGCTGAGGATGACGTTTCGGTGGCGGTTTTACCAGACGATTCGGTAGCACTTCCTGTTTGGGTTGAAGATTTTGAATCGCTTTTAGATGTAGCTCCTATTGCACCGCCAAACGCACCACCGACAGAACTACCTATGCCCATTACAGCAAAAGCTACGGGTGCAGCCGCACCTGCAGTAGCGATTGTTGCCGCGATACCAACAGCAGCACCGATAACGCCGCCAACAACAGCTCCTGCGTTTTTATTACTTGTTTTACTCCGGGATTCGGTTTCACTCCACCCGCTTGTTTGAGAATAGTTCTGTGTTAATGAGGCACTGTGTCCAATTGTATTGGTAACACCGGTAGTTTGCGAGTGCGTGACGGATACATTTTGAGATTCATTGAACGAGAGCGTTGATTTCAAAAACGGCGAGAGTTGCGTGTACAAATTCTCATATCCGGATTTGGCCAAAGCCAGCTCCAAAGGAGAAACCGGATCTGATATTACAACAATACTGTATGTCGTTCCTTGGAGAGAATCAACGAGATGCTCAAGGCCCTGAATATACTTCTCGATAGATTTTTCCTTCGCATCTCTAAGAGAAGCAATTCCGGATACAGAAGAAACAGCTGCGCTTGATTTGAATATGCTATTACAGACATCCTCCAATTCGCCTTTGTTAAGTTGAGCCACCTTCAGTCCTGGGAAATTGCCTTTAAGTGTACTTTCAAATGTATCTCCTTGCTCAGAAAGGTTATCCTCTTTAGAAAAGGACTTATTAACAACTCCAATATAGTAGTCTGTTCTGTCCGCCGATCCCTTAATAATTGTAACAACGGACGATCCACTCGTATATGCTGCGTTCAAGACTGTAACGAGCTTGTCAAGCATATTTTCTTTCTTGTCTGATACAAATCGTTCAAAATGATAAATTCGAGAAAAGTCGGAAATTTCAACTTGTTTGAGCTCTTCTGGAATTTCGCAAACTTCCATTTCCTCGAGATTGTATAAGTAATCTCTTGTGATGATATCCCGGGCAAGTTCAAAGGATTTTGATAATTGCTCAGTTTCTCTTACGTCAGGAAGATTATTTGACATCCTACTTTGCTCCTTTCATAATTTGGGTTAATAGCTCTTTATTGCCTTGATTGTAGGCGTCATACCATCTTTGATAATTGCGTTTTGCAGCAAAAGAGCAACCGCTATAGTCTGTGCATTTGTTAAGCAGACACACACAGTTTCGTTTTGGACATTTATAACGCAATTTTAGTTCATCACGCCGTTTTTCCACAAAAGTAGAGCATTTACGAGCTTGTTCCATCTTGCATTCTTGAGTTTTTCTCTTTTCGCAAATGATGCAGGATCCTTCCGAACAAGCAAATGATTTCTTTACTTCTTGAACAGTATAACTAAGATAACTGCTACTGCGACCACTGCCAGTCCCGCTGCCACCAGGCCTGCTACTTTGAGCTTGGCATTGTTTGATGCCTGATGGCTTTGTGCGTTTGGGCCTGTACCCACAGTTTGAGGCTTGGGTTCCTCTTTCTTTCTATAGAGGGTAGCACCAATCTTCTTCACATCCGCAATACGTTCCTTGCAGAAGTTCTTCTTTAACTCAAAAATTGCTCTGGCAAAATCCTCATCGGTGTACGATTCTTTTCCAGTTGAAACCAACTCCCCAACAAGAGTATCGTCCATCAATTTTATTCCTTTACTAAGGACATATTCCACGACCTCATCAAATTCGCCATTTGAAAAATCGCGACACGTATAGCAAATACTTCCAATAGATTCTCTGAGCGCTTTTACATCGTTTTGTAAAATGCCTCTTTCAATAGACTCGTATTTTTGCATTGTAAAACCTCCATTATACAGACAGCAGTGCACTAATTCGTTCCTCTGTTTGAGAAATCCAATCAAACAGTTCTTTTTCTGCTTCTACTTTCTTTGCGATTGTCTCTGATTGGGCTGTGTCTCTTTCCAATTGCTGAAGTATATCTGCGATTCGCTCATCCAATCGATCAATGTTAGCATTGAAACATTCCTTGTATTGAGCTATTTGTTCATCCGCTTGTGCGAAAATATAAACTATGTTGCACTTTAATGCACTTGAAAATTCTGTTAAGATATCGACCACAACGTTTTTGACATTTACATCAATACCTTCTTTTACAGACACGGTATACGAGACCTTTTTGGGCTTCCAGAACTTGAATTTGCCCCAGAAACCAGCTCTTTCCGGATTATCCTTCCAACGAGTTTCTTCACGGCAACGATCCTGTTGATTGTTTCTAACGATTTCATCGATGCTGCGGATAGAGATCTGTTCAAGCATTTTCATTTTTCTAAAGTCAAAACCGTCTATTTCAAGATCCTGAATGATAGATGCTACAACGTGGGTATATTCATCAAGCAAGGATCCACACCGCTGAAATATTTGAACATCGATCTCACGTTGCAGTCTGCTTTCACAATCGGTCTGATATTGCATAAGCTTTCTTTGGAACTCTGCGATAAGTTGATCAGCGATTGATTTATCGACTTTTACCTGTTGATCGTATTCTTTTGAGATCTCCTGGAGTTCCATTTCAACGTTGAATTGCTCATCGTCTCTATCAGGAGAGTCAAGCGTAAGTAAAGAAACTCGCTTTTTGAAATCTGCCGAAACGGTACCACTTGATTGATGCTTCTTTTTAGCTTCTTGAATCTGTGCACGAACTCGTTCAAGCTGTTCTGAGTCACTTGCAATGCTTTGTTCAAAGCGGCCTCTCATATTAAGCTCAGCTAAAGTTTGCATAATGTCCCTTATAGCATCGTTGATTTTCATTGGATAAGCATATTTGTCAATATACTCAGCAATTGTTGCTTCGACAGCAGGAAGACCAGTGTGAATCAACGCTTCCAAATCCCATGTATCTTCGGAACTGTGATGCTTGACAACTTGATCTTCTAACGCAGCCCTAACTGAAGGGGTAAGTGTTGCATATCTTTCAAAATGGAGAAGCGGGCTTTCGACAAAATCATCGACGCTTTCCAACTCTTTTCGTTCTTTTCGAGAAAGAGGCTCACCGTTTTGGCTCTTTCTAATAAGCAACGCAAGACGAGCGCTGGTTGGAATTAAGGTTGGCTCTTGAATGCCAAATCCGGCTAAATAGTCTGTTACGTCTGTGAGAAGCTTGTCCACCGTCTCGCCCTTTTCTTCATCCAAAGCGTCGCATTTGTTTATTACAAAGATAAATCTATCACGTGATTGCTTTCCTGCACGCTTCATTTCTTGTGAAATATCGCATAAAAGTTGCTTATCGTCGTTAATGCCAAACTGTGTTGCGTTCATAACGTACAAAATTACGGCATTATTTCTTTTTATGATAGAACGAGTTAATCTTTCGTGGTTTTCATTTCGAGAATTGTTAGGACCTGGGGTATCTCGCAAACAAAGTCTGATCTTATCACTCGGAATCGACGGTATACTTCCTTCAATGTCGATGTACTGGACAGCTTCATTCGCATTATATTGTCTTAGCAAATCCGGGGTAACAGTTGTACGAGGATAAACTACTGTTTCATTGTCTTGAGCATAACACGTAGCCTCGTAGGAGCCCATTTGGTCATTGTCAAGGATTCGTGCTATGGTCGCTGTGCATGCCTTGTTTTCCGAAGGCAACAACTCCGTATGTAACAACGAGTTAATGAGCGTGGATTTTCCGCTGCTCATCGTTGCAATAACGCTAACCTCGAATATTCCGTTTTGCGCTTCTTCATAAGCAGTGAATATCGTTCTTCCATCAGCATCAACTTCCGAGAATTGAGGAATGTTCTTGCTCCTAATGTCTTCAATGATGCTGTCCAAATCGCTCATTATAGCAAGCTCGTTTTTGCCTTCCTCTAACATAAGAGTAAAAGCAACCTTTCCAGAATACCGTTGAACACTATACTGAAGATCATCAAAGTCTATCTTCCGGCCTCTAAATATAACATTGACATCAGAATCATTGCAAACTTTTGCTATTTCTTCAAGCAATCCGTCCCAGTTTGTCGAGGGACTTAGTAGCACCTGTAATCTTTGATTCGATTTTGAGCCAAGCTTTGTTTTCTGTCCAAGCAATCGACCATTTTTTGAAAACGAGCATGTCACAAGATAAGGATTATAATCAATAATAAAATCTGTCATTCTTAAGACTCCTTATTTATATTTACCTTGACTTTTGAAGATGTAGAACTATGGATCTGCGCATTTTGAATAAAGCGCTCAAGGTATGGTATTCCGGTGTTTGTTAGCGCACCGACGATGTCGCTCACTCTATATTTTTTGCCGTTTACTTCAACGAAATGATATTGAGTAGGATAGTCACGTGTTATTGCATAGGACACAAGATTGAGTCCGTTGGGCTTGTAGAGTTCGAATACATATTCAAAAGAACGACTTTGCTTTTTTGTGAGACTTTCTCCAGCTAACACTTTGTTAAAGAGATTTGCTGCAAGTGCAGAAACAGGTAGAATTTCAGGGCTCGCAAATCCGCAATCGTTCAAATACTTTTTTATATCGAACAAAAAGTCTTCTAACGACTCCTTCTCAGTATCAATCGAATCCACCTTGTTCACAACAAAAAGCACCGACACATTTTTATGCTTATCAAGATACTCTCTAAGGTCGATCAGCAAAGCTCTGTCGTCATTTATTCCCATTTGCTCCGCATTGATAACATATAAAACCAATCCACCTTTTACTTTTCTTAACACTTTTTTTGTGATTTTTTCGTGAGACTTATCAATGGAATTGTTTGTTCCGGGAGTATCAACTATCAATAAGGTTTTCTTTGTGTTAAGCACACCTCGTATCTGCCCAGAAATTGTTATTTGTGTAATATCATCGCATTGATTTGCCATATTCAATGCGTCTGAAATATTCTCGGTTACAGTTGACACATCACCATTTTTATATGTGAGAAAAACCTTTGTTAAAGCGTCATCGTCGTTGTCAAGTATAGAGTATACTTTTGCAGTACACGCTTCATTTCTGCTTGGAAGTATATCCTTCCCAAGCAAAGAATTGATAAGCGTGCTTTTCCCACAAGACATTGTTGCCATAATTACTACGGGAAACACCTTTGAAATATCGACCGATATTTCTTCCCCGAAGAAATCGTGGCTGATTAAAAATTGATTGTTTTTTGCGTTGGACATTATTTATACCTCGAAAAACATTTAGCTATTGTTGTATCGACTGCTTCCTATGGTTCTCATTATTTCATCACGAAGATCTTGGGGGGCAACAACCTCTGCATTTTCCAAATATTGCAAAGCCCAATATTTCATCCCCATACGAGATGCGTTTACTATTACTCGAATTCGTCCGTCTTTTTCTTCCGATGTAATCAAGTTTATTCCGAATTTATCTATCACATCGTTAAGAACCTTTCGTTCCACGAGCAGCTCTATTGATTCCGCTTGGCCAGTAAACGCATAAACTGCGTTTCTCACTGCTACATGGGGATCAAATCCACATTCACGTTCATCCAAAGGAATATCAGTAATTTCTATATTTTGAATTCTGTCGAGTCTATACATTGATACTCGATCCTGTCGCGACATTACACAAACGAGATAATAGTGCTCATTGCTGTACACCATGCCATACGGATTCACTTTATATTTTTTCTCTCTGCGTTTGTGGAGTTGTTTGTCTACACCGTAATCAAAATAGTCAAATGTTACTTTTACTCGCTTTTCAATTGCCTCATCAAGCATTTCAATATTAAAAAAGACCTGTTTGTTTATTGTTTTTTGATTCGCGCGTATGACCGTAAGATTTTTAATATTACGACGTTCGTGAACACTTACAAATGAGTGAATCTTCTTTAACAATTGGGCAGTTTGCTTTTCTGAAATAAACGGAAACGAGCACACTGCATCCGACAATAAGTGCGCTTCAGAAGCTTCTAATTGTCTGTCGCGTATGTAATATCCTTTTCCGTTTTCTTTATAGAACGATATGTCATACCCAAGTTCGACCAGTGTTTCCAACGATGAATATATGGTTCTGCGGTCTGGATTGAGCCCATAGAGCTGATTGATTTTAGATGTAATCTCGCTCATAGACAGAATATGGCTCTCGTCAGAATATTCTCTGAGAACCTCGAGCAGGCATATTGTTATAGCTTTTTCTGTTAACATACAGCCACCCCCTTATGGAATTGCAGCATAATTATATCATAATCGCTGTACAAAAGTCTGTACACCCCTTATTCTGCTGCTCCACCGGATTTTACCCAAGCATCAACTTCGGATATCTTGAATTTCCAGAGTCTTCCCACTTTGGATGCTGGCATTCCTCGCTTAGCAATCCAAATAAGTATTGTATCTCGGCTCACACCTAAATGAACCATAATTTCCTTCAACGAATACCATCTTTCAGCTTCGGTTTGCATCAGTTTGCCTCCTAAATAGAATTATTTACATTATACTACAAATAGCATAGTTTGTCAATTGAAAATGGGAGAATAAAGTTGATTTATGCGGATGTTTGTCGAAAGCAAAAGGGGTAGTACAAAAAAGACTACCCCTCAATGATTAGAAGAACTCGTTCTGGACTGCCTGAGCAGGTGCTTCTGGCAGCTCGGAGTTTTTTGGTTTTGGTGGAGTTTGCTGGACGGGAGGAGGATTAGATATTCTCTGTGCGTACCAAGCAGATAACCACGCCTCGTAATGTGTTTTTGTGATAAGCAACAGCTCACCGAAGACGTCGAGCGACATACTTACGGTGATATGGTTTTCGGGCTTGTTCCCAAACTTGGGTACTATAAGCCCTTTTTCTGTTGTTTCTCCGGGACCGCTGTCAGCAACAAGAAGCAAATCGGTTTTATTTCCGGTTAGGATCTGTAGCGTGCGTGACAGGCTCTTTCCGTCAGACCGAGATCGGTTTTGAGCTTTCAGCTTTTCTGCAGACGTTCCGCCAAGGCTCTGGTAAAGTGCGGTCCTTGGAGAAGCTGCACTCTTCTGGGATTGAACCATATAACGGAGCTCTCCGCAAGTGAGTTTTCTGCAGAGCTCGAGAAACTCATCGGCATCTATGTATATGCTCACCATTCCAGTCTGACGTTGACCTGCCGGTTTGTTCAAATCGTAGGATGCAAAGTTGAAGTGCACCTTTCCGATTCCAAACGCATCGCTGAGACTCTCAACGAAACAGTTTTTCGCATCTTTTCGGGTGATCTGATACTGATTACGTTCTTCACTCACCAGACTCACCTCCTTTGGAAGTTATCTGCTCTACAAGCTCCTTTGCCAGTTTTATGTTTCTCTCGAACTGCGGCATAAACTCAGACTCCATGTGGTAGCTGCCATAAATGCCGAGGAACAAAGCATTATAAAGCAAAAACGCTTCCTGCTCATCAGCCTTCGGAAGATAATCCCGAAGACGTTTGCTTATGTCCGCCAGAGCATTCGTCCACATAATGTGAAACTCATCCTCCAGAGGAATATTAAAGGTGGTCAGCCAATCGCGGACCGTATGCTTTTCTGTACCATCGCCGCAACCGTGATGCATAAGCAAGTACGTCATATTCTGCGATGACATTTCCTGCCCTTGCTCAGCACTAAACATACGCCCGATTGGGAAAAGAGCGCATACTACAGGCTTTGACTTGTGTACGATACATTTGCGATCCTTGAGCAGTGGACAGTGCCTGTCTTCGCCCTCCGGGTATAGTCTGATAACCGGGAACTTCGATGACGGTCCTATGTAGGATTCACAATACTTCTGAATGAAATCCTGCATACTCATTTGAAGCTCCTTGGCCATTCGGAAGATATCTCGAGGTGTCAACATTATGTCCTCTCTGTTTGTGCAGCACTTGCCGCACATTTTGCAGCCGAACGTAAACGTATCATCCAGACCGATTTTGTATTGGTCGCGGTTCTCAACGATTTCAATCAAACGTGGATCCGCATTTCTACCGTATTTCATTGATGTGTTTTTCTTTTTGCCGGGCAAATTACATTTCATTTCGTTTTCTCCTTTGCTTTGGATTTGTCGAAAGGGATATGCCTGAAACCTACCGAGTCTACGAAATAGAAACTACTATCTCCTTGCGGATGAAGTATCTCTATTACGTCGGATACAGACATACTTCTCGATGTGAATTCCTTGGGAATTATCTGGTTGAAGATGTAGAAGATGTAGTCAAGCTTCGAATCTTCGATTTCGCCTTCATAGACGCACTCGTAAATTTCTTCCGGAACACGCCCTCCGGATTTCTTGTAAACAAATTCGAGATTTCTAAACGAGAGATTGTCCTTGTCGAGTTCAATGTCAATCTGGTATATTCTGATTTTCATTCCTCGTCATCCTCCTCGTCCTTCATTTTTGAAACAAGATACGATCTGAGAACACGAATGTTTTCAAGGAACCGTGTCGCGTTATCCTCAAAATTACGTTCCATATCAAACACATCGTCAGCATCTACCAGCTTGATGCCCTCCAAGCAAAAGAGCTCGCAGCTAACCTTATCCGCATCGTCATACGGAACATACAGAACACCTTCTTTAACGAGCACCAAATAGGCACCAAGATGCTCCGAATCGCTTAGCGGGTAGTGCCAATAGAGGCTGTTCTGGTATCTTTCTGCATACTCATGACAAAAGTCTGCGAGGCTACGTTCCGTTGGTGAGTTCTTGATAAAATAATCAATAAGCTCCTCCTTGCTTTTCAACGTGTCGTAAAATATCAGGTGTTTCCCGATGTTGATACAGTCACGTTCTTCGCATCCAATTAGATAAAGTGCATTTTCTTTTGCGAAAGATAACTCCCACGATGCTCCCATACCGTTGCTAAGAAGTTTGTCAACGATAGCATTTCCCAGGCTTCCTACATTCTTCTCGCCTTCCATAGGCAGTGCGTCCTTTTTCTCGTCATCGGTCGCATGAACATTGCCGCAAACAAGCTTAATCTCATTGATGGGCATGCGATAATCAATAAAGCTTACCGCCCAGTAATCCCAATCATCAAGAGATGCTTTGCATTTAATTTCCTTGCCGAGAATGTTGCCGAGTTGTGCGCCGACAATATCACCGACAAGCGTCCAAGGCAACTCCCAAGTTACTAATTTTCTCATATCAATTTCCTTTCTGCCTCTAAGGGCCTAAATTTTCTTTTCTGCTACGGGTTTGTCCATCACCCAAGTGTCGTTTGAGATCTTCCGATACCCTCGCTCTGTCCAATACTTTTCGCACTCCTCGATGCTTGCCGTTGGATGAGTATAACTGATTCTCACGATTCTCTCCAATGCGCTGCAAATCATCTTACCAATCTCGTGATAAATGTCCTCGGTTTCAACGACACGTATCTTAGGGATATTTGAATTTGCGAATAGATTGTATTGGGTGTAATAGATGTTGTAGCGTGTTTTCACTCATCTTCCTCCTTGAAATCATCCGGGACCTCGAACCAACGGTACTCGTGTTTCCAAATTCCATGCTTATCAAAGCAGGAAACGTCAACAAGAACCACGTTGATGTCGTTTTCTACGATATGATCGATCTCGGAAAGAGGATAATCAAACAGGTTTGGGAGCTTATTGAAAAGCATCACGTTTGATATCTGCTCGCACACGTTGTCACTGCCGAACACATAACAGTTTCCGGTTAATGCTTCAACGTATGACTGCGGGGTGTATAGCTTCTCTGATTTGACCATAAATGCCTCCTATGTAAATATTTCTTTACTTTTATCGGGAAAAAGCAGTTTGAAAAGCTCGCTGAACCGTCTTTGACCGCATTCAACCAAAGGACCTTTCAAAGACGTTTGTGACCATGCGATAAGCTCTTCCTCCGGAGTCAGATATTCATCCGGAATAAACCTGCATCCGTCATACCGAGGCGCGTGAGGCTTTAACACACGGTCCATCTCGGTCTTGGATGTTGCCTGCATAATCATCTCTGCCTTCTTCTCGGCAATGCCGTTGATCAGCTCGTCGATGTAGCCAAGCTTCTTGTAGTAGTTTAGCTGTCCCTGGAGGGTTTTAAGCGACGTAAAACGAAGTTCGCGTACCTTGTCGGTCATATTCTCATCCACAACCACTTCCGCGAAATACGGTATTAGAATCAAGCTATACTCCATCATTCGCTCACCCCCGTTTCCTGTTCATAGGCAATGACTCTCAAAACCGTATGTATTTTCAAAACGAATTCATCATACCAGTTATCGAAGTCTTTGCCACTTTCCGGATAGGGATTGAACGTGCTTTCTTCAATGTCGCCCTTCATATCGTAAGCAACGTCGAGTAGATCTCCGAGCTCAGCGGGCTCATCTGGATCCGCGACTACGAAATAGTCCTTCAGGTCATACTGATTTTGCTGAAGCCAGCTTCTTGCAAAGTCCTTAAGGTCACAGTACGTTGTGACCACCTGCTCACCGTCCTCGCCCTCGTAATGTACATCTTCGATAACGAGCATATTGCCGTTATCATCAAAATCGAGACTTTCGATGCAGATGTCCCAAGGCCCCGGTTCTTCAGAGTAAAGACCTACGCAAGCGACCGAGAGTTCCTTGAGCTTGTCCAGACAATCTCTCGCGTGCTCTTCTTCAAAGCACAGTCCTCGATAGAAGGCGACGAATCCTTCAGGTGTGCGCTCAATCTCACTGTAGTCCCAATTTAGGTTTACGAGCTCACCGTTTTTGAGAGCGACCTCAATGTACTCAATCACGAGATCTTTGATTTTTGTTTTTGCGTTTACACATAAAACCATAGTTTTCTTTCCTTTCTGTTTTGTTTGAGTTATATAGACGGGTAGCCAATGGCTTCCCGATTGAAATGGTTGGGGAGCCTTGTGGCTCATCTATATAAAAAAGCACTTCAGATCGAAATCCAAAGTGCTTTGTGAACGTAGAGTTCTAAAAATAGGCGCAGTGAGGCCAAGCCCCACATTGCTGTTGTATTTGTGCGGCTCCATGACCGCGTTTGAAAACAAAAAAAGCGCCAATATCCCAAAGGGTTACTGGCACTATGAAACACGGATCAACTATTTTTGCTCGAGGCAAACAAGAAGGTTATGTCATTATTATACCAGACTGACTTTGAACTTTCAATAGTTTGCGATAGGATGGCACAATGATGGCACACGTGCAGAGTTTAATTTACAAAAAGGACTTGATATTATGTCGATTTTGGACTATAATATATGTGTAATTCCTCAAGAAAAGGAGGGTGAATGATGCCCAGAAGATATAAAGAAGCAAGACAAGCAAAAAAAATAAAGCTCACAGACGCGGCGGACATCTTAGGTGTTTCACAGCCTGCCCTCAGTGCTTGGGAAGGCGAAAGAAAATCGCCAACAATTGATAATCTCATTCGTATGGCTGAAGAATATGAAGTTTCAACGGATTACTTGCTTGGAGTGGACGGTGGAATAATAAATCCTGATGAACCGATTCCCGCTGCATCCATCAGACTCTTCCACGGCAAGCCCGTTTGGTGCCGTGAATATGGTTGGGCTATCGTTGATGCAACTAACAAGGAGCTAATCTTCGTTGATAAAAGACTCCCCTTTACTGAAGTGCCAGAGATCTTCGCATCTGCAGCACGGTTCGCCGAGAGTGGAACTCCAACAGATGAGCCGCTGTCATACTCAGATGCAAAATCGAAAACTGCAGTTTGGGTGGAACCAATATCGGACGACACGCAGCTTCGTCAAGAATTACGTGGCAGATACGTTGTTAAAGAGCGCTACGTTGAGAATGAGTATGGTGTGAAGTTCTACTTTGACACTTACGAAGCGAAATGGCTTGCTTTCGATAAAGACTAAATTCAAGAGGTATACCTTACGGTTTGGTATGCCTCTTTTTCTATTTGTTTGCCCAATCTCAACTATTAGTTATGGCGAGTTTCGACATCGCAAACTTTCAATTTGAGAGCGAAAACCGAAATTTCGGCAAATTTGCCAGTCCCACTTGCATTTTTCTACATATTATGCTATAATTGATATTACTATACTTTATTTTAGGAGTGGAATATGGCTGCAAGTTATAAAAAACTCTGGAAACTGCTGATCGATAGGGATATGAAGAAGAAGGATCTTCGTGCTCTTACCGGCCTCAGCTCGTCTACAATTGCAAAGATGACGAAAAACGAAACCGTAAGCACCGATGTTCTCGTCAAGATCTGTGGCGTTCTCGGCTGCGATGTTGGTGATATTATGGAAGTTATCCCAGACACACAGGACTAATGATTTCTGAAAACTGCCAAAGGAGGTGATTGTATGTACGTTCTATGCGATATTGAATGGGCAACAAACGAACAAGAGTTTATCTGCCTAACCCAATTATCTGCAAGTAAAGTTAACGAGAAATGGGAAACCATTGATTCATATACATCGTTAATAAGACCACAGAACACTTCCTTTGAAAAGTGGGATCAAGTCTGCTATGCCGGAGCAAGTATTCAGGATTTCAAACGTGCGCCGACATCTTATACAGTTTTGTCTGAGTTTGAGCAATGGCTGTCCGATGACGACATTGTACTTTGGTGGTACGAAGACTCACACAAAACATATCACAGCATCCACAACTTAATATTTAGAACGGATCCGCCTTTTAAGCATATCACTCTTTTGGATTACATACCTTCTTACCTTTTGGACGGCAAGCTACACCACGCCAATCCATATCGGCTGGCGCAAAAGCGAGATATTCCAGTCCCTCACAACAAACACGTTTCAAAAAACGATGTTATTACGATGCAACGTTTGCTCACAGGTATAAAGTTTCCGCAAAGACTGTTGCTTGAGCCACCGCAGCCGATTCCGGAAAGCAAAGCATTTACCGAAACAGATTATCCATATCAGTATGACGAGGATAGTAAACTTTTGCATAAACGAGGATGCGAAGCCATCCCGGAAGGACACAAGCTTGTCGGGCACATCAAACTGGAAAAATGTATTCGCAAAAAGCTTCGTCCGTGTCCTCTTTGTTTAGCCGGAGAGATGAAGACTGTAAAACGAGAAATGAATCGTGAGATGCTTTCTCGAACTCAATACATTTACGTATACTCACCTACATCTTCGATATTCCACAGATATGATTGCGGGTTGATTCTCTCTGCTGATGAAATACTGGGATGCGGATATTATAAAACTGCGTTAAATACGGACAGAACGCCATGTAAGGTATGCAACCCTACCGAAGAAGATGAGCTTCATCCAAGACTGTCCGATAATGTCAGAAACAATGCTGGAAAGAAAAAGAAGATTGCGAAGCGAGATCTGGATCGACACGAAAAGCGTGCTGTTGCCAGATACACTCGAGCTTCCGCAGAACGCAAGGCTGCAATAGCAAGCGGGTTTTCCTCAGAGGAAGAAAAACGCGATGTCTACGTTCTTACACAACCGGAGTTTTCCTTCTGGGCGGGAAATGGTTATTCCACGTTTCACTTAAGACATTGCCCTAAACTTGTAGGAGTAACAAACCTTCGTGGATTCAAGCAATACTCATCCGCAAGGAAAGCCGGGTTCACACCTTGTAAGCAATGTAAGCCGAGCCCCAAACATGATACTGCAATTTCAATACCGATCAATAATCGAGTCCGAAAGGGAGAAACTGTCGAAGATATCAGAAAGCTTTGCTCCGAACAAGGATATTATTCGGTATACAACGGTCACTTCCTGACCATCGAAACCCCGGTCGGTCACTGGCGAATAAACACGCAAACGCAACCCATACAGGTTGATCACAAAAACGTTGCGCTGAGTGGAGCCAATGCGAGTTACCACAGGCAACACCGCGAATTCCTGTCACTTACTGACACATTCCGATACATAGATAGACATGATAAAAATCTAATGAGTTCACAAACATCAACAAATGAATCCGACGATGAAACTTGACGTCGTGTTTCAGCAAGGAGAAACAAATGGCTTTTAATGACCAGTTCAAATTTGAAATAGTAAAGAATATTGCTGTGCTTTCCACTGATCGCAGTGG
>SVRK01000020.1 GCA_015064855.1 Oscillospiraceae bacterium | reverse complement strand
CGTCCAAGCAATCGGGAACTCGTGCGGATAGCATTATAACCCTGTTTTGTTCCTTCCCAATTTTTAAAAGCTCAATGCGTAATTCTCTCATAAATTCTGTTACGCATTCCCGCTTTTCCCATTGCTCGCCAACTGGTAAGATGGGAGTGTGCCGTTCAAAATCAATATCCAATCCGTCGAAGGTGTATTTTCTCATCACTTCTGCAATCACCTTTAATTTATGTTGCCTGATTTCCGGCACAGCCATATTGTTCATTGTGAATCCAAACGCCGGAATAAACCATTCGGGGTGTTCTTCCTTTATCGGTAAAGGATTTATATCCGTATCCACATCCACCTCTGAAATTCTATATGTCAGCCAACACTCTTTTTGCCTTCCGTGAACATGCTTTATCCATTCATCAAAAATGTCTATCCCCGCGTCACGAAAACGCGCCAACATAGGATTTTGGCGAAGCGGTAAAATTTCACTTTCGTACACAGAATACCAATCACCCGAGTACATACCGTCAATGATTACCTTATCCACCTCATCGGGAAATGAAAAACTAAAATCAAAATAATCCTTCACGCACATCTTCTGTTGCAATATTGTGCAAAAAATATCGTCTCTTAAAACGAAACGCTTTCTTTGCTTCCTTTTATCCAAATGTGCTTGACTCAATACGATTTTTTTCATTTAATTTCTCCTAGGACAAACCTATAAATATCGAATTTATTATAGTATATTTTATTTAACTTGTCAATTGCTTTCAGCCAATTATTGTCGATTTAATCAGCGCAGGTAACAACCCAATGGTTGGTATGACTGTTGCAGTTGCTATCAAAGAGGCTTGCAAGTAAGAGGGCGCATTAGCACCAATAGAACAAAAAGCACAATAGTAGGGGAGGTGATTCCCCTGTGAGGGGAAATGTCGCTTGCGACAAAAGGGTTGCTGTCCTGCAAGGAATTCCCCTGTGAGGGGAAATGTCGCTTGCGACAAAAGGGTTGCTGTCCTGCAAGGAATTCCCCTGTGAGGGGAAATGTCGCTTGCGACAAAAGGGTTGCTGTCCTGCAAGGAATTGCTCCTCACGTTCTTTTTAAACAAGAAAAAGCAGCCAAAACGCCTGTTTTCTTTTTTGATAATGAAAATCAATTTGCAGAGGCGTATTTTTAGCCTTCTCCAGCGGGAGAAGGTGGATTTTGCGTAGCAAAAGACGGATGAGGTGTTTATGCTCGTATGCCTCCGTAGGGGACGGCGCCCTCGACGTCCCGTCAATAAGCCCCATCATTTCTACGTGAGCAGAAAAAACGCCGTCACGTGTCTGTTTTTTCTTAAAAAATCATTTACCGATTGAAAAAGTGTTTTATATGTGATATAATGTAGAAAATTGAAAGCAAAGGGCGAAAATATGACAAAATTTATTATTGTAAGACACGGACAGAGCAAGGCAAACGAGGGCGGATATTTGGCAGGTGTGACGGATGTGCCACTTTCGTCTTTAGGTGAAAAACAGGCAAATGCCGTATGCCAATATATTCTAAATAAATACAAAATCGACGCAATTTATTCAAGTCCACTTGAGCGTGCTTGCAATACTGTAAAGGGCGTTGCCGATGCGCTTGATTTACCGATTATTAAAGAAGATAATCTAATCGAACTTGACTTTGGTGAGCTTGAAGGCTTAACTCTTGAAGAAATAAAGAATAACTTTGATAACGGTTATGGCAAATGGGCAAATGACCCGGGCGTCTACGTTCCAAAGGGCGGAGAAGCAATGATACATCTCCAAGCAAGAGTAGTGGAAAAATTAAAGGAAATTGCTAAAAAAGAGGGCGAAAAAACAGTCCTTATCGGCTCGCACTCGTCGGTGATTCGTGCGCTCCAGTGCTATATTCAAGACTTACCCCTTGAAAAAATGAAAAATACCCCTTGGGTGGTCAATGCTTCCTTAGCGGAAATCAACTTCGACGGAGAAAATTTCTACATCTTCAAATACGGCTACGACGGCCATTTAATTAATTTATAAAGAAAAAGCGAGCACGGCTCGCTTTTTTTAGTGTGCTTTTTTAAAGCTCCGCGTTTCTTAGCTCGCTTGTATAGCTTTCGGGGCGGTGGGCGTCAACGCCCGAATATTTTTCCCATTCGCCTATTTCAAGGATTTTTCCAACGTGAAAGTAGAGAAGAAAAGCGGGCGGCAAATGGGTTACGATATCGTCGATGTTTCTTATCACGGTGAAGTTTTGCCAAATTTTCTCATGCTCACGCGTTTTTATTCCCCATAAAACACGAGGACAACCAAAGCCGTAGCCATCAATGCCCTTATAAGCACGAGTGAAATTAAAAATAAAAATAGAGAAGCTCTTTAAATCCGCAATAAACTGTGATATAATAGTTTTGTAACATATTATTAATAAGGAGAGAAAAAATGTCTAAACGAATTATATTGACGCTTTTAACTGCTATGACAATGCTACTTTTAGTGGCTACATTTTCTTCTTGCTTTAGATTTTCGCACGAGCATAGATTTTCTGATTGGACGGTAGCAGAGAAAGCAACCTGCACACAAGAGGGAACAAGGATATGCTCTTGTGTATGCGGTGAAAAGCAAACCCAAAGTATTCCTGCTTTAGGGCATACAACGGTTGTTGACGCGGCAGTAACAGCAACGTGCAAGGATGATGGTAAGACCGAGGGTACTCATTGTAGAGTTTGCAATACAGTTTTAAAAGCCCAAACAACAATACAAGCGACAGGACATAAATATGACGATGGATACGTGATAAAGAAAGCAACCTGTAAAGAATCAGGAAAAAAGAGCTATTCCTGCATAGTTGAGGGCTGTAATGTATCTTATTTAGGAGATTATTCCTTGCCAACATATTCTGCAACCGATATATATAATCAATCTGTGAATTATGTTGGAGAGATTACAACCTACGATAAGAGTGGAAAAGAAATCGGTTTAGCTACCGGCTTTGTTATTTCCGAGGATGGAGAAATTGTAACCAACTATCACGTTATAGATGGCGCATATTCTGCCCAAATCCAAATAGGCGAGAAAGTTTATCCTATTGAATTTATTTTGGCATATGATGTCGATATTGACCTAGCTATTCTAAAAATTGAAGCCGATGAAACGCTTTCTGTGGCAACCGTATGTAAGGAAGCAGTTTCCACAGGAGAAACAGTATATGCAATAGGCTCATCAAGAGGTCTTACAAACACTTATTCACAAGGAATTATTACCCACGCTGACAGGGTGATTAGCGAAATCACCTACATACAGCACGATGCATCTATTACAAACGGCAACTCAGGCGGTCCGCTTATCAATGCTTATGGTGAGGTAATCGGTATTAACACTTGGGGAATTTCCAATTCTCAAAATCTCAATTTTGCAATTTTCACAGGCGAGCTTGATAACTTGGTTTATGGCGAGCCGATTTCACTTGATGAATTCTTTTTTAGCAATGATAGTTCTTATAGCATTTTGATTGATTGGTTGTTTGAAAATTATACATATTCTGATGACGAGTTTGTTTGCTTTGAAGAGAGAACACCCTACGCAATTTATAGTGTTTCATACGATGTAATTGAAGGCTATTTATACTTGGAGGCGTTCTACTATTTCACGGATGATTCGGAGGCTTATTTTAGCATTGATTTGTCAGGGGGATCAAATCAATATATGTACTATGCAAGCTTTACCGACGGTGTATATGAAAACGAAATGTTTGGATATATTTATGCCGAGAGCTTTACCGAAAGCACCATATTGACATATGAATTCAGCGACGGCGGAATATGGGATGATGATTCACTTCTTGACCAATATACTGCTTTTGCCGTTGACCTAGTTTCTTGGTTCGATTATATGACTGTTTATTATGAAACAGATGTTTATATTTACGAATTCGGCTTTGAGTCGTTTGAAATTACATCAGCTGAAGAAACACCATATGACATTTTGGCTGATGATATAATGTTGAGAGGAACCTATAATGCAGACACCGAAACATATACAGTACAGATAAGCTATGAAGCGTTAGGACAATCGGGAGTGTTCATGATTACTTATGATGCTAAAAATGATGAAATACTTGTGTTCTTTGAGTGCTACGCTACGTCACCGGCTCAATGGGGAGCAGGCACAGGGATACGTTTAGTTGATACAGTAAACGGATATGAATATGTGGGTATGTTCGTTCTTTCAGATCCAAACGTTGGAGTAATATCAAATACGACAGAGGGGCATATAGACCCTGCAACCTTTACTGATTCAACCGTCCTGACATATGATACGTATGAGGGACTGGAGGAGCAAACTAGCGAAATTCTATATACGTATCAGGTTAGCCTTTGCGGTACACTAGATGCATTAAACGAATATTTAACTGCATCGGGACTTAACATTACAATTGCTGACCTTGGCTTCAATTTATATCAATAATCAAAGCAAAAATGCCACGAGAAATTTCGTGGCATTTTTTATAACACTTTTCCCTCAAGCTCCTCGGTGTAGCTTTCGGGGCGGTGGGCGTCAACGCCCGAATATTTTTTCCATTCGCCTATTTCAAGGATTTTTCCAACGTGAAAGTAGAGAAGAAAAGCGGGCGGCAAATGGGTTACGATATCGTCGATGTTTCTTATAACGGTGAAGCTTTGCCAAATTTTCTCATGCTCACGCGTTTTTATTCCCCATAAAACACGAGGACAACCAAAGCCGTAGCCGCTTATCTTATCACGTATGTCGGGGCGAATCTTATATGCATATTCGTGACAAAGAACTGCCAGTGCAGCTCCGTGAGAATAGCCTGAAATTATAATTTCACTGTACCTAGTGTCTAAAATTTGCCTTTTTAGAAGCGGTTTTGCACTTTCCCATATTTTTAAAAATCCGCGATGGGCAAAAAACTTTCCGTGGCATATGGCAGGAAAATCCAAATTGTTTTTCCAATCAAGCGCTCCGTCGGAGTCCTCAAAATAAATATATAAGGTGTTGCCTGATACTCGTGTGGCATAGTCAAGTCCGTTTTCCATATGTACGTACTTGATATGTGTCAGGTTGTAAAATAAAGTAGATAAATTCATAGTACAATTTTATGCTTACAACTTGAAATGGTGCTAAAATAGTGGTAAAATATTATCAATTAAAACCAAAAGAGGTAAATTATGTATAGCTTTAAAGAATTAGAAAAATATCTTGACTCAATTCCGGGTAAAGAAAAAACTCCTGGTGGTAGCATTCGCGTTTTCCATCATGGAGAGGAGGTTTTTAGATACTCCTACGGGTATTCTGACAGAGAAAATCAAATAAAAATGACAGGCGATGAGTATTATTTTATGTACTCCGCAACGAAGCCTTTAACTTGCGCTACTGCACTTGCAGCTTACGAGGAGGGCGCGTTTATTCTTGCCGAGCCCGTTTGGTGGTATCTACCCGAGTTTAAAAACTGTCAGGTGAAGGTATATAATCCCGACTGCTCATATAACCTTGTACCACTCAAAAGAGAGATAATGATTCAAGACCTTTTCACAATGAGCGCGGGCTTAAATTACGACACAGGTAACGCCGAAATCAGAAAAGTGATGGAGGAAACCAATGGTCGTGCACCAACCCGCGAGATTGCCAAAGCGATAGCGAAAATTCCGCTTGAATTTCAACCTAGAGAGCGTTGGAATTACAGTCTTTGCCACGATGTTTTGGCTGCACTTGTCGAGGTGGCAACAGGAGTTAAGTTCTCCGAATATATGAAAAAGAAGATTTTCGATCCACTCGGAATGACAAAATCAACATTCCGCATAAATGATGAAATTCTTTCAAAAATGGCACAACAATATCAGTATAACTACACAACAAACGAGGCAGAGCTTTTTGGCAAGCGCAACGGATACGTTTTCGGTAGCGAATATGATTCGGGTGGAGCAGGTCTAATCACCACTATTGATGACTATGCTAAATTTGTTCAAGCAATGTCATGCGGTGGAAAAGCGCCAAACGGAAATCGCATTTTGTCCCCACTCACGGTTAAATTGATGGGCACAAATATGCTCGATGAAAAGAGAATGGCGCAATTCTCGGGTTGGAGAAACAATGCAGAATATGGCTATGGTCTTGGCGTACGCACAAAGATTTATGAGGGATGGGGCGGTAACCTTTCTTCAATCGGTGAATTTGGTTGGGACGGTGCGGCAGGCTCGCTTTGCTCAATTGACACCGAAAAGGAAATCGGCATAGTTTATACCCAACATATGCTAAACCCACATCACGAGCAAATACACCCAAGAATTAAAATGCTCGTTAATTTGGCACTTTTTGACAAGTAATTATTGCCTCCCTTGTGCAAAGGGAGGTGTCCTTTTTTAAGGACGGAGGGATTGCTAAATAAGACTTTTATAGGAAACGATTTGGCACTTTTTGACAAGTAAGAATATCAAGAGGACTCCGAGCAGTCCTCTTTTTTGTGCAACTTTAACAAAATATTTCCATTTTTTTTTTTTTTTTGTGCAACCTGCTTGAATTTTCCACGGGTGCGTGGTAAAATTATGTTATACAATTATTTATTTTTTAGGAGAAAAACTATGAAAAAGAAAATTTTACTATTTTCACTCATGGTAGCAATTTTGGTTTGTGCTTTTGCAATTTGCGTTAGTGCAGAAGACAACATAATCAAGCTTGATAAGCTACCAACACTTGATGAAATTCACGCAAACAGAGAAGCGTACGTTTCAACAATTGACGCTCTTGAAACCTTCGCTGATGGTAAAACCAACTACAAGGAGCTAGACCCCGATTCCGTGGTTGTGCTTAGCGACCTTGCCGAAACACCAACATATTACGTTTACCCATGCTATTACTTTATTAGAAGTAGCTATTATAGTGTAGCAGGTAATTTAAGCAACTTCAACGGCGCTATTGCAGCTGCTGACGAAACTGCGTTTGCAGGATACACCGCCACCGGTGGATCTTGGGGAAATGGTGATTGCGACTACGTTATAAGACTTGAGTTTCCAAAGTACGTTACTCAAATTGCTGGTCAGTATAAGTTTGAGGGAAGCGCAAACATAAAGGAAATTTATTTCCCTGTTTATACAACTATTGATGAGGAAACGGGTCTTGAAAAGACAGTTCCTTATTGCAACACTATTTCAGGACAAAACCTCTTTGGAAACTGTCCAAAGCTTGAAGTTATGCACAACCAAAGATATTTGCCGAAGGAGCTATTCCAAGGCAACAACGCAGGATTTTCGGGATGCAGAAGCCTAAAAGAAATTTACATTCCTGAGGGAGTAACCTCGTTAACTCAGGGCTTCTTTCAGAACTGCTCATCCTTGAAGGAAATAATTTTGCCTAACTCACTCGTTAGTGTTGGCAAGGCTGCGTTTAGTGGCTGTACCTCTCTTGAAACCTTTAGCTTTGGTGCTGGCTTTAGAGCCTTGGCAAGAGTAAATAACGACTATGAAACCTTAAACGGATGCTCTTCGCTTAAATACGTTTATATGCCCGTAGGCTTTTTGACAGCTATTCAAGGAGCTAAGGCAAACGACTATAAGCACATTTTCAATAATTTGGGCTCCGCAAAGGTTACCTTCTTCTTCACAGGCACAGAGGAGGAAGCTGCACAAATCAAAGAGCTTATGGCTTCAACAAACAACAACCCAAATCTTGGTAATGCAATAATTGAAAAGTATAATGAACAAACAGACTACACAAATTATGGCGCAATAAAGGATTCAAACGTTATAGTTTATGGCTACAATCTTTGTGATGCATTCTATGGCAGTGACCACGATGAGAAAGCTCCATATAACGCATTCAAGGGCGATAAGTATATTACGGATTATTGCACGTTTGAAGAATGCTCAAGATGTCCAAAGATTATTGAAACAAAGCTAAACGGTCCGCTCTTTACTTCAAAGGGCTATTCAAAGAGCGATGATGCATTTATGTTCGATATGAAGGTTGACTTTGAGGCAATGGCTGAATATGAAGCTCTTGGTGGCACAGCTCCAAGCTATGGTCTTGTTGTATCAGCTAATGCAACAATTAATGAGCTAATCGGTCTTGACGGAGAGGTAACTGACACATCTGTATTGAAGGTGAACTTCAATGAGGGTATCTACAATAATGTTCAAGTTAGACTAAATAATATCACAACAGACATAAGCAAAGCAATCAAGGTACACGTTTGTGCATACATCATTGATGGCGAGAGTGTTGCTTATGTTGGTGAGGGCAAAGCAACAACCACTTCAACTATGATTTGTTATAATGACATTCAAGGCGAAGAGGACGTTACTCCTGAGGAAACCCCACAAGAATAAATCATAAATAAAAAGAACCGCAATCGCGGTTCTTTTTTATCAAGCCCCTTTGTGTAAAGGGAGGCAAAAACGAGATTCTTCACTTCGTTCAGAATGACACACCACGTCACCCTGAGCGTAGCCGAAGGTCTAAAACGTAGGGGACGGCGCCTCGACGTCCCGAATAGTGAAGAGGTGGGCGTAGGGACAGGCGTCCTCGACTGTCCGAAAAACGGGAGGGCAGACCCCTCCCCTACAAAAGACCAATGAAATTAACGACACACCGTAAGGTGAGCCTCCTTTGTGTAAAGGGAGGTGTCACGGAGTGACGGAGGGATTGAAAAAACGGGCAGGCAGACCCTGCCCCCTACAAAAGACAATAAATATATAGTCACCCAAAGTCTTACAATAGAAAAAAGAACCGCAATCGCGGTTCTTTTTTAATTGTGTTCGTTTATAAAATTTATGCTCTCGGTTGGCGTTTTACCGGTGTTTTTCTTAAACACCTTGCAAAAATATGAGTAGTCACTATATCCGCAAGCCTCGGCAATTTCACTTATGCTCATCTCTCCTTTAGAAATAAGCTGACTTGCATACTGGGTTCTTAAATTATTAAGATAGGAGATAAATCCGATGTGCATATTTTTCTTAAAAAGAGAGGAAAGATATTTTTCGGTATAGGAAAAGACGTCGGCAAGTCTGCCAAGAGAAATATCGCTTTCGCGGAAATGGTGGTCAACGTAATTCACAATAGCTTCGAAAATAGAGCCGGCGTTTTTGTCATTTTCACCTTGCTTATCCTCGCAAAAATACGAAAGAGCATTGAAAAGCACAGACTCGGTTAAAAGATTGGAGTTAGCGGAATTTATTCGCCTTATTGCGTTTTCAAACATATTGCAAAGGAAGGAATAATCGGAAAAGACGCAATTTTTCGGTGTTATATTGTGTCTTGACAGAAATGATGTGGCAGAGTCGCCCATAAAGCTAATATAGATATATTCAAAATCCTCGCTTGGCTCTAAATAATAAGGGAATGCGGGGAAAGCGAAGAAAATAGTGCCCCTTTGCAAGGAATATTCGTCGTTTTCAATTTTTAAAACGGCAGAGCCCTGCGTTACAATATGGATAACGTATATAGGATGCACAAACGGTTGATTTAGCTTTTGACATTCCGTTTCATAAACGAAGCGAATTGCTTTAATTTTTGAATCATCGCTTTTTGCATTCATAAAGCAACAAATACTTCTACTCATAGCACTCTCCTTTTCTTTTATAATTTTATTATGAATGCTTTTTCAAAAAAAGTCAAGAAAAAAACAATTTAAAGGGAAAAAATTCCATAAGAAACACGAAAATTTACATTTACTAATTAAATATTCTTTGATAGAATTATAGTAGACAATTTTATTCATTTTTATTAATTAGCAAAGGACACATTTATGGAAAAGAAAGTGATAAAGCTTGGTGTTGTAGGTCTTAAAAGAGGCGCTTACGTTGCCTGGACACTAATAGGGGATGACAACGTTGTTATCCGTGCAATAGCGGACTCCGACCCGAAGACCCTGCAAGCATGCAAGGCGGATTATGAGAAAAACGGTGTTAAGGACTTGCTATGCTTTAATAGCATAGAGGAGCTTTTAAAGAGTGATATTGACGCAGTTTATATAGCGACCGACAAGCCACTGCACACAAAGCATACGGTTATGGCACTTGAGGCAGGTAAGCATGTGCTCAGCGAAATTCCCGTTATAGAAACCATGGAAGAGGTTAAAATTCTTCGTGACGCTGTAAAATCACACCCAAACCTTAAATATATGGCAGGGGAAAACTGCTTTTATTGGGCGTTTATCGAGGCTTGGAAAAGAATGCGCGAGGAAGGCAAGTTTGGTGATATTTTATATGCCGAGTCTGAGTATTTACATGCGCCGAATCCCGATGATATAAAACCATATGAGCCTGAAAACCATTGGCGTAGATACAACCCTGCAATAACGTATCTAACACACAATTTAGGTCCACTTCTTTATATAATGGACGATTACTGTGTCAGCGTTTCCTGTATGGCACCAAGCGTTACAAAATATAATCAATACGCCGAGGGTGATGAGAACGGAATAGCAATATTCAAAACTGCAAAGGGCGCGGTAATTCGTATCTTCATTGGTTTTGGTATGTACGTTGGATACGACCACAACTTTGCTCTTTACGGAACAAAGGGCTCAATTCTTACCGACAAAACAAAGCCGCTTGAGGAAGCAACCTCGTTTGCAAAAATGAAGGAAATTCCCGATACCTTTGAAAAGTTTTTTGAAATTCCCGTAAGGCTTTCAAATACAGATGACGTTTACGGACATGGTGGAGTTGACGCAAAAATGATACGCGACTTTATTAAGTGTATAATCGAGGATACCGACCCACCGATTGACGTTGATATGGGTATTAGAATTTCACTCCCCGGCATTATAGCAAACGAAAGCGCCAAGCGTGGTGGAGAGCTTTTGGAGATTCCAAAGCTGTTCGATTGATTATTAAATAAAAGTTAAAAGAGACACTAACTAAAAGTGCCTCTTTTGTTTTGGGTTATGCCCTTATGTGGTAGCCGAAGGGCGAAGAGGTGGCGAGCAGAAATTGGTGAATTTCATCCGAAGGCGTACTAGTGTACGTCGAGAGGGGAAATTCACCAATAAAAAATAAAAGGCATAGACTAGGAAGAAAAGCCGTGGCTTTTCAACATTAAAATTTAGAATTGGTGCAAACGTGCGAAAAAAATGTGTTTTCGCCTTTTAATTTTGATTATGCCGTCGCGTCGTAGCCCTTACTCCAAATATCCAAGATAGTCAAGCCATACCAGCACGTGAGAGGCAAAACCGTGATTACAGCTTGCACACGTGGAGTCGTACTCCCAAAGAGTGCCTGTCGTTTTTGCCATATAGTCAAAATATCCGCGAATATCAGCCTCAAGCTCTTCTTTCAAGCCTGCGCTTTTAAGTAGGTCAAGACGGAGATAGTTGCCGATAAAAGCATTTGAAAAATGTACGTTTTCCCATTTGTTATCTTGCTTTCTTTTTGAGCCGAAGTCACGTATCATTGTGTCCCACAGCTCTTTATTTGTCACCTTGTCGGCAATGCCTGTAAAGAATGCGTAATATTGTGCCGTTTCGGTAATTTCTCCACTCAATTTAGCCACACCGTCTGCGTCATAAACGGCATTATCACAGTAAAATTCACCTATTTTTGCCTCTTTGTTAATAGCTTCCTTTAATTCATCAGCCTCGCACATAAGAGAGAGGTCGTCGTATAGTGCGCCAACTGTCTTTTTGAACTTGTAGTAGAGCATATTGGTAGGATAATTTATGTCCTGTGTTAGACTGTTGCACCTAGACCACTCAACAAAAACCCAACCCTTTAATTTTTCAAGAAGTCCGTTTTCGTTTTCAAAGCCTCTGAAATATTCAACCAATCGGTAAACAGCCTCACGCGCGGAAAGCACAAATTCTTCATCTCCCGTGCGTAAGAAATATTCCTTTAATTCAAGCACGTACCACATTGCCCAGTTGGGGATAAAGTTGCCGTCCGTGTGGTCGGCAGGATAGCACATCGGTAGCATACCGTCGGGAACTCTCGGGTATTGTCCCGCCATTAGAAAGTTGGAAAGAAATGCGTGCTCAACACGGCTTTTTCCACTCATTAAATTCTCAACGCGAGATGTGAAAAAGCTGTCACAAAGCCAACCAGCACGCTCACGTGATGGACAATCCATATAAATATCGTACGTGTTTTGGCGGAAGGTTTCAAGTGCAGCATTATATATGCGTTTTATTTGTGCGTCAGCCGATGGCTTGATTTTCTTTATAATTTCTTTCTCGTTGAAATCACAACGGATAACACCGAGCAAGTCAATGGTTGCCTCGCCACCTACCGAAATTACGTTCATATACTTAAATGTATATGGCTCGGCAGTAAGAAGCGAATATTTTTCTCCGCCCTTTAATTTATAAACAATTACGTTTGCACATTCCATTCTTGCGTAGTCAACCTTGCCGTTTGACAGTAGCTCGTCAAAGGTAAGAGCTATTGTGGTGTCACTCTTTGCGCTAATTTCAATTTTAACAAGACCTGTTAAATTGCATTTCATTTCGTAGGTTATGTAAGAGTCGGTTTTTAATGTCTTGCATATCCTTTTATCGCTTTTTATAAGGTCTAAATATCCAACATATTCGGTGGAATTAAATTCAAGCTCGGAATTCAAAAAGCCGTGATATGATTTTCCGATTTGTGCGCTCCACCAAGTTGAAAAAGGACGGGGAGTGTCTAATTTTTGTACGTTACCCCCTTCAATCAGGGTGCCTTTTTCATATGGGAAGGCGGGATAGCTGACCTCACGCTCAATAAAGGTATTGCCAAAATTATCGTATACCTTTTGTGATGCTTTTTCTCCTGTTTGGAGAGGTGATTTTGTTTGAAAATCATAAACCTCGCAGAAAGGACGCTGGTAGGCGTATCTTTCTACCTTTTGTAGCTTTTGTTCATATAAATAAGACTGCCAAGCGTCTGTGCCCGTTGCTAAAAACACCTTGTCACCGTCCGTTGCCTCACATACGAAAAACGCAAGCTCGGAAACGAGATAAAAATTATGACAGTGGTAGCCAGACACTAAAACGGAAATTTCATTTTCCTTTTTAGTAAGATATTTGCCAATAGGCAAGTGGTCAACGCGATAGTAACCGTGAGAAGCGCGAGAAGGCCCGAAAAACACAAATTTTCCGTTTATAAAAACTTGATAAGTGTTTTGCGCCGTTATATGTAAAACAGTATTTTTGCCCTTTGTCAATGATGCGGTGAATAAAGCCGTACGGTTCATTTCCCCTTCGTAATTTTCAAGCCAAATAGGTTTTGCAATTTTAAATTCAAATGGTGTAAAAAGCATAAAAACCTCGTGATAAATATTTTAGTTTATTTGTCGTTATTTGCAGTATTAATTGATAATATCAATTAAAATTATTTGTTTTTCTATACGCTTGCGGAGAAACACCGATATGCTTTTTGAACAATCTGCTAAAGAAATATTGGTCTGTGTAACCAATACTTTCGCTGATTTGCCGTATCGACATATTAGTATTTTCAAGCAGGCTTTTAGCAAGCTGTAGCCTTAAATCAATAATATATTCATTAGGTGATTTTCCCATCTGCTTTTTAAAAATCGTTACGTATCTTGAATTGCTAAGGTTTTCAAGGTTAGCAAGATAGGGGATATCAATTTTGCTTGTGAAAAAATTATGTATATATTTAAGAGATGCTTTTAGAGGTGAATCCTCTGCTTTGTCCTTTGCGTTTTCATAAATGCTTATCAAAATTTCCTGCAAAAGACACGCGGATTTTTGAATGTAAAGAGGATCTTTATATAAGAAAGCGTTAATCATCAGATTGAATTTGCTTTGCATTTCAACGCTAAAATCATTTTCGATTATACAAGGCAAGTCAACAAAGCCACATTCCTCCAAAAATCTGTCAGCATATGAGCCGGTAAAATGCACGTACAAATAATGAATAGGAGGATTGCCGAAATACTTATATCTATATTTCGGTGGGAAAATAACGATAGAGCCCTTTTTTATAGTATGCTCTTTATTGTTGATGATAACTGAAAGCTGTCCGTCAACTAAATAAAGCAAGTAGTAATCATCTCTGCCGACAGAGTTAAACGTTGTAAATGGAGAGGAAGCATCATAGTATCCGGCTGTGTTTACCTGTATCGGATAATCACGAGAGCTTTTGCTGTTAAAGTTTAAGTAATCATTATGCAAGACCATTGTTCGTGCCATTTTCCACCTCCAAATAGTAAAAAAGTCCATTTATTTAATAAAAAAATCTATTGATATAGCTCATATATATATTGTACAATGAAAATAGCAAAAAGTCAATCAATTAAAAACTTCATTTTAAAATATTAGGAGAAAATTATGAAAAAGAAAATTATTTTAGCACTTGTGCTCGTTTCAGCACTTATGTGTCTTTTTGCAATTTCTGTTTCAGCCGTTGAGGTTGACGGTATTTATTATTCCGTTTCAGGTAGCGGAGAAACAGCATATGCTACTGTAACAAGCGAAAATCGCGGAAGCTGCACACTCGAAACAGTTGTAATTCCTGCAACAATTGAGGTTGGCGGAGTTACTTACAAGGTAACAACCATTGCACAAAACGCTTTTGGTATAGTTAATGGTGATCCTAATGCATACATCAAGCATTTGACAATCGGTGCTAATGTTTCCACGGTTGAACAGCACGCGTTTAGAAGAATAACAACGCTTCAAACAGTTAAGATTGAGAACACTGAGGCAGCAAGTCCAATTAATTTCCATAATGCTCAATTTATGGGCTGTACAGGTCTTACGAAGGTTGAAGCGAAGAACGCAAAAGTTTCATCATATGGCGGCAACTGCTTTGACGGTTGTTCAAGCCTTGTAACAGTTGATTATCCAAGCACGCTTACAAGCTTGGGTGCAAGCTGCTTTAAAGATTGCACAAAGCTAACGAGCGGTGATTTGTTTAATACGCAAATAACAAGCATTGGCAGCTGGGCTTTCGGAAGCTGCAAGAGCCTTGCAAACTTCAAGTTCCCAACCACACTTACAAGCATCGGTAATAACTGCTTCCTTTATTGTCCTGTAGAAACATTTATATTCCCACACAGCATGAACTCCTTTGGAAAAGATATGCTTGCACATATGTCAGCACTTAAAGTGATCGTTATGCCAGCTATTGACCAAGGCGCTACCCTTAATTTCTTGTATGGAACCAGACCGAATGTTGTAATTTATTCGGGCGATAACGTAAATGATTTTAAGAATAGTTATTCCGCTTTTTCGGGATATGACGTTCAACCTTTTGCAAACTACGTTCCCGGTACTAAATATAGCACAAATACAATTTTCTATGGTGCAAATAAAACCTGCTCAATATGTAATGGTCTTTACGCAAGTGAAGAGGCACAATTTGTATTTACAGACTACATGACCGATATGAAGTACGGCAAGCTTTGCTCACACTGTGAAAACGTTGCAACAACAAAGACGGTTGACAAGATGTTCACATACCTTGGCTATTCCGCTATTGAGGACGGCACAGGCGCTATTTCAATCAAGTATATCGTAAACAAGGCTTCAATCGAAACTTACTTTGCAGAAACCGAAAAGGTTGTTAATTTCGGTATGTACGCAGCAACAAAGGATGCACTTAAGGGCGGCGACATCTTGGATAACGAGGGCAACCCTAACGTAGGTGCATTTAGAGCAAAAATGGATTCAAGCTTCTGTAATATTGAATTAAAGCTTACAGGCTTTACAACAGAGGAATTAAAAGCAACAAAGTTTGCTATCGGCGCTTACGTTGAGGTTACAAGTGGTGAAACCACAGAATATGTTTACCTCGAAAAGGGCGAAAAGGCAGAGGGCGACAAATATCAATTTGTTTCATACAACGATGTTTTAGAGCTTGCATAATTTAAATAAATAAGAAAAAGAACCGCACAGGCGGTTCTTTTTTTGTCATTCTGACACACTGTCATCCTGTCATTCTGAGCGAAGCGAAGAATCCCAAAAGAGACCCTTCGACTGCACTGTGTTCCGCTCAGGGTGACACCCCCCATGTCATTCTGAACGCAGTGAAGAATCTCATAAAGGAGACCCTTCGACTGCACTGTGTTCCGCTCAGGGTGACACACCCGCTTGTCATTCTGAACGTAGCGAAGAATCCCCCAAAAGAGACCCTTCGACTGCACTGTGTTCCGCTCAGGGTGACACGCCCGCTTGTCATTCTGAGCGAAGCGAAGAATCCCCAAAAAAGCCCCGTCCGTTTCACACGATATCCTTGTGAAAATATTAGACTACTTATACGCTTCGAGTAGAGAAAATGCATATCCATTTTAGGCTCTTGCCTTTATTCATCTTTGTGCAAAACGTAGAACTTTTTAAATTTTTTCGTGCAATTTTTTTAGTTAGTTGACTAACAAAAATTGTATATGTTGCACAATTATTTTATACACTTGTCTATAATGGAAAAAATGTTCAAAAACAGGTTGAAAAAATGCTAAGACGTGGAAAACCTAGTGGAAAATGTGCAAAACTCCAACAAAATTGAGTGGATTTTCAACTTTTCCACGCTTTGGGGGTGTGGAAAAGTTGAAAAAATCGCGTTATTTTATTCAAATGTCGAAAATGGTCGATGTAGAAAAATAAAAATTTTCACTTTTCCACTTGACAAAAAAAGGCTGAAAAAAAGGTGAATATTCACCCATTGAATGCATATTTTTGGGCAATATGTACAAAAGTCAAGCAGTATATGGCTTTGTCCCACTTTTGCTTTAATGCGCTAAAATTGTAACGCTTTAACACGATAAAGCGAAACCCTTGAGCTTATTTTTAACGCTTTTGATTTGAAAATTTCTTGTCGAAAACAAGCCATAATACAAATCCAATAATAAATACGGTGAGCGAAGCTACAAGATATTCGCAAATTAACGGTATATCCGAGAATATGTAAATTTTCTCAAAATCTGTTTTTGCCGATAATAATATTCTAAGCACCCTCAGCTCTGATGCAATAATAATCAAAGCGAGTAGCTTAAAAAAGTTGATTATATGATACCTATCCTTGTCCATGTTACGCCTCCTTCTTATTTTAGCTTAATTTACTTTATTGGTACAATTTAATTTTAAAGGATTTGATTGGCTATTTCAACGAACAATATTTGGAAGAATAGGATTCTTTATTATGTACTCGCTGAATTAAAAGTGACGAAATACTGAAAAATTTATACAATCTATTGCATTTTTTAAAAAAATAATGTAATATAATCTATATAATTATTTTTTGTGAGGACTCGACCTTGGAAAAGAAGATTTATGAGGCTGTAAGCAAATATCAAATGCAAGATATTTATGATGGCGCTGTTCTTGCTTTTTCGGGCGGAGCAGATTCATCAGTGCTTTTGCATTTTTTAAAGGACAAATGCAAAAACCTCGTTTGCGTTCACGTAAACCATATGATACGCGGTGATGAGGCTATGCGCGACGAGGAATTTGCAAAGAAAACCTGTGAGTCGTATGGTGTTCAAATTATCACAGAAAGAATTGATATTCCTAAAATAGCAAATGAAGCCAAAAAGGGCATAGAGGAAACTGCAAGAGAAGAAAGATACAGGCTTTTTTATAAGATTCTTTCGGAAAATCCTCAATATAAATGTATAGTTACCGCTCACAATGCTGACGACAATTTTGAAACGGTTCTTTTTAATTTAACAAGAGGCACAGGCATACAAGGACTTACAGGAATAAAGCCTGTATACAATAAAATTATGCGTCCGCTAATATATTTATCTAAAATAGAGATTTTAGAATATTGCGCGAAAAATAATATCAAATACGTTACTGACTCAACGAATATAGAAACGGAATATTCGCGCAACCATATAAGACATAAGGTAATTCCCGAGCTAAAGGAAATAAATCCGGATTGCTTGGATGCGGTTAAGCGCTTGGGCGTTCTTTTATCACAGGATGAAGCATATTTTGAAAAGAAAATTGATAAAATTATTTCTGAAAATAATATTGTAGACAAAATACCGCTTTCGCTGTTAAAAGAACTGGATTTTTCACTTGCATCAAGGCTTTTAAGACGTGTGTCCGGTGCTTCACTTGACTATACCGCGGTTAATTTGTGCCTTGAGCTGATAAAGAATTCACAGGCTGGCGCGCGTATAGATTTGTCGGGCGGAATATCCTTTAAAATTGAGCACGATTACGCAGCATTTTTAAAAACAGGTGAGCTTTTGCCAACAAGATTTTGCAAGGAGCTTACGGATGGGGTCAACTATATCAAGGAAATAGACAAATATATTTCCTTTGAAAACGTGGCATCAAACGGCTACGTGCTTGAAGCCAAAATCGGACTTGACAAAAGCAAGATAACGGCTCCGCTTTACGCTCGCTCAAAAAAAGAGGGCGACAAAATCAAAGCGGGGAAAATGACAAAAAAACTAAAGCAAATTTTTGTTGACTGCCGTATACCGTCTCATAAAAGAGATAAAATTCCGCTTATTTGTATGGGTGACTCTATTATAGCAATATCCGGCATTGTTATTGCCGATGGATATAAGGGCAACGATTTGATAATAAATGTATTCAAAAAGAAGGAAGACTAAAAAATGGATAAGGACCTTGAAAGAAAGCTTTTTACAGAAGAAGATTTGGATAAAATCACAACGAGGCTTGCAAGCCAAATAGAAAATGATTATAAGGATGCAAAAAACGTGCTCCTTTTGGGCATTTTAAAGGGTAGCGTGGTTTTTATGTCCGACCTTATGAAGAAAATCAAGAAGCCGCTTCAAATTGATTTTATGAAGGTTTCATCCTATGGAGCCGGCACAGTTTCCAGCGGAAAAATCAATATTATTCTCGATTTACATCGAAACGACCTATCTGAGCTTGATATTTTGGTTGTTGAGGATATAATCGACAGCGGTAAAACCCTTTCATATCTTTGCGAATATCTGAAATTAAATGGCGCAAAGAGTGTAAAAACAGTTACGCTCCTCGATAAGCCGTCAAGACGTCAGGTTGAATTTACTCCCGATTACTGTGGGGCTGAAATTCCTGATGAATTTATCGTTGGCTATGGCCTTGACTATGCAGAAAGATATCGCACCTTACCGTATATTGCGGTTCTTAAAAAAGAGGTTTACTCTAAATAACTTTACTTAATAAAATTTCACGGAGGGCACTATGAAAAAGAAAAAGAACGTCGGCGTCATAATATTTTATATTATTCTTGTTGCCGTTTTGATTTTTACGGTGGTTAGCATTTTTAACTACCTAAACGGTCAAAAGGACAAATATACCTATGACGAGATGATAGATGACTTTTATAACAACAAGATTTACGGCTACGAGTTTGATATGAATAATTATCAAATGACTGTCATTTTGAAAAATGAAGAGGGCAAGGAATATAAAGAGGTTTGTGAGTTCACGTCTATTGAGCTTTACAAATTCTTCCCGGTAAACTATAAGGAGTCCGAGCTAACTTTAATAGAGGAAAAGTTTGCAGGTGTTGATGCAGAGGGAAAGCCGATTTGGAATGTAGATCCAAACAGAGTTAGCACCATTCCAATTAAGGAAACCCCGTGGATTTTACAATACCTACCATTTATTATTCTTATCGGTATAGTGCTCCTGTTTATGTTTTTCTCAATGCGTCAAGCAAACGGAGGAAAAATGGGCGGCTTTGGCAAATCCAAGGCAAGAACCGTTACCGACAAGGATAAAAGAGTTACCTTTGCCGACGTTGCGGGTGCGGATGAGGAAAAAGAAGAACTCACCGAGTGTGTGGAGTATCTTAAAAACCCATCGAAATTCACACGTCTTGGCGCAAAAATACCACACGGTGTGCTTTTAGTGGGCCCTCCCGGTACAGGTAAAACCTTACTTGCAAAGGCAGTAGCGGGCGAGGCGGGCGTTCCGTTCTATTCAATGTCAGGCTCTGACTTTGTTGAAATGTATGTTGGTGTAGGTGCTTCCCGTGTTAGAGATTTGTTTGATAACGCAAGAAAATCACCTGCCGCTATTATATTTATTGATGAAATAGATGCCGTTGGTCGTCAAAGAGGCGCAGGTCTTGGTGGCGGACACGACGAAAGAGAACAAACACTTAACCAATTACTCGTTGAAATGGACGGCTTTGACGGACATTCGGGTATTATCGTTATGGCGGCAACAAACCGCCCTGACATTCTTGACTCCGCGCTTTTAAGACCGGGCAGATTTGACCGTCAGGTTACTATCGGTTACCCAGACATTGAGGGCAGAGAGGCTATTTTAAGAGTTCACTCAAAGAAAAAGCCGTTTGAGGAGTCTGTTGATCTTCATAAAATTGCACAAACCACAGTTGGCTTTACAGGTGCTGACCTTGCCAATCTTCTAAACGAAAGTGCGCTTTTGGCTGCTCGTCGTGGTAAATCCCTTATTGGTATGGCTGAAATTGAGGACGCTATGATTAAGATTACAGTCGGCACTCAAAAGAAGGCAAGAAAAATGAGCGAAAAGGAAAAGCGTAACACCGCATATCACGAGGCTGGTCACGCTATTCTTTCACACGTATTGCCAACGCAAGATCCCGTTAGACAAATTTCTATTATTCCAAGTGGTCGTGCACTAGGCTACACCTTGACACCACCAACTGAGGATAAGTATAGTGAGTCTAAGCAGGAAATGAAGGAAACCATCGCTATGATGCTCGGTGGACGCGTTGCAGAAAGACTCGTCTTTGGTGACTACACAGGTGGCGCATCTAACGATATTATGCGTGCAACAGAGGTTGCAAGAAAGATGGTTACCGTTTATGGTATGAGCGACGAGCTTGGCACCATCCACTTTGGCTCACAACACGGTGCAAACGAGATATTCCTCGGCAGAGATTTCGGTTCTACTCCTAACTATTCGGACGAAACCGCAGCTAAAATCGATGCTGAAATTAAGAAAATCATTGACGAATCTTATAATTTGGCTGTCGAGCTTCTCACAAAATACAGAGAAAAGCTTGATTTCATTACCGAATTCCTACTACGCAATGAAATTATGGATGACGAGCAATTTGCTCTCGCTATGAAGGAAGGCGTAACCATGGAAGAGGTTGAGGCTCTGGTTACCGAAAAGAAGAAGAGAAGCCAAGAGGAAAACGAAAGACGTGCCCGCCAAATCGAAGAGGAAAAGCAAAAGGCTGAGGAGGAAAGACGCCGCCTTGAAAGAGAGCTCGGTCTTAACGACGAGCCGACAGAGGACACGGACAACGTTGAAATTAAAGCCGAAGTTATAGCTGACGAAATATCTTCCGAAAGTCCAAAAAATGAAGATACCCAAGCGGATGACGAGGAAAAACAAAACTAAAAAACAAAAAAGCATCGCAAAAACTGCGATGCTTTTTGTCATAATGCACAAAAAATGATAGCTTGTATTGTTGAAATGACCAAAAAATATACAAAACACTTGACATGAGTTTCCTATTATTATATAATAATGTTGTGATAAAAATCAAACAAGGAGAATATCATGAGAAAGAAATTACTATTTATACTTTTAGCAGTAGCGCTTGTTGCATTAGCTCTTTGTGCTTGTGGCGGTGGCGGAGACGATACCGAAACAACTGAATGCACACACGAATGGGCTTTGCCAGAGGGCACTGTTACTACCGCAACATGTGACGTTGGCGGAACAGACACATTCAAGTGCACACTTTGCGGTGAAGAAAAGGAAGAGGCTGTTGAGGCACTCGGACATGACTTCCAACGCGAGAGCACAGTTGCAGCTACCTGTATTGCAGGCGGTTACGACGTGTTTAAGTGCTCAAGATGTGATGCAACTGAAAACCGTAACGAAACATCTATTTCAACAAAGCCTGAGGCTCACAACTTTGAAGAAATCCGTATTGAGCCTACATGTACAACAAGAGGCTCATCTGAAACCAAATGTACACTTTGCGGTGCAAACCAAAGCGATAAGCAAACACTTCAAGCCTTGAAGCACACATATGAAAGAACATATGCTGACGGCGAAGTAGATAATACTATTGTAAATGTAGTAAAGCCAACATGTACAGCTAACGGCTCAATTACATATAGCTGTCCTGATTGTAACGCATCAACCATTACAAGAACTTATGAAGAGCTTTCCGCTGAAACAGCTACCGATGCTGACAAGGCTTTAGCTGAAACAATCAAGGCTCTCGGTCACGATTTCTCAGTAGTTAAAGAGGATAAGCCTGCTGAATGCTTAACAGCCGGTTACAAGATTATGTCTTGTAAGAATGGCTGCGGCGAAACAGAAAACGCAGCTACATACGAGCCACTCGGTCACTCTTATGAAAGAGAAGGAGCTGAAATAGTTTTTGGTAAGGTTACACTAGCGCCAACTTGCGTAGCAGAAGGCTTACAATGGGCTGTTTGTGCAGATTGCTCTTACAGTGCAGACCAAGACGAAATTCCAACAGAAGCTTATTCACAAAAGATTCCTGCAACAGGTGTGCACGATTTTGCAGTATATGTAAGAACAACAACTCCTACATGTACAACTTCAGGCTTTGACACATACAGATGTGCTAACTGCCCAGAGATAGATCAAACACAAAATATGGTAGATCCACAACCGCACACATGGGTGCTTGATGAGGACATGCTTATTGACGGCAACCCATACTGCTTGACAAACGGTAACTACCCATATTACTGCTCAGCTATGTGGGGTAAGAACAATAACGTTCCTTGCGCTGAATTTGCAAAAGACGGCGGTAAGAGAGAATACAACGTTAACGGTGAAGAGGCTGGTGCTATTAAGCACGCTTACGTTTCAGGCGAATGGACAATAGCTCCTACATGTATCACCCCTGCAACGTACACATGTACACAATGTACAGTTGACTTTGTAGCATATGAAGAAGATACAGCAGCACAAGCAACAGGCACACACGTATACACAATTACAAATCCTGAAACTGATACAGTTCTCCCAACCTGCACAACCTACGGCTATACAACGTACTATTGTAGCAGTGACGAGGGCTGCAGCGAGAGCGAAAACAGAGATTTCACTGCTAGAACTCCACATATACTTGGCGAGGTTACATCTGATGGTATTGTTGCTTGTACAGTAGAAGGTTGCGGTGCAACATTTATCAATACAACAACTATAATCGAGACTGAATTTGATAGTATCAGCTCCGAGGGTACATCACTCTGCACAGACCCATTCTGTGGTGGATGCGATTATGATGATATTCTAGTGTTCGTTACAGCATCAACAGCTCCAAAGGATGCAGAAGCACTCGTTAAGGCAGAAGGCTCTGAGGTTTATGCACTTACAAAGGAACTCGGCGAGGACGATATCGCACTCTTCGAAATCCTTGGTGTTCCAAACGCTGAATATACAATTAAGCTCTTTAATGGTGAAACAGAGGTTACCACCTTCAAGGCTGACATTGCCGGTGAAAACGTTGACGTTAATATCACTTATAACACAGCATACACAGAAGAGGGCTTCTTGTATATCGACATTGCAGAGGTTGCAGAAAGCATCACAAGCATTGTGATTGAATGTGCAAACGAAGCAAGCGTAAACTTCTATAAATTCCAATAATCAATAAATAATAAAAGCCTTGTGCGAATTCGCACAAGGCTTTTTTACATAAAAAATTTTATTATGCTAAAGTAAAATTATTAAAAAATATTGACATCAAAAAAAGATAGGTTTATAATAATATATTATATATATCATATGCGCGTAATAATATGGAGGTAAAAATGAACGAGCTTGAAGTTGCAAGAAGCATAATAAACGAAGTTGATAGCGAGATGGCAAGGCTTTTTGAAAAGAGAATGAAGGCTAGCGAGCTCGTTGCGAAATATAAGAGGGAGCACGGACTTTCTATTCTTGATACCTCACGTGAAGATGAGATTATAAAAAAGAACAGCACTCTAATTAACGATGATACGATAAAGGAATATTACGTAGAGTTTTTGAAGAAAAATATGGAAATATCACGTTCATATCAAGCTAGATTAAATACCGGTATGCGCGTGGCGTATAGTGGTGTTGAGGGTGCATTTGCCCACATTGCAGCAAGAAAAATGTATCCTGAGGCAATATACGTTTCATATAAGGACTTTGACAGTGCATATAAAGCGGTTGAAAGCGGAGAATGTGATGCTTGCGTTTTGCCAATCGAAAACAGCTATGCTGGTGACGTTGCAAATGTTATGGACCTCGCATTTTTCGGCAATCTTTACGTAACTCAAGCGCTTGACCTAGAGATTGACCATTGTCTTATCGGATGTCCCGGTGCAGCAAAGGAAGATATTGATACAGTTATCAGCCATCCGCAAGCACTTTCCCAATGCCAAGACTACATAAATGAAAACGGATATAAGGAAATAAGTTATCAAAATACTGCGTTGGCGGCAAAGCACGTAAAGGAAATGAATGATAAATCTCTTGGCGCTATTGCCTCGCGTGAAACTGCTGAAATTTTCGGTCTTAACGTCATAGAAAACAAAATAAATACAAGTCGTGCAAACACAACAAGGTTTTTATCATTTTCGCGCGCAATCAATTTAAGTAGCGATGATAAAAGGAAAATGAATGAGCATTTTATACTCGTTTTTACAGTAAGAAACGAGGCTGGTGCACTTGCGAAAACAATAGATATTATCGGTGCACACAGATATAATATGAGAAATTTACGCTCACGTCCTATGAAGGAGCTTCTATGGAGCTACTATTTCTTCGTTGAGGCGGACGGAAACATCAATACACAAAATGGTAAGGATATGCTAAGGGAGCTTTCTGCCACCTGCGATAAATTAAAGCTTGTCGGCACTTATCGGTCATAAAGTGCCGAGGAGTGTCTGAAAAACAGAAAAAAGGAGGGGAAAAGGAATGATTTTGTCACTTAATTTGGGTGAAAACAGCTATGATATTATAGTTGAGCGTGGCGCACTATCTAAAATCAAAGAGCACCTTAATCTTGAAAGAAAAGTGTTGATTCTTACCGACTCGGGTGTGCCAAGCAAATATTCACAAGCGGTTTTTCAAGCTTCTAAAAACGGCTTCGTTTATACTATCAAGTCCGGTGAGGCATCTAAAAGCCTTGAAAATTATAGTGAAATTATCTCCTTTATGATAGAAAACTCCTTTACTCGAACAGATGCGGTGGTTTCTGTTGGCGGAGGCGTGGTAGGTGACCTCGGTGGCTTTGTTGCATCTACTTATATGCGAGGAATAGACTTTTATAACGTGCCAACAACACTTTTATCTCAGCTTGATTCCTCGATAGGGGGAAAAACGGCAATAGACTTTAACAGTGTAAAAAACGTAGTAGGTGCATTTTATCAGCCTAAAAGAGTTGTAATCGATAGTGATACATTAAAAACTCTCGATAGACGTCAGCTAATGGCGGGGTTATGCGAGGCAATAAAAATGGCTGCAACCTCAAGCTGTGACCTTTTTGAACTCATTGAAAAAAGTGAAAATTTAGAAAATGACCTTGATAAAATTATTGTTGAGGGACTTAAAATAAAAAAAGACGTTGTGGAAAAGGACCCAAAGGAAAAGAATCTACGCAAGGTTTTAAATTTTGGGCACACAATAGGTCACGCTATTGAAAGCGCTTCTTCTCTTGGTGCACTTTTGCACGGTGAATGTGTAGCTATTGGTATGCTTCCTATGTGCGCGTTAAATGTGCGCGCACGTGTAGAAAACCTGCTTAAAAAGTACGAGCTGCCAACCGAATCCGACCTTTCAATCGATGTTTTAATGTCGTATATTCAAAGAGATAAAAAAGCAAAGGGCGACAAAATCACAGTAATATATGTGGAAGAAATCGGTTCTTATGAAATGATAGACATCGACCTTAACGAAATGAAAAAATATTTAGACGGAGGTATTTTATAATGAAAAATACATTCGGACAAAGCGTTTTGACAACCGTGTTTGGTGAAAGCCACGGTGAGGCGGTTGGCGTTATAATTGACGGTCTTGCCCCCGGTATTGACGTTGATTTTGACTTTATAGCTTATCAGCTTTCAAAGCGCAGACCAAGTGGAAAAACAGACACTCCACGCGTGGAAAATGATGATTTTAAGATTTTAAGCGGTGTTTTTAATGGAAAAACCACAGGGACACCAATTGCAGTTGTAATACCAAACGAGAACACAAAAAGCTCTGACTATAATTACGGTGTTGCTCGTCCCTCACACGCAGATTATACAGCCTACCAAAAGTATCATGGATATGAGGACTTCCGCGGTGGCGGACACTTTTCGGGCAGAGTAACTGCCGCCCTTGTTGCAGGTGGAGCTATTGCAATTTCCGCACTTAAAAGGCTTGGAATAAGCATCGGCACACACATATTAAAATGTGGTGATGTATGCGACACGATTTTTGAAAATACAAATATTGAAAATGCAGTTTTATCATTACAAAATAAAAAATTTCCTGTAATCTCTTCTGAAGCAGAGGATAAAATAACTGCCGAAATTTTAAAGGTTGCAGGCGAAAAGGATAGTATTGGCGGTTATATCGAAACAGCTATCACGGGTGTGCCGGCAGGCGTTGGTGAGCCTTGGTTTGATTCGGTTGAAGGCGTTCTTTCTCACGCGCTGTTTTCAATCGGGGGTATTAAGGGCGTACAGTTTGGCGCAGGCTCGGCGTTTGCTGAAATGAAGGGCAGCCAAGCAAATGACTCGTTTAGATATCAAAACGGCAAGGTTATAACCGAAACCAACTCAAATGGTGGCATAAACGGTGGAATTACCAATGGTATGCCAATAATCTTTACCGCAACTGTTAAGCCAACTCCGTCAATAGGTAAGGCACAAGATACTATTAATTTCTTAACTGCTGAAAATGATAAGATTGAAATAAAGGGCAGACACGACCCCGCAATTATAAGAAGAATTTGCGTCGTTGTCGATAGCGTTTGTGCGCTGACTCTTTGCGATTTACTTGCACAAAGATACGGCACTGACGTATTTTTAAACGGATTTAATTAATAAACGATAGCCCTCAATTTTGAGGGCTATAAGCAATTTTGAAGGAATAAAAAATGAAATTTGGTTTGATAGGAGAGCATCTGGGACATAGCTTTTCAAAGGCTATTCACGAAAAAATAGGCGGCTACGTGTATGAAATCAAGGAAATTGAACCACAAAAGGTAGAAGCGTTTTTCAAAGAACGTGACTTCGTTGGCGTAAACGTTACAATTCCTTATAAGGAAAAGGTAATTCCTATGCTTGATTTTATAGATGAGCATGCTAAAAAGATAGGTGCTGTAAATACAGTAATAAATAAAAATGGAAAATTATATGGCTACAATACCGATTATATGGGGCTGAAATCTCTCGTTTTACGCACAGGCACAGAAATTGAGGGCAAAAAGGTTTTGGTTATCGGTACAGGTGGCACATCAAAAACAGCAAGAGCAGTTATCGGTGATATGGGGGCAAAGGAAATTTTATTTGTTTCCCACAGAAAAACAGATACTGCGCTTACGTATGAGGAGGTGTATGCATTTCACACTGACGTAGATGTTATTTTTAACACTTCGCCCGTGGGAATGTATCCAAACAACGACACATCTCCCATAGATTTGACTAGATTTCCAAAGCTAACAGCGGTAATTGACGTTGTTTATAATCCAATAAAAACAAAGCTTGTAAAAGAAGCGCAGGCACTGGGAATTAAAGCGAGCGCAGGACTTTATATGTTGAGCGCACAGGCAGTTTATGCATATGAGCTTTTCTCGGGCAATGAGGCAACAAAGGAGCTTTGTGATAGCATATTTAAGAGCGTAATAAAGGAAAAAAGTAATATTATACTCGTCGGTATGCCGTCAAGCGGAAAAACAAGCGTTGGAAAACGCCTGGCAACGCTTACAGGCAAGCAATTTGTCGATACTGATGACGAGCTTGTAAAGCGCGAGGGGATAGATATTCCCACCATATTTGCAAACAAGGGAGAGGGCTATTTTAGAGATTTAGAATCAAAAACTATCGAGGACGTGTCTAAATTAAATGGTTTAGTTATTGCGACAGGCGGTGGCGCGGTGCTAAGAAATACTAATGTTGACAGTTTAAAGCAAAACGGAAAAATCTATTTTATCGACCGCTCGCTTGAAAATCTAATGCCGACAGAGGATAGACCCCTATCGAGCACGAGAGAAGCAATAGAAAAAAGATATAACGAGCGATACCAAATTTATAAAGAGTCAGCGGATGTTATAGTAAACGGCGATGGCTCGGTAAACGAGGTCGCAGAAGAAATTTATAAGGAATATTTAAAATGAAAATTTTAGTTTTAAACGGACCAAATATAAATATGCTGGGAATTCGCGAGCCTGAAATTTACGGCAAGCAAACCTACGAGGATTTAAAAAAATTAATTCTTCAAAACGCAAATGGAGTGGATGTTGATTTTTATCAATCAAACCACGAGGGAGCGCTTGTTGATGCTATACAAAAAGCGTATTTTGATGGCATTGACGGAATTGTTTTCAACCCCGGAGCATATACCCACACAAGCGTTGCGCTTTTGGATGCACTAAAAGCTACTAACATTCCTTGTGTCGAGGTGCACATTTCAGACCCTGACATGCGAGAGGAGTTTAGAAGAATCAGCTTTGTAAGAGATGCTTGCCTGAAGACTATAAAGGGCGAGGGACTTAACGGTTACGTTTTAGCACTTGAATTTTTAAAGGAACACTTAAAATGAAAATAAAAATTAACAAAAGCCGTCTTACAGGAAAGATAAAAGCTCCGCCCTCTAAAAGCTATGCACACAGACTTTTAATCGGAACAGCATTGGCACAGGGAAAGAGCGAAATTTCAGGAATTTCAGATAGTATTGATATGAAAGCAACACTATCCTGCATTTCGGCTTTGGGCATAAAATATCAAAAAAACGACGACTCAGTGTCTATAATTGGTGGTGAGTACGCCAAAAGCTTTGGCACCTTTAACTGCTATGAAAGCGGAAGCACGCTGCGTTTCTTTATTCCAATAGCATTGGCTTTGAGAGAAAAGGCTACTTTTGTAGGTGCTACTCGATTAATTGAGCGCGGAATAGCGGTTTACGAGGAAATTTTTGAAAATCAAGGCATAACGATAGACAAAAAGGAAAGCCAAATTGATTTTGTCGGCAGACTAAAGCCTGACACCTTTTATATGCGAGGAGACGTTAGCAGTCAGTTTATAACAGGTATGCTTTTTGCCTTGCCACTTCTTAATGGCGACTCGAACATTGTACTCACAACCGCTCTTGAAAGCGAGCCTTACGTTAATATGACGATAGATGCACTTTCTAAATTCGGCATTGAAATTTTAAGATGTGAAAACGAGTTTTTTATAAAAGGAAATCAGCAGTATACCCCTGTAAAATTAGCGGTTGAGGGCGATGCGTCAAACAGCGCATTTTTAGATGCATTCAATCTTTTAGGCGGGGACGTGTCTGTTTTAGGCTTAAAAAATGATACCTTACAAGGCGATATTGTATATAAACGCTACTTTGAAGAAATAGCTTCATCGTGCCCCACAATCGACCTTTCAAGCTGTCCTGACCTTGGGCCAATCTTGTTTGCCTTGGCGGGCGCAAAAAATGGAGCTAAATTTATAGGTACAAAAAGACTTAAAATAAAGGAAAGCGATAGAGTAAATGACCTCGCAGCTGAGCTTGAAAAATTCGGCATACGTGTCGATGCTTTTGATAATGAGGTCGTTGTTCACCCAACAAAAATTACTGCGCCAACCGAGATTCTTTGTTCCCACAACGACCATAGAATTGTTATGGCACTCACTGTTTTGTCAACTGCTTGTGGTGGTATAATTGGCGGATGTGAGGCGGTAAACAAAAGCTATCCAACGTTTTTTGAGGATATAAAATCACTTGGCGCATCATTAGAGGTACTAGACAATGAAAATAATTAAAGATATTAAATTTTTGATAGTTGGTCTTGGACTTATCGGCGGTAGCTATGCCGAGGCGCTTTCTGACCTTGGATACGAGGTTGGTGCAATCACAAGACAACAAAAATCAATAGACTACGCAAAGAGCAAGGGGCTTATCTCTCACGGGACAACCGAGGTGACCCCCGAATACGTTTCAAAATTTGACGTTATTGTTTTTGCACTTTATCCAAATGTATTGACCGACTGGATAGAGAAATATCAAGCATATATTAAGGATGGCGCAATTCTCACTGACGTTACCGGTGTTAAGAGCCCCGTTGTCTATAAAATACAAGAAATTTTAAGACCGGAGCTTGAATTTATAGGCGCGCACCCAATGGCGGGTAAAGAGGTCTACGGCGTTGAAAATGCCGATAAATCAATCTTTAGAAATGCGAACTATATTGTCACCCCAACGGATAAAAATACACCTGAGGGAATTAATTGCTGCCGTGAGCTTGGCAAGATTTTAGGCTTCAAAACTGTTTCCGAGCTATCCCCCGAAAAGCACGATGAGATGATAGGCTTTCTTTCACAGCTTACACACTGCATTGCGGTTTCACTTATGACCTGTAAGGAATCGGAGGACCTTGTAAAATACACGGGTGACTCCTTTAGGGACTTGACAAGAATCGCAAAAATCAACGAAAATATGTGGACTGAGCTCTTCCTTCTAAACAAAACCGAGCTTCTTTCACAAATGGATTTATTTTTGGAAAAATTCAAGGAGCTTCGTGATTCTATTGAAAACGAGGACACCGAAAAAATGAAGGAAATTATGAGATTATCGACACACCGTCGACAATTTTTTGATAAAAAATAACAATTTAGCAAAACATAAGGAGAAAAAGACTATGAATATGAACTTCAAAAGAAAACTACCCATTCCAAAGGAAATAAAGGAGATGTACCCGATTTCCAACGAAATGCAGGCTATAAAAGAGAAAAACGATAAGGAAATTGCAAAGGTATTTACAGGTGAGAGCGATAAGCTCGTGCTTGTTATCGGTCCTTGCTCAGCTGACCGTGAGGACTCAGTTCTTGACTATATTTCAAGACTCCGTAAGGTTCAAGAAAAGGTTGAGGACAAAATCGTTATCATTCCTCGTATCTACACAAACAAGCCAAGAACAACAGGCGATGGCTACAAGGGAATGCTTCACCAACCCGATCCACACGAAAATCCGGATATGCTAAACGGACTTATCGCAATACGTAAGCTCCATATCAAGGCAATCGAGGAAACAGGCTTCACCTGTGCTGACGAGATGCTTTACCCATACAACTACAGATACCTAAATGACCTTCTATCTTATGTTGCAATCGGCGCTCGCTCAGTTGAAAACCAAGAGCACCGCCTAACAGCAAGCGGACTTGACATTCCTGTTGGTATGAAAAACCCAACGAGTGGCGATATTTCCGTTATGATGAACTCAATTACAGCAGGACAGCATAAGCACACGTTCATTTACCGTGGTTGGGAGGTTGAAACAGAGGGCAACCCACTTACACATGCAATTTTAAGAGGCTATGTAAACAAGCACGGTCAGTCGCTTCCAAACTACCATTACGAGGATTTAGCTCACCTTGCAGAAACCTATGCAAAAACCAATCTTGTAAATCCAGGCGTTATAGTTGATACAAACCACGCAAACTCAGGCAAGAAATATCTTGAGCAAATTAGAATTGCTAAGGAAATTTTACACTCTACCCGCCATAACGAGGATGTTAAGAAGCTCGTCAAGGGACTTATGATTGAGTCGTACATTGAGGACGGAGCACAAAAGCCCGACGGTTGTGTTTACGGTCAGTCAATCACCGACCCATGCCTTGGTTGGGAAAAGACCGAAAGACTTATCCTCGACCTAGCAGAATTAAGATAAAAACCAAAAAGAATCGCTAGCTGATATGCACTCGCGATTCTTTTTTATATTAAAGATTCTTAAATTCCTCCGTGGCTTTCATAGGTGTGAATTATACATGTGAGCATATTATGTCATCCTGAACTTGTCGAAGGATCTCATTTCGGTTCTAAAAAGCATTGAATTTACAAAAAATTCACATTTACCGTTTATTTGTTCAATATATCCAAAATTTTCTTTCGCATAATTCTTTATTAACTCGTAAATGAACATATTTTTTGTGCACCTTTCACAAATTTGGTGCATTTTTTTTTTTTTTTTGTTCATCTTGACAGTTTTCCACACTTGTGTTAATATTATAGCGTAATTTATTACAAATATTTTTTAAGGAGAAAATTATGAAAAAGAAATTACTTTTGGCAATAGCACTTTGTGTTTTCTTGGTTATGCTTTTTGCAATTTCAGTAAGCGCTGAAACCCAAGACCCTTATATTGAATTTAAGGTTAAGCTGACAGGTGCAACCGATTACGTAAACGCTTATGCCACAAATTCAAGTTCCTCTGCTCCAACACTTTCGTTTGATTCAGAGTTCTACTCAGACAACGACCTTGCAAATGTAATAAGCAAGGACACTATTGTTGGAATTGACCTATCAAGCGCTTCTGCTAAAAACAGCGATAAAACCGTTGTTACAAGCTTTACAAAAGCAAGCACACCATTTGCAAATTGTAAAGAAATAAAATGGTTTAATGTTAGTGGCTCATGTAATGAAATTCCTAAGGCGGCTTTCCAAAATTGGACCGCGCTTGAATCATTTGATTTCGGCATTGCTAAGACAGTTTCTGAATACGCATTTAACGGTAGCGGACTAAAATCATTGGTTCTCCCATCAACAGTTACTAAAATTCAGGAATCTGTATTTAAGGAGTGCTTAAGCCTTAAATCAGTCGTTATTGAGGGAGAATTGAAGTATAAAGAGAAGACTAGTCATTTCTATGGATGTACCGCACTTGAAACGGTTGACCTCGGTTCTATGACTTCACTAGGTGACTACGTGTTCAAAAACTGCACGTCACTTAAGCAGGTTGTTTTACCAAGCACTATGACATCCATTGCTAAGGAAACGTTTATGGGCTGTTCCTCCTTGGCAAGTGTTGATTTGGGAAATATAACCCAAATGAACTATTCTGCATTCAAAAATTGCACCAGTCTTACAGAGGTAACCTTTCCAAGCACGCTTACTTCAATAAAAAATAGCGCTTTTTACGGCTGTACCTCGTTAAAATACGTAACGTTTTCAAGCAATGTAACATTGGACTGGGGTGTGTTTGAGTACTGTAGCGGTCTTGAAAATGTTGATTTCAAGACGGCTATAACAACTATAGCAAATAAAACCTTCAAGGGCTGCACATCTTTAAAGGCTGTTTCTATTCCCGAGGGATGCACAACTATCAAGGGACAAGCATTTGATGGCTGTACCGCACTTAATGCTATATATTTACCTTCAACTCTAACAACAATCGGTCAAGCTGAAGGCTGGGGCAATGGCGCATTCCAAGAATGTTCAAGCGCCTACTTTGTTGAAAAGCCATTCTCAGTTAAGGACGAAAACGGCAATTGGTTAGGTGCGAATTTCGTTCAACCAACAAGAGAAACGGTTTACTATATGCCATCAGCTCTTTCATCTATAGTAGGCGTTGAATTTAGAAACTGTAAAAATATCAACGACGTTGTTGTATTCCCAACAACCTTAACAAGCATCACTCAATTTGAGGGCGCTTTCTCGGCAAGTGGAACGTCAACATGTCCTAAGACCTACGTTTTCCTTGGCGATATGGAAAAATTCACCTTCAGCGCACGTGACGGCAGATATAATAACGTTAGCTTCTTATTTGCTAACCCTAACGACAAGACTGTTACAAGCATGACGTTCCAGCACAGCTACCAAACAGCTCCAACCAACTGCTATGCATATTTCTGTGCATCAGGAACGTATTATGACCTCAACTATAAACCTACAGTACAAAAATACATATTAACAGGTGAAGAATTAAAGGTTTACTCTTACACAGAGGATATGGCGCAACACATTCACAATCCAAGAGCCAACAAATTCTGTGAGGCAACATGTACTGATGCAGCAGGCGACTACCAATACTGCTTCTGTGGCGAGGTTCTTGAATTCGTTCAAAAGGGTAGCGATGCACTCGGTCACTTATATAATGATTTGAAAGACCAATTCTATCCGGAAAACAACTATTATGCAAACGCAACTTGCGTATACTTCTGCTCACAATGTAGCGGTGACGTTACAGTAGAAGATGCAGAGGGCACAAAGCTCTTTACAGCATATGGTTACTCCGCAAGTGAAGATGATCCTTCAAACGTAGCATTTATCGTATATGCAAACGCAGAGAATATCAAAGCATATTCTGAATTTAAGGCTATAAGCGTTGCATACGGTCTTGTTGTAAGCGCAAATACAAACGGCACACCTCTTACATACGCAGATGGTAGCTTGACAGAGTCATCAAATACTGTTAAAATCAATATGACAGGAACAGACTACAATAAGCTTACAGTAAGAGTATCAAATATAGGATCATTTGCACTACACTGCAACGGCTACATAGTAGTAGGCGAGGAGCTTTTCTACCTCAACCACGCAACAGTTGACACAACTGCACAAACTATAACATATGCAGAAATGCTTGAGCTTTTAGAGGAAGCTGAAGGTGGCACAGAGGAAGAAATTCCCGAGGAAACTCCTGCTGAATAATTAAAAAGTAAAGAAAAGAACCGCAACCGCGGTTCTTTTTTTAACTAAAGGTGAATTATACTATCAAGTGCAACAGTAGATAAAAAAAGAAAGTTCATACGAAACTATGGTACAATTAAGGTAACCACACACAAAAAAGCACCAAAGGAGAATCGTATGAACTACAAACATT
>SVRK01000019.1 GCA_015064855.1 Oscillospiraceae bacterium | reverse complement strand
AATCACATTAAAAAAGAATCTGGCGTTGATCAACGCCAGACCCAAAAAAGTTATTGGTTATCGTAAACCTATTGATTTGTTTGAATTTTTTGTTAATTCCTGTTGCACTTAGCTTGACAATTTATTGATTATTTAACTTATTTGTGTTACACTTAATTTATATACTATTTCTTGGAGATAAAAATGAATAAAATTGAAAATTTCAGCCGAGGTATGGGCATCGGCGGTTGGCTAACAAACTACAAACGGTTTAACGTTTTACCTGATGACAAGCGTCTTTGCTTAACTACAGGTGATTACGAGCACTTTGATACATATATTACCGAATGGGATGTAATAAACATAAAAAATATGGGGTTTGACCATATTCGTCTTGGATTTGATCAAATAGTTTTAGAAACCGAGCCTTACATTTATAATGAGCGAACAATGAGGCTTGTTGAAAACTTTGTATCACTATGTGAAAAGCACAAGCTTGGCATAATTCTTAATTTACATAAATGCATTGGAAACTACTGTGACATTGAAGAAAGCATAACGCTTTTCGATAATAACGAGCTGCAAGAACGATTTATCGCCTTATGGCTTGAGCTTGAAAAACGATTTTCACAAAACGAAAGCGTAATGTTTGAGCTATTAAACGAAGTGCGTGATATAGAACCGAATCTATGGAATGATTTAGCAGAAAAAACAATAAATGCAATTAGAGTTTTAAACAAAACCAGAAAAATCATCGTTGGCCCCACCTGTTGGAATAACCCTAATAAGCTACACGCATTGCGTATATTTGATGATGAAAACGTAATTTATACATTCCATGTATATGACCCATCGGAATTTACTCACCAAAGAAGCGTTTTACACTGGAAGCATTTATACTATAATAGAAAAATGGAATATCCCGGTGATATCGAAAAATATCGTGAATTTTATCGTTTAGTTTACAATAATGATAAGGCATATTCTCATATTGATGTAATGGATATAAATTATATGCGAGAAATTCTTGAGCCGGCAAGGAATTTTATCAAAGAAAATCCTGATAAGATTCTTTGGTGCGGTGAGTTTGGTACCATTCGCCACGCGGATATTAACAGTCGTGAAAACTGGATGAAGGATGTTATTACTATTCTTAAGGAAAATAATATTCCATACTCTGTTTGGAATTATTTAAGCACACCAAACGACGGTAACCGCTTCAGTCTTGTCGATGATGATAATAGAAAAATTTTAACTCCTAACCTAGAAAAAATCATAAAGGGCGAATTTTAATATTAAGCGCAAGTTAGTAGCTTGCGCTTCTTTAATGCAAAAATTGGAAACTATTTTTTGTATTTACTCCTTTAGTTTTGTCAATAATTACAAAACAAGGAGTTAAATATGAAATATAATAAGGTTGAAATTTGTGGTGTTAACACCTCTGAACTAGTAGTTCTATCAGACTCTGAAAAGCGCACTCTTTTGTTACGCGTTAAAGAGGGCGACGACAAAGCTCGTGAAGAGCTAATTGACGGAAATTTAAGACTTGTTTTATCAATAATTCAACGTTTTACCGGAAGACGAGAAAATCTTGATGATCTTTTTCAGGTTGGTTGCATTGGATTAATAAAAGCAATTGATAATTTTAACATTGACTTGGACGTTAAATTCTCAACCTATGCCGTCCCTATGATAATAGGAGAAATTAGACGATATTTAAGAGACAATAATTCTATTAGAGTATCTCGTTCTGTTAGAGATTTAGCATATAGGGCATTGCAGGCAAAGGAGGAGCTGGCTCGAAATGATTTCTGTGAGCCGACTATCGAAGCAATAGCAAATAAATTAGGTGAAAGAAAAGAGGACGTGGTTTGCGCTTTAGAAGCAATTACTGAACCAATTTCTCTCTATGAGCCAATTTTTAATGATTCCGGAGATTCAATTTTCATTTTGGATCAAATTAGTGATACAAATTCAAGTGACGAGCTTTGGGTTGAGGATATTGCATTAAGGGAAGCTATGAAAAAGCTAACAGAACGCGAAAAAAGGATTGTTAACATGCGTTTCTATGCAGGTAAAACACAAAGCGAAATAGCTAAAGAAATCGGGATTTCCCAAGCTCAAGTATCACGACTTGAAAAGGCAGCACTGGAAAGAATAAAAAAACAAATATGAGGGCATTTTGCCCTCATATTTTATAGTATTAAGGTTAATACTCCTACAACACCTAAAACGGCACAAAAAATCAAGTTCATTCTTACCTTTTTGTTTTGCTCTAGGATAATAGGGGTTGCTTTTTCCATATCCTCTTCCTTTAAAAGCTTTAAAAAAGTTCTAACCTTCATATACAGAAAAAATGCAACAAAACCAAAGAAAAGTGAAAAAATGCCACAAATTATACCAACGTATTGATACCACTCCATTATCTTATATGCTCCGGTAATTTTTCTCCGCCGAGGATGTGGAAGTGCAAATGCTTAACAGTTTGACAAGCATCCTCTCCACAGTTGGTTATAACTCTATAACCGTTTGTTATACCAGCATCCCTTGCGATTTGCGGAATTTTTTCAAAAATATACGAAACATTGTGGCTATTTTCTTTATTTACTTTATCTACACAGCAAATATGCTCCTTTGGAATAACAAGAACATGAACCTTTGCCTCAGGGTTTATATCGTGAAATGCTAAAATTTTATCATCCTCATAAACCTTATTTGATGGAATTTCTCCATTTGCAATCTTACAAAATATGCAATCCATTTTATTTCTCCTTGATATTTGTTTTAAGTTATAGTATAATTATACAAGATAAATTAAAAAAAATCAAGGAATGATTATGATAAATTACAAGAAGTTGATTTTTAATGATTTTAAAACCGACGTTTGGCATCAATTACTCGACAGTGATTTACCAATTTTGATATATGGTATGGGAAACGGCGCTGACAAAATTATTAAAGTCTTTGAAAAATACGGAATAGAATATTCTGATGTTTTTGCAAGCGATGGCTTTGTTCGCGGACACTCATACAAGGGTAAAAGAGTTCTTTCTTATTCCGAAGCATGCGAAAAATACCCATGCGGATTTGACATTGTGGTTTCATTTGGTTCAAAGCTACCGAACGTTATAGAAAGAATATTCTCTCTTACAAATAATCATAGAGTTTATGCTCCGGATGTCGAGGTATGTGGCGAAGAACTGTTCTCTATGGAATTTTTCGACAACCATATCGAAGAAATTTATAAAGCAAGAGAAGCATTTGAGGACGAAGAATCCAAAAAAGTATTTGATAACATTATCAGATACAAGCTATTCGGCTCTCTTAAATATTTAAAAGCTACTGAATATAGCGAGGATGAATGCGATTCGCTTCTGAAAACCGATAAATATGAAAGTTATCTTGATTTAGGCGCTTATAATGGTGACACAATAAAAAAATATTTATCATTATGCAAAAACATCAAAGAAATTTACGCTTTTGAGCCCGACAGACGCAATTTTAAAAAGCTTTTATCATATTGTGAGCAAATTACCGATGTAAAAATCAACGCATTAAATTGCGCTGTATACTCCGAAAATACTACTCTGTATTTTTCCGCCTCGGGAAACAGAAACTCAACCGCCGTTGCAAACGGGTCATTTGAGCATAAAACCATTGAAATCGAGGCTAAAGCCCCTGATTCTGTTTTATCAAAAGTTGATTTTATTAAATATGACGTTGAGGGTCTTGAATACCACGCACTTTTGGGAAGTAAAAAACTAATAGAGTCATCCCAACCCGACCTTCTGGTTTCTATGTATCACAAAAGCGAAGATGTTTTTAAATTACCGCTACTGATCAAAAGCTTAAATTCAAATTATTCACTATATTTACGTAGACTCCCATACATTCCCGCTTGGGATTTAAATTTATATGCAATAAAAAAGGCTAGTTTTTAACTAGCCTTTTATTTTTTCCTTACAATCAATCTCGCCGGATATAAAAGGAAGAAGCTCTTCCGGAGTCATATCAACTACATAGGAAAACTCTGAATATAGTATTTGAGATGTTTTTTTAAGCAAATCATCCATCCACGACGTAAAGTTAACATTATGTGATAATTTACCATTTTTTAATAAATATAATTGCTTCGCCACTCCAAAAATATTTACTCGGTCATAGGTAGCAATCAACTCTTTATAATACTTATTTCTTGCCTTGCTATCCTCTATCCATTGAATATCTTCGCCAGATGAATTGATTAATTCCTTAATTTCTGCATATGTCAGTAATTTTTTTACACGAGCCATAAGAATATCGTTTTCCTTGGGCAAATATAATTTACTTGACGCATGAGCTTGAGGTACTAAAATATAATACTCTTTTTCTTCATCAATACCCGAAAAAGAAAGCCTTTGCAAATCTGCAACAAGGCAAACGCCTTCGGAACCATAAACGATTAAATCGCCAATATTTAACATACTTCCCTCCGAAAAACAGTGTATTATACAACTTGTACTAAGTATATTTTACCATATTTTTCAGAAAAAGTGTACGATTTTTTTAAAATTTAAATATTTTTTAATTGATATGAATTATAAAACTCAACCATTGCAGTTGGATAAATATTTAAAATATCGTTTTTAATCTTTTGGCAAACAGGGTTTTCAGTAAAGAAATGTCCTGCCTCAATAATGTTTAGTCCCATATCCTTTGCATCAATAATTGTATTATAGCTAGCCCTACCTGTAAGTAGTGTATCTGCTTCTAATAAAATTGCTCTATTTATTAAGTCCTTGCCATCTCCACCTACAACGTAAACCTTATAGGCATCTCTGTCACCATTATATAAAACAAATGGCGTATTCAATGTTTTTTTAACATTTTCGGCAAATGTAGAAAGAGCTATTCTTTCATTAAGACAACCAATTCTTCCAACAGGATCTATACTATCCCTTTCTACATTAATCAAACCTAACAAATTACAAAGAACATCATTCACCCCACCATCGGCAGCATCTAATCTTGTGTGAAATGAAAATACAGAAATGTTATTTTTTATCAGCTTTATTAATTTTCTTTGTGTGAATTTATCCGGTGTTAATGATTTTTGAGAGCTAAACACCAGAGGATGATGTGAAATAATCAAATCAAATTCGTTGTCGATGGCGTAATCAACTGTATCCATTGTTACGTCTAATGCAACTAATATTTTACTCACGGATTTGTCAAGATTATCACAACACATTATGCCATCATTATCCCACTCGGCTCTTAAATTTTTAGGGTATAATTTTGATAACTCATCGTATAAGGATTTTATTGTCATAGTAATTTTTTTAGCTCCTCTATTTCTAAATCAATTTCACTTGTGTTATATCCGCCTTTTAGGAGTCCATCGCGTCTTTTTTTCTTTTTGGCAATTGTCGAATTTAGTAATATTTTAAATTCTTCACTTTTATTTTGTATATTGATTTTGCCCAACTCAAGTTCTAGTCTAGTATTTCGGTGAAAATCGCCATCATACTGTAAACAAAGGATTTGATAGATTTTTTCATCTTCAAAAACAACATTTTCGTCAATTGTAGAAAATCCATTTAAAAGGTATTCTCTTACTTCTTCAACATGAGTCATAGGTTGTAAAATCAATCTAACATTCTCGTTTCTTATGTAAGGTGAATTTTCAAGAATTTTGACTATCAGTTCTCCGCCCATTCCACAAATAACTATGTCGCTTGGAGCAAATTTTTCAATTCCGTCAAGACCTGAAGCAACAGCCGTTTCTATACAATTCTCCAGTCCGTATTTTTGAATGTTTTCCCTTGCTTTTTGTATAGGACCAACATTGATGTCGGATGCATACGCCTTAGAAGCTTTACCATTTAAGACCAAGTAAATTGGCAAGTATGCATGGTCAGTTCCTATATCTGCAACAACTGCACCGTCTCGCACAAATGATGCGGCGGTGCAGAGTCTTTTACTTATTTTAAAATCGCTCATTACTTTGAAAGAAAATTATTAAGCTTTTCAACTAATGCGTCTGCGTCTGTTCCGTGAACTCTGCAAGCGTCCTCTATTGATTCGCCTCTTGAATGTGGGCAACCAAGACAATGCATTCCTATTTCAAAGAAAAATTGAGCTGTTTCTGGATTGAAATCAAGTACATCTCCAATAATTGTTGCTTTTGTAACTACCATAATTAGTTATCTCCTTTTATTAATTTTATTTTTCCACCGATAGAGCTCACTTTACCAACTAGGTTTTCGTAACCTCTAACGATATAATTGACGTTATTTATTCTGCTCTTTCCCTCTGTACCAAGCGCTGCACAAACAAGTCCAGCACCTGCACGTAAATCCGTTGCATCAAGACAAGCACCTTGCAAAGCCGATGGATAAATATATACAGAGTTATTTATATTCTTTATATTTGCCCCCATTTTTATTAGCTCGTTAACATAAGCAAACCTTGTGGGAAATATGTTCTCTTTTATTATACCACCATTTGTGGTAAAACACAAGAGTGAAGCAAACTGTGGATGTAAATCGGTTGGGAAATACGGATATGGCTCGGTTTCCACTGATATTCCTAGTGGTTTTTTCTTTACCTTGACACGCACTTCGTCATAAAACGAATCAATTTGAAATCCCATTTTAGAAAACAAGCTTGTTACGTATCTAATATGCTCAAAATTGATGCCTGTTAAATTTATATCCCCTGTACAAGCACCAACAAACGTCATGTAAGTGAGCGATTCAATCATATCAGGAAAAATCTTATACTGTACCGAGTGTAGCTTATTAACTCCCTCGGAATATATTTTTCTTCCAACGCGAATAATTTTAGCACCTGCGATATTTAAAAAACAAATCAAATCATCAACGTGAGGCTCAATAGCCACGTTTTCTATAACTGTAACGCCTTCTGTAAATATCGATGCAAGCACTATATTTATTGTAGCACCTACTGAAATTTTGTCAAGTACTATTTTTGCGCTTTTAAGCTTTTTAGAAGCTTTTATTTCGATAAAATCGTTTTCTTCATTAGTATCTGCACCCAAAAGAGAAAAACCCTTTAAATGCTGTTCTATCGGTCTTACGCCAAAATTGCATCCTCCCGGCATCGGCAAGCGAGCCTCACCGAATCTTGCAAGCATTGCTCCCATTAAATAAGATGATGCCCTCATTTTGGAAATTAAATCATAACCCCTTATTTCATTTCCCACGCTTTTTGTATTAATTTTAAGAGTGTTTTTGTCAACGAATTCTGCGCTTGCGCCCATTTTTTTGAGTATTTCTACGGAATTAATTACGTCACTTACTATTGGAACGTTATAAATTATACATTCCTCTTCTATCAAAAGCGTAGCAAAGATTATTGGCAGAGCCGAATTTTTCATACCACCTATATTTATTTCTCCATTTAATGCACAACCGCCATCAATAATTAAATGATCCATTTTAACCTCGAACAAATACAGTAATTATTAGTATTTTATTCGAGAAAATATCAAATGTGACCTAATGTGTATTTAGATATGAAACGATAAGCAAGTTTGCTTTTTCGTAGCTTTTTATTCCCTCACTTATACCATTCACCTGCAAATAAGAGTCATTAATTTTGTCAGAAGAGCCGGCTACGGTTTCGCTAGAATTATTTATAGTGCGATTCACCTGTAAATTATAGTCCTTTATTGCTTTTTTATTTATTAAGCTTACTATTCTGTTGTATAAATTTTTATCTTCTTTTTTTAGCACAGGAAGTAATCTTCCATAAGCATCAAGATATGCGCTGTATTTTAAATAATCGTCATTTGATGAGGAAAGCACGTAAAATCCCACAAAGCATGCCTCGTTTTCCCTTGAAATGCCTCTTTGATGCGCCATTTCGTGAGAAGCGGTCGATGCAATCATAAAGTCGGAGTAATCCATATTTATATTTGCTTCACCTGTTAAGGGGATATATATTCCCGACACGCGAATAAGCGATAGTAATTTGCTGAAAAGCAAGGGTTTTACTCTTGTATTGTAGCTCAATTTACTTTCCGCGTTTTTTGCCCTATATGCATCACAAATTTTCAAGCTCATATCCTTAATTGTATAAGGCATAATGGACGCTCCCTTCTCGTCATAGCTAATACTAGGCGTCAGCATATTAATTTCATTTGTAATATCAACTAAAGCATCGTATACGTTTGTCTTTGTTATATTTTCAATATTTAAATTCATTTTTCTTTCTATCGGAGTTGTATAATACCCGCATCCAACCGTCCAAACAAAAGAAATGAAATAACAAAGAAATATCATTAAAATAGAATGAACAAATCGGTGCGTTTGCTTATTTCCTCGGCTTGCATATTTAAAAATCAAAATGAGAAGTATAATTAAAAAAAAGAAAACAAATAATTCAAATATCGAAAACGGAAATAACGAAGTTAAAACCGAAAGAAATGCTCTAAACGGTGAGGTAAAATTATTAATATTGTCTGCAAATTCTGTGCTTTTTGTGCAAAATAAGTAAACTAAAATGCTTACAAAAGCAAAAAAATAAATAACAATACTCCAAATGGGAATATAATTATTTATTTTTTGATATAATTTTTTCGCTTTCAAAATATCTCCTTATAATTTCTTCCATATCGTTAGGTAAAGGAGCATAAAAATTCCCAACGTCCTCAATATTCATATTCAAGCAATGGAGAGCTTGTCTATTAATGTATTGGCTTTTTTCGCCATACATAGCATCTCCCAAAATTGGATGACCAATATGAGATAAGTGCACTCTTAATTGATGAGTACGGCCTGTTACTGGAGTTAGCAAAACCACACTTGCTTCTTCACAAGATGCTAATACTTTATATTTTGTTATAGCCGCTTCTCCGTCCTCTCGTACAGTACGCTTGATTATGCTTTTTTCAATTCTCGCTATTGGTAGATTTATTTCTCCCTCGCCCGTTAGTTTTCCACTTACAATAGCGATATATTCTTTTTTTATTCTTCCATTTTTAATCTTTGATGAAAGCAAAGAAGCATAAAACTTATTATTTGCAGTTATAACTACACCGCTTGTATCCTTATCAAGGCGATTTGTGGCTCTAAATACATACGGCCTGTCCCTATAACGATATTTTAAGGCGTTAGCCAAAGTATTACCGCGATTATTTAATGATTCGTGAGTTGGCATATTGCTCGGCTTATTAACCACTGTTATGTTTTCATCCTCATAAATAATTTCAAGCTCAATATTTATCGGCTCTAAATACTCATTTTCATCATTTTGAAAATCTTGAGTATTTAATTCCAATATGTCGTTTTCCTTTAAAATATATCTTACGTTTTCGTGCTTTGAATTTACAAGAATTCCATCTGGGATTTTCTTTAACCTTTTAATAAGATTAGCGGAAAATTTATTTTTTCTTAAAAAATCTTTAATTTCTATGCCGTCATTTAATTTATCAATTACATATTTCATATTTTCAGTTTAACATAGCAATGATTTTTTTGCAATAATTTTTTATTTTAAAATTTTTGATTAAACTATTGAATAAATGGAAAAAATAGGTTATAATGAATTGAAAATTTCCAAAGGAGGAATAAAAATGTACGGAAATATTTTATTTGCAGCAGGTGGCAGTATAATTCCAACTATACTAATGATCGGCCTTGTTGTTGTTGTTTTCTTTTTCATGTTTAGATCGCAAAAGAAGCAAGAAAAGCAAGCAAACGATATGCGTAACAATCTACAAATTGGTGACGAAATCACAACTATTGGCGGTATTATCGGCGAAATTGTTAGAATTAAGGACGAAACAGTTACAATCGAAACGGGTAAGGACAGAACAAAGATAAGAGTTCTTCGCTCAGCTATTCGTTCTGTTGATGTTCATGCTTCCGATAAATATGGTACTGCCCCAGCTAAAGAAGTTGAACCCAAGGAAGTCAAGGTAGAAGCTGTTCAAGCAACTAAAAAGAAGAAAAAGAAAAAGTCTGACGTAGCTGAAGACATTGTAGTTGAACCAACTGAAGCTCCGGTAGAAGAAGTAAAAGAAGAAAATAACTAAGAATATAATTAAAGCCTCGTAAATATACTTTACTAAAGAGTATGTTACGAGGTTTTTTATGGGATATTCAAGAAAAAAGTTTAATTTTAACAAAGAAAATGGTGAAATGACCTTTATTTCACTAATAAAAAGCTGTCTTTTGTTTTTCGCAGTTTTTGCGGTGCTTTGCGTTGTGTTTTCAGCCGTCTTTTCGTTGATTTTTTATCAAACGCTGAACCCAAGCAAAATGCTGGACATATCTTCTCTTTCGTCTTTATATCTTGCCTCTTTTATTTCAGCATTTCTTTTGTCAAAGAAAAATGGGCAAAAATATCTTCTCGGCGGAGCTATGCTTGGCATTATTATTCTCTTTGTTCTTGTCATTGGGGCAATTTTTTGTAACACAAAAATATTTAGTGTTGAATTTCTTTTAAAGGCAGTTGTACCATTTGTTTGCATTTTGGGCGCTTTTTTAGGAATTAAACGAGAAAAGAAAAACAAAAGAAAGCATATAAAATAAATAAACTTCATTTACTCGGACAATATAGGTGTTATCCTATACGAGATGAAGGCAAATAAATAAAAATCTCCGCTACATTTAGCGGAGATTTTTATTTCATAATTAGTTAAGTTCTTTAACCTTTGATGCCTTACCAACTCTGTCGCGTAGGTAGTAAAGCTTTGCACGTCTAACTTTACCAAGTCTAACTACTTCTACCTTAGCAACGTTAGGAGAATGAAGTGGGAATGTCTTTTCAACGCCACAACCATAAGCAACACGTCTTACAGTAAATGTTTCAGAAATGCCACCATTGTGCTTTGCAATAACAGTACCCTCGAAAATTTGGATTCTCTCTCTTGTGCCTTCCTTGATAAGGTTGTGTACCTTTACAGTATCACCAATGTTGAACTGTGGTACTTCAGTCTTTAATTGCTCGTTTACAAAAGCTTCGATTTTATTCATTATAAGCCTCCATTACTTAGGATGTTCATGCAGAGCTATGGCAGAGGACCACCCTTTTTTTATGTATGCATACACATACGCTTGACATTATATCATATGATTTTTTAAAAATCAATACCTTTTAGAAATTTTTTTCCTTTTTTCTTCTCTAATATTATTAAATAATTATTTAAAAGTATTGTTATTTGAAATCTTTTGTGATAAAATAATTGTTAAGATAATTTGAAAGGTATTTTTATGGACGAAATATACACAACCCCAAAACCAAAAGCTGATAAAAATTTAAAATTTCTATTTGATATGGTAGAGCCTGTTGTTTTTGCCCTTATTGCAGTTGTTTTAATTTCTCTCTTTTTAGGTAGATTAACTACTGTTGATGGCGAATCAATGGAAGACACCCTACACCACGGCGAATATCTTATTGTTGCCGACCCTTTTCTTTCTTATGAACCAAAGCAAGGCGATATAGTTGTTGTCAGAGGTGATTTTGAAGGCACATACTACGACAAGCCTATTGTAAAAAGAGTTATTGCAACGGGTGGAGACAAGGTGGAAATTGATTTCAGCCTTCCCTACGCTCCCAAGGTAAGAGTAAATGGTAAAACCTATGAAACAGAATATGAAACGTATAAGTTTGACACCATATACTCAACAGGAAACGGTGTAAAAATAACGTGCTTTGAGGACTATGAGCTTTATTATCTTGGCTACGATTATATCGGCACCCCGTTGGAAAACTGCAACAAAAATTATAACTATTCAACAAAAAAGTTAACTGTTGAGGTACCCGCGGGACAGGTCTTTTTAATGGGTGACAACAGATACCACTCCGCAGACAGCCGTATCACCGACATTGGCTGTGTACCGGAAAAATACATTCAAGGAAAGGCGATATTTAGACTATTGCCATTTAACAAAATAGGCGGTCTTTATAAAGATTAATTATGCAATCAGAGGTTATACAATGGTTTCCCGGTCATATGGCTAAAACGCGTCGTTTGATTTCGGAAAACTTAAAAGAAGTTGATATTATTATTGAGATTTTAGATGCTAGAATTCCATATAGCTCAAAAAATCCTGAAATTGCCAAGCTTATTGGTGACAAGCCTTCTCTAACTATCCTAAACAAGGCTTCGCTTGCTGACAAAAAAATCACGCAAAAATGGATTGAGCATTACAAAAACGAAGGAAAATACGCAATTAGCGTCGACTGTATAACAGGCGAAGGATTATCTCTTATTTCGGGTGCTGTAAAAAAGATATTAGCTGATAAAATTGAACGCTATGAAAACAAGGGTATGAACAAAAAGCTACGCGCTATGTTTGTTGGTATTCCTAACGTTGGAAAATCATCACTTATAAATAAAATTTGCGGTTCAAAAAAGGCAAAGGTTGAAAACCGCCCGGGCGTTACCTTGAACAAGCAATGGATTCCCACGAATATTGGCTTTGATCTAATGGATATGCCCGGAGTTCTTTGGCCAAAATTTGAAGAAAAAGCAGTAGGCGAAAATCTTGCTATCACAGGCGCAATAAAGGATGCGATTTTAGATACTGAATATATTGCGGTTGTTCTTTGCGCTCGTCTAAAGGCACTCGCTCCCGAGCTTTTTATGACACGATATAAAATAAAAGAGGACGAGCTTTCCGCTTGTGAAACCGACTATGAGGTTTTTGAGCTTGTCGGCAGAAAGCGCGGATTTTTAATTTCAGGCGGTGAAATAAACACAGAACGCACAGCTGCCACCCTTCTTGAAGAATTTAGAAGCGCTAAAATTGGCGCAATTTCACTTGAAATTCCAAATAATTAATTTTCGGAGATATTATGCTTGACTATTCTTTCGATGCTTCGCATAAAACGGAAGCAATTAAAATAATTTGTGGCGTTGACGAGGCAGGACGCGGACCTTTAGCCGGTCCTGTTGTTGCTGCCGCTTGTATTTTGCCTGACGGACTTATTATAGATGGTCTTGACGACTCAAAAAAGCTAACAGAGAAAAAAAGAGAAAAAATATTTGATGTTATTCTTGAAAAAGCTCTAGACTACTCTATTGCTTCTGCTTCCGTTGAGGAAATTGAAGAAATTAATATACTAAATGCCGCTATGCTCGCTATGAAACGTGCTATCGATGGGCTTGAAATGAAGCCTGACCTTGCTTTAATTGACGGCAATATGTCGCGTGGCTTTGACGTTCCAACAAAAACAGTTGTTCATGGTGATGCAATTTCTCAATCAATAGCGGCTGCATCTATTCTTGCCAAGGTAACGCGTGATCGCTTGTGCTATGAATATGACAAAGAATATCCCGAATATGGCTTTGCAAAGCACAAGGGATATGGCACAAAGCTACATACAGATGCAATAAAGCAATTTGGCATAACCCCAATACATCGCCCAAGCTTTTTAGTTAAGCTTTTAAAAAATGATTGAATTTGATAAAAAAACAGTTGGAAATTTCGGTGAAAAATGGTGCGAAAAATACGTAAAAAAGAAGAAAAAATACAAAATTCTGTCAAGAAATAAAACTTTGGGTCATTTAGAAGCCGATATTATTGCATACAACAAGGATTATATTATTTTTATTGAGGTTAAAACCAGACGCACAGATAAAAACAATCTTACTCGTCCGGCTGATGCTGTAAACTACGATAAAAGAACGAATCTAATTAAATTTGCATATGCTTTTGTTAAGACTCTGCCTCAAAAATTCAAGGAGAAAACCCCAAGAATTGACGTATGTGAGGTTTACGTTTTGGCAGAAGCTAAAAAATTAAAGGTATGTGATTTTAATTATATTGAAAACGCAGTTACAAAATGATTTTATCCCATTATTTGACCTGCACTGTGATACACTTTTAGAGCTTTATAATCATAAAGCAAGCATAGTAAACAACAACTTACATATTTCGTTAAATAAAGCGTCTGCTTTTTCGCCTTATTTTCAAGTTTGCGCGATTTGGAGCAACTCTTCTCTTTCAAATGAGGAAGCATACGAAATTTACAACGAAGTTGTAAAATACTCAAAAAATCACTTGTCCTTTTCAAAAAGCGAAAAGAATTTTTCAAGTAACAACTTTATTTTAGCCGTTGAGGATGCACGAATTTTAAACGGAAATATATCTCGACTTGATAATATGTATAACGACGGCGTACGCATCTTAACGCTTAATTGGCGCGGAAATAGCATAATAGGCGGTGGTTGGGACACCAGCTCACATTTAACCGAGTTTGGCAAGGAAGTAATTAAAAAATGCTTTAACTATGGTATTATTCCCGATGTTTCCCATTCGTCTATCAATACTATTAATGATGCTTTTATTTTAGCCGAGCAATATAAAAAACCGATAGTTGCTTCACATTCTAATGCTTACGATATATGCAATCACAAAAGAAACATAATAAAGGAGCATTTTAAATGGTTAGTTGCCAACAGCTCACTTCTTGGTGTTTCTCTTGCTAGTGAGCACTTATCAAATTTAGGTCGTGCAAGCATTTCGGATATTCTTCGTCATATTGACTATTTTTTAAATTTAGGCGGGGAAAACACCGTTTGCCTTGGTTGCGATTTTGACGGAGTTGCTACTCTGCCATCAGAAATTAGTTCTATAAGCGATTTAAAAATACTATATTATGAATTTAAACAAGCATTTGGCGAAAAAATTGCCAAAAAAATATTTTTTGAAAATGCATATAGCTTTATGAAAAAAGCCTTGAAATAAGAAGGGAGGATAATATGTCACTTTACGTAATGGCGGATTTGCACCTGTCTACCACCACAAACAAGCCTATGGATGTTTTCGGTGCGCGTTGGACCGACCATATGGAAAAGATTAAAAAGAATTGGTGCGCTATTGTAAATGAAGATGACACAGTTATTGTCCCCGGTGATATTTCTTGGGGGATAGATTATAGCGAAGCAAAGTATGATTTTGATTTTATTAATTCTTTACCGGGAAAAAAGCTTCTTGGCAAGGGTAATCATGACTATTGGTGGGGAACAATGGCTAAAAACAAAGCGTTTTTAAAGGAAAACGGATTTGACACCATTGATTTTTTGTTCAACAACGCATATAAAGTGGAGGACTATATTGTATGCGGCACTCGTGGTTGGTATGTTGATGAGAAGCTTCAAAACGAGCCTAATGATGCAGAATATCAAAAAATAGTTTTAAGGGAAGCACAAAGATTAAAAACCAGCCTTGAAGAAGCTATTAAGCTACGTGAGAACAATGAAAAAATTTTAGTTTTCTTTCATTTTCCACCTGTTTTTAAGTCTTTTGTTTGTAATGAAATTATAGAAGTTCTTTTGGAATATGATATTAAGAATTGTTATTTTGGACACATCCACGGCGTATATAACGTCCCAAGAACAATAACATATCAAGGAATTGATTTTTCGATTATTTCATCTGACTACTCTAATTTTGTACCGATGATAATAATGCCAAGCGACTATGATTATTAAATTTGTTAATTTATTTTCAAAATGTTATTGACATTTGATTATTTATTATATATAATAGTTTAAGTAAAAAATACCATATCTATGGAGGAAAACTAAAATGGCTTTAAAAAGCACAAATAAGGTTGAAACCAATGTTTACGAAATCGAATTCGATGCATCAAAGGAAGTTTTTGACGCAGCAGTTGAAAAGGTATATCGTAAGGAAGTAAAGAAAATCAATATCCCTGGTTTCAGAAAAGGTAAAGCACCTCGCTCTATCATTGAAAAAATGTATGGTAAGGGTGTATTCTATGAGGATGCAATCAACGAAATTATTCCTGATGCATATGAGGCAGCAATTAAAGAGGCTGGCTTAAAGGTTGTTAGCCGTCCTGAATTCGACGTTGTTACAATAGACGACAACGGCGTTGTTCTCAAGGCTAAATTTACAGTAGCACCTGAAGTTACTCTTAAGGAGTACGTAGGTCTTAAGGCTAGAAAGGAAGCTAAAGAGGTTACAGACGAGGACGTTAACAGCGAAATTGAAGCAGTTCGCGCTCGTAACGGCAGAATGGTTGAGGTTACCGACCGTGCTGTTGAAAATGGTGACCTTGCAGTTATCGACTACGAAGGCTTCTGCGATGGTGTTGCTTTTGATGGCGGAAAGGCAGAAAAATATAGCCTTGCAATCGGTTCAGGTAGCTTTATTCCTGGATTTGAAGAGCAAATTATCGGTCACAATATCGGTGAAAGCTTTGATATCACTGTTAAGTTCCCAGAGGAATATCATTCTGCTGATCTTGCAGGCAAGGATGCAATCTTCAAGATTGTTCTCCACGAAATAAAGAAGAATGAGCTCCCAGCACTTGATGACGAGTTTGCAAAGGACGTAAGCGAATTTGATACATTCGATGAATATAAGGCTGACGTTAAGGCAAAACTTGAAAAGAAGAGCGAAAAGGAAGCTGAAAACGCTGTTGAAGAGCAAATTATCAATGCTCTTATTGAAAACCTTGAGGCAGAAATTCCCGAGGTAATGTTTGAAACAGAGGCTGAAAACTTTGTTCGTGACTATGATTCAAGACTCCGTATGCAAGGACTTGACCTAAACACCTACTGCAAATACACGGGTCAAACACTTGAAACTCTCCGTGAGCAATTCAAGCCAATGGCTGAAAGACAAGTTAAAACACGTCTTGCTCTTGAAAAGATTGTTGAGCTTGAAAACATCGTTGCTTCTGACGAAGAAGCTGATGCTGAATATGAAAACCTTGCAAAAGCATACAATATGCCTGTTGACGAGGTTAAAAAGTTCGTTGATTCTGATGCAATCAAGGCTGACCTTTGCGTAAAGAAGGCTGTTGACTTTGTAAAAGAAAATGCAAAGGTAACTAAGGCTAGAAAAAAGACCGCAAAGAAAGCAACTGAAGAAGCTACCGAAGAAAACGCATAATTAGACACTTCTCTTTACCGCTGTATAAACTTACAGCGGTAATTTGAATATATACCCTATTTGACATAAATCTACAATTTAGGAGGATTTTTTATGGCATTAGTTCCAATGGTCGTTGAGCAAACAAACAGAGGTGAACGCTCATATGACATTTATTCAAGACTCTTAGAGGACCGCATCGTTTTTCTTTGCGATGAGGTTAACGATACAACTGCTTCCTTGGTGGTTGCACAGCTTCTCTTCCTTGAAGCGCAAGACCCTGACAAGGATATAAATTTATACATCAACAGCCCAGGTGGTAGCGTAAGCGCCGGTCTTGCTATTTACGATACTATGAACTTCATTAAATGTGACGTTTCCACAACATGTATTGGTATGGCGGCAAGTATGGGTGCGTTCTTGCTTTCGAGCGGTGCAAAGGGCAAAAGATTTGCTCTTCCAAACAGTGAAATCATGATTCACCAACCTCTAGGTGGCGCGCAAGGCCAAGCAAGCGATATTAAAATCCACGCAGAGCATATTTTAAAGACTCGTGAAAAATTAAACAAAATCTTAGCATCAAACACAGGCAAAGATCTAAAAACTATTGAGCTTGATACCGAGCGTGATAATTTTATGAGTGCCGATGATGCTATGAAATACGGTTTAATTGATAAAGTAATTGACAAGAGAGCATAAAAATGAGCGAAAAGAAAACATGTTCCTTTTGCAAAAGAGGCGAGGGCGAGGTAGAGTTTTTAATTCCATCTCCAGACCTCTCTGCTTATATTTGTCCAATGTGCATTGAGCTTTGCGGTCAAATCATTGACGAATATGATCTCCAAGCAAAGGAAGAAAATGAAAATAATGAAGAAACGCTTTCCGTTGACACACTACCAACGCCAAAGGAAATTAAAAAAATGCTTGATGATTATGTTATCGGTCAAGATAAAGCCAAAATCGCTCTATCAGTTGCTGTTTATAACCATTACAAGCGTTTGATTTACAATGAAAAGCGTGAAAACAAAGAAAATGATGTTGAAATTCAAAAAAGTAACATTTTATTAATCGGTCCTACCGGCTCCGGTAAGACATACCTTGCTCAAACCTTGGCAAAGGCACTAAAAGTTCCTTTTGCTATTGCAGATGCAACAACGCTAACCGAGGCGGGATATGTCGGCGAGGATGTTGAAAACATACTTCTTCGTTTAATTCAAGCTGCCGACTTTGATGTATCTAAAGCTGAAAAAGGTATTATCTATATTGATGAAATTGATAAAATTTCAAGAAAGAGTGAAAACCGATCAATCACTCGTGACGTTTCCGGTGAGGGCGTACAGCAAGCACTTTTAAAAATTCTTGAGGGAACAGTTGCAAATGTTCCACCACAAGGCGGCAGAAAGCATCCAAATCAGGAATTTATTCCAATCAATACCAAGGATATTCTATTTATTTGTGGCGGTGCATTTGATGGCTTATCAAAGATTATCGAAAGTAGACGCGGTAAATCACTTATGGGCTTTGGTGGCGAAGTAAAAAGCAAGGTTAACGTTGATAAAACAAAGGTTTACGAGGATGTTTCAGCACACGACATTGTAAAATATGGATTAATTCCTGAATTGGTTGGACGTTTACCTGTTATTGTGGGGCTTGACAATCTTGATGAAACTGCGCTTGTAAAAATCTTGTCAGAGCCTAAAAATTCTATTGAAAAGCAATATAAAAAGCTCTTTGAAATAGATGGTGTTGAGCTACACTTTACCGAAGGTGCTTTAAAAGCGGTTGCAAATAAGGCGATTGAGCGTTCAACAGGCGCAAGAGGCTTACGTTCTATTATGGAAGAAATAATGACCGAAATTATGTTTGAAATTCCCTCTAACAAGGATATTAAAAAGGTTGTTATTAATGAAAAGTGCGTAAAAAATGGCGCAAAGCCGAAGTATGAAACTAAATAAATAAAAACCGAGAGTTGCCTCTCGGTTTTTATTTTAACATTTTATATAAAAGCTTATATAAGATTTTAGCTTCCTCGGGTTCTAGGTTTATACATGAACCAATTTTCATTGGTATATCTTTTGCTTGATTTTTAATTTCTTCCCCTTTAGGAGTTAAAATAATTTCAACCACTCTTTCATCGTATTCTGCTCTTAGCTTATACACATATCCCTTTTTTTCTAAGCTTTTAATTAGTGGAGATAAGGTGCCTGAATCCAAATACAGCATATCTCCTATTTTTTTTACATTTATACTTTTTTCTTCCCACAAAACCATCATAACAATATACTGCGTATATGTTAAATCTAAGTCCGCTAAAAAAGGTCTGTATTTAGATATTACTTCTTTAGCTGCTGCATATAAAGGAAAACATAGTTGATTTTCAAGCTTTAACATATCAAAACTCGATTTTTTCATATTCACCTCCATTATAATAACTTTATAATATCATTTTCAATATTTTCGGGTTTTACATTCGGTGCAAACCGAGCAACTACTTCTCCATTCTTATTTATAAGAAACTTTGTAAAATTCCACTTAATTTTATTTCCCAAAATTCCACCTTTTCGAGATTTTAAATACGTGTATAAAGGATGTTCATTTTTGCCGTTAACTTCGATTTTAGAAAATTGGTCAAAAGAAACACCAAAATTTATTTCACAAAAGTCTTTTATCTCATGATCTTCTCCTGGAGCTTGTTTTCCAAATTGATTACAAGGAAAATCAAGGATTTCAAAGCCTTTTTCCTCATATTTTTTATACAAGGCTTCTAAAGCATTATACTGCGGTGTAAACCCACAACCAGTCGCGGTATTAACTATAAGTAAAACCTTACCCTTGTATTTTGAAAGTGAAATGTCTTTACCATTGATGTCCTTTGCGTTAAAATCATATATAGACATAAACGTCTCCTTTCATTTTGTAAAATTTAATTGTGCACAATCATTTTATCATAATTATTATAGTTTGTCAATATCTTTATATTGAGTGTTTTCGTCTTATCTCAAAAGCATAATTGGTTCTCGGACTGCGGTTTTTCCACACGCGGCCCTCCAAAGTCGCATAGTCGATTACCTTCACTTGTCCAAGCGACAAGCTCGGCACTCTCCTTGCTTTGTTCGGTTTCACTCGCTTAAAAAGATACTCAATCTTTTTAAGCTTCGCTACCCTACCACCCCAAGTAATCATCAAAGATGAGCTTGGTTGGGTTGTGCCGTGGGGCATTTCCATTATTCAAGTGCAAATAAAAAAAGGAAGGTCAAACCTTCCTTTTTTATTTGGTCTCTATAGCGGGATTGGTTCTCGGACTGCGGTCCTCGGTCAGTCGGCGGATGCTTAAGTCGTACCACACGCGGCCCTCCAAAGTCGCATAGTCGATTACCTTCACTTGTCCAAGCGACAAGCTCGGCACTCTCCTTGCTTTGTTCGGTTTCACTCGCTTAAAAAGATACTCAATCTTTTTAAGCTTCGCTACCCTACCACCCCAAGTAATCATCAAAGATGAGCTTGGTTGGATTGTGCCGTGGGTCATTTCCATTATTCAAGTGCAAATAAAAAAAGGAAGGTCAAACCTTCCTTTTTTTATTTGGTCTGAGTAGCGGGATTTGAACCCACGGCCTCTACCACCCCAAGGTAGCGCGCTACCAACTGCGCTATACCCAGCCATATTTAAGACATCTCTTAAACATTCGATATTATAGCATACTTAAATTAATAAGTCAATAATAAAATTTTTTTATTTTGAATTATTTTTGTTTAATTGTCAATCCTATATTTGAAATCTTTTGATTTCAATATTTTAATTAGGAGTATAATATGAACAAGCAACCAAATCACTGCATTAAATGTACCGTAGTATCATGTGCAAACCACGCAAAAAAAGAAAATTACTGTGTTCTCGATTCTGTTAAAATCGGCACACATGAAGCTAATCCAACCGTTTCTCAGTGCGTTGACTGTGAGTCCTTTGTTTTAGGATGCACAGGTGACGGATGCAAGGTAAACTAATTAAAAGAAAACGAACTATCTTTTTGATAGTTCGTTTTTATTTACCAAATGAAACAAGAACTTGCTTTTTGTTTTCCTTTTTTACCCTTTTGACTCTTGGCTTTCTTTTAAACATATGTTTTAATAACTTTTCAAATTTATTTATAATGAAAGAAAATAAAATTTCAATGTAAAATCCAATGTATTCCAGAGTTTTTTTTATTATTTTTCCAATAGTTTTTTCAAAAATCAAAAAGCCGATAAAAGAAAATACAAAAACGTACCACCTAATAATGCCATTATTCATCTCATAAAAGAATATGGCAAATATCGGGGTTAAAGCAATAAAATATAATACATCAAGCATCACTTGAAAAATTTTATTTTGAATTCTCTTTTTATCTTTCTTAGTTAAAGGATTTTTAAAATTTTTAAATGTTTTATCCTTATTTTTTAATACAAAATTACTGCTATAGCTTTTTATCAATGGAAACTCTAAAGCCTTGAAAAATTGGTATATGACGCCTGAAAAAATGCCGAGAAAAAAAGCATTAAATATAGTTAGTAATTGTTTTTCTATCAATATTTCCATTATTTAAATAAAGTTCCTATCCCCTTTTTCTTTTTTCCCGGCTCCTTATTATAATAAAATATACCATTTATTGTCCCGTTTACTATTAATTCTCCATTCTGCGAATTAAATCTATCTATTTTTAAATTCTCGCCTTCAATTGATGCACACGCCGAGTTGGTTTGCACTATCACCTCGTGTTCATCAAAGCTGTTAACATCCATTACTCCTGACATCACAATTTGCTTTCTTGACTTTATAATTACATCTTGCTTTAATTCATCAGTCGAATCAATCATAAATATGCCTCCAATTAAGTTACATATCAATGATATGAAAAAATGTCCGAAAATATTACTCGGACATTACCTCATATAAACTTTGAGCTTCATTTTTCCTTATTACGTCACGCACATCAGTAACTCTTACCTTCAATGTTTTTTCACCAAAAGTAATTTCTATAATATCACCAACCTTGACATCATACGACGCTTTTACATCCTTTCCATTGACTCTAACATGCGAAGCGTCACAAGCTTCATTTGCAACAGTGCGCCTTTTTATAATTCTAGACACCTTTAAAAATTTATCAATTCTCATTTTTACCTCTAAAATTGAAAACCTGCACTTTTCAGTGCAGGTTTTAATAAATTACGCGTTAACTTTGTCTTTAAGTGTTTTTCCTGCAGAGAATTTAACTTGCTTTGAAGCAGGAATTGAAATAGCAGCGCCTGTTGAAGGATTGCGTCCTGTTCTTGCTGCCTTTGTTTTTACTTCGATAGTACCGAAGCCGATAAGTTGAACCTTTTCACCTGCTACAAGTGCTTCTTCGATTGCTTCGATTACAGCGTTTACTGCTGCATCAGCTGCTTTCTTGCTAAGGTCTGCCTTTTGTGCTACAACTTCAATAAGTTCTGTCTTGTTCATGGGTTTTTTCTCCTCTTTTTTCTTGGCCGTTCTATTCGGCTTTTGTTGATATAATTATACCATTAAATTTGCAATATTTCAATAGCAAAATGAAAATTTTTTACAAAAAAAGTCGATTTTTTTTCGATTTTTTATCTATTTTTCACATTTTTTTGTGAAAAAATGTAATTTTTCCAAGCATCTAACCATTTTTTTACCATATGGAAGCGAAATAAGCTCCTCTTTTGATATTGTTTTCGTTCTTATAATAAGGAAAAAATATAATAAAACAGCTACCAAAATGCAAATTATTGTGGCAATTTTCATTGGTAAAATTAAGTCAAGTAGCAAGTAAAGTATAACAGAAAAGCCTATTGAAACAACGCTACACAAAAGTGGCTTGCCAAATACTCTTTTTATATCCGGTAGCTTTCCAACGTGCTTTACTGTAAAAAACACATTTAAGGTTGTAGCGGTCAAATAGCACAGTACCGTACTAACAGGAGCTCCATATATACCGATTTTAGGTAGCAATATATAATTTGCAATTATTTTCACACATGCACCACAAAGCATTGAAATTATAGGATATTTTTGTTTTCCGGAAGTGTTAAGAAATGCATTTGTAGCGGATATCAAGCCTAAAAATATAACGGAAGCAGCACCTACTGATAACCAAGGCGCTGCTCTTTCGACAGAGTCCTTGGTAAACATCATAACATCTAGAATGTTTCTTGAAAATACGCCTATTCCCAAGGCGCAAGGAATTGAAATAATATTTATAACACGTAAGCTAAAGCTACGCATTATTTCAGCTTTTCTATAATCTTTTATCGCAATCGCTCCGGTAATCAGAGGAACAAGCGCGTTAGCGATTGGATAAATTAAAATAGTTGGCAAATTAATTATAGATATAACAAGTGTAGTATAGTCACCGTATATAATGCGAACATAATCTGCATTCATGCCTGAGGCTATAAGCCGTGGTTGTATCATAAACGTGTCTATAATTATTGTAAGCGACAAAACGCAAGAGCTTAACGTTATCGGTATTGCAATAGTCAAAAGCTCTTTAAAAATTGATTTTGTGCTTTTCGCAGTGGGCTCAATTTCTAAAACATTATCGTCATAAAAAGCCTTATCCTTAAAGAAAAGCTTTTTTATGAACAAAAAAACCATTCCAAAGAACACACCGGACGTTACGCCTAAAATAGTAAATGCTGCAACCTCATGGTCCTCGTAGCCTTGCGCTCTTGCCCAAAAAGCAAATCCAACACCAACAAAAACCTTTCCCAGCGCCTCTAAAAACTGTGAAACTCCTGTTGGCTTCATCAGCTGATAGCCCTGGAAAAAACCTCTTAAGCAGCTACTTAAACAAATAAATAGTATAGTTGGCGCCACAGCAATAATGCATATGGCTGTTTCCGGTGCAGAAATGAAGTTAGATATTGGTCCGGAAAAAGCAATCATAAGTCCGGCAAAAAGCCCACCTATTACCAAAAACAGACATATTGCAACGTTGAATATTTTTCTTGCTTCCTTTATGCGCCCCTGCGCCCTGCACTTGGAAACCATAATAGAGAGAGCAACCGGCAAGCCAGATGTCGCAATTATATATAAAAATGCGTAAATTTCATATGCAGAGCTATAGTATCCTGCACCGACAGAGCCAACAACTGTATTTAAAACGATTTTTGATATCAAACCAACCGATTTAACAAGTATGTTGGCTAAGGTTAAAACCAAAACTCCGGAAAAGAACATATTTACAGCATTTTTTGATTTTGCTTTTTTATCTTTTTCCAAAACTCTTCCTCTTTATTTCTTACCTAAAAACTCAGTATATAATGAATTTTTAGGAATGTAATCATAGCTTAATTCTTCAAAATCATTAAATTTATTAATAAGCCTTTGAGCCTTATCAAAATATATGCTTTCTCTTGAAACCTCTGAAAGAACCTCTTTTATATATTTTTTCATTAAAAATAGCTCATATTCCATAAACGAATCAATTTGCACGTCGCAAATATCTTTATTTGGATATATACTCTTTTTTTCATTTTCGCGAACAGTTTCCCAAAGATAGAAGGTAAATTCAGCAGATGCCCCTCTAAATTTTCTATCTCGTACCAGGCGTCTTATCAATCGAATTTCGTGCTTTTTAAATACTACTCCATTAACGCACACATCATCTAAGACATCAATAAATACACCTTTATAGTTTCCATTAAACAATGATACTATTTCAGGATAAACCGCTTGTATTCCTTCATATATTAAAACACCGTTTGGATCAATATAGTATTCATTATAGCCATTGCGACCTTGCAAAACAAAATCAAATATCGGGACTCTAACCGTGTTCCCGGGATATGCATTTTTAACACATTCCGTTAGCAATGGCAAATCTAATACATCAACGGAATCGTAATCGATTTTTTTGCCAAAATCAACCTGTCGCTGTTCTTGTCTTTCTTTAAAGAAATCATCTATCGAAATAACCGAAACAGGCTTATGAAGATCATTAAGATCGGATATTATCTTTTGTGCGGTCGTGGTTTTACCGGCACAAGTAGGTCCTGATAAAAGAATATTTGATACGTTACTATTTACTATTTTCTTTGAAGCTAAGTCCAATCTCTTTTGAAACGCTTGTTCACTCTTTTGAACTAATTCAATTTTATCATCATCATTTTTTATAGAAATATTAATTTCTCTCATTAACCGCACCTCCTGCCCTTTATTATTTTTTGAAAAAATTTAAAATTTCGGTTTCGTTCGATTTAGTATCTTCTAAATATTCATATGGATATTTAGGTGAAAATATTCTATAAATATCGCTTATATCCCCATTTTTTCTAACTAGCTTTGTTGTTGCTCCTGCTCCCGCTGAAAAAACAGTGTGGGAATCCGACATCATAAGCACATTGTAAATACCAAAAGCATTCTTTTTGGCATAACCAACGTTTTCAAGGTCAGAAACAGTATTCTTTTGTCTATACATATAGTAAGGCATATATCCATTTTCAATTAAAGATCTATATGCATATTCTACACTTTTTAGTGCGTAATCTCCGTTTTGGGTATAGATTTCAGAACCTTTTTCTAAAATTCTAGCCGATTTTTTTACGGAAAATGAATGAACTGTTATATTGTCGGGATCTAGCTTGATAATATTATCAACTGTATCCTTAAAGCTTTCAAAGCTATCGCCATCAAGCCCCGCAATCAAATCAGTATTTATATTACCTAAATCAGACTCTTTTGCTATCTTATATGCAGAAATAAAATCATTTACAGTATGATTTCTGCCGATTTTCTTTAAAACTTCATCATTGAGTGTCTGTGGATTTACACTTATTCTCCCCACCCCAAAGCTTTTCAAAATATCAAGCTTGCTTTTTGTAACAGTATCCGGTCTTCCACATTCAACAGTATACTCGTGGAGCGATGCTGTATCAATACTTTCATCAACAGTCTTTAAAAGCTCTCTTAACTGCTCATCATTGAGTGTAGTAGGTGTTCCTCCACCAATATAAACAGAAACAAGTTTTAAATTAAGTTGTTTTATTATGGATGCTTTTTCTTTAATTTCTTGCTTTAATTTTTTTAAATAACTTGGAATTAAATCAAACAATTTCTTGGTAGCATAGGAAATAAAGGAACAATATGAGCATCTGGTTGGACAAAACGGAATCGAAATATATAGGCTACAAGTATTATTGTCGTATTTTTCTAATATCCTTGTTTCATTCTGTGCAACGTCAAGTGTAAGATGCGCCTTTTCATCCGAAAGTAAATATCTTTCTTTTAAAATTTTCAAGGCTTCCTCATATGAGTATTTAATTAAAAGCTCCGCCCCGACCTTTGAAGGACGTATTCCCGTTAAAATCCCCCAAGGAATTTCTCGCCCTGTTAATTCCTTGCCTGCAGAATATACGGCCTTACCTATAGCTATTTTAGCTGTTCTTTTAGGTGTTTCACATTCATCATATCTTGCAAAGGATATTTTATTTACTGTTTCTCCCTTGTAAGTAAAATGACAAACGCATTCTATCCCCTCTTTGTTTTCCTTAAGCCTTACTTCAACTATACCAGCTGGATTTTCCTCGTTTTCAGGAAATTTCTCACCATGGAAGAACATCATACATAGGTTTTGCACATATATCCTATTAACGTTTGTATCTAAAATAAGCTTCATTATCTAGCACCAATAGCCCTTGATACTCTTATAACATCCTTTATTGATCTAATGCGAGCAACGATAGAGTTAAAATGAGAAATATCACGGCATGATATTGTCATATTGATAAGGGTAGTATCCTCAACATTTTTAGTGTTAATTGAAACTATATCAATCTTCATTTCTGAAAGTGCAATAGATATATCAGCCAAAATAGACATGCGGTTTGTAACTAAAATCTGTATTGCAGACTCGTATGTCGATTTGTATGATGAGCTATTCGGGGCATCCCATTCCGCTTTGACAAATCTTGTTGCATATTCTTCGTTGGTATAAGCCGAATGAACATTTGGACAGTCAATTCTATGAATTGAAATACCATATCCTTTTGTTATAAAGCCAACGATATCTTCACCTGGTAAAGGATTACAGCATTTTGCAAATTTGACAGCACAGCCTTCTTCTCCGTCTATTAAAACTCCACCGTGCGATTTGCTTCTTCTCTTTGAAAATGGAGAAACGGTTGGTTCTATTTGAACTATTGGAGTTTCCTTGACATCCTTTTCCTTGACGGTTTTTTCATATTCATCACGTAGCTTCTTATCAAGCTTTGATATACTTGCTCCGCCATAGCCAAGTGCATTATATAAATCATCAGCATCCATCATACCAAGGCGCTTTGCAACCGCGGTAACAATAGTAATCTTTTCTTCTTCCGAGCAAGCACTTCTAAAATGTGAAAATTCTTTATCAACAAGCGCTTTTCCAACAACGATATTCTCGGCTCTTTTTTCCTTTTTAAACCACTGTCTTATTTTGTTTCTGGCTTCGCCTGTTTTTACAATATTCAGCCAATCACGACTAGGACCTTTAGATGCATTTGAGGTAATAATCTCAACAATATTACCATTTTGGGGAACTGAATCAATAGGTGCGATTCTACCATTGATTTTTCCTCCTACCATCTTATTTCCAACGCCTGTGTGTATTTTATAAGCAAAGTCGATAAGTGTTGAGCCAAGTGGCAACGCAATTACATCTCCCTTTGGTGTAAATACAAACGTTTCATCGTGGAAAATATCAATTTTAAATGCATGAATAAAATCTTCAGGATCGATGGCTTCATTTTCCGTATCAATAAGCTTTGAAATCCAATCAAGCTTGGTATCAATATCTGCGCTCGATTTTTCTCCACTTTTATATTTCCAATGGGCGGCAATACCATATTCAGCGACTTGATGCATCTCACGGGTTCTAATTTGTACCTCGAATGGTATACCGTCCTTACCTATAACGGTAGTATGAAGTGATTGATACATATTAGGCTTTGGAGTTGAAATATAATCCTTAAATCTACCTGGAACAGATTTATACATTTCGTGAATAAGTCCAAGTGCAGTATAACACTCAAGCTCTGTATCAACTATTATTCTTAATGCATAAAAGTCATAAATTTCATCAAAGGTTTTGTTTTGATTGTACATCTTGCGATATACACTATAAACTGTCTTAACACGACCGCCGAGAGTAAAATTAATGCTTGTATGAGTAAGCTCCTCAGTGACTTTTGATTTTAATGTTTCAATGAAATTAACATTTTTGCCATACTTTTCTTCAATATGTGCTTTTATTTCGTTGTATCCAATTGGATCAAGGTATTGCAATGCATAATTTTCAAGCTCTTGCTTAACCTTTTGCATACCAAGACGGTGCGCTAGCGGAGCATATACGTGCATAGTTTCAAGCGCAGTTGCGCGACGCTTAGCATCCTTTTTTACATATAGCGTACGCATATTATGTACTCTATCGCACAATTTAATGAATATAACTCTAATATCCTTTGACATTGCAAGAAGCATTTTTCTTATACTCTCTATCTGCGCTTCTTCCTTGTCTTCAACGTTAATTGATTTAATTTTAGTAACTCCGTCAACAAGTAAAGCAACATCGCTACCAAAAATTTTTGTAATTTCATCTAGGTTTGTTTTATCAGGACAGTCTTCAACCGTATCATGCAAAAAAGCCGCACATATAGAATCGGTATCTAATCCGAGATTTGCAACTATCTCCGCTACCGATATTGGGTGCATAATGTATGGCTCACCGCTTAAACGCATTTGCCCTTCGTGAAGTTCCTTTGCATATAAAAACGATGCTTTAATTTTCTCTAGGTCGTAGTTTTTGCCATTCGTCTTTAAAATATCTAATAATGCAGATATTTCCTGATATTTGTCAACCATAATTTTCCTCTTATTTTTTTATGTATGTTTGCTTTAATTTTCGTAAAATATTTGATTTTTCAAGATTCGTCTTATTTTTCATATAAGAAAATCTAAATGAAAAAGTGAAATTATCAATTTCATCAATTATTATTATATTAAGCTCTCTAAAAACCTTAATAATGGTCTTAAGCTTAACATAGTTTAGTGTCGTAGCCTTTTTTTCAGACATATCAAACAGAAGTCTACTTATTCTATATACACTCTTTCCAAGACGTGCACTATTCTGCAAATACTGATATACAGCCCCGAATTCATCTCTTGTAGGAATTATATAATCCGGTTCGAGAGTGCTCTCACCATTTTTTATGCTTTGATATATTTCCTCATTTCCTGCTTCGAAATCAATTACTCTTTCACTAATTTTGATATCCTTCAAGCTAATCTGCAAGCTAGAAACACCATTAAACGAGTTTACCTCAATGTTATACGCAATATCAATTTCGTCACCAATGGAAAACGCAAAGTCTTGTAGCGTGGTTGAAAACATCATCACATTTAAATACTTTTTATTTTTTAAGAGTGTCAGCTTTAAATGTCTATTCATTCCTACCGGCGAAATATCAACAATTTGCAAGTTTCTCGAAACGAAGGTTGGAGTGGGGTTTGCAACACCATATGGTTCAAGAACCGACAATTCATTTGCAAAACCAACCGATAAATCTTCAGCATCAAGCTCACAATCAATATCAAGTATGTGCTCCGGCTCTTGTCCGTTAAAGCAATTCTTTGCATATGCCTCAATTCGCTCTTTGAAAGCATGTAAATTCTTACGCTTAATGCTCAATCCGGCAGCAAGCTCGTGGCCACCAAATTTTTCAAGTAAATCAGAAGAATCATTAAGAGCCTCTACCAAATTCATACCTCTAACACTGCGTCCTGATCCTTTTCCTATAGCATCCGGCGAATTTGGGTCTTCGTTTCCGTCAAACGAAATAAGAATTGACGGAACACCATATCTATCTGACACGCGAGAAGAAACTATTCCAATTACACCGTGGTGCCAATTGGTATCGTCAAGAACCATTATGCTTTTTCCAACATAGCCATTATTCTCTATTATTTCATAAGCCATATCTGCTATTTTGTTCTCTTGAAGTTGTCTTTCTTTATTTATATCACACAACTCTAAAGCTAAAGAACGTGCTTCTTTAGAATCTGTAGATAAAAACAATTCAACCGACGTGTCAGCAGAACCAATTCTGCCTGCCGCATTAATTCTTGGAGCCAATGTGAAGCCGACAAATCCTGATGAAAGCTTTTTGTCTTTTTTATATTTAGATTGCTTACCATCGCCATTTCGGCAAATATCGATCAGTGATGATAAACCTATCTTTTTTGTCTTTTCTGCTTGATTCAAACCAATAGATATGATAATTCTATTTTCATCAACAACAGGCATAACATCAGCAATTGTACCAATGGCAGTAAGATCGGAATAATCATATGCTATCTTTCTTGTTGCACTTATAAAATCTACGTTTGTTCGTTTAGCTTCAATTGCACACAAGAACTTAAAAACAACGCCAACTCCGGCAAGCGATGGAAATGGATAAAGCGTATCCTTCCTTTTTGGATTTATTACCGCAACTGCAGATGGTAATGAATCCAAGCACTCATGGTGATCGGTAACTAAAACGTCAATACCAAGTTTATTGGCAAAATTCACCTCATCAATGGCGGTAACGCCTGTATCAACGGTAATTATCAAATTAGTTCCACTTGAATATAGCTTTTGTATTGCCTCTTTTGATACCCCATATCCTTCACTATGTCTTGAAGGAATATAATAATCAACAAAAGCATCTATACTTTTTAGATATAGGTATAGTATGCTGACGGAAGTAACACCATCAACATCGTAGTCCCCATATATTGTTATTTTCTCTTTCCTTGAAACTGCATTTAAAACACGGTCAACCGCCTTGTCCATATCATTTAAAAGAAATGGATCGTATAATACCTCTTGACTTTTACTAATAAAAGCAAGGGCATCGTCAGGCGTTTTGTGACCTCTGTTGTAAATAAGAGTTGCCAAGGTTGTCGTACAGCCCAATTTTAATGAAATGCTTTCTATTGCTTCATCGTCGCATGGATTGTACTTTATTAACCATTTTTTTCTTTCAATTTTACTCATAAATTCCTTTATTTTTCAAGTATTGCAAGCGCAACGTTAATGCCATCAACGGCAGCGCTCATTATTCCACCTGCATATCCTGCACCTTCAGCACACGGATATACAGAATTATCGTTTAACATAGTATATTTTTCAGTGCGTAAAATTCTCACAGGTGATGAGGTTCGTGTTTCAACTCCCGTTAAAACTACATCATCTGCATTATATCCATTAATTTTTTGTCCAAATTTTGAAAATCCAAGCTTTAAATAATCACAAACAAATTTAGGGAGTATCTTATTTAAATCAGTAACCTGAACGTTCCCATTCATATAGCTAGGCATTATTCTCTTCGGCTCAATATGAGCTTTTTCAAGATAAAAATCCTTCATTGTTTGCACGGGTGCTTTATATTCACCGCCCGCTAAATTGAAGGCGTTTTTTTCGAGAGATCTTTGAAATTCAATAGCCTTTATCGGTGTATTACCATAGTCCTCACGGTTCACCTGTACAACTATTGCAGAGTTGGCATTTTTACCGTCTCGTTTGTAATTGCTCATACCATTGACAACAACTGTATTTTCCTCACTTTGTGCTGCAACAACCTCGCCACCCGGACACATACAAAAAGAATATACACCTCTATCGTTTTCACGGTGAAATATTTTGTAGCTTGCTGGCTCGAAGCTATTTGAATATTTGCCATACATAGCCTCATTTATATCGCTTTGCAAGTGTTCAACTCGCACGCCGACTGAAAACGGCTTCGCCTCAATAGCAACACCCTTAGACATTAAATAAGCATAGGTATCCCTTGCACTATGACCAATAGCAAGAACTAAAGAAGAATATTCAAAATCTCCCCTTGTAGTGTGTGCGGAACCATTGTCATACGACAAAAGTTTGGTATTATAATGTATTTCGCCACCTAGACTAATTATTTCATTGGCTATATTTTTCACAACGTTACGCAAAACATCTGTTCCTATATGAGGCTTTGCATTATAGCAAATCTCCTTTGGTGCACCGAAATCAGCAAAAGCTTTTAGCACAAAATCACATTTAGGATCATTAATTAAGGTGTTCAACTTACCATCGGAAAAAGTTCCTGCACCACCTGCGCCAAATTGAATGTTAGTATCAATGTCTAAAACCTTATTTAAATAAAAGCTCTCAACCGCTTTAACTCTTGTGTCAACATCTGCACCTCTTTCAATAACTACCGGCGAAAGTCCAGCTTTTGCAAGAGCAAGCGCACAAAACATACCACCAGGTCCAAAGCCGACAATAAGAGGTCTTTTACTTGGCTTTTCACCTTTTAATACAAATTCAATTTCGTTATCAGTCTTTATTTTTATTCCTAAGCTAGATAGTTTCTCTATATGTGTTTTTTTGGTAGCGTTAACCTCAGCACAGACAGAAAAAACGAGCTTAATATCATCTTTATTTCGCGCATCAATTGAGCGCTTATATATATACAAATCTCCAAAATTTGAAAAGGCACGAGTCTTTTTCAATCGTGCCTTTGCAATATCAAATATCTGATCTTCAGATACATTAATTGGAGTCTTAATTTGTTCAATTATTACTTTCATACTAATCGATTAAATTAAGTCTAATGTTCCCAACGATATCAAGAGCTTCTCTTGTAAGCATAGGCTCACTGTACCCTTTTGCTGTTTTAGTCACGAGTATATATTCTTTTTTCATATCCGCAAGTTGACTATAGGTTCCAACAACCTCTACATCAACTTCTTCTCCTACGCTATTACCATTTAAATCAACAACGGTAATATCTTCAAAAACCATTTCCTTTGTATCGGTGCTTTGATTAGTGGCAGAAATCCAAACACCAAAAGCAATAACAACCGACAAGATTAGAGGAATAATAACCCCCCACTTGCTCTTTTTAGGTGTTTCCTCCTCAATAACATCGTGCATAGCGGAAATATCTATTTCTGTAGTTTTTGTAAATTTTGCCATAATATTTCCTCCTATTCCTCAGTATCCAAATTTACTTTTGAAGTTATTTTTTTCTTTTGTTCGTTAGAATTTTTAATCAAGTACTCTTGTAGCTTTTTCTTCAAAGTTTCTTTAGTAAAGTTTCTATAAAGCTTGCCTTCATGAGCAACGGATATTATTCCGGTTTCCTCAGAAACTACCACGGAAACACAGTCGCTTATCTCACTAATTCCAACTGCGGCACGATGCCTTGTGCCTAGATCGGTAAAAACATCTCTGTTTGATTCAAGTGGCAATAAACAGCCGGCTGAGTGAATTCTGTTTGATCTTACAACAACTGCACCATCATGAAGCGGAGCTTTGTTAAAGAATATGCTTCTTAACAATGTAGAACTAAACTGTGCGTTTACAATAGTACCTGTCAAAATAACATCACCAAGCTTTGTATTTCTTTCAAAAACTATCAAAGCTCCTGTTTTAGTTTTTGATAAATCAGATACAGCATCAGCAAGCTCATCAATCATAGCATTTGTTGGAGATGCATTCTTTTGTTCTCCGATTTGCTTAATTCCCTTGATTGAATTAATACCAAGCTTTTCAAGTGCAGAACGAATTTCGGGTTGGAAAATAATCGCAATAAACACACCGTATTTAAGTAAAAAGCTAGATAGTACAAACTGCATAGCACGGAAATTAAATATAGAGCATACTACCAAAATTAAAAAGAAAACAAAAGCACCCCACGCAAGCTTACCTGCACGTCTTTCTCTTATAAAGTAATATACAGCAAAAATAACCGCTGATAAAATTAACACGTCAAATATAGCAGGAATAACGCTAAAGCCTGCCGTTGCAACCTTCACAAGGTTGACATAATGCATAAACCAATCCATTTTTTGCCCTCCGCAATAATATTCTAGTATAATTATATCACACTATATTATATTAGACAAGTATTTTTTATTAAATTATATTAAAAATAAAGAAAATGAGCATTGTAATAAATCGACGCTCATTTTAATCTTATATAAATTTTATTCCTCCAAAATCAAATAAATTCTTTGAAAGAACAGAAACTATTTTACAACCGCTTTTTTCTAGCTTATAAATAATTGCTTTATGCTCTTCAATCGCTTCTATTTCACCGAAAAAATATGCCGTGTTTTCGAAAATTCCGCCACTCCCCCCAATAAAACCATGATTGTAGCCATCTAGAGCTATAGCTTCAGGCGAAATTAGTAAAACGTCAATTCCTTCATTTTTCAATGCAATATACATACCTTTGTCACCTGTAATTGCAGAGCCTTCATTTATAACTAGAGTCGAACAAGCTGAATATCCTTGCTTAACATCAAAAATTTGGTAATTTAATTTTTCAGCTAAAGACAAAATCTCATTGGCAACAAATTTTTTGTTACAAAAAATTCTTTTTCCTATTACTAATACGTTTAAGCCGACATCTAACGGATACTTGGAAGAGCATGGTTTATCAACTAAGATAATATTGTATTGAGCTTCTAATACCTTAAAACGGTCTTTGTGTAATTCATAATATTCTCTATAGAAAAAAATATTATTTTCAATAACACAGATTAGCATATCAGCATGTGAGGAAACAGGGGCATCTAGCTTTTCAAAGGGTGGCATGGGAATTACTTTTATTTTTGTTTTTTCCTCAAATATTTTTGCAATCTGCTCACTTAAAACAGCGTACACTTCTCTTTCCTCCTTTTTTAATATTTTGAATTATAATAAATTGTCAAGCTAAGTGCAACAGGAATTAACAAAAAATTCAAACAAATCAATAGGTTTACGATAACCAATAACTTTTTTGGGTCTGGCGTTGATCAACGCCAGATTCTTTTTTAATGTGATTG
>SVRK01000032.1 GCA_015064855.1 Oscillospiraceae bacterium | reverse complement strand
TGACTTCTTGTTTCACTAAACATTTTCATCACCCTTTTTCTGCTTCTATTATACCATTTTTCTTGGCTTTTGTACAGAAAAAAAAGCCCACTCCTTTTTGGAATGGACTTTGTCAGCAGTCTGAAGGAGCCGAAATTTATTCGGCTCCTTCGTTTTAAATTTTCAATATTTCTTCTTCGCACTGTTTCAAGCATTCTTTTATAAGTGTATCCATAATTTCATATTCAGAAAAAAATTGAATTGACGCATCTTCGGATATTTTGTTGTCGTTGGTTGTTCTTGACTCGAATAACAAATCCGTCATTTTGTCCCACTTTATCATGCATTTTTCAAATTGCTCCGAGACATTTCGGGTTGTTACAGGGTGCGTGTCGTAAAAAACTTTCAAGTCCTGCATAAGAGATGTTGTTGGATTCCACACTTCTGAAAAATAAACAACTTTTCCTGAACGTTTGGGATCAACAGAAGGGATTGTTCTAAATAAAGTATAAAATTTTTGTAGCATTTCTAGGAATTGTTTCATAATATCATGTTGATAATCGTTTTTTCTAGTTGCCCGACGTTGGTTTGACAAAATAATTTGTTGAAAGATAAACAAAAAGAGACCGTTGAATACAATTGGTATAAAAAGTACCATCCAATCTTTAAATTCCATCATTTTACCTCCTTGAACTGTGTTATGTTAATTATAGTTGAATATCACATACAAATCAACTACAAGTGGAATAAATAGACAAAAAAGCGGAGCCAATGACGCATTTCAAAAGATGTTCGAGAACAAATGCATCGTTATTTGCATTGTATTTAGGACAAATGATACTCTTCATTTGAAAAAGCCTTGTAGATTTATAAAAGATTTACTTGCGGATTTATCCGCATCATTTTAATATGACAGCACTCCCATCCTTTCGGTATGATTGGATGGTCTTCTTTTCGGAATGACGGGGAGCTTTTCGGGATGACTGTCCCTACTTCCTCATTTCGGAATCTGGGGGGGATATACCTCTTGTCATAACGAAAACATCTATCATTTTTTCTATCATAAATTAGAGTAAAATGTGGGGTATAAGGAAAAGAGAAAATCATCTCAAAATCATTCCGAAATTTTGTCATTCCGAAGAGTAAAATCATCTTCTAAGACTTTAGATAGAAAAGTCATAAATCAGTGTAAATCATATGTGAACTTCGTTTTTTCTGGGTGAAATCTCGTTTTTAGAGGGTGTGAACAGGTTCTTAACCCATCGTGAACCCTGTTTTTGATATATAATAACTATCACGAATCCTAAAGGGGAAGCGTTTTTAAAAACGATTTTGTAAATAAGGGGGATAAGAAAAACAGTGAAAAATCGATGCATTTTTGCATCAACTATGCCCCTTGTTATACCCCTATAATGCCCCTTTTTATGCCCCTGTTTTTCCCCCTTGTTATGCCCTTTTAGCAAAGAAAAATGGCTAATCCAAGTTGAACTCCAGATTAGCCATTTACATATTTCATTGTGTGGATTTTGGGAAGCGGTTTATCTGCTTGATTTGAAATCTATTCCTGCTTTCCTCGCCTGACTGCACAGATCCTTTGTCTGCAATTTGTATTCTTTGCCGTCTTTTATGAAATGAGTTCCGCATTGCCTAAATTCAAAAGATACATTTTTACGAATGCATTGTTCTCTGATATCTAGTGCCCAAGAATAATCGAACGGTCGAGCATACTTGTCGGACTCTCCGCCAACAACTACAAGTTCGATGTCATCAAGATACTGTTCAATATTTATTCTTTCAAGTAAAGGTTGGGCTGTGATGCATTTATGCTTGATCGGAAGCGACTGAAATAGCGATAGTTTTTTGTCTGCATTTCTTTGATCTTCAATTGTACAGCACACAACAACATTGTCGTATCCATTATCCCAATCATCGGGGATACAAGCGTCAAACCGTTCTATTCTTTTTGTAAGAAAAAGGAACGTGCAGTCCTGACGCTTTTTCATCATAGACCAGCATTCTTTACGCCACGCATCCGCTTCTTCAATAAGAAAATCCGTTGAAAAACAAGTATAAACGATACCGGACTTCATCTTATAATTGCCGTTTTTCAGTTGCTGAATCGGCTTATCAAAGTCTTCTGTTTTTACGATAACACTCGTATCAACGCCACGCTTTGCATCACCTTTATGAATATAGCAATGAAGACATCCATCGCTACACTTTTTGCATCCCCTCCAGGGATTCCACATTGCCATATTGTCACCTCGCAGAATTAGTGTACATTACTGCACTCCACAGCAACTTTGATTACACCATCTTGCTTGTTTTCAAACAACTCGTAGGCTTCGTCGATTTTTGAAAGCGGATAGGTGTGGGTAATCAGCGGTTCTGTGTTGAGTTTGCCTTCGGCAATGAGCCGCAAAGTTTCCTCACAGTCACATCCGTCCACGCCGCCGGTCTTGGAGGTCACACTTAGGTTTAAACATTATGAATTAACCGAGTAATCCTTTTTAAAGCCGTGTGCTCCGAAAATTTGCCATTGTCCAACTCCGAGACGTTGCATCACTGCCTTGCGTTCCTCAGCACACAACTTGGGATCGGTATCTACGGATGTCATCAGAATCGGAGCATACTGATTATATTCAGCTTGCTCTTTCGTTAAACCGTGAACATTGATATAAATATCTCCCGTCAAAGCAATATGATGGGTATAATCAATCAGAACGATCTCTCCGGATAAATGACCGCCTCTACCTTCATACACTTCAAAATGCATTTCGCCGAAATCAAAAAAACCTATTTGAGTAAGCGGTTCTGACAAATGTTCATAATCAGTCCAAGGAACTGTGATCTTTTCGGGGTTGACCGCTTTGTAAGATGTAAGAATCTTACAGATATTGATATACGGTTTATGAAGCGGATTTTCTTCGCGGTATCCATCGTTTCCCAAAAATTCATTTTTTAAACAAAACGCAGTTTTGGCACTTGCAATGACTTGGTCAAACAATGACAGCAGACCGCAATGATCAACGTCGGCATGGGTAACAAGAATGGTTTTCTTTACGTTATCAAAATCGGGGACAACCTTTCTGAAAACTTCCAGCATTTCATCCTGATAACAAGCATAACCGCTATCTACAAACAGATAATTGTCTTCACTTTTTATGATGATGGTGTTGCTTCCGCAGGGAGGTTCAATTAAGGTGATCTCGGTGCTTTCGGTTACCTTATGGGTGCTGATTCTCGGCATAAATGCTCTACCTTTAGAAGCACCCAGTAATTCTGCAAATTTACTTATGCTATCAAATGTTCTGTAGGGTGATAACCCTTGCTCGTCCAGCGTCTGCATAGCAAGATTAACATGAACCAAAAGTTCCTGACTGACATCCTGCGAAAGTCCCATTGTCTTGGAAAGGCCCATCACGTAATTGCTGTAAAAAATACTGTTATCATAAACCTTTTCGGAACTGTTATAATCGATCACACGCACGCGGCATAGTTTTTCAGCTTCCTTGAGAAAAGCAGATATTTTATCAATATCTTCAACATACAATCCCATCTTAAAAAATTGATGATCGCTACCGTTTTCTTGCGAGCTGATATAAGAAATATTAAAATTAAAATCATTGATAAGCGTTAGAACATTTGTGACGCTTCCGGGAACATCTTCAAGACAAAACTCAATTAAGACAACACTTGTTTTGCCCGCATTGTTTTGCAAATACCCGATTTTTTCAAGTTCTACATCGGCCTTTTTCAATTGTTCCAGAGTACCTTCGGCATCAATAAACAGCGTGTGAGAATCAACAGCTTTATTATAGCTTACACGGGTAATATTGATTCCCAAAGCAGAAAAGCATTTGCTTGCTTTCAGAAAGGCACCGATGTGATTCGGCATGGAAGTAACATACGTCTTTTTCATTGTATCACCTGAATTGACAAAACATTGCTATTTTGATAAAATTCACAAATCCTTTTATTTTTCAAAATTATACTACTCTTTTTATCCAAAATCAATATAGAAACAAGCGAAAAATCTCAGGTTGCGTGGCATTTTGCTTTTTACTTGCCAAAATGAATCTCCCTTTTCATCTTGTGGATACACACTCTCTGAATAGCGGACTTGCCGTTTTTCATATAGTGTAGTATCAACTTTTTGGAGGTTTTATATGGCAGAAAACAACGAGCCTAAAACCGTTTGCGTTAGTGTTTTCAAAAGCGGCGAAAGCACTACCACCGAGCGCGAATTCACTGAAAAGTGGATCGAGCTTATCAATACTTTAGAAAGAAGCAAAAGCGGAAACTTTTGCGAAAAAGCGTGACTAAAGGAACCATTTATGGTATAATGGATGTTGAAACAGCTTGTTCTATCTCAAAAGGAGATGGAAAATTGAAAGTAGCTATTTATTGCCGCTTATCCGAAGAAGATAGAAACAAGCAGGTTGAAACCGACGATAGCAACAGTATTCAGAATCAAAAAGCGATACTGGTGCAATACGCCATCGAACAGGAGTGGGAGATCTACTGTATTTACAGCGACGATGACTACGCCGGTGCCGACAGACGCCGACCGGAGTTTAACCGTTTGCTACAGGACGCAGAAGCGAGAAGATTTGATATTATCCTCTGCAAGACACAATCCCGTTTTACCCGTGAGCTGGAACTGGTGGAAAAGTACATCCACGGTTTGTTCCCCATTTGGGGCATTCGCTTTGTCAGCATCGTGGACAATGCCGACACCGACAACAAGGGTAACAAAAAATCCCGCCAGATCAACGGACTTGTAAACGAGTGGTACTTAGAGGATATGTCCGACAACATCCGCAGCGTTCTGAAAAACAGACGGGAAAACGGATTCCATATCGGTGCATTTGCCCTTTACGGGTACAAAAAAGACCCCGATCAAAAGGGGCATCTGATCATCGACGAGGAAGCCGCCGCTGTTGTCCGTGAGGTGTTCACCCTCTTTTCGCAGGGCTACGGCAAAACCGCAATCGCTCGTATGCTCAATGACCGAGGCATACCCAATCCAACCGAGTACAAACGTCTGAAAGGTCTGCGTTACAAGCAACCTACCGCTAAAAACAGCACACTTTGGAAATACTTTGCGATTTCCGATATGCTGGTCAACGAGATCTACATTGGCAATATGGTGCAGGGTAAATACGGCAGTATTTCCTACAAGACCAAGCAGAACAAGCCACGCCCCAAAAGTCAATGGTACATTGTGGAAGGCACTCACGAGCCCATCATCGACCGTGAGCTTTGGGACAGAGTGCAAAAGATGGTTCAGGAAAGAGCCAAGCCTTTTGACGTGGGCACTATCGGTCTGTTTGCAAGAAAGGCTCGTTGTGCCAACTGCGGATACGTGATGCGCTCCTCTAAAAATCGAGGCAAGCACTATCTGCAATGCTCCAACCGTCACGTGGCGAAGGATGCCTGCATCGGCTCCTTTATCTCGGTTGACAAATTGGAGCAGATGGTCATTGATGAGCTGAACAGACTTTCCGAGGAGTATCTGAACAAGGACGATTTGGAGAGAAAGATTGAGTTTTGTTCCAACTTGCAGTCTCAAAAGGATGCCATCCTTACCAACATTGCCGCATACGAAAAGCGTGCCCAGGAACTGTCCAAGGGTATTCGGGAGCTGTACATGGATAAGGTCAAGGGACTGATCAGCGGTGCTGACTATATAGAGATGTCCAAAGACTTTATTGCTGACCGTGACCGCCTTGAAAAACTCATTTCAGACGGTCGTAAACAGATCGAAGAAATCGACGTAAAAATCGAAGTCGGCGACAACCGAAAAGAGATCATAGAGCGTTACACAAACCTCAAACACCTCACCAGAGAGATGGTTGAAATTCTTATTGACTACATTTCCGTAGGCAAGAGAATTCCCAAAACAAACGATGTTCCCATCGAAATTCACTGGAATTTTTGATATGTTGCACTTATGAGGTTGCAGCTACCCAAAAATGCCGATCCCGAAAACCCGCATAAATACTGGTTTTTTTGGACCTGTCGTTCTTACACAGTTGCAGCAGAACAAAAGGCAAGAACAACCTACGACAATATCCTGAGATTTGTTGATGATCCCGATGTTGCCGATCCTATTAAATTCCTCCGTGAAAGAGAAATCGTACATTTCCAGCGATTCGGTGAAGGACT
>SVRK01000018.1 GCA_015064855.1 Oscillospiraceae bacterium | reverse complement strand
TGTGTGTTGAAGGGACTGCATATTTGGAATAATTTTGCTTATCAGCCTTCTTATTGGTACTATACTAACAATTAGAAATTACGTAGTAGCCTTAAGAGACAGCATTAATAATTATGGTTATGTGTCCAAGCCAAGCAATTGGATTATTCCGAATTTTGCTTACAAGTGGATAAACGTAAGCTGGGAAACAATTAAATGTGCGTGGGGCTACAACATTGGCAACATAAAGGACTTGTTTATGATGTTCGGCTCTTATAGATTCTTAAGCTTTAGAAAATGGATATGTCTATTTTCCGCACTTTCTGTTTTGATTTTCGGTACGCTGGCTTCATTATCCATTGTGCTTCTAGACTTGAGCTTGATTCTGCTTGTAATAGCACTAGTACTAACTGCCCTTGCTTTAGCGTGCGTATTTTTTGCTTTGGCAGGTTTGGGAATATCCATAGGTGTATCAACAAAAAATTATTACACTAGAATTAGAGAGTCTTATTATAGCTCGGCAACGATTTTGTCTGCTTATATAACACAATCAGGATACAGAGAATTTGTTCAAATTATAAAGAACTATTTTAGTGAAAGCGTTACATATGTTAAGGATGGTTTTACAACGTTTAAAACGCTACCGCTTATGTCATTTATGAAATGGCTAAAATTGGGCAGTTCTTCAATGATGTTTATTTCAGGAAGCTTAATGTTCGTAATTTATGCCACAATACATATATTGACAATATCCGTTCTCTTTATATTTTTTAAGATAGTATCTATCTTTCATAGAAACTAAAGAGAGCTGACGTATGAAAAAGTCATTAGTACAAAATTCAGTAATGGGTTTTGCGGTCGCTGATGCGCTGGGAGTGCCGGTTGAGGGGAAAAGCAGAGAATACTTACAAAAAAATCCCGTTTGTTCTATGATTGGATATGGAACTTATGGAGTTCCTGCAGGCTCTTGGTCCGATGATACAAGTATGGTAATTGCCACGTTAGAGGCAATTATGATAAAAATTGATTATGACTTGATAATGAAAAATTTCTGCGATTGGAGAATGAAGGGCTCATATACGCCATGCGGTGTAACGTTTGATTGCGGAAATACAATTAATACAGCAATATATAATTATCACTATAATCAATGTGAACCCTTACAGTGCGGAGAATCGCATGAAAATAGCATTGGAAATGGGTCTTTAATGAGAATGTTACCAATTGTCCTTTATGAACTTTATCACAAAATGGATTTTTATGATAGAATGAAGGAGATTTCAAATTGCTCTTGCTTGACTCATTCCCATCCGCGCGCAATACTTGCGTGCAAAATATATGCCATGGTTTTGTTTGAGCTTTTTAAAAGCCCTAGCCTAAAAGCGGTTAGGCGAGGACTGAAAAAATCGGCTAGATTGTTCAAATTTGAAGAAGAGCTTCCAGCATTTGAACGTCTTTTGTTTTCAAGAATAGAAATGCTAGATGTTGGGTTGATTGAAAGCAGTGGATATGCAGTTCATACCTTGGAAGCAGCCGTGTGGTGTGTTTTAAGTTCAAAAAGCTACAAGGAAACGGTTTTGAAGGCCGTGAATTTAGGCAGAGATACAGACACTGTAGCGGCAATAGCAGGCTCAATGGCTGGAATTATATATGGTATGAAAAACATACCTATAGAATGGCTAGACACTTTGATAAAAAAAGATTATTTGCTAGATGTTTGTAAAAGAACAGAATTGTCATGGAAATAGTTATTTTAAATAACAAAAAACAGATATAAAGGTCTTCGTAATCTAGAAGACCTTTTTCTGTATACTAGACTCACGCGATCCATTTAATGGGTAGCCAGTAACATTATGCGTGACTGGCCGGTCGTTTTAAAACACACTTGTGTGTTGCCAGTAGTATGAAGACTATGCCCGAAAATGAAAAACCTCCCATGGTTTCATTATACCATAAGATGTTTGTGGTTTTTTATTCTTTGTGAACTAAATGGGGTTCAGTTCAGTGTCTGCTTTTTTGTTTTTGCAAAGCCCTACCATATATTACATTTGAAACCTAGAGGTGGGGTATGGTATAATAAAGGGGACAAACACCCCACCCTGTGGTTAAAAATAGGGGTGCTTGAAATAATTTAAGGAGGTACAGTAAATGAAAAGGCTGTATATATTTATACTTTCTGTGGCGATGATGATTACTGCGTTTTTAATGAGTGTATCTGCCGCAAATTTGACACACACAGTCCAAAAGGGAGACACAATGTGGAAAATTGCCGTTAAATATGAGGTTGGTCTTTCCGAGATTAGGAGTGCGAATACCCACATCAAAAATCCTGATTTGATTTACCCTGGGGACAAATTATATATTCCAACAACCGATTCAAGCGTAACTGCGTACGAACAAGAGGTAGTTAGACTTGTGAATGTGGAGAGAAGCAAGCAAGGCTTAAAGTCGCTTGAAAGTGACTGGCAGTTATCTCGCATTGCACGCTATAAATCACAAGATATGAAGGATAAGGGCTATTTTTCACATACAAGTCCTACATATGGCTCACCATTTGATATGATGAGGAGTTTTGGAATTTCATATAGAATCGCCGGTGAAAACATCGCAAAGGGTCAAAAAACACCTAGTGAAGTGGTGAACGCATGGATGAACTCATCCGGACACAGGGCGAACATATTGAATAAATCGTTTGCTAAAATTGGAGTAGGGTATGTTTCTAACGGACACTACTGGACACAAATGTTTATAGGATAAAAAAGAGCGCAAAGGCGCTCTTTTTTATTGCAACTTTCTAAAGTATATGCTATAATACAAGCAAGGTGGTGAAAAAATGGAAAAATTAAGAGAAAAAAAGCTATTTCTTTTCGATATGGATGGCACCTTATACCTAGGGGACAGGCTATACGATTTTACAAATGAGCTACTTGAGACAATAAAGAAAAACGGTGGCAAATATATGTTTATGACCAACAATTCATCGAAAAGCGTTGTTGATTATATAAAAAAGCTAAAAAGACTTGGTATTGAGGCGGAATATAATGATTTTATCACATCATCTCAAGCGACAGGCTACTATTTAAATAAACACCATAAGGGCGCAACGCTTTACGTTTGTGGCACTCAATCCTTGAAGGACGAATTAATCTCAAACGGATATACAATTACCGAAAATTTAGATGATGTTGAGGTTGTCGTTATGGGCTTTGACACGGAGCTAACATTTAAAAAGCTAGAGGACGTGTCTAAATTGTTGCTTTCAAGACCAGATATTCCATATATCGCAACCAATCCTGATTACGTTTGCCCAACAGAGTTCGGCTCCGTTCCTGACTGTGGTAGCGTTTGCGATATGCTTTATAACGTTTCGGGCAGACGTCCGCTTGTTATTGGTAAGCCCGAACCGCTTATGCCGATTTTGGCAATGGACCACACAGGATATAAGAAGGAAGAAACGGTTGTTATTGGCGATAGAATTTATACTGATATTCGCAGTGGTGTAAATGCCGACGTTACAACTATTTTAGTTATGAGTGGTGAAACCACCTACGAAATACTTGAGAAATCCGATATCAAGCCCGACTACGCAATGGAAAGCGCACGCGAGCTTATGATTGTGTTAAAAAACAGGTGAATTATGTATTATAGACACAACTTGGGATATGAGTACCCCGAAAAATGCGACCAACATATGATTACCGTCAAAAACCCAAGAAATATTTCCTTTGATGAGAATTATAATTATTTACCAAAGGGCTTTTTTCCTTGGATTAAAAGGGTAACATTTTGGTGCGCCATGAACTTTTTGGTTTTTCCGGTTTGCACATTTGCATTTGGCGTTAGAATTAAAGGCAAAAAGAACATAAAAAAGAACAAAAAGCTCTTGAAAAATGGCGCTATAACAATTTCAAATCACGTTTTTAAATGGGACTACATATGTGTGCTTAAAGCAATTCGCCCACATCTTGTTAATTTCCCTGGATGGAAGGACAATTTTCTTGGCTCTGAGGCATGGATGGTAAAATGGGCGGGGGGCATACCGATTCCTACAGATAATATCAAAGCTATGCGGAAGTTCAAGATTGCGATGGAGGATATATTAGTAAGCAAAAAATGGATGCATTTTTATCCAGAAGGCTCAATGTGGCTTTTCTATCCAGATATTCGTCCTCTTAAAAACGCAGTTTTTAAGTTTGCAGTTAAATACGATAGACCTATAATTCCAATCACTATGTCTTTTAGAGAACGAAAGGGTATTACAAAGCTATTTACAAAATGGCCAATGGTTGACGTACATATTGGTGAACCACTCGTGCCAAACAAGGACAAGCCCAAAAATGAAGAGGTAGAAAGGTTACATAAGGTAGCATATCACGTTATGCAAGAAATGAATGGAATAACACCAGATATGCCCAATTATAATTTTGATCAAACCCCTGATAATTACAAAAAAACAATGTAAATACTCAACTACGTGTCTGTTTTTTTTGTTTGCAATATATCTTATTGACATTTTTATTATAATGCGGTATAATTAATCAGAGTAGCCTTATGGCTGATTTTAGGAGGACGAAAAATGAATTTTATTAAGGTTGATAGCTATGAGAAAATGAGCAATTTGGCGGCGGATATTATCGCTGATGTGGTAAAGAATAAGAGCAATGCAGTTTTAGGTCTTGCAACTGGCTCATCACCCTTGGGCACATATGCGCGCTTAATTGAAAAATATAATAGAGGCGAGCTTGATTTCAAGGAAGTAACCTCTGTTAATCTGGACGAGTACGTTGGACTTGACGGCTCAAACGACCAAAGCTATCGTTATTTTATGAACAAGAATTTATTTCAGTATATCAATATTAATATAGAAAAAACCTTCGTGCCAAATGGTTGTGTTGAAGACTTAGATGCGGAGGGTGAGTCATACGATAAAATGATTGAGGACCTTGGAGGAACCGATATTCAGCTCCTCGGTATCGGTCTTGACGGTCATATTGGATTTAATGAGCCGGATGAGTTTTTTACAAAGGAAACTCACGTTGTAAAGCTTGACGAGTCAACAATTGAAGCAAACTCTCGTTTCTTCCAATCAAAGGATGAAGTACCGAAGCAAGCAATTACAATGGGTATGTACTCAATTATGCAAGCCAAAAAGGTTTTGTTAATTGCTAATGGCAAAAATAAAAAGGAAATAGTAGAGAAGGCATTCTTCGGCCCTATCACACCCATGGTTCCTGCATCTATTTTGCAGCTACATAAGGACGTTACTGTAATATATAGCGAAAATTAATTTTAAAAGCCACTTAATGTGGCTTTTTTTATTGATTTTGACAAGCTAATATGATAAAATAACAATATAATGCAAAAGGAGGGATAAAGATGAACCAAGCAAATAAGATGGACAAGTTTTTTATGTCCAAGGTTTCTCAGTATAAAAAGTATATCATAAATCTTATTGTGCCTGCTATAGTTTTTGGATTTATTACAGGAACACTTACTTCATTTTTTGTTACCCTCTTCAAGCATGTCGCTCATCATGTAATACACTATTCCCAAATATGCTACGAGTTTATTCGTGAGCATCTTTATATATTGCCACTTGTGCTTTTGGCACTCCTAGGAATCAGCTTCATTTTGGCGTATATTTATCGCCGTGTTCCAAATCTTAAGGGCGGTGGTATTCCAACGTCGGTTGGCATTCTTCGAGGAATAATTTCTTTTAGATGGCTTCGCACCTTGATAGGTGTATTTTTCCTTTCACTTTCCTCATTTCTTATAGGTGTGCCACTTGGCAACGAAGGTCCTTCCGTTCAAATGGGAACTTCAATAGGACGAGGAAGTGTTAGGCTTTTTGCTAAAACCCATGGCGCATGGGATAGATATTCTATGACAGGCGGTGCTTGTGCCGGATTTTCAGTAGCTACTGGCGCACCAATTTCAGGTATACTTTTTGCCATTGAAGAGGCGCATCAGAGAATTACACCGATGATAATGATAGTGGCATCATCATCTGTGCTTTTTGCTAATATTTCATCACACATTTTTGCTTCGTTTTTTGGCGTTTCAACATCGCTTTTTGAGGAGCTTTCCTTGCCAGGGCTACAAATAACGGAGCTATGGATACCAATAGTCGTAGGAGTTGTAGTAGGAATTCTTGGAGCGCTTATATTAAAATACTATCAGCTTTTGAAACGTTTTTTTGCCAAAACGATTAAAATTCCATCACAGTATAAGATATTTATAATTTTAGCTCTAACTGTTTGCGTCGGTCTATTTTCGTTTTCTGCAGTTTCGACAGGACACGAGCTTATTTTGGAGCTGTTCAACCCGGAAAACAGCTTTACAATATTGGCACTTGTCTTGATTTTTGTGGCACGCACAACCTTGACAATTAGCGCATCAACTAACGGTATTACAGGTGGTCTTTTCATTCCATCTCTTGCGCTTGGTGCAACCCTTTCCGCAATTATAGGAAAAATCGCATTAAATCTTGGAATGGATTCAAGACTTTACGTTGTAATTTTGGTTCTTGGCATAGTTGCCAGCCTTTCCGGACTTATGAAAATGCCATTGACTGCTATAATTTTCGCGATTGAAGCATTATTCTGCTACGAAAATATAATATCGGTTATTATGGTTTCCTTAATTGCATATTTCGTCACTGAGCTATTTGAGGCAAAATCTATTAATGATAGCGCAATGGAAACAAGGGTAGAGGAGTTAAATCACGGCAAGGAAACAAAAATCATAAATAAGAACGTGATGATAATGCCCGGCTCGTTTGCAAGCGGAAAACAAATCCGTGATATTTTCTGGCCGGCAAACCTCTTTGTATTATCACTAACAAAAGCAAAAACAAAGAGCGAAGAAATGGACGGACACGGAGGCAAGGAATTGCACGCAGGAGACATACTAAACGTTCAATATTCAACGGTAGACGAAGCAGAAACATGGAAGGAGCTAGTCTCTATTGTTGGTAAACAAGAATAAAACAAAAAGCGTTGCATTGGCAACGCTTTTTAATTTGTTTTTAATTATTAAGCCTCTAAAGGTTCAAAAAAGTCAGCGCCGTGCTTGCACCAAGGACAAACGAAATCATCTGGTAGCGTCTCGCCCTCGTGAACATAACCGCAAACCTTACAAACAAAGCCTTTTTTCTTCGCCTTGGGCTTTGGCTTTACGTTTGCATGATAATAAGCATATGTCATTGATGGCTCGTCTGTGCAGGTCATGGACTCGTCAACCTCGCATACGAACATAACGTGAGAGCCAAAGTCAACTGTATCTACAACGTTAAGCGAGAAAAACGCATTCATATACTCGCATGAAAGTAGTGGCAAGCCGTTTTTTGCTGTCCAATGGTCAACGTCCTTTAATTTGTCAGTATCTCTGCCGGAACGGAAGCCAAGCTTCTCAAAAATCTCAAATGGAGTTGATTCCGAAAGACAGCAAACGTTCATTTTACCGGTCCTTTCAATTACGCCACAGGAATAATTATTTTTGTTAATTGTAACAGAAATACGCAGGGGAGTGTCTGTAATTTGAAGAACGGTGTTGACAATTAATGCGTTGCTTTTTGCTCCATCATTACACGTTACAGCGTAAAGACCATAGCCAATTTTAAATAGCGCTGTTTTATCAATGTTAGCCATATAGCCTCCGGTTTATCTAGCCTTTGTTTCGATTTCTTCTACCAGCTTATTAATCATTTCGTCAATTGACATAACGCCGAGGTTGATACCACCGCGTGCACGAAGAGAAACTGTATTGGTTTCCTTTTCGTTTGCGCCAACAACCAAAACGTAGTTGATTTTTTCAAGCTGAGCCTCGCGGATACGCTTACCCATGGTTTCGTTTCTTGTGTCAACAGTTACACGAATACCCTTTAGGAGCATTTTTGCCTGAATTTCCTTTGCATATTCATCAAATTCAGAGTTGATAGGAACGATAGTTGCTTGTGTTGGAGAGAGCCAAAGAGGAAGCGCACCTGCATACTTTTCAAGTATGAGAGCAAGTGTTCTTTCGTAGCAGCCGAGAGATGTACGGTGAATGATATAAGGCGTTGCCATTTGGTTATTTGAGTCAACGTATTCCATACCGAATTTCTTCGCTAGAAGCATATCGATTTGGATAGTAACGATGGTATCCTCTTTACCAAATACGTTTTTGCATTGAATGTCGAGCTTAGGACCATAAAATGCCGCCTCATCAATTCCTATTTCGTAGTCAAGACCGATTTCATCAAGTAATTTGCCCATTATGTCCTGTGCTTCATTCCATTGCTCGGCAGTTCCCTCGTACTTATCTGTACGATTTGGATCCCATTGTGAGAAACGGAATGTGCAGTCCTCCCAAAGGCCAACGGTTTCAAGACAGTATTTTGCAAGCTCTAGACAACCCTTGAATTCTTCAGCTAGCTGGTCAGGACGGAGAATTAAGTGACCCTCGGAAATAGTGAATTGACGAACACGAATAAGACCATGCATCTCACCACTATCCTCATTTCTGAATAGCGTAGAGGTTTCACCAAGACGCATAGGAAGGTCTCTATATGAACGCTTCTTGTTTAAAAATACTTGATATTGGAATGGGCAGGTCATAGGACGGAGTGCAAAGCATTCCTTTGTGTAGTCATCAGGGTCACCCATAACAAACATACCATCAAGATAGTGATCCCAGTGACCTGAAATCTTATATAACTCACGCTTTGCCATAAGTGGTGTCTTTGTCAAGAGATATCCACGTTGTTGCTCGGTATCCTCAACCCATCTTTGTAGGAGTTGAATAACGCGAGAGCCCTTCGGTAGAAGTATTGGCAAGCCTTGACCGATTGAATCAACCGTTGTAAAGAACTCAAGGTCACGACCGATTTTGTTGTGGTCGCGCTTTTCTGCCTCTTCAACCATTTTTAGATATTCCTCAAGCTCCTCGCTTGTTGCAAATGCAGTGCCGTTTACACGTGTGAGCATTTTGTTATTTTTATCGTTTTTCCAGTAAGCACCGGAGATTTTTGTAACCTTAAAAGCCTTTAAAGCCTTTGTATAGCAAAGGTGAGGACCAACGCACATATCAATGTAGTCGCCTTGTTGGAAGAAGGTGATTGTAGCGTTCTCGTCAAGGTCGGCAATGTGCTCAACCTTGTATTTTTCACCGCGCTCCTCCATAAGCTTAACTGCCTCGTCGCGTGGGAGAGAATAAGCCTTGATAGGAAGATTTTCCTTTGTTATCTTTTTCATTTCCTTTTCAATAGCCTCAAGGTCGCTGTCGTTAAGCTTCTTATCGCCTAAATCTACGTCATAGTAGAAGCCCTTTTCAGTAGCCGGACCATAAGCAAAAATTGCTTCAGGATGTAGACGCTTTATAGCTTGCGCCATAATGTGCGCCGCTGTGTGTCTAATGATGTGTAGCTCCTCTTGCTTGTTGTCAATTTCAGTAGCTACACCGTTGTTTTGCATAATTTTCATAAATTATACCTCCAAAATTTGAGAAAAATTTGATATTTGAACGTTAGGAAATAAAAAAATCCCTAACATCCGAAAAGGACATTAAGGGTGCATAGCACGGTTCCACCTTAAATTTAACTCAATTACTCTTTAACGCAGAAAATACGGCGGGGCTTTTTACCGCCCGCAGCTCGGAAGTGGTTTTCGCAAAATCTCTTGTAATAGCTCACACCAACCGCCATCTCTCTGAAACTACTGATTTTGTTACTGTCTTCGTCATCGCTTTTAGACAAAAATATTATATCATTGTGAAAATAAAAAGTCAATAGGTATTTTTTATAATATTGACATACGTAGCTTATCGTGATAAAATATATAAAACATCTTAAAAGGAGAAACAAAATGCATAAAAAATATTTTTTAATAATAATGCTTTCACACTTGGTTGTGCCGATTTCTATGCTTTTTCCTGTTTTAAGGGTTAATGAAATTCGTCTTGCTTCCTCCGGAAGCACACTGGCAGATGAATACTATATTAATTTGTTTGAGTATATTTATTCTGGACTATATATGTTTACCGGATTTTTAATTTTGGCATTGATTACTCTTCAAATTATCTTCTCGGTGCTTGCCCTTGTGGGACTAGTCTCCCAAAAGCATAGACCGATAATTATTAGACTTTTGTTTGTTTCAAGCTTTTTGTCCGCTGTTTTAGGCGCTCTTCAAATATATTCAGGCTCAAGTGTTCTTTTCATATTATGCGCTGTTTCATTTGGCTTGATTGCATTTGCGTCAATAAAATTAATAAAAATCGAAGAAAAATAAAGACTCGCCAGTTAAGGCGAGCCTTCTTATTTATATACTGAGAAAATTAAGCACGATTCCCGACACAACCGCGATTGCGTAGAGCCAAGCGATAATGCGGAAATTCTCCTTCTTAATAGGGTTTGCTTTAAATAGAATAGCAAGACCGACACCTGCGCCTGAGCAAAGGCCAGCCACCGCTGAACCGAAGGATAGCGCACCATCACAATATAGCTCGGTGATAGCAGCGGAAACTGCACAGTTGGGTATAAGTCCCACCAAAGCCGTAATAAACGGTTGGAAAAAGCTACCACTCAACAGAATTGAATGTATAAAATTCTCGCCCAAAACAGATGCAATATTGAATAGAACAAAGTTTACGATAAAGACAAAGAAACCAACCTTGATAGTGTGCTTAAGGGCGGGCTTGAATATGCCCTCGTCCTCGTCACAACCACAGTCGCGACACATATCAACAGGCACCTTTTGAATTCTGCGCTTTTTGTTTATAAAATCAATCAAAAATCCGGCTAAAATGCCGATAATGATTTTAACTAAAACAAGCTTTCCAATAACGTCAAAGGATGAAAGCGAGGAAAAGAGAAGCACAAGCGCTTCGTCAGAGGTTGAAAGAAAAACAGCAATCAAAGTGCCCTCGGTTATAATGCCTGCCGTATATAGATTGGCACTTGCACCCGAAAAGCCACATTGAGGCACGCATCCAAGAAGTGATCCAAAAAGCGGTCCGCATTTGCCAAGCTTGCCTAGCGCATTTTCCATTTTTTTAGACGCTTTTTTCTCAAGTAGCTCCATCAAAAGATAAGCCAAGAAAAGAAGCGGTAAAATTTTCAAGGTATCAATTACAGGCTCGCCAAACACCTCTAAAATAGCTTCAAACAGCTCTTTCATACGCCCTCCTTTTTCAAATTCCTTCTCAATTTGAGAACCATTCTCAATTTACAGTGGTATTATACATTAAAAATGCAAAATTGTCAATAATAAATATAATAAATATTTTCTTTAAACTATTGAAAACGAGAATAGTATATGATAATATAAGTATGTGTTAAACACAAGTTACAGAGTAAATATGCGTGCGTTAAGTGTTTAGGGGACGGGGAGTTGCCTTTAAAACGAAAACAAAAGTTGCGGTTCGCATATTGCATCCCGCTGTCAATTTATTGACTTTTGTATGATAGTCATTCATACTCAATGCGAGATCTGTACTTTCTTATTTTAAGGAGGTGCTTTTTTTATGCAAAAAAACAGAAAGCTTATCAAATCAATCACAACAACGTCAATGATAATCGCCATTGGAATAGTAATTGGAATTTTTTGCAAGAACTATTTAAATTTGGGCAACGGAGCGTTTAGAATAACGTTTGACAATCTCCCAACAATATTGGCAGGAATATTATACGGACCTGTAATCGGTGGAGTCGTCGGGCTTACAACCGACCTTGTGTCGTATTTTATGTCCTCACAGGCGTATCCGATTATGCCTCTTGTGACAGTGGGTGCCTCAATGGTAGGCGTGGTTGCAGGTGTTATTTCAAAATATGTTGTAAAGAAAAAAGGAATAAAGCAAATAATAATTTCGGGTGCACTTGCTCACGTTGTCGGTTCAATGATAATTAAGTCGATTGGGCTTTTCTCAATATACAACGTTTTGGTTTTTGTGAGAATCCCATTATATTTGGTGGTCGCAACGATTGAGATAATTTTGCTTTGTATACTTCTAAAAAGAAAAAGCTTTGCAAAGATTGTCGGATATATAGATGAAGGGAAGAAAAGAATGACGTATAGTCAAGCGCTAGAATATATTCATTCAATAAATTGGACGTTTTGCAAGCCAGGTCTTGAAAGGACAGAGGAACTGTGTAAGGGCTTGAATAACCCGCAAAACAACCTCAAATTCATACACGTGGCGGGCACAAATGGAAAAGGCTCCTTCTCCTCAATGCTTTCAAGTGTCTTAACTGAGGCAGGCTATAGGGTAGGACTTTACACCTCTCCATATATAACATATTTCAACGAAAGAATGGCAATAAACGGTGTGCCGATTTCAAATGATGAGCTTGTTTTGGTAACCGAAAAGGTGAAAAAGGTTGCTGATAAAATGACGGACAAGCCGACGGAGTTTGAGCTTGTAACCGCTATCGCATTTGAATATTTTAATAGAAACAAATGTGATTACGTTGTTCTTGAATGTGGTCTTGGCGGACGTCTTGACTCCACTAACGTTATAAGCACATCAATTTTATCTGTTATTACCGGAATTTCTCTTGACCATACTGCAATTTTAGGAAATACAGTTGAGGAAATAGCGCGCGAAAAGGCGGGAATAATAAAAGAAAACGTGCCTGTTTTATGGTGCGGAAAAGATGAAAATGCAAAAAATGAAATTGAAAATGCGGCAAAAAACAGACACGCCCCCCTGTATTTTGTCAACCACGAGGAAATTAATATCAAGGAAATGACCCTTGAGGGCACTACTCTTGATTTCCATCCATATAGCGAGATAAAAATCAAGCTTTTAGGCTCGTATCAACCCCTAAACTGCGCCAACGTTCTTTCAGCAGTGAAAATTTTGAAGGAAAACGGCGTTCAAATTAGTGACGAAAACGTAAAGGGTGGACTTTTGAAAGCAAAGTGGAGTGCAAGATTTGAGATAATATCTCAAAATCCACTTGTTATTTTTGATGGCGCACATAATCCCGAGGGAGTATGCGCTTCGGTTGCAAGTGTTGAAAATTACTTCAAGAATGAAAGACTTTTGGTTCTCACAGGAGTGATGGCTGATAAGGATTATAACTATATTGCAAACCAAATTTCAAAGATTGCCGACGAGGTTTTTTGCATAACTCCTGACAACCCAAGAGCGTTAAATGCAGAAGAATATGCATCGGTGTTTTCTTCGCTTAATGTTAAAGCGAACGGCTATAAAACCGTAAAAGAGGCGGTGGAGTGTGCAATTTTAAAGGCGAAGACTGAAAAAAAAGCACTTGTTTGTCTTGGCTCACTTTATATGTATGGAGAAATTTTGAAGGAAATTAATATCCTTGAAAAATAAATTTCCATATTCGACAGTTTTATGCATTTTTCTTGTATGCCTTGACATTCCTTTTATATTATGTTACAATATACACGAATAATTTTTTAGGAGCTTTTGATGAATAATACTGTTGAAATTATAAACACCAAGCTTAAAGACTATACGATAAAAAAGAAAAACAGCTTCAAAATGAATGCCAATATAGTGCGTGAGCTTGTAAAAAAGAATATCAAGGTTCAGTATCGTAACTCCATAATTGGCGCACTTTGGACGGTTCTTAATCCGCTTCTTAATATGCTTGTTATGTGGTTTGTATTTAGCACGTTCTTTGGTAGCGGAGACGAATGGTACGCACTCTATATTCTTTGCGGTAACATTGTTTTCTCTTTTATGCGCGGTGCAACCGTTCAGTCACTCCCCTCAATAGTTTATAATAGAGGACTTTTAACGAAAAATAAAATATCGCAATTTGTTTTTCCTGTTTCCGCAAATCTTGGTGCGGTTGTTAACTTTGCATTTTCTTCCGTTGCATTGCTTGGCGTTATGGTGGTGACATCTATTGCAAATAAGGAAAGCGCATTTGGTCCTACTATGCTTCTCATTCTTCTTATGATACCTGCACTTTTCCTATTTAGCTATGGGCTTTCGCTCGTTTTGACGGCAATGTACGTTTTCTTTAGAGATATCCAACATTTTTATAATGTTTTATTAACTCTTTGGACATATTTAACTCCGCTGTTTTGGAAGAAGGGTGACCTTCTTAAAAAAGCAATACCCGCGGAAGGAGATCCGGGCTTGCTATATTATGCGCTACGATTTGTTATTAATGCAAATCCAATGACTCAGTTTGTTGAGTACTTCAGAGAAGTGACTTACGTTGCGACAACAAGCGGCTGGACCTTGGATTTTTATGGTTTCCCAAGACTAGGTGTTTTGTATCTTATAGGACTTGCCTTTTTCGGCATCGGCACGCTCGTTTTCTCACTAACGAGAAAAAATTTCATTTATAACATTTAATGGTGGGTGTAATGGAACAAACAAACGAAAAGAACATAAAAGATTTTGAAGAAATGGTTAAAGCAAGTGAGGAAGCTCCTTCTATTGAGGAGGATTACATCATTGAGGTTGACAATGTTTCACTCGATTTCTATACTCGCGACGAAAAAATAGATAATCTAAAGGAATTTTTCATAAGATTAATAAAGGGTAAGGCAGACCGTAAGGCCGTCCGCATCCTTAATAATATTTCATTTAAGGTTAAAAGAGGCGAATCAATAGCCATTATCGGACATAACGGCGCGGGTAAAAGCACAATGCTCAAGCTTATTGCCGACATATATAGACCAACTGAGGGAAAGGTAACCGTTAGGGGCAAGGTTGCTCCGCTTCTCAACCTCGGTGCGGGCTTCGACCAAGAATCAAGCGCAAAGGAAAATGTTTATCTAAACGGTGCAATCCTTGGCTATTCAAGAAAGGAAATTGCAAAAAAATACGAGGAAATAGTTGAATTTGCAGAGCTAAAGGAGCATATGCATATTCCGATTAAGAATTTCTCCTCGGGAATGGTTGCAAGACTCGGATTTGCAATAGCCATAGACGTAAAGCCTGATATTTTGCTAGTTGATGAAATTTTGTCCGTTGGTGATGAAAACTTCCGCAATAAATGCGCCCGCAAGGTAAAGGAGCTTCGCGATGAGGGCGTTACCTTCGTTATTGTATCACACAATATGCCACAGGTAAAATCACTTTGCCAAAAGGCAGTTTGGATAGAAAACTCTGAGGTTATGGCGTATGGTGAGGTAAACGAGGTGTGCGATAAATACATCAAATATTGTAACGATAAAAAATAATATAGCATAAAACTGAAAAAGGGGGTAATAATATGGGACAGCAGGAAAAAACACTCGCGCATATTTTTAGTGCGTTTTGTGATTTTTTGATTAATCTAGGCTCTATTTTACTCGCTTTTTTGCTTGTAAAGCAATTTTCAAGCGCACTTGAAAGTGTAGGAGGAACGGCGGTTGCTATTTCAACAGGCGTTGCTATTTTAACTGTTTTAGTTTACTTTGTTTTTGACCTTTATTCCTCGAAAATTTTTATTAGGCTACATACACAAATTATTAAAATAACCGTAGCGCAGATTTTGATTTTAACAATTGCGTTCGTTACCTGTGTAATTGCTTTTCCAAGGGGAGACTATCATTTTGTTGTGCTTATAAGCACTGCAATTTCATATTTGATAATTGTCGCTAAAAAAGCAGTAACCATTAAATTTATTCACTATTTGAGAATTACTAAAAAAAGAGTAAAAAAGGTTATAATTGTTGGCTCAAGCCCCGCGGGCTATGAATATGAAAGACAATTAAATGAAAATAAACACTATGGTTATTCTATTGTCGGATATGTTGCGGGCAACAAAAAGGAAATGAAAAACAAGCTTGGCACGTTTTCACAGCTCGACTCAATTATAAAAAGAGAGCATCCGCACGAGGTTGTTATTGCACTTGATTCGCGCGAAATGCATAATTTACAGCATATAATTGAAATCTGTGACAGAAACGGTACAAGAGCCTTAATCATCCCAACACTATACAGATATTTTAAATCGAAATGTCAGGTTGATATGATAGGCAATATGCCTATAATCAATACAAGAGCCATTCCGCTTGACTCGGCTGTAAACTCTGCTATGAAAAGGCTTCTTGATATAGTGGTTTCTCTTGTTATGATAATTCTAACCTCACCGCTTATGGTTTTTGCTTTTGTAGGGGTTAAGCTGTCCTCAAGGGGGCCTGCTATATTTAAGCAAAAAAGGGTCGGCAAAAACAACGAGGAATTTACAATGTATAAATTCCGTTCTATGAAGGTTAATGAAATGTCGGACTCTGCTTGGACGACAAATGAGGACAGAAGAAAAACAAGATTTGGTACATTTTTAAGAAAAACAGGTATTGATGAATTGCCACAGCTATTCAACGTTCTGTTTGGCTCTATGTCAATAGTAGGACCAAGACCGGAGCTACCTAAATTTGTTGAGGAATATTCAAAATCCATACCGCTATATAAGGTTAAGCATCAGGTTAAGCCCGGTATTACAGGTCTTGCCCAAATCTATGGATATAGGGGAGATACCTCTATTGAAAGAAGAATAGAGCTCGATATAAAATACATTGAAAACTGGACTATTTACAGTGATTTAAAAATCATTGCAATTACACCATTTAAAATGTTTAATAGAAATGAAAAATACGTAAAATGAAAATACTTATTGTCGCATCAAATATGGTGCATATAAACAATTTTCACCGACCGTACATAGAAGCCTTTAAGGAAGATGGACATGATGTTTTTGTAATGGCGCATGGAGAGGGCGCGGATTTCCAAATTCCGTTTAAAAAGCGCTCTATGTCCTTGAAGAACTTGATTTTGTCGGCGAAAATAAAAAAAATTATAAAAAAAGAAAAATTTGACGTTATATTTTTACATACAACATTAGCTGCCTTTTGGGTCAGATTTGCTATTAAAGGAATAAAAAACAGACCCTTGGTAATAAATACTGTACACGGCTATCTTTTTGGAAAAGGCTTTTCAAGCCTACATAATAAGATATATTTGACGTGTGAAAGGCTTGTAAGAAAAGCTACAGATAACATCGTACTTATGAATGATGAGGATGTAGAGATTGCGACTGAAAACAAGCTATCTCTTGGAGAAATATATAAAGTAGATGGAATGGGCATTGATTTTTCCAAGAAAAATTTAAAAAAGGCAAATTCAGGCTTCCCATATAAAAATTTAGTTTACGTTGGAGAGCTAAATAAAAGAAAAAATCAAATTTTCCTTGTTAAGGCTATGAAATATCTTCCCGATATGACACTTACATTAGTTGGCGACGGCAAGGAGAGAAAAGCGATAGAAAAGCTCATAAAAAAAGAAAAGCTGCAGGACAGAGTGAAAATTACAGGCTTCACAAAAAACGTTGGTGAATATTTAAGCCAAGCAGACTTATACGTTTCTGCATCTACTATAGAGGGCTTACCATTTAATATATTAGAGGCTATATATTCAGGCTTGCCTATAGTGGCAACTGATATTAAGGGACAAAATGATATTTTACCATCTAAATGCTTATACCCTGTAAACGATATGGAGGGCTATTTATCACTGATTAGCAAAAATCTTGAATGTGAATATCAAATTGATAAATATGCAATAGACTCTGTTTTGCCAAAAAATATGGAAATATATAAGCAATGTGCAAGGGCTTATGAAAAAGAAGAGAAGCACATTGTTAGATAGGAGGATCTATGCAGTGGTTTTGGCTTGCCTTAACAATAGGTCTTATTGTTGTTGAGGTTGCAACAGTACAGTTAGTTTCCGTTTGGTTTGCGTTTTCCGCAATGATAACTACGTTTGTGACGTTGATATTTGATGATTTATCAATTCCGTGGCAGGCAACAATCTTTGTTGTTTTATCAATTGTTTTGCTTATATCTACTCGCCCTCTTGTTAAAATGCTTCTGAAAAAAAGGGGAGAAAAGCAAAAAACGAATCTTGAATTATACATAGACAAAGAGGCTATTGTTGTCGAGGATATTGATAATCTTAAGGGCACGGGTGCTATAAAAATCAATGGTATGGTATGGAGCGCAAGGTCAAAGGACGAAAGCAATATTTCAAAGGATGAAATAGTAATTTTCAAAGAAATAATCGGCAATAAAGCCGTTGTTATAAGAAAAGGAGAATAAATTTATGTGGTGGTGGCTAATACCAGTTGGAATTGCAGTTGTGATTCTCGTTATAGTGGCGATGAATATCAAAATAGTTCCACAATCAAAGGCGTACGTTATCGAAAGATTAGGTGCATATCGTTGTACATGGGATACAGGACTTCATTTCCTTATTCCTGTAATTGATAGAGTCTCTAAAGAGGTTTCTTTAAAGGAGCACGTGGCAGATTTCCCGCCACAGCCCGTTATCACCAAGGATAATGTTACTATGCAAATAGACACGGTTGTTTTCTTTCAAATAACCGATCCAAAGCTTTTTGCATACGGGGTTGAAAGTCCAATAGCAGCTATTGAAAATCTTACTGCTACAACCCTTCGTAATATCATAGGTGATCTCGAGCTTGACCATACTCTTACCTCAAGAGATACAATCAACGCAAAAATCCGTTCAATTCTTGACGAGGCAACCGATCCATGGGGCATCAAGATTAACAGAGTAGAGCTTAAAAACATTAAGCCTCCGGCTGAAATTCAAGATGCTATGGAAAAGCAAATGAAGGCGGAAAGACAAAGACGTGAGGCAATCCTTCGTGCAGAGGGTGAAAAATCAAGTAACATCTTAGTTGCAGAGGGTAAAAAGGCGAGCCAAATTCTTGAAGCAGAGGCTGAAAAGCAAGCTGCAATTCTTCGCGCAGAGGCTGAAAAAGAAGCAAGAATCAAGCGCGCAGAGGCTGAGGCTGAATCTATTCTTAAAATCAACCAAGCACAAGCAGAGTCAATTCGTCTTATCAACGAAGCAAATCCGGATAACGCTTATATGACGCTCAAAAAGCTTGAAGCGTTTGAAAAGGTTTCAGATGGCAAGGCAACAAAGATAATTATTCCAAGCGACCTTCAAGGCGTAGTTGGACTTGTTAATGCAATAACAGAGAGCACAAAGGACAAAGAATAAAAATAAAAGCACTTCAATTTGAAGTGCTTTTTACGTTAATTTATTTCGCCATAAATATATTCGCCATCGGTATTTAAAATGCGTACGCTTTTGAACTGACCGCCAAGAGCAAAGTCACTTTTTGCTTTGACCTCAATAAAGTTGGGCGTGTGTCCCGTTGCATATTCGCCGTCGTATGATTCAAAAAGAACCTCAACCTGCTCGTTTTCGCTGGCGAATTTTTCAAGCAGATGAATTTTCGTTACTTTTTGCATTTCTTCTAATTTATGGAGTCGTGCTTTTTTGAGTTCCTCGGGTATTTGCTCCTTCATAGCTGCGGCAGGCGTGCCCTCGCGCTTTGAATATGGGAAAATATGAAGATGTAGAAACTCTGCAGATTTTAAAAACTCAAAGGTCTTTTCAAAATCCTCGTCGGTTTCTCCAGGAAATCCAACAATAATATCTGCAGAAAGCATAAGATCCTTAAAGCTTGATTTTAGATAGCTGAGGCATTCCTTTGCGGTATCAATGTTGTATTTTCTTCTCATAGCATTCAAAGTTTTTGTGCAACCGCTTTGCATGGAAATATGAAAATGCGGCATAACCTTGTTTAGACCCTTTATCGCATCGACAAAGTATTTATCAACGTTGAATGGGTCAAGTGAACCAAGGCGTATGCGCTTAAGTCCATCAATTTTATTAACCTCATAAAGCAAAGAGGCAAGATTTGTTCCATCCTTGAAATCTTTTCCGTATGATGCAGTTTCTATTCCTGTTAGTACTACCTCACAACAGCCATCCTTGACTATTTCTTTAACCTCATCAATAACGTTTGCCATTGGGTTGGAACGCACAGAGCCTCTTGCATATGGAATAATGCAGTAAGCACATTTGGAATCACAACCATCCTCAATTTTTACAAATGCACGAGTCCTGGTAAGAGGTGCTCCCACCTTCATTGTGTCAAATTTGCCATTGTAAATGTCAAAATTGCACACAGGTGCGGCTTTTTTTTCAAGAAGTGAAAAAACAACGTCTGCAATTTTTGACTTATAGTTGTTACCTATAACGTATGAAACACCTTCGATTTGGTTTGCTTTTTCAGGATTGATTTGTGAAAAGCAACCGGTTACAATGATGATAGCCTCAGGGTTTTTCTTTATACATTTTCTTATAAATTGTCTTGACTTCCTGTCACTTTCTGCAGTGACAGAGCAGGTGTTTATTATGTAGATATCGCATTTTTCTTCAAATGAGCAAATTTTTATACCGCGCTTGGAAAGACACTGCATAATATAGTCGCTCTCATATTGATTAACTCTGCATCCAAGCGTTAAAATGCAAGCCGTTTTGTTCATAATAGCACCTCCTTGTGATTTATAAGGATATTTTAACACATTTTATACGTTATGTAAACCAAATTTTAAAATTAACTTGCAAATCTAGCGAAATACCTTTATAATATTAGTGAACATTTTAAGAAGGAGGGCAAAATGAGAGAGTTCTTTATAAATTCCAACGACAAAGGGCAAAGGCTTGACAAGTTTGTTCAAAAGACTGTCAAGGGTATACCTATGTCGCTTATGTATAGGGCGATTAGAACAAAAAAGATAAAGGTCAATCGCAAAAGAGCCGAGCTAAATCAAATTTTAAATCTCGGTGATACCGTGCAAATGTTCTTATCTGAGGATTTATTTTCCGAGAAAATCACAGCTAATGAGTTTTCTATTATTAAGCCTGAATTGAGAATCGTCTATGAGGACGAGAATCTTTTGATTTGCGATAAGCCTGCCGGCGTTTTAGTACATTCAGGTGAAGGGGATGGAAAGGTTAGCGGAGAAGGTAAAAACGACGAGAGAGGGACACTCATTTATCATATACAAGCATATCTATATCAAAAGGGTGAATATGATCCCAAAAAGGAAAATTCGTTTGCCCCTGCACTATGTAATAGAATTGATAGAAATACGGGCGGAATGGTTATTTCAGCCAAAAATGCTCAAGCCCTCAAGGATATGAATGAAAGAATCAAAAATAATGGAATTTCCAAATACTATCTTTGTGCTGTTCGCGGTAAAACTCCCCGAAAAACAGACACTCTGCGCGATTTTTTGATAAAAGACAGTAAAAACAACAAGGTTAAGGTTTTGAAAAATGAAAAGATAGGAGCAAAGGAGATAATTACAAAATACAGCACTCTTTCTTATAATAAGGAAAAGGATATATCTCTTGTCGAAATAGAGCTTGTAACCGGAAGAACGCACCAAATAAGGGCGCATATGGCTTCAATAGGCAATTCGCTTCTTGGCGATGGGAAATATGGTAAGCTTGATATTGGCAGCGAGAGAAAATACAAGCATCAGGCTCTGTATTCTTATAAGTTGAATTTTAATTCGGCGCAAGACTCCTTGTCATATATGAATGGAAAAACGATAGAGGTGGAAAAGGTCAATATTTATTTTTTGCGCGAATTTCCAAACTTTTAATATTATTTTATAGCAAATCTTCAAAAAGGTGTTGACATTGAAAGCTTTTTGTTATAAAATGTACATATAAATATAATTATCTTGAGGAGGATTTCCAATGAGTAAAATCAAAGACAGAAGAGAAATGACCAAAAATACTAAGATTGAAAACAAAGCGGTTTTGGCTGATGGAACAAAGCCAAAGAGCGAATTTCCATATAAGAAAATTCTTATTATCGTTTTGGCAATAGTAGCTATTGTTGCATGCGTTCTTCTCGTAGCAAATGCATTTGTTGATTCTTATGCTGATAAGTTTGTTACTGGTGAAAGCCATGAAAATGCAGGTCTTAAGGAAGAATTTAAGGGCGAAATTAAGGGTGAGCTTTATGAAAATTTAGACGCTTATCTCGAAAACGCTGAATTTGCTAAGGCTTACGGTGCAGCACTTAAAAATCACGCTAAAAACTACACTAATCTAAAGGCTGACCCTAATGTTTATAACTACGTTACTACAATTAGCAGTAAAGAATCAGATCCTGACTCTGCCGGTCTTTCTGTTATAATGATTGTTTCGGTAGATAAAGCTAACAACCAAATTTCATATTTTTCTGTAAACAAATCAATGCTTGCAGTTATTCCTGAGGTTGGTGTTGGTCCTCTTTACGATGCATACGGCTTTGGCGGTGGCGCACTCTTGACAAAGGCAGTTGAGAGTAACTTTGGTGTTAAAATCAATGGTTATGTAGATATGCCTCTTAGCGCATTTGTTGATGCTACAATCAAGCTTGGCGGAATTGAAGTTGATAACCCAAAACTTACAGATGATGAAAGAAAGCTCGACACACCTGCTGAACTTTATAATTATGTAAAGCTTGCAGAGAATAGAAATGTAGCAATGACCGAGATTATTAAGGCACTTGCAGCTTCTTCAAAGGAAGAAGGCATCCTTGGCATTAAGGGTACTGCTGACACAATAATGGAATCACTTGATTCATACATATCAAGAGATGACTTCGGTGCTCTTATCGGTGCTGGAACAAAGGTGTTTGATAAGGATGCAAAGGTTTACCAAATCGGATACGACACAAGTAAGGGTGTTACCAAAGACGTTCATCCTGCATGGATAGAAGCATATACTGAATTTGTTTCTGTTGACTATGATATTGAAGTTGCAAAGCTTCAATCAAATATGTTCCCACAAGTTGAGGAAGCAGCAAAATAATATAAAATTAAAAACCGACCATTGTGTCGGTTTTTATTTAAGTCAAATGTCACCTTGATTCAAGATGACGGGTGACGAACGAGGTCTTAATGAAATTAAAAGAAAAAATACTAGAGCTATTAAATAAAAATGTAGGAAAAACCATGTCAGGTGAGGAGCTTGCAAAAAATGTGGGCGTTACTCGAAATAGCGTGTGGAAAGCGATTAATTCATTGAAAAACGATGGATATGACATATCTTCAAGCGTAAGCAATGGTTACACCTTGAACAAAAAGGCGGATGTTTTCACTTCTGAAAGTATAAATTCTTACCTTAAAGCACCAAGGAAAATTGTAATGTACGATAAGGCTGACTCGTCAAATAATATAGCAAAGGAGCTCGCATCCAAAGGTGAGTGCGAAGGAACTGTTATAGTTGTAAAGTCACAAACCCAGGGTAAGGGTAGAATGGGCAGGAGCTTCCTTTCAAGCAGTGAAAATGGGCTTTATATGACGATTATATTAAAACCCAATATTCTTGCTAGAGATGCACTTTTAATTACAGTGCTTGGCGCAGTTGCGGTTTCCAAGGCAATAGAAAAAACAAGCGGTGTGGAAAATCAAATAAAATGGGTAAATGATATATATATAGATAAGAAAAAGGTATCAGGAATTCTTTGCGAAGCAGGGCTTAATTTTGAAAGCGGAATGCTCGACTATGCAGTCGTTGGCATAGGAATAAATCTTTCGCCTCCAAGTGGTGGATTTGCACCTGAAATTTCAAGTATTGCTACATCAATTTTTGAAAACAAGGCACCCTGTGGCTATAAATCTCATTTGTGTGCTGAAATAATAGACACATTTTTTGATTATTACGAGAACATAAATGAAAAAGAGTATATGGAAATTTATAAGCAAAAATCAAACGTTATAGGTAAGGAAATAGAAATTGACGTTGGTGGCAATATAACAAAAGGAATTGCCGTCGATATTGACGAAAATGCCAATCTTGTTCTAGAAACGGATGATGGCAAAAAAACCTTTAATTCGGGTGACGCAAGGATAAAAAGGTGGTAAAATGAAAAGCAAAAGAGTAAAAGCTCTCGTTGAAATTTCTTTGATGGTGGCACTGCTTTCCGTTGTATCGCAAATATCAATACCGACAGTTTTTTCTGTACCAATAACCCTGCAAATTTTTGCAGTTTGTCTTATCGGTTATCTTTTTGGAATAAAAAAATCACTTTTAACGATTTTTATCTACATTGTTATCGGCGCAATAGGAATACCTGTTTTTGCCAATTTCGGTGGCGGAATATTCCACTTGATAAGTTACACAGGTGGTTTTGTTTGGGGTTTTATTCCTCTTGTGACTCTGTGCTCATTAAAAACCGGAAGGTTGAAAATTCCTATGGGAGCTTTGGGCGTTTTTATATGTCATTTTGTTGGTGTAATCCAATATTCACTAATTGGAAAACTTTCGTTTTTTACCGCACTTTTGACTGTATCGTTGCCATATATTATAAAGGATATTTTACTTGTGATTTTGGCATTTTTTGTTGCAAAAATTTTGAAAAAGCGTATTCAAACAAGTTAAAAAGCAGAGCGTTTGCTCTGCTTTTTGTTATTCATTTACACTGTTCCAGTTTATTTGACTCAGATTATTAACCTTTAAAAATTCATTTGCACGAGAGAACGGCCGTGAGCCAAAGAAACCATTGTATGCAGAAAGTGGCGAGGGGTGTGCGGATTCTATAATCAAATGGTGCTTGTTTGTTATGTATTTTTTCTTTGAGCGTGCATTCCCACCCCATAAAATAAATACAACCGGCTCGCTTCTTTCGTTTAGCTTTTTTATAACCTCATCAGTAAAAATCGACCAGCCAATATTTTGATGGCTGTTTGCTTGTCCTTGGCGCACGGTTAATGTTGCATTTAAAAGCAAAACGCCTTGTGTTGCCCAAGAGGTTAGTTCTCCGTGTTTTGGTATTGCCATTCCTATATCAGTGTTCAGTTCTTTGTAAATATTTACAAGAGATGGTGGAATTTTTATCCCTCTTTTAACCGAGAAGGAAAGACCATGCGCTTGTCCTACCTCGTGATATGGGTCTTGCCCTAAAATAACGACCCTTGTGTCCTTGTACGAGGTATATTTGAGTGCATTGAAAATATCAAACATCGGTGGGAAAATAACTCTTGATCGATATTCTGACTTTAGAAATTCTCTGATTTTCAAGTAATATTCCTTCTCAAATTCCTCGCCTAAAATGCTGTCCCAATCATTTCCAAGATTAACCATAATATTCTCCTTTGGAATTTCTAAATATATCATACCATTTTAGTGTCACATTGTCAATAAAATTGACAAATAGGCTTGAAATATATGGGTATTTATGGTATAATTTTAATGTTGGCAAAGTCCATCAAAACAAAAAAGTGAGGAACTTAAAAATGATTAGAGTTACTATTTGGAATGAATTTTATCACGAACTAAAAGAAGAAAACGTAAAGAAGGTTTACCCAAACGGAATTCACAAGGCACTTGCTGATTTTCTTGGCACAGACGAGGAAATTGAGGTTACAACAGTTACCCAGCACGATGAAAACGGTGAGCTTCGTGAAAATGTAGGTATTACCGATGAATTACTTGCAAATACAGATGTTATGATTTGGTGGGGACACGTAAGACACGGTGAGGTTCCTGACGAAATCGCTATGAAGGTTAAAAATGCAGTTCTTGAGGGAATGGGAATTGTTTTTTTACATTCTGCTCACCATTCAAAGCCATTCAAGCTTTTGATGGGTACATCCTGCAATCTTGGTTGGCGCGAGAGCAATGATAAGGAAAGACTTTGGGTTCTTGACCACAACCACCCAATTATGGCAGGTATTGAGGATAGATATTTTGAGCTTGAAGCAGAGGAAACGTATACCGAGCCATTTGGCATTCCTGACCCTGATAAGCTCCTTCTTATCGGTTGGTATAACGGCGGTGAGGTTTTCCGTTCCGGTTGTATTTGGCACAGAGAAAACGGCAAGGTGTTCTATTTCCAACCTGGTCACGAAACATTCCCAACCTTCTATAATCCAAACGTACAAACAATTATTAAAAACGCCGTAAAATGGGCAGCTCCTGTTTGCAAGCGCATTCCACTTAACTGTCCTTGGGTTGCAAGAATTGAGGAAAAATAATGATTAAAATAGGTATTATTGGTTCGGGTAAAATTTGCCAAGGTCCTCATATGGGCGCTTATGACAAAATAGACCACGCTAAAATTGTTGCAATTTGCGATATTGATGAAAAAAAGCTTGAATCGGTTTCCAAAAGATACCCAGATGCAAAGCTTTATACCGATTATAAAGAGATGATAGCAAATGAGGAACTCGATGCGGTTGATATCTGTACTCCAAACAATGTTCACTCTCAAGCGGCTATCTATGCTCTTAACCAAGGACTTAACGTTATCTGCGAAAAGCCTGATGCAATAAATGCAGAAGAAGCAGAGAAGATGAAAAAGGCTGCGGAAAATAGTGGTAAAACCTTGATGGTTATTAGAAATAACCGCTATCGTCCAACAACTAAATTCTTAAAGGAATATATTGCAGAGGGCAAAATGGGCGAAATTTACGCAGGTAGATGTGGTTGGATTAGACGCCGTGGTATTCCCGGATGGGGTGGCTGGTTTACTGATAAAGCACAATCTGGTGGCGGACCACTTATCGACCTTGGTGTACACATTATCGACCTTGCGATGTATCTAATGGGCAATCCAAAGCCTGTTACGGTTAGTGGCTCAACATATTCAAAGTTTCCACATACGTCATATTCAAAAACCGACGTTGAGGACCTTGCTATGGGCTTTATTCGCTTTGATAACGGAGCTTGCTTGCAAATCGAATTTTCTTGGGCATCAAATATCGAATGCGACCAAATGTTCGTTGAGCTTCGCGGTGAAAAAGCAGGCTCACGTATGTCCGGTATTGATAGAAAATTTGATATTTTCACCGAGGAATGTGGCACAAACGTAACGATTAAGCCATCAATCGACGACTATAACTGTATGCCTCATCACGAAGCAAATATCCGTCACTTCCTTGATGTTATTGAGGGCAAGGCTGAGCCGGACTTTACTCCGGAGCAAGGTGTAAATATGGTGAAAATTCTAGAAGCACTCTATAAATCGGCAGAACTTGGTCACGAAATTTCACTTGATTAAAGGCATTTATGTGATAACCAAAAAGCAAAAGAGGTATTGATTTTAGTCAGTACCTCTGTTTTTTTGATATTTAAGGTCGAAAGGCTATTGATTTTTTTCAATGCTGTGGTTTTTACGGGCGAAAATTTCCCCTCGGAGTACCAAGCACGACTGCAGAAAAGATTCACTAGCTTTTGCTTCAAATCTGTTCGCCCATTTAACCCTTATCTTTATTTTTATATTGATTTTTTATAATAAAGGTGTTAAAATATAATATAAGTTGAATTTAATGCATACCAAGGAGGACACAATGGGAGTAGTAATTGGAATTGATATTGGTGGAAGCACGACAAAAATTGTGGGATTTGACCAGAATAAAAATTTAATAGAGCCAATGTTCGTAACAGCAGACGACCCAATAACATCTGTTTATGGTGCATTCGGTAAATTTACTGATACAAACGGACTAGGCTTAAATGATATTGAAAAGGTTATGATAACAGGAGTTGGCTCGTCATATATTTCAAAGCCCCTTTATGGTCTTGAATGTGTTCACACGCCTGAATTTAAAAGCATAGGTCTTGGCGGACTTTATCTTTCTTCATTTGACGACGCTATCATAGTTAGCCTCGGTACCGGTACGGCACTTGTTCATGCAAAGCGTGGCAAAGCACCCGAATATCTTGGCGGAACAGGTGTAGGCGGTGGCACCCTTGTCGGTCTTTCCTCGAAATTTCTTGGACTTACAAAAATAGAGAGTATTGATGAGCTTGCTAAAGTAGGAAGCATAGAGAATATCGACCTTCGTATCTGTGATATTTCAAAAAAAGATATGGGATTGAGCTCTCATATGACAGCCTCCAACTTCGGTAAAATAAGTGATACCGCAACAAACGGCGACCTTGCCCTAGGTCTTATCAATATGGTTTTTGAAACAATCGGTATGATTTCCTATTTTGCATCAAAGCAATATGGAATTAAGGACATTGTTTTGACAGGAAACCTAACTCAAATTTCACAAGCATCCGAGATATTTGACAATCTAAATAAGATGTTTAATATGAACTTTGTAATTCCCGAGAAGGCTCAATATAGCACGGTTATAGGTGCGGCACTTTCGTCATTTGAAAAGTAATATGTATAAAGAACAAAAAAAGCTTGAGGCTCTTGAAAAAATAAAGCAAGAGAACTTCGCACTTTTTCGTAGTGTAGCCGCATATTTGAACGAATTTCCATGCCTTATAAACAAGGAAATCATGAGTGAAATAGTAGAGGGAGTGTCCGAAAATGAGGAGCTTTCCTATACGCTTTTCTTGGCAACCGCCTTGAGTCAAGATGATGATGAGGCAAAGCTTTTTGAAAAGGAATATTTTAAAAAATCAGTAAAAAAGCTGAATGCTGATGAATATAAAAGCAATCCATATTTCAAAAACATATCTATCCCAAGGAAAAAGGTTGGCACGTGGGAGTTGGGATACCAATCCTATCAGCCATACGAGGGATTTATCTATGATGATATAGAGGTTTTAGATAATTTTAGAGAAATACCTAAAATCGGATTTTTCAGTGAGGAGTTTTCATTCCCAACAGTATTTGAGGATGGTGTCGAATGGATGGCTATAAAGCCAAATGAAATTGAAACTATGAAGCCTCATATTGAAAAAATGTCGGGGGATGTGTGCGTTTTTGGTCTTGGAATCGGTTATTTTGCATATATGGTTAGCGAAAAATCAGACGTCTTATCCGTTACTGTTGTCGAGCGTGATTCAAGCGTTATAAACCTTTTTGAAAAGTATATTTTACCACAGTTTCCAAGTAAGGATAAAATAAAAATTGTCAAAGGTGATGCTTTTGATTTTGCGAAAAAGAAAATGCCGGAGTTAAAATTCGACTGTGCGTTTGTCGATTTATGGCACGATGTTTCAGACGGAGTTGATTTGTATATCAAGATGAAAAAGCTTGAGTCAAAATCTCCAAGCACCGAGTTTTATTATTGGATAGAAAAATCAATACTTTCAAATATTCGTTGGCATATTTTTGAAGGACTTCAAAAGAGAATAGAGAGCGGCGAATTTAACGAGCCATTTGAAAATATCAAAAAATATATTAGCGACAATTATCTAAAAAATTTTGTAAAATTTCTATAAAGACTTGCATTTTTGCAGGTCTTTAAATTTCTGCCCGTGGCACAGCTGGATAGCGCGCAAGACTCCGACTCTTGAGGTCGTAGGTTCGAATCCTATCGGGCAGGCCAAGAAAAAGCGACAAAATTCGACAGAATTTTGTCGCTTTTTCAACTAAATCCGTCCTTTGGGACGGGATAAATCCAACTGCGTTGGGTGAAATCGCTTCGCGATGAAATCCCGCTTCCGCGGGGTGAAGGGACGGATTTAATTTCATCTGAGGGTGCGCCGAAGATTTCATCCAAACTTGTTTGGATTTCATCCTGCAACGCAGGATTTCATTAGACTTTACAATGGTTCAAATCCATCGGTTAAAAAGGTAAAATATCTTTTTTATCTTCCCTTCACAAAAAACGACAAGCCTCCTTATAAGGCTTGTCGTTTTTCTTTATTTTTGTTTTAATTCAGCGTTTAAAATAGCAGAGTTGCCGACGGATGAAATTTCTATTGTGTTCCAATAGAGAAGAGGTCCGTCATAGTACACTGTTTTAAGTGAAATCCATCCCTCAAAGCAATAATCCGGTATTTTCTTTATTGTAGTTGGGATGGTAATGCTTTCGACATTTTTGCCGTAATGATTTAGCTCATTTACCCAAACAGGAGCAACGTAGGTGTAAATTAAACAGCTTTGGGCTGTTGAACCGACAAAAGCGTATGGAGAAAGCTTGTAGGACTTAGAATTGAAATTGTCAGGCAAAACAACGTCCTTTGATGTGCCGATGTAGTTTGTTAAATAGATTTCTTCGTCATTGATATAGAACACAAATTTGTCGGAAACAACGATGTGTGATTCATCAGCTGTATCGCTCATTGTAATTACATTTAGAGCAATCATTCCATTTTCCTCTGAGCATTTGATTAATTCAAGAGCACTCAAGTTATTTATGTGGAATAGCCTATGGCAGCCAAAGAATGCGTCGGTATCAATAAATGTTAGACTTTCGGAAAGAGTGATAGAGGTCAGCCCCGAATATGAAAATGCCCCGTATGCGATGCTTTCAACTCCCGATGGTAGCGTAATTTCATATAAGCTTGTCGCTTCTATAAACGCAGTTTCAGGAATTGCCTTTAATGTAGATGGAAGCTTAATTGATGTGAGCATTTGACAGTTTGCAAAGGCTGAATTGCCAAAGCTTTCGATTCCGTCCTCAATAACCACCGTTCTTATTGCGCTAAACATAAATGCTGCGTGTCCGATTTCACAATTTGCAGGAATTGTTATTTCCTTTAAGGTGCTGTATTGGAAGGCGTTGTCGCCTATTACCTTAAGCCCGTTGTGAAGAGTGATATATTCAATAGATGAGCTATGGAAGGCTGATTCTAAAATAACCTCGACGCTTGTTGGCAAAATGAATGTTGATGCACTTTTCGGAGCAAAGAAAATAAGTGATTTCATATCCTTGCTATATAAATTTCCATCTAGAGAGAGCATATATGGATTGTCAGGTGAAACCACGATTTCTTCAAGATTTGCACAATTCTCAAATGCAATATATTGGTTTATAGCTTGGCTATTTACAGTAGACGGTAAATAAACGTATTTCAGCGAAGAAGCTTTGCTAAACGCCAAACGAGCAACGTATTCAATGCCCTCGGAAATAGTAACGTGAGTTACCGTATTATTGTATTCTAAAAATCCCGCGTTGACAGAAACAACCTTGTGACCGTTAATTTCGGACGGAATTGTTATCTCTTGATTATCTCCAAGATAGGCAATAACTCCATATGTGCCCTTTTCATTTTTCGCAAATACAAATCCGTTATCGTAAATCAAGCCATTGATTTTGATGGTAATATTTTCGCCAAACGTTGCTGCTTGAGTATATAAGAAATTAAAGACAACGTAGGGATGATATATTTTTCCGTCAGCTGTGGCGAATAGGTATTGTGATGCATCGTTGTACTCATAGAAATAAAGACCACTGTTAAACGCTGTGCCTAACGCTTGATGAGTGGCGTCTATGTACACTTCGCTTCCGTTTCCTATGGATATATTAACAATGTCAAGATACCAATCGTTGATTACGGTCGTAGCAGGAATAAAAGATATTGTTCCGTCTAATGTATTGTATATTTTTCCATCCGTATGTAGAAATTGGTGCATACCGCCAAGCATTGAAAAATCTACTTCGTCAATAAGAACCTCAAGTCCGCCAACCTCAAAGGTAATAGCGTGATTTCCAAGAGCCTCAGCGTCCATTTCCATATAGCCGTATCCGTCCATAACACCCCACGTTGGGTCGTAGAATTTGACGTCACCATTTGAAAAGCAAACGGTTATCCAAGCGTGTGTATCAGACGTGTAGGTTTCCTTTAGTAGTGTTTCAACTGTTTCAGTGCAACCCGAAAGAGTCATTCCGCGAGTGTAAAAAGAGGTTACGTTTATGGCAGAGAGCATATCGTGCATAAGACCGATATATCCCGCACAAACTGCACGATTGCTTTTGAATACCTCGTAGGGTGAATAGTAGGTTGCATCGTTATCGTAAACAATGTTTTCAATTAAGTAAGAGTAAATAGCATTTACTTTTTCTATTTCTGTTTCGAATTTGCTTGTGAGCTCAAGTGTGAATCTCTTTATTTCAATATATTCAGCCATATCAATCGTGTATGGCATAATTAACAAATCCATTTGCTCCTTGTCTTCGAAAAGCTTAATTATTTCGCCTGCAAGAAGCACACTTTCGGCTGCGGTTTTTTCTCCATATTCATTAAGTGTAAGCTTGGGTATCTCACTTGAAATATCTCTATAAAGGGGTTGTTCACCGAACAAAAGACCGTTGCCAAAACCGCTTGCCCCATCAGAAGGAATCACGATTGCGGTTTTTTGAGCGTTAATTATCAAAGCGAGGTTTTCAAGCGTAGGTGCATTACCTTCAAAATACATATTGTCGAGGAGCATACAGTTGTAAATTGCATAACTGCATATTTTTTCAACGTTGCTTGAAAATACAATTGATTTAACGTTTGAAAATTCCGAAAGACTAAATATTTCGGTTATGTTTTCACCCAAAATAAGCTTGTCAATTTCCGAAAGCTCTGTTTTGCTTCCGGTTACGCTTGTGGGTATAAATGATGAGGAATAAGATATAGGTGAATCAGAGCTGATTGTCAGTACGTTTCCGTCTTCGTCCTCGGAAAAATCGTAATAGAGAATAATTTTTGGAATAGGCTTTGTTTCATATTCGTTACAGATGGAGCACTCACGTCTTTTCTCACCCTCGTACTCACTGGAGGGTTGAATTGAGGTGTACCAATCACCAAAGGAGTGGCCAAGGGCATCTATGTAGTCACGAGCTTCAAAATCTCCACATTCGCAGTAATAAAGAGTACAGCCTTGCTCGGTACAGGTTGGAGCTACCTCGACTGCGTTTGCGTAGAAGTGAGAGTAGGGACCTCTAAAATCTGTTCGTATTTCATCACCGCAGATGCATACGTAAATTGTGTATCCCTGCTGTGTACAGCTTGCTTCTATTTGATCGAACAGTATATCGTAAACATGCTCGTGTGTTACAACGTCGTTGTTGTCAGTTTCAGAGTCAAAGTCGCTTTCCGTATTGGTGTCCGACTCAGTATCTTCGCTTGTGTCTCTTTCAGTGCTTGTGTCCGACTCGGTGTCAGTGCCAACCTCGGCATCTGTTTCTGTAGAAGAGTCGTTTTCTTCCTCTGAATCGGAAAAATCCTCGTCACTGTCGGTATTGCCCTCGTCGCTTTGTTTGTCGGATAACGATTCAGTATCTGTATAATTAGGTGTACAAGATGCAAAAATGCACACAAAGGCAAGTAATACAGCCAAGATTAGAGTTAATTTAAAAGAAATTTTCATTATAAAACGCTCCCCTTGAAATTCTTTTTTTATTATAGCAAAAATCCCTTGACAAATCAAGAGAAAAAAGGAGCAAAAAACTAAATAAAATTATTTTAAAAATTTTGACAAAATATTTGAAATTCTATATAATATGTGCTACAATGGAGTTAAAGTATTTTTTATAAAGGAGCAATACTATGCTTTCAGACATCGAAATAGCACAAGGTGCAAAGTTAAGTCACATTTCAGAAATTGCCGACCAAATCGGACTTTTACCCGAGGAGTACGAGCCATATGGTCACTACAAGGCAAAAATCACAGACAAATTTCTTGACAGAATGGCATCCAAAAAGGATGGTAAGCTAATTCTTGTTACAGCTATTAACCCAACTCCTGCGGGTGAGGGAAAGACAACGACAACCGTTGGTCTTGGCATGGCAATGTCGAAGATTGGTAAAAAAACAATTATAGCCCTTCGTGAGCCATCACTTGGTCCTGTATTTGGCGTAAAGGGTGGAGCTGCAGGCGGCGGATACGCCCAAGTTCTTCCAATGGAGGATATCAACCTTCATTTCACAGGTGACTTTCACGCAATAACAACCGCAAACAATCTTTTGTCCGCTGTTATTGATAACCACATCCAACAGGGTAATGCGCTCGGCATTGACCAAAGAAGAATTCTTTTCTCTCGTGTTCTTGATATGAATGATAGAGCACTCCGTTCAGTTGTTGTTGGACTCGGTGGTAAGCTTGACGGTGTTCCGCGTGAGGACCACTTTATGATTACCGTTGCCAGTGAAATTATGGCTATTTTATGCTTAAGCGAATCAATTAGAGATCTTAGGGAAAGACTCGGTAAAATTTTAGTTGCATATAAATATGACGGCTCACCTGTTTACTGTAAGGATCTCGGTGTTAACGGCGCTATGGCTGCTGTTCTTAAGGATGCGCTCAAGCCAAACCTCGTTCAAACGCTTGAAAACACCCCTGCGATTATCCACGGTGGCCCATTTGCAAATATCGCACACGGCTGTAACTCTGTAAGAGCAACAAAATTGGCTCTTAAGCTTGCTGATTACACAATCACAGAGGCGGGCTTCGGTGCGGACCTTGGCGCTGAAAAATTCTTTGACATTAAGTGTCGATTTGCTAACCTAAAGCCTGAATGTGTTGTTTTGGTTGCAACTGTTCGCGCACTCAAATATAACGGTGGCGTTTTAAAGGCAGATTTAGCTAACGAAAACGTAGAAGCACTTAAAAAAGGTGCTGTTAACCTCGAGGCTCATATTGACAACCTTCAAAAGTATGGCGTTCCTGTTGTTGTTGCAATCAACCGTTTTGGTACAGATACAGAGGCAGAGCTTAAGGCTGTTGAGGATATTTGTATTGCCAAGGGTGCGGATTTTGCACTTTCCGAGGTGTTCGCTAAAGGCTCTGAGGGTGGTATTGAGCTTGCGAATAAGGTTGTTGAGGCTTGTGAAAAGCCGAGCAACTTCCACGTTCTATATCCTGATGAAATGTCAATTATGGACAAGATTAGAACAGTTGCCAAGGAAATCTACGGTGCAAAGGATGTTAAGTTCGATGCAAAGGCGGAGAAGGCGATTAAGGAATTTGAAGCCCTTGACCCAGCCTATGCACGCTTCCCTGTATGTATGGCAAAGACACAATATTCGCTTTCTGATGACCCAACAAAGCTTGGCAGACCTACCGACTTTACTATGACAGTTCGTGAGGTTAAGCTTTCAGCCGGTGCTGGCTTTATCGTGGCCTTGACAGGCTCAATTATGACAATGCCAGGACTTCCTAAAGCTCCTGCTGCTCTTAATATTGACGTTGATGACAACGGCAAAATCACAGGACTTTTCTAATATGAAAAAAATATACAATACCTTTTCTCCCGACGAAACAGAGGAGATAGCAAGAAAATTTGCAGAGTCGCTTGATAATAGCATACCTCATTTTATCGCTATGTATGGTGATTTGGGCGTGGGCAAAACTGCGTTTGTACGCGGTCTTGCCTCGGTGCTTGCTCCAAACGCAAGGGTGAAAAGTCCAACGTACACAGTTGTAAATGAATATAAGGGCGAAAAGCTTCCACTTTACCACTTTGACGTTTATCGCATAGAGGACGAGGATGACCTTTATTCTGTTGGCTTTTATGAATATTTGCAAAAGGGTATTTGCGTTACTGAATGGAGTGAGAACATCGAGGATGTTATTCCAAATGATGCATATCGTGTGACTATAAAACGTGGTGCTAACCCTGAAAACGAAAGAATAATTACTATTGAGGAGTAAATTATGAAAATACTTGCTCTTGATTCAACCGCGAAAACGTCTACCGTTGCGGTTCTTGACAATGAAAATCTTTTAGGACTTTACTCCGTCAATATCCAAAACACACATAGTGAAACGCTTTTACCTATGGTAAAATCACTTCTTGAGTCCTTGCGTCTTACAAACGACGATATTGATGCTTACGCAGTGTCGGAGGGACCTGGCTCGTTTACAGGCGTACGTATTGGGGCTGCTACTATAAAAGCACTCGCCTTTGGAAGAGAAAAGCCGTGCGTTGGCGTTAGCACAATTGAAGCATTAGCCGAAAATTTAGAAGGCTTTTCGGGCATAGTGTGTCCTATTATGAATGCACGTCGCGGTCAAGTTTATACAGGCGCATTTTTCAATGGTGAGCGCTTTATAGACGACACCTGTATGATGCTGGATGACCTAATTCCTATGCTTATAGAAAAGAATGAGCCAATCTATTTCTTAGGTGACGGATATGAGCTCATACTAAATAAAGAAATTGCGAATTTTAGACACACCCCCGAGCTTTTGCGTTATCAAAATGCGTACTCGGTTGGCAAAATCGCTTATAAAAAAATACAAAACTCGGAGTACGTTAATGATACCGATCTTCGAGTAGAATATTTGCGCAAGGCACAAGCAGAGCGCGAAAGAGAAGAAAGACTTGGAGGAAAAAACTAATGGCAAAAACCATTGCAATCGCGTGTGACCACGCAGCTCTTGATTTAAAGGGTGAGGTTATAAAATATTTAGAGGAAAACGGTGTTGAATACATCGACTATGGTACTTATACACCAGACAGCTGTAACTATCCGGATTATGCAGAAAAGGTATGTGATGCGGTTTATAGCGGTCAAAAGGAGCTTGGCATTTTGATTTGTGGCACAGGTATTGGTATGAGTATGGCAGCAAACAAATGTCGTGGCATTCGTGCGGCACTTTGCTCTGACACATATTCTGCAAAATTCACTCGCTTGCACAATGACGCAAACGTGCTTTGTATGGGCGCAAGAGTTTTAGGCTCGGGCTTGGCGCTTGAAATTGTTGATACGTTTATTAATACTGAATTTGAGGGCGGCAGACATCAACTCCGTGTTGATATGGTTACTGCGCTTGAAAATAAATTAAGAAATAATTAATCCAAGGAGAAATACATAATGAAAAAGGTTTATTTTATCACAGGTAGCCAAGATTTATACGGCGAAGAGGTTCTTTTGCAGGTTGCAGAGGACTCAAAGGTAATTGCAAATTATCTTAACAAAAAAATTGACGGTGTTGAAATTGAATATGTAGCTACTGTTAGAGACGAGTTAAGCTGTGTTGAGGCTTGTAAAAAAGCATCAAACGACAGTGACTGTATCGCAGTTATTACTTGGATGCACACCTTTAGCCCCGCAAAAATGTGGATTAAGGGACTTCAATTTTTGACAAAGCCACTCCTTCATTTCCATACACAAGCAAACGAAAAGCTCCCATATGATGAAATTGATATGGACTTTATGAACCTCAACCAAACAGCTCACGGTGGTCGTGAATATGGCTTTATGTGCTCACGTCTTGGCGTTAAGCGCGAGGTAGTTGTAGGCTACTATGAGCACGAGGAAGTAATTGCAAAAATAAAGAATTTTATTGACGTTGCAAGAGCTGTTGATTTTTCCAAGAACCTAAACGTTTGTATGTTTGGTAGCAATATGAGAGAGGTTTCAGTTACAGACGGCGATAGAGTTGAAAGCCAAATTAAGTACGGCTGGAACGTTAACTACTATGGAATTGGTGACCTCGTTGCATATATTAATGCGGTTACAGACGATGAGGTTAATGCTAAAATGGCAGAATATAACGAGCTTTACGTTATGAACACTGATAATCTTGACGCAGTTAAGGAGCAAGCAAAGTACGAAATCGCACTCGATAAGTTCCTAACAGAAGGCAACTTCGGTGCATACACAGATACCTTCCAAGACCTTCACGGTATGAAGCAATTACCGGGTCTTGCTACCCAAAGAATGATGGCAAAGGGCATTGGCTTTGGTGCAGAGGGCGACTATAAGACATCAGCACTTAACGCTATCTTCTGTGAAATGGCAAAGGGCAGAAAAGGCTCAACAGGCTTTATGGAGGACTATACCTACGACTTTACAAGAGGCGACGAGGTTGTTCTCGGCGCTCATATGCTTGAGGTTTCTCCTGACTTTGCTTCAACCAAGCCAAAGATTGAGGTTCATCAGCTCGGAATTGGTGGAAAAGAACCACCTGCAAGACTTGTATTTGACGGTGTTGAGGGCGACGGCGTTGCTGTATGTATGGTTGATATGGGCAATCGCTTCCGTCTTATCTGTGCATCTATCGAGCTTGTTAAGCAACCAAAGGAAATGCCAAAGCTTCCTGTTGCAAGAATTATGTGGAAATTAAAGCCGGACCATAAGACAGGCGCAGCTGCTTGGATTTATGCAGGTGGCGCACACCACACAGTTGTTTCAACTGCACTCACCGTAGAGGACGTTAAGCTCTTTGCAAAGCTAACCGATACCGAGCTTGTTGTTATCGACGAAAACACAGACCTTTATAAATTAGAGCAAGAATTAAATATGCTTGACCTAATGGCAAAGCTAAAATAAATTAATAATGAAGAAAAGAACCGCAACAGCGGTTCTTTTTTACTGTCATTCTGAACGGAGTGAAGAATCCTACAAAAGAGCCCATTCGACTCACGTTGCTCGCTTAGGATGACCTGTTTGGCATACGTCGTTGTCATTCTGGAGCGTAGCGATAGAATCTCTTGTATAAATTCACAAAAAATTAACATTTATGCTCGATTTGTATAAATCAACCAAAAATGTAATATAACTTTTAAACTTATAAATAGGCATTTTTTCGAAAAGCGCATATAAGTGTGGCTTTTTCGCAAAATATTTCAAAAATAAAATATTTTAATTACATTAAAAAACGAATGGATTTTGTGCACTTTTCACAAAAACGAACCATTTTTTTTTTTTTTTTTTTTATTTT
>SVRK01000017.1 GCA_015064855.1 Oscillospiraceae bacterium | reverse complement strand
GTCATTTCAGCCAAAGCTTTTTCTACATCTGCAGAAGTCATATTTGAGAAATCGGCTTTTACTCTTTTTGCTTCAGCAAGGAATTTATCATTCAAAAACTTATACAGAAATACTTCCGTAATGATCTTGTATTCACTTGAAGCATTTCCAAGTCCATAGTTAGTACAAACCGCTTTCAGATTGTCAATCATCTGCTTGGTTTGCAAGGTTATATTGTTATCCATTATGATGCAAAATTCCTTTCGGTAAAGTATTCATTGGACACACAGGCACCGATGTATTTTACCTGTGAGGCGGTATATTTTACGCCGTGTCCGTCAAGCTCTTGCTTGATCATCGGGAAGAGATCCCTTGTAAAATAAGATTCATTGTCAAGCAAATGCTGATTTGCTATTACTTTGCTGTCCACATTGTGCTTCAGATTCAACAGGATCTGATTCAAAACATAGTCGGTTGTAATAGGAGGAGGGTTCTCTCTCAAACGCTTATGCGTGCGCATAAACTTCACATCGCCCTCGTATTTATCTGCCAACATCTGATCCTCACGGCGTTTTCTCTCTGCCGCGGCGCGTATGCGCTCAAGTTCCGCCATGTTTTCATTCATTTCATCGGCAGTTAATTCCTCAATGTTCTTTTTGTGCAAAACTCGTTGCAGTTCCTCAAGCAAAGTAATATATTCAGGATCTTTGGGGTCAAGCGTATGAGCTACAGCTTGCTGTGTTTTAATCAAAGTGTCACGGAACTTATCGGCAATAACCAATTCGCTCTCGGAAACCTTTCGGAACTGAAATTCAATCTGTTCCATCGCCAAGTTAAGAATCGCAGTCATATCTTCAGCATTTGCCAAAACCTGCTTCTGATTTACCAACGCAATGCGATTGTTAACTTCATTATAGAGCGCGCCGACCTTGTCCAAATCAAACTTGTCGGAAATGTCATCATAGCCAAACAATTTTGAAATGTTAAAGAGTTCCTTATAAAGTTCCAATGCGTGACGAATCTCAATCAATTCTGCTTTTTCATCAATAGCGGAGATCTGCTGAGAGAATACTTCTGCATTGTCTGTGTTATAGAGGAACAATGTTTCTTTGATTGCTATCAAGTCTTTTTCAATATCTTCTTGAGACTTGAAAATGTTATTGTACTGTTGGAAGGCATCTCCAAGTTCTGCTTGAAGCTCTTCGAAATAAGCCTTGTTGGTTTTATCAAATTCTGCACGGATATCTGCAAAATCCACGACATAACCATATCTGAATTTCTTATAAGGACGATTGACGCGAGTCAAAGCCTGAAGGAGAGAGTGATCTTTGATAACTCTGCCAAGGTACAGTTTCTTCAATCTCGGAGCATCAAATCCGGTCAAAAGCATATTGAACACAACGAGGAAATCAATCGTTCCTTTTTTGAAATCTGTAATATAGCCACGTCTTGTTTCCTTATCGTCCACATCATGGAGGATCAATGCACAAGTGTAGGATGTTTTCTTCAATTCGTCAAAAACAACCTTCGCCTGATCTGAAGTATCACAAACAATCATGCCGCCAATAGTAGCGTCATTCATGGCAACACGGCTCTTGGCAAAATCATTGACTATATATTTTACCAGCTCGGAAACGTACTTGGGATGTGCATACATATCCTTTTTGGATATAGAGCCTTGAAGGGTTTTGATTTCAGCCAGAGCAGACTGTAAACGTTCGCGATATGTGGTTGCGATTCCTTCTCGAATCAGTTTTAGTGTATAGCCGTCAGAGATGGAAGCGTTATAATAGTACTTGTGTATGTACTCACCAAAAATTTGTTTTGAATCGTATTTCTTGCCACCAATTGGTCTGCCCTCATCATCGTAAATAACACCAATTAAGGGAGTACCGGTAAGGGCGATCATAACGGCTTTTCTATCTGATTCTATCAAATTCCCAAGGAACGAACCCGTGGGATTATAGCTTCTGTGGGCTTCGTCCATAAAGTATACTCTTTGAACGTCTATTGCGTAATCGGATTTTTTAGCAATAGATTCCTTCGAAAACTTTTGAATATTAACTACCGTAATGGTTAGCTTTCCGGTGTTCTCAGTAGAAGTTGTAGCACTGATATTCTTGATAAAGTCTTCTTTTGAATTGACTTCTTCCACATGCAATCCACGACTTCTAAATTCCGTTGCGGCCTGCGTCAGCAAGTCAAGTCTATCTACAATAAAATAGAATTTGGGTATTACACCTTGCTTTTGATAATAGTCGGTTAAATATCTAACATTGAAGAAGGCAAGGGCGGTTTTTCCGCTACCTTGGGTATGCCAAATGATACCGTTTCGCTTTCCACTATTCAAATGTCTTTCTATTGCTTTGGTTGCAAACAATTGAGGATAACGCATAATATGCTTCTCAAGGTGAGTAATACCGTTATCGTCAGTTCTTTCAACATATGCAATTGCGTACTTCAGAATAGTAAGAATTCGTTCTTTGGAGAACAAAGAGGTAATTATTCTATTTGTGGGGGATTCGGGATTTGAGTTTGTAAGATATTCGGGAGATCCTTTAATAGAAGTTAGATTTGTATCAAACAGAATTGCTTTTTCTTTCGTTTCATCCACTTCTGAAATGCGTGAGAATATAGATTTATCTTCTTCGCGGAAATGGCTGAAAAACAGTTTTTCATAACTACTGGATGCATAGAAAGCACCTTCCAATGGGACGACCTCATTATCGTCGTACTCACTATTGTTGGAAAATACCATTACTTGCGTGATGTTCACAAATCTACGGAATTTTTTATTCTGAAAACGCGTATTTATACGCTTGTATTCGGCTTGTATACCATCTTTGTTGTTTGGCTTTTTGACCTCGATAAAAGACAACGGCATTCCGTTGATGAGAGGGATGATGTCGGGGCGGAACTCATCACTACCATTTTTATAGGTCAATTCGGTGACTACATTGTAGATATTGTTACCATTGAAATCAATTAACTTTAAACCTTTGTATCCATTGATAAGATACGAATAGAACACTCTCCCCAAATCATCATTATCAAGGACAATCTTTAGTTCATTTACGATTCCACGAGCATCGTCAATGGAAATATTGCATCCATTGATATCATTTATGGCGCGACAAAATACATCTAGGAAAATATTTGTATCTTCATCGATTAAATTTGTGTTCACGTATTTTTTAAGCGAAATATATTCATATCCTAATCGAGTAAAATGAACCAACGCAGGTATTTTCACTCTTGAGTTTTCATTATGTGGCATATGAATCTCCTTACAATTTTCTACAAGTCTTTCTTAACGATAATTAGTTACCATTCCTCTGCCTATAAATCTCTTTCAGATCCTCGATTGCCACTTCGGGGGCGAGGGTATGGAAGATAAGCCAATTGCGGCTCATGGTTTCGGCAGGGGCTTGGCGGTAGATGTCCTTGCTATCCTCGCCTGTGGCGAAGTGCCAGAAGCGGTAGAGGTAGCCTGCCCAATAGAGCACCTCTTTATCGTACACGGTGCCGCCTTTTGTAAGTTCGGCGTTATCGGCGATCTCTGCGAGGAGATATTCTTCGCCAGCCCATTGCATGCGGTTGAACTTGGAATCAAGTCCTTTGGCGACTTCGCCTGTCATAAACGATTTGATGAAGGTCACGCTATCGTAACTATTCGCGCCTGACAACTCAAAAAGTCTGCCTTGTATATCACACATTTTCAGTTGGAGTTCGTTCATTGTGTCCTCCTATTATTTCGCCTCGTCAAGTATCTCGTCGTAGAACTTTCCTTCGCGGCGGTAGTTCTTGCAAATATCGTTTGCAAGTGTGATGCCTTTCTGTCTGTTGGCTTCGCTCTCGTCCTGAAGGAATCTGCGCTCCATCATGGAGATAGGGAGCTCCTTTTCCACACGAACGGATGCACATGCCTTTGCGGTGGTCGCTACGTACTGCTTTCCGAGTTTGAGCGCGGACAGGCTATTGACGAGTGCCATATCGGTAATGCCGCCAGTGAAGAAGTTGTCCAGAACATAGAACATTCTGTCATTTGCGATGCTTCCGATCACGAGATCCTTGCCTGCATCAAGCTGGCTGTATTTATCGTAAAATGCCGTGCCCTTGATCTGTTCCATTCTGCCGCGGTGGAAGGCAACGAGCATTGCCCAGTCGAGGTCGGCTTTGATTTCAATAGAGTCAAGCTCGCGCATATCAATCGACACAATGTAGAACTTGGACTTCTCAAAATCGCAGATCAGAGTCAGCGGTTGTCCGGGTTCGGTTCCCATATAAAAGCCCTTACCGAAGTCGCACATCTCGCGGCTCTTGGGGGCGATGTCGCCAACGATACCTGACTTTGAACCGTGGTAGAGCAGGATTCGTCCTTCTTCAAGTGCGATTTCCTCAGCTGCGTTCTTGATCTTATCGAGGATCATCTGATAGACGGGAACGCCCTGCGCCTTGCAGTATTCGTAAAGGGTTGCCTGCGCCAATTTCGTGGGAATGGCGCGACCGTTTTCCCAACGGTTGATGGTCGCAAAGGTCACGCCCAGCTTCTCGGCGAAGTCGGCTTGGCTCAGTCCCAAATATTCTCTTATACTCTTGATTAGCTTTTGCATTTTATGCCTCCGCTTTGTATAACAAGTTTTATTATTTTTATTATACCAAATGTTATATCGTCTGTCAATAATTATTATATTCTTTTATGTAAACTTTTTTCGTAAAACAACGGCGGAAAGAAAGAATATAATCACTTTTCCTTGAACTCTCGGCTGCTTTATGGTATAATGATGTCAATAACTTAATCCGTTGTGGCGGATTTGGCGGACAGAATGTGGCTTGCCACGGGGCGTGTCGGGGCGGATTTATCTAAAACTTTTTCTAAAAAATCTTTAGAAATTGTTTTAGAAGCGGAAATTCTTGCACCGTCTACGGTTTTGGATTTTGGGAATAACAAAACGCCGAAATCCCTTGCTACGTCTGGGTTTTCAGCGTTTTCTATTGTCTTTTATTTTCGATTATTTTGCGTTAACGTCGGATTTCTAAAAAAGTCTTGAAAACCGTTTGCCTAACGGCACGGGGGTTCGAATCCCTCTTCCTGCGCCAAATAAAAAGGTAGTACTCCTTGTGAGTGCTACCCTTTTTATTTTTCGTAAAATATCACGAGGGATTCGAACCGCAGGCGTTAAGAAACCATTCGGGGAATGGTTTTAGCCGTTGACCGAAGGATTTTGCAAGACATAAACAATATTTTTCCACGCACTGTCTTGCAAAATTCAAGAGGAGAAATCCCTCTTGGCGCGCCAAATAAAAGGTAGTACTCCTTGTGAGTGCTACCCTTTTTATTTCTCGTAAAATATCACGAGGGATTGTGTATCGAGTGAAAATGCGATTATAGGTACATTTTCTTGGTAAAAGATACACAAAAATACTCGTTCCCATTCTTTTTATATTGAATAATATTTTGTTGTGTGTTATAATTAAATAAATCTATATTTTCGAGGTATTTTATGAAAAGATTATTTGATCAACACAAGGTTAGAAAAACCGTGGATTTAAATGGGGCTTGGAAATTCAAGCTTGACCCTGATAACGTTGGTGAAAAGGAATGCTGGTGGACCGGCCTTAACGAGTCCGAAACAGTAATCGTTCCTTCCTGCTGGAACAACGAATTAAGACTTTTAAACTACGAGGGTAATGCTTGGTATCAAAAGGAATTTGAAATTGCCGAGGCACAGGATGTTTTGTTTGAATTTGCAAGCGTTATGACAAAGGCAGACGTTTGGGTTGACGGCAAATGGGTATGTGAACACTACGGAGCATTTACAGCCTTTAGATTTATTTGTTTCCTTGAGCCCGGTATGCACACCGTGACAGTACGCGCAGACAGCTCATTTGATGCGCAATCCTTCCCACAAAGATACACAGACTGGTTTAACTACGGCGGTATTGCAAGAGAGGTTTCGTTCTCACCTCTCAAAGGAATCTCAATCCTTAAAAATCACGTTGTTTATACTCTTTCAGATGATTTAAAATCAGTTAAGATACACGCAGAGCTTGAGCTTTACAACGCAAGCTCAACAGAATGCAGCTCTAATTTGACCGTAACTATTGGAGATGCTGAAATTTATAGTGGCGAGGTATCACTAAACAGTGGTAAGACAACTGCCCTTTCAACTCCCGAGGTTGTAATTGACAATATTGAGCTTTGGGACGTAAGCTCACCAAAGTTATATACAGTAGTTGCAAAAACAGAAACCGATGACTTAATTGACAAGGTTGGCTTTAGAAAAATCGAGGTTAAGGACAACAATATTCTCTTAAACGGAAAAAGCATTGAGCTTTTAGGCGTTAACCGTCACGAGGAGCATCCCGACTGGGGCTTTGCATTCCCTGCCAAGCTTATGAAAAAGGATATTGACTTAATTCTTGATATGAACTGCAACACAATCCGTGGTTCACACTATCCAAACTCAAAGATTTTTCTTGATATGCTTGATGAAAAGGGTATTCTCTTCTGGAGTGAAATTCCAATGTGGGGCTGCGGCTTCGGTGAAAAGGCTCTCCAAGACCCTGTTGTAGTTAACCGCGGTCTTGAAATGCACAAGGAAATGGTGCGCGACTATTACAACCACCCATCTATTATAATTTGGGGTATGCACAACGAAATTTGGACCTCTTGGGAATGCACATACGATATTTCCAAAAAGTATAGCGAGGTATTAAGAAACGGTGGCGGAAACCGTTTGATTACCCACGCTTGTCATAATCCTTTGGGAGATACAAGCATGGAGTTTGACGATATCGTTTGCATTAACCTTTACCACGGCTGGTATGACTATAACGGCTATCCAAAGACTATGAAGGCTTGGGAGATACTTATCGAGCAATTGAGAGAAAGACTTGCAAGCCAAGGCTGGAGTGATAAGCCTGTTATCATAAGCGAATTCGGTGCGGCAGCACTTGCCGGCTTTCATTCACACTTTGACCAGGTGCGTTGGAGCGAGGAATACCAAAGAGATTTGCTTGATTACACATTAAATCTCTTCCATAATACAGACTATATTCGTGGCACATATATTTGGCAGTTCTGTAATATCAGAACGTCCCCTGAAATGAATATGAACCGTGTCCGCTATTTCAACAACAAGGGTATTGTTGACGAATACAGAAATCCAAAGGCTGCTTATTTTAAGGTTAAGGAGCTTTACGGCCGTTTCAAGGACGAAAATGCTTGAAATAAACGTTAGATTTCAAGAGGAATATTTGCGCCTTGATTCCCTCTGCCGTGAGTTCTTTGATTCTGGGCGTGGTGTCAGCCTTTATATTGAGCATATGAACAACACTCCCGAAAAGGAGCGAAGGCAAATTGACGGCTGGGAGCGCGACTACAAGACCTTAAAGCATATGCGCCATATAAGGAACAAATTAGCACATGAGCTTGATGCCCTAGATATGCACCTGTGCACAGAAAGGGACATTGATTGGATACGTGACTTTTATGACAGAATAATGGACGAGAAAGACCCTTTGACTAAACTTTCGGATTTAAGAAATCAACCATTTTTTAAGAAGCTTTGGCGCAAAATTAAGGGTATTTTTGGAGGCAAATAATGACTGACAAGGAAAAACTGCACTCGGGTGAGATTTACTATCCGAGTGGCGATGAAATTATGAAGGAGCAGCTTGCCTGTCTTGACAAGCAATACGATTTCAACCTAACTCGCCCAACAGAGCTTGATAAACGCGAAAAAATGCTAAAGGAAATGTTTGCCGAGATTGGCGAGGGCTGTTATATAGAGCCTCCTCTCCACTCTAACTGGGGCGGACACCACACGCACTTTGGTAAGTTCGTTTATGCAAATTTTAATCTGACCTTGGTTGACGACACGCATATTTACGTTGGAGATTACACATTGATTGGTCCAAACGTTGTTTTGGCAACCGCAGGACATCCGATTTTGCCTGAGCTCCGCGAAAAGGCATATCAATTTAATATGCCAATCCACATTGGCAAAAACTGTTGGCTTGGGGCTGGAGTTGTTGTGCTACCGGGCGTTACAATAGGAGACAACACAGTAATAGGGGCTGGCAGTATCGTGACAAAGGATATCCAATCAGGCGTTGTCGCAGTTGGCAACCCTTGCCGTGTACTCCGTGAAATAAACGACCACGACCGCGAGTACTATTTTAAAGATAGGAAAATTGATTATAGTAGCTTATAAAGTAAAAAGAGATGGCTTAAACCATCTCTTTATTTTTGCTTTTTCTTTTTAACTATTAGTATAATGATAACGGTGATTGCTCCTGCAAGGACTAATCCGCCAAGCACGGAGCTAACTATTATTACGGTTTTTTCAGTTTGGCTTAATTTATATTTATAGTCGCAGACGTCGCATTTGCCGTCACCGTTTTCGTCGTCGTGGTCGGCATCGTTAAATACTCCGTCACAGCCTTCGGTTTCGCACTTATTATAGTGGAATTCCTTTTCGCACGTCCACTCCGTACTTACTACGTGGTCACTAAGCTCACCATATGCATTATTACAAAAGGTGCAGATTGCTCCGCTTATACAGGTTGCCTCTCCGCCCTCGTGTGGCAAGGTGTCCCCATAAGCTTCACCACAACGCTCACATTCTGCTTTTTTAGTACATGTGGCTTCTCCACCCGTGTGTCCTAACGGGTCACCATATTCTGCCCCACAATAATCGCATTTTGCTTGCGCCATACATTCAGCCTGACCACCGCTATGAGAAATTGGCTCTCCCTCCTGGTAATCGCAAACTGTACACGTTTTAGGATTAGTACAGGTTGGAGCCATAAAGTCGTGAGGTGCATAATCGCCAAACTGCGCCTTGCAGTCGTGACAAACTGCAAGTGTCATACAGGTTGCATCTATTTCTGCCCTATGTGGCTGATTTCCCACAATTTGACCGTTTACTATAATATTGTGATAATTTGGGTTGTCTGTGCTATATTCATATCTTATATCGCTCGCCTGTGCACATACAGAAAACGCAACAATGCAAAAAAGCGTTACTAAAAGCGTAATTAATAGACTTCCTTTAAGTTTCATTTGCCTCTCCATAAAGTTTACTTTAGAATTATTATATCATATATGGAATTTTATTGCAAGAAAAAAGCCCACTCTTGGTGGGCTTTTTATTACTTTTCTTGTGTATTAGGTTCAACCTTGCTATTTTTACCGAAAAGGCTGAATTTCTTTTCAGTTCCGGTTAGGAGTCTGCCTATATTTTCGTGATGACGCCAAACCATCAAAAGAACGGATGCGGTATATAGAGAAACCGCCCATATTTCAACAGGATTCCAAGTGCCCTTTGAAATTTCCATAATCCAAAGAACTATTGGTGCTATAAGCATTGAAGCAATTGCTGACAGGGACATATATTTAACCGTGAACAAAAGCGCCAAAAATACAGCGAGCACGATAAGTCCCACACGCCAATCCATAAACCAAACGAGTGAAAGCGACACTAAAAAGCCCTTGCCACCCTTGAATTTATAGTAAATTGGGTATGAATGTCCGATTACTGCAAAAAGACCTGTAAGTGCTGCGCCCAATTTAAAGGCTTCCGTGCTGAAATGCACGCTTGGGTCCCAGCCCGAGAAAAATCCGAGTAAGGTTGAGAATAGTCCAATTACTATTCCCGCCTTTAGTAGGTCGAAAAGAAGCACCCACCATGCCCATTTATGTCCAAAATTTCTTTTGAAATTAGTAAAGCCGGCATTTCCGCTTCCGCAAGTTCTTATATCCTTTTTATATACAAGCTTGGAAATTATTATAGCTGGGTTAGCACCGCACAATAAATATGCACAGATAGGACCCATTATAAGTAGGAAAATATCCAAATTGCACCTCTTATTCCGCTACTATAATGTAGCTATATACGTGTTGTCCGCCGTCGATAAAGAACACCTCTGCGCGCGGATAATTTTTTGCTATATATCTTTCGATTTGGTCGCATTCATCATCGTCTGAATCCTCGCCCTTGATGATAATGCAAATCTCGTGCTCTTTAAGATTTAGCTGGTCGATTGTTTTCAGTGTTGCATCAAGACGTTTCTTTGCACAGGACAAAATGTTTTTGCCCATAAAGCCAATGTAGTCGCCTATTTCTACGCTGATTTCATCAAACTCGGCATTTCTTACGCACTGTGAAATTTCAGCGGTTAAAACGCCTTGCATTGATTCCTCGCACGCCTGTGCAATATCCTCAAGCTCGCCACTTTCAGTGTCGAGCATAGAAAGTGATGCATATCCGTCACCAATAGTTTTACTATTAACTACGCGAACGTTTGATTTCTTATAAAGCTGTGCAGCGGTTTGTGCTGCCAAAATGATATTTGAGTTGTTTGGGAAAACCAAAATATTCTCTGCGTTTGCCTCATCAAAGGCGCGTATAAAGTCCTCGGTTGATGGGTTCATGCTTTGTCCGCCGTCAACTATTACGTTTGCGCCCATTTCAAGGAACGCTTCCTTAATGCCCGCACCGTTTGCAACAGCAACTATACCAAACGGAGCCATTTCCTTTTCGATGTGAGTAACAAGCTCCTCATCTTCTGATGGCAACGTTGTGTTGTTGTGCTGGAGTGACATATTTTCAATTTTAATCTTTAAAAACTCACCAAACTGCTGACAATATGAAAGCACCTTGTCAGGAGTCATTGTATGAACGTGAATTTTTACTATTGAGCCGTTTTTAACGGCAACTATTGAGTCGCCTATTGTTTCAAGATATGAAATAATAGTTGAAACCTCAAACGCTTCAATATTAGTTTTTGCGTTTTGTAAGCGAAGAAGAAGCTCTGTGCAGTAGCCAAACTCTAAAACGCTATTTTCATCAAATGCGTCAAGGTCAAGCTCAGACGCCTTTTCCTCGGTTTTGTTTTTTTCAAAGCTCTCACCGTCAAGTGCGCGTTTCATACCCTTAACGATATAAATTAGTCCCGCGCCACCCGAGTCAACAACGCCCGCTTTTTTTAGAACAGGAAGCAAATCAGGTGTGTGAATCAATGATTCCTCAGCTGATTTTATAAAGAAATCAAAGAACTCAGCAGGGGTTTTTGCTCCCATTTCGGACGCCTTTTGCGTTGCCTCGCGCATAACCGTTAAGATTGTACCCTCTGTTGGCTTAAAAACAGACTTATAGGCTGATTCTACGCCACTTTTAAAGGCTTCTATAAGCGTGTCAACATCTGCCTCGTGTACACCCTCAAGTCCTTTTGCAATTCCTGCAAAGAACTGTGAAAGAATAACACCCGAGTTACCTCTTGCATTTAAGAGCATCGCCTCGGCAATTTTGCTTGACTCCTTGCCTAAATCAATTTCGTCACCATCAACGTGCGCTCCGCCCTCGATAGTTTGGAGCATATTTGTTCCCGTGTCGCCATCGGGAATTGGGAAAACATTTAAATCATCAACCTCATCGGAATGTGAGCCCAATACGCTTGCGCCACCCACAATCATTTGAGAGTATATTTGACCGTCAATTTTCTTATCCATTATTCTTCTCCAACTCTATATGTAACCTCTTTGCCGAATGCAGCAAGAGCTATCGCATCAGGTCCTATCGTACCACCGATAATTGGGCCGATGTAGCTAACGTAGATGTCCTTGCAAGGAATAGCTGCCTTAACCATAGCCTTAAGCTCCTCAACCTCTTCCTTTGAGCAGTCAGCGTGAGCAAGATATACTGTTTGCTCCTCTGGGTTTTCAATAGCCTCCTTCAAAAGATTAACAATTTCCTCAAATGAGGTTTTTCTGCCCTTAACCTTTTTAAGTGGTGTTTGAACTCCATCTGCATCGGAAATCAATATTGGCTTAACTCCGAGAAGGTTACCAAAGAATGCTGTTGCACCCTTAACACGTCCTGCCTTATACATCGTTTTAAGTGAATGAACTGTGCAGAATTGGTTGATTTTCTTACGCATTGGCAAAATAGCATCTCTTATTTCCTCTGCACTTTTGCCATCTTGCGCCATTTTTGCAGCTTCAATAACGAGCGCACCAAAAGGAACGCAAGCGTTTAATGAGTCGATGCAAATAATATTTGAGCCCTCATTCTCCTTCATGAATTGCTCCGCAACAACACATGAGGTGTTGATTGAGCTTGATTGCTTTGAGGAGCAACCGATATATACAATATCATAGCCCTCTGCCACATATTTAGTAAATAGTCTTGTATATTCGTCAGCAGGCACTTGAGCTGTTGTTACACGAATACCGTCACGCATTACATTGTAAAGCTCATGAATTTCATCCTCACTCCAGGTAAGCTTTGCTTCCTTTTCAACGCCATTGTAGGTATAACGCATTTTTGCGTAATCAATGTCGTACTTTTCAAGAAGCTCGCCTGTTAAGTCGGAGCAAGAGTCCGCTAGAATTTTTACCTTTTTCATAATAATTACCCCTCTATATTTTTATGCTTAATTTGTTTATATTTTGATTGTGACTTTGGTAAATAAACAGTAAAGCAGGTTTCGTTATTCTCACTTTCAACCGTAACCTTACCGCTATGCAACTCAACTATCTTTTTTACAATGGCAAGCCCAATGCCGTTGCCCTTTGATGCGTGTGATTCATCCGCTTGATAGAATTTGTTAAAGATATTATCTATTTTTTCCTTAGGAATTGTAACGCCAAAATTTTTAACAGACACAGAATATCTTTTTTCAAGCTCCTTAATTTCAACCGTAACCGCTTCCCCACTTGGTGAAAACTTTATCGCATTATCAATTAGGTTTATCCATATCTGCTTTAAAAGTGCCTCGTTTGCCTGAATTTCAAACTCGTCGAAATCAATATTTAATTCAATATTCTTTTTCGTCCACTCGCTTTCAAGAAGCAAAACGCTTGTTCTTATTTGCTCGGACAAATTAAATTTAGTAACGTCCGACAAAATCGTTTGGTTTTCTACCTTGGTTAGGTTAAGCACGTTTGTTGCCATAGTGGCAAGTCTTAGTGACTCCTCCTCGATAGCTATTAGATACTCCTTTTTCTGCTCCTCGCTTAAATTTCCCTTGTTTACGAGCTTTGCAAGACCCGCAATTGAAACAATCGGAGTTTTAAACTCGTGCGAGAAATTATTAACAAAGTCGGAACGAAGCATTTCCGTGTTTTCAAGCTCCTCGGCAAGCTCATTAAAGCTTTCCTCTATTTCCTTGAAGGTTTTGTGCTTTGAAAGAATCTTGCCGAAATGTAGCCTTGCGCGAAAATCTCCGCTGGCAAGTCGGTTCATTTCGTTTATAATTTGGTTAACAGGCTTTAATGGAAATTTTCCAAAAATCAAAACCAATCCAAACGCCGTAACTATCGAAACACCGATAAATATAAGAACGACAATCAAGGCATCTATTAGAAATTCCGTGTCAACAACAAGTCCCGTTTCAATAAGAAGCCAAAGAGCCAAAACAGCCCAAGCAAAGGCGATAAGCAAAAAGCCAACCGCAAAGCCCGCAACCATTAAGGTAAGTGAAAAGCGTTGTTTCTTAAATCGTTTAAAATTATTGTTCATACGTTCTTTACCGCCTTATAGCCAAGACCGCGCACGCTTTCAATGGAAAACTCCTCCCAGCCCTCAAATCTTTTTCTAAGTCTTGCAATATGAACAGTAACCGTTTCCCAGCCTGTGTCACTATCTGCGCCCCAAATCTCGTCCATTAGCTGAATTCTTGTAAATATTTTGCCCGGATATGAAAGAAGCTTATAAAGAAGCAGAAATTCCTTTTGGGGAAGCTCCTGTACCTCATCTCTCCTTGAAACTGTCAAGGAATCGTAGTCAAGAACCGCATCTCCTATTTCGATTCTGTGCTCCGTTGCTATTTTCGCACGGCGAAGGAGAGCCTTTATCCTATATAACATCTCCTCATCATCTATCGGCTTTGTTATATAGTCGTCAGTTCCTACTATAAAGCCCTTATGCTTATCGGAAGGCAATTGCTTTGCCGAAACCATAAGAATTGGCAAATTATTTTGCGATTCACGCACGATTTTGGTGAACTCATATCCGTCCATTTCCGGCATCATAATGTCAAGAACGACCAAGTCAATATGCTCCTTATCCATCACCTCAAGCGCACGCTTGCCGTTAGAGGCTGTTGATACCGTATATCCGTTGTTTTCCAAAACCGCTTGTAAAAACATCCTTGTATTATCGTCGTCGTCAACGACCAAAATGCGAATCATCATACCACCTCTTACGCACATTATATAAACCAAAGGTAAACTGAAAATAAACAACGTAATAATTATAGCACATTTTATAATATAAGTCAAATTTCATTTATATTTGCATTTATATTTTCATTTTCTATATGTACTACTGTTTTACATATGATTTAAATATAAAAAAGGGATGAAGCTCATCCCTTTTATACTTTTATACTTTTTTCTTTTTAACTAAGAAAATCAAAACGTAAAGCGTAGCAAGGCAGGAGAAAACAACTCCGACAACTGCCACAGCCTGTTGTGCATGAATTTCCATGCCGAAAATTTTGTTTCCGTTTTCTTGAATTTTGTCAACCAACGGACTGAACGCAAGCGTTGTTAAAAAGCCGATAACTCCCGACACTGCTTGCGTAACGGCAAGCGCACCAACACGCTTCTCCACCGGTGCGTAATCATAGCAAAGGTTGATAAGGGAGCTATTGATTCCACCCATAGCAATACCGTATAAAATATAGTGCAGTGAAAACATTATATATCCGTTTGCCGTGCCAAATGTAGGCGTGCAAAAGACTATCACAAGGAAGCTAAGAGAGGCTATGCCGAAGCATATCGACACCATTTTTGAAAATGATTTTTTGTCGGCGTAAATGCCTAGTATAATTGAGGCTATTATTCTTGCAACCGCAGAAATTGCCGGCAGAAATCCTATTTTGAACCATTTTTCGAGTCCTAGGTCAATCATATAAGTGCCAAGGAACGGCTTTGTAGAGTTGGTGGCGATATACCAAAGCACGAAAACTATGGCAACTAAAATAACGCCCTTGTTTTTAAACGTAGCAAGAATTTCACCTATCCCTTGCTTATCCTTTCGCTCGGGTTGCTCCTTTTCGCACGAAAAAATCATTGTAAGAGAGTGTGATACCATCAAAACAAAAATCGTTATTGCAAAAATCACAAATGAAATTTCAATTTCACCCTTCTTATTAAAATGGGTCAAAATAGCGCTCATTGCAAAGGAAAACGCCATACCGCAAATCAACGATATGATTTCCTTTTTAGAGGTAAATTTTCCCCTCTGCCCATCGTCTATAAGCGACATAAACCAATTTATTTTTTTGGGGTGAGCAAGATAGTATAGGAAATAAGCAAGTAAAATACCAACGATAAATAGAATAATCTTCGTTTGACCGCCAAGGCCCAAAAGCGGAATCACGTAAAGAAGCATAAATATTAGCTGATTGGCTATACTGAGAGCCAAAACAAGCCCCTTTGCTCTTCCCTGTCTAAACAAAATGGAAATAAGCTGAAAAACACAGCCAAGAGAAATAATAGCCGAAATAACACCCGTTGTGCCATCGGAAATTCCAAGATAGCTTGTTAACTCCGGAAGCAATTCCGTTGCAAAGAAAATAGATATTAAATATTCGAGAGTAGCTTCGATGATATATAAAACACGACTTCTTCTGTACGCCTTTTCCATAATGCTCCTCCCTTTCTAAAAAATCACATACATTTTAGCACCAAGATGAGAAAATTGCAATAGTTTTTTTATTTTAATAAAAAATAGAGAAATTGACTAATTCAGCACCTCTTTGCCTTTTAATTTTGGTTATGCCCTAGCTGAACGGACGACCAATGGTCGCCCCTACAAAAAAATTCAAATGGGCGAAGAGATAAGGAGCAGAAATTGGCGAGTGCGTACTCGTCGCTGTACTTCGTACCGCAGAGTAGCAGTCGCCGATAAAAATTAAAAGGCATTAGCCTTGGAAGAAAAACGAAGTTTTTCAACCTTGTTATGACAACAAGGCGCACCGATAAACAGTGCACCTCTTTGCCTTTTAATTTTGCTTATGCCCTAGCTGAACGGACGACCAACGGTCGCCCCTACAAAAAAATGCAAATGGGCGAAGAGATAAGGAGCAGAAATTGGCGAGTGCGTACTCGTCGCTGTACTTCGTACCGCAGAGTAGCAGTCGCCGATAAAAATTAAAAGGCATTAGCCTTTGAAGAAAAACGAAGTTTTTCAACCTTATTATGACAACAGAGGTGCACCGATAAACAGTGCACCTCTTTGCCTTTTAATTTTGCTTATGCCCTAGCTGAACGGACGACCGATGGTCGCCCCTACAAAAAAATGCAAATGGGCGAAGAGATAAGGAGCAGAAATTGGCGAATTTTTCCCGAAGGTGTACTTTGTACTCCGAGAGGGAAAAGTTGCCAATAAAAATTAAAAGGCATTAGCCTTTGAAGAAAAACGAAGTTTTTCAACCTTATTATGGCAACAGAGGCGCACCGATAAACAGTGCATCTCTTTGCCTTTTAATTTTGGTTATGCCCTAGCTGGACGGACGACCAATGGTCGCCCCTACAAAAAATTCAAATGGGCGAAGAGATAAGGAGCAGAAATTGGCGAATTTTTCCCGAAGGTGTACTTTGTACTCCGAGAGGGAAAAGTTGCGAATAAAAATTAAAAGGCATTAGCCTTTGAAGAAAAACGAAGTTTTTCAACCTTATTATGACAACAGAGGTGCACCGATAAACAATGCACCTCTTTGCCTTTTAATTTTGCTTATGCCCTTATGTCACAGCCCAATATCACCAAACGTAGATATCTCCGCTTATATATACCCAATAGTTGCCGTCGGTCTGTGGCTTGGTTTCGCTATACAAATAATAGATAGCTTTTCCGTTCCACTCTTGACTCCAATCACTTGGCACTTCTTTTGCTTCACAGTAAATTCTTACATTTGGACAATAGCTAAATACGTTTGCGCCAATCGTCTTTACACTGCTTGGAATAAGCACGGCTAAAAGCTGTGAGTTGTTGCTGAAAGCACCTGAGCCGATTTCCTCAATGGACGACGGCAAAATAAGATTTGCAAATTTGCAACCATTAAAGGCGTTACCTTCTATTATGGTAACACCGTTTGGAAGCTCCAAATTTTTAAGTGCAAAACAGCTTGCAAATGCACTGCTTCCTATTGTGGTTACTGTTTCGGGGAATTTTACCGATTTTAGATTTATACACATTCCAAATGCGCTTGCACCGATTTCGGTAACGCCATTTTCAAAGGTAACGCTTGTTAGGTGATTGTATCTTGCGAACGTAAACTCCTTAACCTTGGTTACGCTTGACGGAACAACTAAATCTGTCAAGAGCTCGCCGTTTATATAAAACTCAACGTTTTCAAGCAAAGCACTATCATCACTTACAATATTACACCAATCTATAACGTCACCAAGATAATTTATTCTGTCAGCACCCGATAGATAGAACGCGTCCATGCCTATGCTTGTTACACTTTTCGGAATAGTTATGCTTGTGATGTTTCTGCAATTATTGAATGCCCTTAAGGATATTTTTTTAACGCCATCGGAAATTACCACACTGTTTATATTGGTAATACCGCGGAAGGCATCTTCCCTTATCACTGTCACGCTTGCAGGAATTACAAGCTCATCTAAAGACTCACCATTTATATATAGCTCTCTATTAGAAGAGTAATTTTTAGAGCCGTAATTTATGTTAAGCCAGCCTTCTATATCACCCAGATAATTTATCTTTTTGAGCTTGTCACCAAAGGTGTTTTGTTTTATTTCCGTTACGCTTCTTGGAATCTCAATTTCCTCGATGTTCAATAACGCTCTTTCACCTATCGTAGTTACACCCTCGGAAATGATTACCTTTTTAATAGAATTACATCCGTAAAACTGATAGTTGCCGATTTCGCTAACACTTGCGGGAACTGTAATCTCTTTTACAATTTCACCGTTAAAGCGAAGAGTGTAGCCTGAATCAATATATATAGAATCCATAATATTACCGTCGAAGGTTATATTGCACCAATCTTCAACGTCACCGCCATAATACAAGTCTACTATAGCTTGAGAGGCAATTGCGGACTTTTCTATATGGGTTATGCTACTTGGAATTGAAAGCTCTAAAAGAGTTTCCGACCAGGGTAATCCCAAATCAATAGCGCCCTCGGAAATGGAGGTAACGGGCAAGCCCTTAAATGTGTTTGGTACTACTATTCTTGGATATTTAAGCTCGATGTCGCTATATAAAATCGAAATAAGCTCGGGAGTTTTAACGCCAATCAGTGCGTACTCGGTTGCTTCCTCGTTTAATTCAAAGGTAAGTCCTTGAATGGTTGTCGCGTCGATATTACACATAGTGCAAACATAGTCCTCATTATAATTATGACCTATTGGTAATATCTTTTCATAATTTTTCTCATAGCTACAAACCGAGCAGGATTGATATAAATTGTTGCCTGCCTCGGTACAGGTCGGCTCTTTCGGCATATGAACTATATATTTGTGGTCGGTAAGCGGTAGCTTTTCACGCTCTACAAGAACCTTTCGGCATCTTCTACATTCCATTCCCTCTGTATAGCCGTTTCTTTTACAGGTAGACTGAATAGCGGGAATTATAATAACGTCGTGTCCCAGTGGCGCAATATATTCTTGTTTCAAAGCAACCTCACCGCATTTTTCACACTTAACGCCCTCTGTAAGACCGCTTTGTTTACAAGTCGGCTCTACTCTTTTTAAGCCCATCCACTTGTGGCCCGTTGCGGGAATTCTAACGGAAGGAATTAGCACCTCTTTACATACAGAGCACATTTGTCCCTCGGTATAACCGTCAGTTGTGCAGGTTACTGCTCTTGCGGGATTGTAGCCTATTGTATGTACGTGTGGCTCAATTTCCGGTTCTTCCTTCTTTTCCGTATTTGTTTCGGTTTCTGTGTCCGACTCCGTATCCGATTCGGTATCCGTTTCCGTTTCGGTTGAGCTGTCAGCTTCCGTATCCGTTTCGGTATCAGTCGAGCTGTCCGCTATTTCCGTTTCGGTGTCAGTTTCTGTGTCGGTGCTTGTGTCAATTTCACCACAACCGCATAAAAGCGTAAGCCCGAGAACCAAAGCCAATATGTAAATCCATATACTCTTTTTCATAGTCAGTATCCTCCTTTTCTGCCACTTATGGCATCCTTAACCATTAAGACGGATTTTTTATACCAAAGGTTACAGCTTCCCTAAAAATTTTAAAATAAATTTTATACTGCTTTCTAATTTTATTATACAATGTTTTTTTATTATTGTCAAATAACTAAAATATAAAAAGGGTTGCCCGTTAGGACAACCCACCGTTCTCTGTCTTCACAAGCCGACACCTTCCCCTCAAAGGGGAAGGCTTTTTCGGGTTAGGGTTGCCCATTAGGACAACCCACCGTCACCTGTCTTATTTGCTCTATCTTCAGTTCACTGTTTTCTCTACCGTCCATCCAAACTCCTCATCATACACTAAATGAAGTGCGAAATTTTCGGATAAAAAATTCTCTATTTCTTTCGCAAATTCATTTTCAAACAATATTAAATATGCGTTTTCCTGATTAATAACAATCATTTGAGTTTTTTGCGACATTCCAGATGTTGTCCCAAAATTCACCGTTGTTTTACATTCTTTGCCTGTTACATTTTGAAAATATTTTTTTGCATTATATATGTTAGAAAACTCGTATGCAAAAATCTCAAATTCAAAATCTTCGCATTTGTAGTACGCACCATAAAATCTATCATATTGCATTTCTTTTATGTTTTTGTCTTTAGAAGTATCGTTATATCGATCAACCTCGCCATATTCTTCAAACTGCAGTTCCATATTTTCAAGTTCCTGAATTTCAGAAAATATGTAATACCCATTTTTAGAGGTGCCACAAGAAACCAAAAAAAGCAAAAGCCCGAGAACCAAAGCTAATATGTAAATCCATATACTCTTTTTCATAGTCAGTATCCTTCTTTTCTGCCACTTATGGCATCCTTAACCATTAAGACGGATTTTTATACCAAAGGTTACTGCTTCCCTAAAAATTTTAAAATAAATTTTATACTGCTTTCTAATTTTATTATACAATGTTTTTTTATTATTGTCAAATAGCAAAAATATAAAAAGGGTTGCCCCTTTGAAGTGAACCCCAAATAGTGCAACTCTTTTCTATATTATTTCGTCATTTTTGTAAAGCACACCGTAGATTCTTCAGCTACGTTCAGAATGACGAACGGTGTGCGCCGTTGAAACACGAAGGGCAACCCCCTTATACGCACCCTTTTTTGCGTTTTATATTACTATATCAACACTGACAGTCTCAATTTTTATCTGTTGATTTAGTTCTCCGATGTTTGCCTTGGGAACTATCACAATACATTCATACATATGAAGAATAGCATCGTGTAGCTTTCCGTCTTCATATCGGTTTATTGTAAAATAAATAGTATCTCCGTGTAGCATCGCATCACTTATTTCAACCTTTCCGTAACGGTTATGATGAATAACAAATAGATAGTTTTCTTCAAAGGTTTTTTCTGTGATTTTTTGCAATTCTGTATTGCGTTCCAATACGTCATTAAATTGAGTTGTAAACTCTTCATAACTTTGAATAAATGTGTCTTTATTAAAGATATAGTCGCCTTCTAATTCAATATAATCATAGCTGTTTTCAATTATCTTGGTTCCATTTTGAGCATTGAAAAAATCAACAATAATTCTCTCGGTAGAATTCAATTCGCTCAAATCATTGAGAAGCTTTTCTTGACAAGAATTATACGAATCGAAATTAGGGAAAACAATCATAACCACGTTGTCTGGTAATATAACTGCATCAATATTAACTCTTTCCTTTTTTAGAAAGTCCGCTTCAAGAATATTAATTTTGTTCCAAACATCGGCGGTTGTGTCGATGCATTCAACGTATATGCAGTAGTTATAGTAATTAGGAGCGTACACAACATATTGATTTCCGTCCTCGTTTTTCTCAATACAAAATTCTAAATATGTTATTTGAAAATGGTTTTGAAAATACAACTCAACTTTACGATTTCTCTTTTCCGCTACCGTCAAATTTGAAATGTCAGAATTGTTTTGTTCCTCGTTGGTTTCCGTGCCAGTTGAACTGTCAGCTTCTTCCGTTTCGATTTCGCTTTCAGTCTCGGTTTCCGTTTCAGTTTCCGTGGAGGTATCTGTTTCAGTTTCCGTGGAGGTATCTGTTTCATCAGCTTCGCTCTCGCTTTCGGTATCAGTTGAACTGTCAGACACTTGAGTATCGCTTTCGGTATCTGTTTCCGTGTCTGACTCTGTATTTGTTTCGATATTGCTTTCGGTGTCGGTCGAGCTGTCAAGCACTTCCGTTTCTCTATCAGTGTCGGTCGAGCTATCAACTGTTTCCGTTTCGGTGTCGGTGCTTGTGTCAACGTTGTCACCGCATGAAGCCAGCATACAAGCTGAAATCACACAAAAAGCACACAAAATAATAGCTATTAATCTTTTTTTCATTTTTGTTACCTCCTATTCGTCGGTAGTTTCTTTTGTTGAAAATTCTTAATTTTCGTCATTTTTCGCAAGGCTCGGCAGGGTTAGGGTTGCCCATTAGGACAACCCACCGTCCCCTGTCTTTCCCTGTCTTTTATTTCTTAAGCCTTCATTATCCTTTAATAACATTAACAAAATTGACATGGCATGTTTATCTTTTCTTTTTTCTGCACTATCTAGCGCAACCAAAAAATCTTTAAATATAATATCAGCCGGAGCAGTTTTTAAATAATCATAAATTTCAAACGCTCCAACATTATTCATATCTTCAATCCAAGTAAACAAATCGTTAATATATTGTTTGCTTTTTTCATAATCTAAAGACGAAAATATCTTTGCACAATTGTTTGCATATTCAGGGTTTGAAGAGTGATATATTACAAAATCCAAATTGTTTTCTAACAACGCAAGCTCTATCCCTTTTTCTTGAATTTCTTTTGCATTATCGCAACTTAACATTTCTATGATAGTATTTTTGTCCATATAATTTCTCCTTGTTAATTCACTTTAACGCACAATCTTTTCAATTCATATGTATATGAATGATGCTCACCATCATAATACCAAGTAAAAATGCTTCCATATTTACCAGTTGGCATAACAGTTACATGTCTTCCATGATCGTTAACAGCAATAAAAGTGCCTGAATTATTCAATTCTTCCATAGTCGTCATATAATATGAAATATTTGGATTTTTAGGTGGGTCTAAAGAAAATGACAATCCAACCAAAATAACTGTCGGCTCAAACAAGAATACATCTTTTCCTGTAGGATATAAAATCGAACCATATCGATATATATATGTTGAAGAAGGATTTTTGTTTTCTATATTATCCGACTCAACAACCTCTTCTTTTTCTGTTTCGAATACATTTGAAACAGAAACCCAAATGTCCACTACAAAATCACGAACGGTGGGAGAGGTCGCCACTTCATAGCTTACACCAATCACGACCGCGGTAGTTAATGCTATTGCAGCACCGATTCCTATTGCCTTTAAAGTTCCAGCCACAATAGCAGTTCCAGCTACAGCAACTCCAGCCGTTGCTGAATATCCATTGGCATCAACAAATAGAATAGGATTGTTTAAAGCGTATGCAAACATATTACATCCGTTTAAGCCTTGTCCTGTTGTAATATAACTATCCGCGCTAATAAATCTCTTTATTTCGGGGTCGTAGTATCTGCTAAGTAATAGAACCCTGTTTCTTGGTCGAAATAATAGCCTCTGTAACGGAATGGGTTAGCCTCTAATATGTGTTCGCTTTCGGGATAATAGCTGGCACTATACAATTCTCCCCAAGCATTATAGTAATATTGAACTACAATGCTTCCTGTACTATCGTATATACCTATTTTATCGCCCTGAAGATTTTTTGTAAAGATGTAGACAGACAACACACTATCTATTGTCTTTGGTATTTGGCAAAATGTAAGATTTTTCGCAAGCTTGGTGAAAATTGAGGTTGTCGGTATGCCGTTATGGCATACCGATATGCCTAAATCTCACTCTTGAGCAATAATATCAACTATTTCTCCGCTATTCTTATCTATGACGTAAATAGGCCCTCCACCTTTTATAACGCACGAGAAACCTTCATGTCCATTACATATTTCGTGCATTGTAATATACCAATAATTAGGGTTTTCCTCCTCTATTTTAGGATGTATACATTCAGGAGTTTTTATGTGAGATGGCATTGACGGAGAATCAGGAGAATAAAAATAATAATAATGAATTGTGGCTATTAATATAGCTTCTCCCTTGCTTATAATATCAGCTTCATTTTCTGTACTTGTGTCACTTTCGGAATTCTTTTCTGTCTCAATGTCAGTTTCGATTGAACTGTCAATTATTTCCGTTTCGGTATCGGTATCAGTTTGAGCTTCTGTTTCCGTTTCAGTTTTCGTGGAGGTTCCTGTGGAGGTATCTGTTTCCGTGTCTGACTCTGTATCTGTTTCTATATTGCTTTCGGTGTCTGTTGAGCTGTCAGCTTCCGTATCCGTTTCGGTATCAGTTGAGCTATCAACTGTTTCCGTATCCGTTTCGGTGTCTGTGCTTGTATCAACATTGTCACCGCATGAAGCCAGCATACAAGCTGAAATCACACAAAAAGCACACAAAATAATAGCTATTAATCTTTTTTTCATTTTTGTTATCTCCTATTCGTTTGCTTTTAAATGTTCAACGAAGACAAGGAACTGTCTTCATTCCATCGCAACAAAATATTCAAAAACAACGTTTACCTTGCACTCGGGTGCGATGTCATTTGGAAGATTTATTTCCAAATCACCTCTATGAGGTTTTAATGATACTATAATCAAATTTCCACAGATTTGATGTTGATAGTACGCTTTTGTCGTTTCGTAAATTTCAACGGTTATGAAAATTTCACCATTTTCATACCTAAATTCATTAACAAGATAGTCTGTTTTTATTTCCTCACTCAAATGGACTGCTATATACGGTCCTGATATAAAGATATTTGCGTCAAAAAGCTCAAGCTTGTTTTTAAGTTCTGAAGAGCTTGAAAAATAATATGCTTTTGTTTCTTCGGCTTCTGCTTCAACCTTGTGGATTTCAATGTTATACTGTTCTACTTTGTTTTCATTTATGTTTATTTTATTAACCTCATCGGTGTAAAGCATCTCGGTTTTGGGAACTACAATAAAGTGCAATCTATATACGTCTCTTTCATCCTCTGTTGCATCGTATCCATAGTTATAGCACTTATCTAAGGTTATTACCGACTCTTTCCCGTTTTTGTAAACGTTAAAGCCGTCATAAAAGCCCAACGTCATTTGATTGCCCGAGGATGGACCTATAAAATAATGTAAAATCACAACGATATAATTGTTTTCAAAAACATCTTCTTCAACCTCGTCACGGTTTAACAAGGAAAACGCCTCTAATTCTTCAAATGAATCAACAATTTTATAAAGAGATTCCTGCTTCATTTCAAATCCGCTATCGATAAATATTGGATCTTTCAAATAGTCCTCGGTAAGACCAACGCCTGTATAAACGCCTTCACCGTTATAGTCATTCTCCTCTTGGGGATAGTTTCTATAACCTGAACCGATTTCTTTATAGTATTTTTGCACTTGATAAGAATTTATATCTTTATTGGTATCAATAGGCGTGTCAATTGATGTATCGCTTTCGGTGTCGGTTTTAGTCCCGGTTTCTGTGGAGCTATCTGTTTCCGTGTCTGACTCTGTATCCGTTTCTATATTGCTTTCGGTGTCGGTCGAGCTGTCAACTGCTTCTGTGTTTGCTTCGGTATCAGTCGAGCTGTCCGCTATTTCCGTTTCGGTGTCGGTTTCTGTGTCGGTGCTTGTGTCAATTTCACCACAACCGCATAAAAGCGTAAGCCCAAGAACCAAAGCTAATATGTAAATCCAAAAACTCTTTTTCATAGTCAGCATCCTCCTTTTCTGCCACTTATGGCATCCTTAACCATTAAGACGGCTTTTTTATACAAAAGGTTACAGCTTCCCTATAAATTTTAAAATAAATTTTATACTGCTTTATAATTTTATTATACAATGTTTTTTTATTATTGTCAAATTTGGTTGTTTCGTTTTTAACAAGTCACAGATCAAAAATAGGAAAAATAATCAACTTTGCCAGTTTCCGAGTGGGGAAAATAAGCTTGTCTTAATATTTTTAAAAAATTTTCCTTATGGGGCGCGTTGTTTATTGACAAAGGCTTTTGTTTGTGGTAGAATATTTTTATTGTTATTTACTTTGACATTTTAGCGGAGGAATATAATGAAGACAAAAAAGACCTTTGATACTAAAAAACTGGTTATGGCAGCGGTTATGACTGCACTTGTTATTATTTTTCAGGTTATAGGCATTACCCCTGTTTTTGGACCGTTTTCTACCGCCCTTGGACTTATTCCAATTCTTATCGGTGCAGTTTTATGCGGTCCTTATATCGGCGCTTGGCTTGGCTTTATTTTCTCGGTGGTTGCACTTTGCTTGCCTTCCACTTGGGGATTTTTAGCAATCGATGCGTTTGGTACGCTTGTTACTGTTATCGTTAAAGGTACAGCCTGTGGCTTTGTTGCAGGTATCACATATAAATTTCTTTTAAGAGTAAACGATATTTTTGCAATGTTTGTAGCAGGTGTCGTTATTCCTGTAGTAAACACAGGACTCTTTATGCTTGGTGCTCTTGCCTTTATGACAGATGACCTGTCAAAGTTTCAGGATGCAGGCGAGGGCTTTGTTGACGCATCTATACTCTTCTGGGGATATGCTTCTGTAAACTTCATATTTGAATTTGCTATGTGTGTGCTTATCGTTCCTGTGGCTATCAAGCTTGTTTTCATAGCTACTAACAAAATCAACTCCAAGCGTAAACGCAAGCACGGACATCATCACCGTCAATACCGCGTAGGTCCTAACGAAACAAACGAAGAAAAGTAAAATTTAAAAGGCTTTCACAACAAAGTGAAAGCCTTTTTTTACTAATGAAATGCTTTAGCTGATGCTTCATAGAGCGAAGCTATGCTTCATTTTTTATGCACCGAGGGTGCGCTTCATTTAAAACAAAAAGCACCAAGGTGCTTTTTGTTTTATTAACCGCCAAGATAGGCTTTTTTTACCATTTCGCTCTCAGATAGCTCCTTACCGGTTCCCGAAAGAACTATTTCACCATTTTCAAGAACGTATGCGCGATCGGAGATTGCCAAGGATTTACCTGCGTTTTGCTCAACGAGCAAAATTGTTGTGCCGTCTTTGTTAATTTCCTTGATAATTTCAAACACTTGGTCAACCAAAAGTGGTGAAAGACCCATTGACGGCTCGTCAAGCATTAGTAGCTTTGGATGGCTCATTATCGCGCGTCCCATAGCGAGCATTTGCTGTTCTCCGCCCGAAAGAGTTCCTGCAACTTGATTTTTTCTTTCAAAAAGACGAGGGAAACGAGCATAAACGGATTCAATATCTGCCTTGAAGCTCGATTTATCCTTCATCGAATAAGCGCCCATCAAAAGGTTTTCATATACAGTTAGCTCTTGGAATATGCGTCTGCCCTCGGGCACTTGTGTCATTCCCGTTTTAACTATTTTGTGACAAGGCATTTTGGTAATATCCTGTCCGTTAAAAATAACCTTTCCTGCCTTTTTGGGGATAAGACCAACAGTGCTTTGCATTGTTGTTGTCTTTCCTGCTCCGTTTGCGCCGATAAGGGTAACAATCTCACCCTCGTTTACCTCGAAGCTAATACCCTTTATGGCACGAATAACGCCATAATTTACTTCTAAATCATGTACCTCAAGTAGTGCCATAATTATCCTCCTATATAAGCTTTAATAACCTCAGGGTTATTAAGCGCTTCCTTTGTTTTGCCCTCGGTTAAAACCGTACCGAAGTTCAAAACTGTAATTCTGTCGCAAAGACCTGATACAAACTTCATATCGTGCTCAATAAGCAAAATAGTCATATCGAAGTTATCACGGATATATTTGATTGTATTAACGAGGTCCTCGGTTTCATTTGGATTCATACCAGCCGCCGGCTCGTCTAGCAAAAGTAGCTTAGGATTGGTCGCTAATGCACGAGCAATTTCAAGCTTTCTTTGCTTACCATATGGCAAATTACAAGCTAAGTTGTTTCTCTCGTCCAAAAGTCCAAAAATATCAAGTAGCTCCTTAGCCCTTTTTCTCATCGCCTTTTCGGTTTTGAAATGGCGTGGCAAACGGAAAATAGACTCAAAGAGTGAGCATTTATATTCGGGTTGATTTGAAAGTCCTACCATAACGTTTCTTACAACAGTCATATTGTTGAAAAGACGAATGTTTTGGAAGGTGCGGGCGAAGCCCATTTGGTTTATTTTATCCTGTCTAAGTCCTGTTAAGTCCTTGCCGTTTAGATAAAATGCGCCAGTTGTTGGCTGATATACGCCTGTTAAAAGGTTGAATACAGTCGTTTTACCAGCACCATTTGGACCGATAAGACCATAAATTTCATTTTTCTTTATTTTTAAGTTTACATCCTGTGCAGCCTTTAAGCCGCCGAAGGTTATACCAAGCTCTTTAGTTTCAAGAACGTACTCGCTCTCAATATCTACTCTTTTGTGCTTAGGAGCTTTTTTAAAGTGAGCTTTGAAAAAATCTACGAATTTTTCTTTAATATTCATCACTTATTACCTCCTCGCTCGCCAATGTCTGCGCTGTTATCACCTGTTGAGTCAATAACAACGTCGGTTGAAAGAACCTCGTTCATCTCAATCTTCGTCGGTACAACGTCCCATCTAACCGCATCGCCCTTATCCTTTGCAGGATTGTGCTTCGGCTTGAAGACCATTGCCCAAAGGGTTCTAAAGTTATACTTTTCACGGAAGCCCTTAAGTGCCGGTGCGTTTCTATAGATGATAAGAAGTATCAAAATAAGTGCATATATTAGGTTTTTATAGTCAGAAAGCGAACCGTTCATATCAGTCAGCTTCCAGTTGAGAAGTGAAATGAACACCGCAGCAATAACAGAGCCATTTATTCCCATACCACCAAGAACTACAATTACAAGTATTTCAATTGAATAGTTATAGTCGAACTTTGAATAAAGAACTGTTCCGTCCTTTAATGTCATAAGAACGCCTGCAATTCCTGCGAATGCCGCAGAAATTACGAAGCCCATTAGCTTATATTTAGTTACGTTTATTCCTGTTGCCTTTGCAGCAATCTCGTTATCGCGGATAGCGGTAATAGCACGTCCGTGTTTACTTCTTATTGTATTTTGAATAACAGCTATTGTTAAAATTACAAAAAGAAAGCCGATTATGAAGAAATATTTTCTATCTATTGTAAAATAGTTTTTGAGTTGAAGTCCGCCTGCACCACCAAAGATATTGGGGTTAGCGTTTTTGAATATAACTCTCACAATTTCACCAAAGGCGAGCGTTACTATTGCCAAATAGTCACCCTTCAAGCGCAAAGCCGGCAAACCAACGATAAATCCGCAAGCAGCGGCAGAAACGCCACCGACAAAAACTGAAACAACAATTATAACAAATGTATTTTCAATTTTTAAATTTGCAATTAAAACGTTAGTAATAACGGCACCTAAATAGGCACCAACACTCATAAATCCCGCGTGTCCAAGTGAAAGCTCTCCAAGAAAGCCAACAACCAATGAAAGTGATACCGCAAGGATAATCCAAATTGACATATCTCCAAGCAAGGATCTGTAAGTATCAAATGCGCGACTTGCCTTACCGTCAAGAGAAAGAGATAAATATCCTAAAATGGCTACCGCTACTGCTATAATTAAATACACAGAATAATGTTTCCATTTTATGCTTTTAAAGGTAGATAGCACTTTTTTCATCATACTTTCTCCCTTCTCTTCTTACCAAGCAAGCCGGCGGGCTTAATCAACAGAACTATTATCAAAATTGAAAACTCTATTGCGTCCTTATAGTTGGCAAGTGTATCATTCAACATACAAAGGTTTTCAATAATACCAAGCAAAATTCCACCAAGCATAGCGCCCGGAATTGAGCCGATACCACCGATAACTGCAGCTGTAAATGCCTTAATACCAGGCATTGAACCATAACCCGGTTGTACGAATGAAGAGCCTGTTGCGAGTGAACAGAATCCAGCAAGAGCAGCTAATGCAGAACCAATAGCAAAGGTAATCATAATAATATTATTTACGTTTATACCCATAAGCTGAGCTGCACCCTTATCCTCAGAAACGGCAATCATTGCACGACCTGTTTTAGAGCGCTTTACAAACATAGTAAGTGAAAACATTACTACTATTGACATGCCAAGGGTAAATACCGTTGCCATTGTTATATCAAATATTCCCGTAGGCTTAAATTGATAAATAGGAACTGCGTTACTTCCCTTTCTATATAATTGTGCTATACTCTGCAAAAGCATACTAACTCCAATTGCAGTAATTAAAACCGCAAGCGGAGATGAGCCACGAAGTGGCTTGTAGGCAAGCTTTTCAATTACTATACCAAGCAAAGTACAAACTATAACCGATACAACAAGAGCTATTAATGATGCAAATATTGTTCCTCTAATACCCGTTGCTTCATAAGCAAAGCCAAGACCGGTAGTATTAAAGAAAATCAATATTGAATATCCGCCAACCATGATTACATCACCATGTGCAAAGTTAAGCATTTTGGCAATGCCATATACCATAGTATAGCCGAGGGCAATCATAGCATAAATTCCACCGTCACTTATACCAAGTATCAGTTTTTCTAAAAATTCCATAGTTAATCCTATCTTTAAAAATCAATAATTTGCTGGCAGAAAAATTCCACCAGCAAATAATAGTTTATTGTTTATTTTTGTTAATTAAGAAGCCTTTTTTACTATTTCTTGCTTTGGTGTCTTTGTTACTTGTCCGTTGGATTCCCAAGAAATGCTTGCGCGTCCATCTTCACCGTCAGCCTCACCTGTAATGCCTCTAAATTCAAATTCATCATTTACCAATACACCCTTAAGGATATTGCAAAGATCAGATGCATCCATATCTGTGCTTATTTCTGCACCGTTTGCCTTAGCAAACTTCAAGGCTGCATAAATCGCATAAACACAGTCGTAAGCTGCTGCACCGAATTGGTTTACAGGCTCTTTTGTTTCGTCATACTTAGCTTCATATTTCTTAATGAATTCATAAGCAGGTGTGCCCTCTTCTGCGTTTACTGTAAAGTGTGTAAGATATGTGATTTCTTGCTTAATTGAATTGATGTCGAAGTTAGGAATGCTTGTGATACCATCAAATCCGTCACCGCCATAGAAAACTGCGTTTGCCGGGATTTGTGTACCCTTGTTTGCTTCTACCATAAATGGAGCAGCATCGCTATAATAGATAGGCATAAAGATGAATTCACATCCAGCAAGCTTTGAAACGTGTGCTGCTTGTGAAGCGTCATCCTTTGTAAAAGGAGCTACAACAACTGCATCAGCAATTTGTGCATTTTCTTTTCTTAATTTGCCCATAAATTGCTCATAGATACCCTCTGAATAAGCATCACCTTGCTTGTAATATACGCCTATTTTCTTGTCAGCATAGTTTTCAAGAAGATATTCAGCTGCCAAAACACCTTGTTGGCTATCAGCAAAGCACATTTGGAAGCCATTTCCTGCTGTGCCCGGAATATCATCACCTGTTGCAGATGGTGTTAAGAAGAACATATTGTCCTTTGCAGCAAGGCTTGTGTATGTCATACCAGCGCCGGTAGTAACTGTACCGAGTGACAATAGCATACCCTTACTAACCATGTTTGTGTAGTTGTTTTGTACCTTTGTGTAGTCTGCCTCGTCGTCTGTTGCAACAAGCTCAAACTTAAAGCCGAGAGTTCCCTCTCCACCTTTTTCTTCAATTGCATTGATTTCCTCAATAGCAAGATTTGCAGCATTTTCAACTGCTTTTCCATACATTGAATAGTCACCGGTTAACGGACCTGACACGCCAATAACCATAACGTCTTCCTCTGTTCCGCCACAAGAAGCAAGAACAGAAACCATACCGAAGCAAAGAACAACGGTAAGAACGAGTGCTAAGATTTTTCTTAGTTTCATTTTAGTTTTCCTCCAAAATATAAAATATTATTCTTGTAATATAATTTTTTATCCACAATGTCAATACTTTTTTGAATATTTATCGAAAAATGTGTGAAAATTTACACATTTGTCCGTATGGAAGGGACAATACGAGAAAAATGCCCTCGAAAATTGAGGGCATTTTTAAATTCGTATTATAAATTATAATATTTGTCAAATTCTGCCGGATGAGGAATTTTTGACATTTCTGAGCATTCTGCTCTTTTTGCTTTGATAAAGTTGTCAATAAGCTCCTTAGGGAATACTCCACCAGCGGTTAAATATTCATTGTCTTTCTCAAGTGCATCAAGAGCCTCAGGAAGTGAAGCTGGAAGATGGCTTAATTTTGATTTTTCCTCGTCGCTTAGGTGGTAGAGGTTGCAGTCGTATGGCCCCCAACCGTTTGCGTGTGGGTCAATCTTGTTTTTAATTCCGTCAAGACCTGCCATCAAAATTGCCGCATAGCAGAAATATGGGTTACAGGTTGCATCGGGGTTACGAAGCTCGAAGCGACGCTTGTTTGGTGTCTTTGCGTATGCAGGAATACGGATAACCGCACTACGGTTAGAGGTTGCATAGCCAACTGTAACAGGTGCTTCAAAGCCTGGAACCAATCTCTTGAATGAGTTTGTGCTTGGATTAGTCAAAGCGCAAAGGGAGTTAATATGCTTTAAAAGACCGCCCATAAAGTAGTGTGCTTCTTTGCTTAAATGTGCGTAGCCGTTATCGTCGGAGAAAACAGGCTCGCCATCCTTTAGAAGTAGCATATGAACGTGCATACCGCTACCAGCCTCACCGTAAATTGGCTTTGGCATAAAGGTTGCGCTCATTCCGTGCTTTAATGCTGTGTTGTGTATGATATATTTAATCATCATTGTCTTGTCAGCCATATCTGACATTTTGCCGAGCTGTGGCTCAATTTCGAACTGACCTGATGCGGCAACCTCGGGGTGGTGATAATTGATTTCAATTCCCATTTCCTTCATAAGTAGACACATCTCGCTTCTACACTCGTAGGAAATATCAAATGGCTTAGCAATATGGTAGTTCTTTTGCTTTGGAACGACAACTCCTTGACCTTGAGTAGCTGAATTCCAGTAGGACTGCTTTGCATCAACCGTTGCGCTGATGGTTTTTGGGCTTACCTCCCAGCCGACATTGTCAAATAGATAGAACTCAAACTCTGGTAAAATGAGCATAGTGTCAGCAATGCCGAGGTCCTTCATATATTTTTCAGCCGCCAAAACTATATTTCTTGGGTATTGTGGAAGCGGACGGTTTTCGGGGCTATCGATAATCATAGCGTTACCTGTCATTGAAATTGTTGGAATTTCGCAGAATGGGTCGATAACTGCAGTGTCAGGGTCGGGAATAAACACCATATCGCTCTTTTCAACTACTGCATAGCCATAGTTTGAAGCATCAAAGCCGATACCACTTTTCATTGTGTCCTCGGAAAAGTTTTCTGCTAAAATTGTAACGTGTCTATATTGACCGTTAATGTCAACCATTTTAAAGTCAACCATTTTAATTCCGTTTTCCTTAATCATATTAAGAACGTCTTGAACTGTTTTTGCCATCTTTTTTCTCCTTCCGTTGGCATAAATATGCCATATATTTATATTATACCAAATATTTCCTTGATAGTCAAGCAATAAAAAAGGCAGGAAAAATCCTGCCTTAATTTTGGTTTGAATCTGCGCTAATGCTGTGCTGATATGTGGGCACAATAAAGTAGTTTTTTGTGATTAATAAGACTGCTTGATTTCCACCCTATATTTAGTCCAGCTTTCGCCACCATCGTTTGAAAAGTAGTACTCAACCCACTCTCCGTCCGAAAGACCAATCCACTCAAGCACAAAACCGCACTCTCCTATTAGGTAATAGAGATCGTATTCGCTCTCGCCGAAATCATGGTGCATCTCCTTTACCTTTAAAAATTCGTTGTCTGTTGTCAAATATTCAAGATTCCTGCCGACAAGCTGAACTGCTAAATTGGCTTGGTTTTTGTCTGGAGGAATAATAACTGTATAAGTGAGTGTTTCCTCGTCGAACAGATATTCTTCGTTAGCGACAAACAAAAGTTCTGTAAAGCAGATTGCATCAGCACCGCAAACACAGTCATTTCCTGTACTGAAATCGTGCTCCTGGGTTATAGAACCACCGCAACATTTCCAGATTCTTTCGTGCGTATCCCCATTATCAACATAGGAGTATTCGTTAGTGGTATGTGCCTCACTTTCAATTTCCACGTAATCACAAAGAGAGCAAACCTTCTTGTGTGTTAGTATATCTTCATTGGGTTTATAGACAAAGGTACACTCATTTTCACAAACAAAGATTGCGCTGATGGTAACATCGGAAAGTGGCATTGTAAATTGATTGTTTTCAACGGGCACTTCGTTACCAAAGCTGTCTTTTACTATCAGGCTCTTGAATTTATATCCGTCATCTGCCGAGATATTCACAGTTACACACTCGCCTGCAATCGCATTTTCATTTGCTGTCACTTGCCCGTTTTTAGAGTCGTTAACGGAAATTCCAACAAGTCGCTTAATAGAAATTGTGCAGCCGTCTTCCCAAGTAGCGCCACCGTCATTGGAATAATTAAAGATAAAATCACTTCCCGAAGACAGCTGTTCATTTAAGATTAGCGTGTCGGTATTTTCATCATAATCTAAGCTTAGCTCGTTCAAAAAGAAATTAGCTACAACTCCAGCATCAATCTGTAGCTTTTGAAGAGCGTTTTCCTTAGAAAGATATTTTAGATTTGTGCCGTGAAATACCAAATTCATATCCACTTTATCCTGAGACGAAGCAACCGTGTAGGCATTAATGCTTGGGTCAAATACGATGTCTTCGCCAAAGATAGTCATTTTGGTAATTAATATCTTTTCTCCACAATCGCACACGGAGTCAAATGTATGTTTTTCTTCTAAAGTTTCTCCACATTCGTGAATTTTTGTGTATGTTCCGTCGCCGTTATCTGTGTAAGAGCTACTGCCTTCTTGATGATTAGTAAGGTCTTTAGGTGTATATTCAATCTCGCAAACCTCACAAAGCTTACCCTTTAAGCATGTAGCCACGCCACCGCTGTGAGTTTCATTTGCTTCTATGACATTTGTGTCACAATTAGTACAGGTTACGGGAGTTGTGCAATCGCCGTCGTCCTCAGCTGGTGTATGGCTTTCGTTTCCGTCAATCAAAATCCAACCACACATTTCACATTCAACCCATGTTGTGCAATCGCCATCGTCTTCACCATAGTGCTCACCATAAGAACTATTTGCATCACAGCCATCGTTTGCGCATTCGTACCAATGATGCGCATCGGTTGCATTCCAAAAATTATTAAAGACGTGCTCCTTTGCTTCCACAAGCACTACCTCGCAATTTACACAAAAAACTCGAGTTGTGCAGTCATAATCATCTTCTTCAGCAGTATGGCTTTCATTTGCTGCTGTTGTAACCTCATCGCAAACGCTACATCTTACTTCTGTTGTGCAATCGCCGTCATCCTCGAAAGGTGTATGTCCTAATGCTTCTCCCTCGGTTATACTACAAGCAGTACAGGTTTTTGGAGTTATGCAATCTGCATTCTTCCATGTGTGTCCTAAAGGCGCGCCCTTAACTGCGCCACATCCCTCGCAAGCCTCGGGTGTAGTACAGGTCGCAGGCTTCCAGCTATGCTCGACAGTAACCTCTCTTTCTTTACCGCAGCTATGACAACTGCTATCACAGTCGCCATAATAATTATGCTCTATCGTTATCTCTCTTGCTTCTTCACACTCATTGCAGATTTCATCGCAGTCGCTATAATATGTGTGCTCTTGCATTACTTCTCTTGCTTCTTTACACTGATTACAGGTAGCATCGCAATCTCCACTATAAGTGTGCTCCACCTGTATCTCTCTTGCTTCGCCACACTCATCACATACAGAATCACAAGGACCATTATATGTATGCTCACACGCTTCTTTTCCGCAAGATGCAAGCGCTAGACATATTGTCAAGGCTAATAATACTGATATTAATAAAGTAGATAGTTTTTTCATTGTATATTCTCCTTATTATTTTTATTTTGACAAATTCCGATAAGGTCACATCCAAATTTGAAGTATGCACAGCTTATACAGCTATCAGCCCTTGGGCTTCCCTTATAATTTGTGCACTTATCTTGCATGGCGGTTACAAACGCATACCCGTCATCCGTATAGACCGGGAATTTTTTAAAATCGGGATAAATAGGTATTGACTCATTGTATGGGCTTTCTCGATCCTTTTCCTCGTAGTAGCCATAATATATTTCAAATACCCTTCCCCTAAGCTCTATTCTTTTGAAAAGTCGTCCTTCGTTTATACTCATTTGAGTCTCCTTTAATTAATATTTAACTGAAATTCAGAGTAAGTTAATCCCTCCAAGTTGCTCGTGCAACCCACCTTCCTTTGTAAAGAGGGGGTGTCATTTTCATAGAAAAATGACGGAGAGATTTTATTACAATATCATTATATAGTAATTCAAAAAGAAAAAACACACCCTAAAGTGTGCTTTTTTAGACATATTTTTTTGTCCATTTTTGCTAGGAAAAGGACATTAGAGTATATAGGAAAACTCACTTTTGTCGTTTACGCCTGTTTTGGTAATAACTCGTGCTATTGTTTGCTTAATTGTGGACTCTGAAATATATAGCATATTTGCAATTTCCTTTGCAGAAAAGCCGAAGGCACAAAGCTTGGCAACCTCGTGCTCTCTTTGAGTTAGGTTGGTTGCAATATATTTGTTTCTAACAGCTCCCGAAAGCCTTGCCCAGCCTATGCTATAACGGGAATATAGCTCATTTACAAGCACAACTGCTTCCTTACTGACAAGAGTTATACGTTCCTCTAGCAGTCCGTCAAAATGCCTTATATACTCGGTCAAAATTCCGTAAAGTCCGTCGGGCACGGCAAGCGCTACTGCCTTATCTATGTGAGCTATTGCTTTTTCTCTCATTCCTGAGTTGTGATAAGCCACAGCACAAGACATACGGAGATAAATTTCGGGAATTACAGTTTTGTCAACGGTAGCTTGAGTAATTAGTGGCTCTATGGTGTTTGGTATCATTTTCATAAGTGCTAAACCAGTAACTCCCTCAAGCGCAAGCTGTTTTGAAGCAAGGGCAAACGCTGCCATATATAAATATTTAATGTAGAAAACCTTACAGGCGGGGTGAGAATCAGGTGGCAAAAGCTCGAAGTTGCCAGACACAAACCACTCAGGGTAGTCCTTATTATCATAAATCGAGCTATCTATAATCGCCAAGGTCAAGGAAATAATTTCGCGCTCGTTTTCATTTTCACAAGGAGCCTCGCATATGTGCTTTTTCGCCTCATACCAGAGGTTGACATCTCCTCTCCATATAGCGCAAAGAGCAAGAAGCATTCCTCCACCTAAAATAGCATAAAAGCCCGAATGAGAGGACAAAAAGTATCTCGCGTGGTCGTAAACCTTGTCTATTTCTCCACGGCGATAGGCAATTTGTGCTTCAAATAGTGCGTGCGCCTCTGGGTTGTTTATTAGCATTTCAGCGCATTTATCAGCCTCGCCAGGCTTATTGTATAAGCTTGTCATATCAAGGAATGGGCTTTTCTTTGGCATTGGCATATGTGGGATTTCCCCTTTTGCCGAGCTTGGTAAAACTGCATGCGATGGTATCATCCAAGCACGTCCAAAGCGCACCGCCCCTTTAATTTTCTCTTGGCTACAAAGTATCTGCACTCGGCGCTCCGTTACACCCCACTTTTTCGATGCCTCTTTTACAGTAATTAGATTCATTTTTCTCCCGCAGTTCGCATATGCGAACTTATTTTCAATTTTTGTGTTCGCTTATGCGAACTTCCATTTTTATTATACTCCCCTTTTTGCCCTGTGTCAAGAAAAAAAGCACCCGATTGGGTGCTTTTTTAGTTTTCTTGCCACGATTTGCAAACATCTACCCACTCGGTATAGACGGAATACTTTTCAAGCTCTGATATTGTCATCTCAATAGCACTGTTGGAGCTGCCGCACGCAGGAAAAACAGTTTCAAATCTTTTGAGCGACTCATCAAGATATACCTTAACTCCCTCATTAACCGCAAATGGACATACTCCTCCGACTGCGTGACCGATTAGTTCTACTGCCTCGTCAGGGGTTAGCATTTTTGCCTTAACCCCGAAGGTTGCCTTATATTTTGCATTGTCAACCCTGCCATCTCCTGCACAAACAACAAGTATTGCCTCTCCGTTTATATTAAACGAAAGGCTTTTTGCAATTCTCTTGCCCTCGCATCCAAGTGCCTCAGCAGCTAACTCCACCGTTGCGCTTGATACGTCAAATTCTAAAATTCTATTGTCAATACCCAAGCTCTTAAAATATTCTCTTACCTTCTCAATTGCCATAACTATCTCCTGAAAACAATTTACTATTTGAGTATAGCATAATTAAAATAGATAGTCGAGAAAATAAAAAGCACCCATAAGGGTGCTTCCTATTAGGCGTATTTGAAATTTGTGTTCGGTGTTATCTTTATCAGGAACGCCTTGCTTTAAAAATTCAATTACTCTTTAGCGTAACCGATGTTCTTCTCTTTGTTAGAGTCAAACATGAAGTTGCAGATAGAAGCAACTAATGGATAAATACCAAATGTAATCATACCGAGTAAGAGGTATGCGAGAGTTCTTGCTCTGAATCCTTCTGGCTTCAAGGATGTGAGGTTAATGATCAAGCATCCGATCCAACCAAGGAAAAATGTAAGTAAGAAGCGAATTACGTTCTTGTTGTCCATAATAAATCTCCTCAAAAATATTAAAAAAATTTATGTACACTCACGACCACGAACACCGACACGCAATCGTTATTGCTATTACACAAACACTGTGTACACATACATTCTAGCACAAGTTTTTTCATTTTTCAATGCTTTTGTTAAAAAATTATTATAATTAATAGAAATTTTAAGACGAAATTAATGCCTGACAAGCCCAAAAGCTCCTATAAATTCCCATGTTTGGTGTTTAGATCATGATTAATTAACAAAATTTCTCGATTGGAATCTTTGTTAATATCAGGTATTCGCCTTCGGCGAAGATTTGCACGTTTGCCCCTTGCAAGCAAGCTTGACGTGCTCTGCACGACAAATGTGAACTGAGTTTTCGCTAAGCGAAAAGATCTGTTCACTGGCGTCACCTCCAAGAACTAAGCATCCCTACTGGGATGCTTAGTTCTTGAGATGTGTTGACAAAAAAGATGCCAGCTTATTTTGTGTACTCTATTTGATATTCCACCAATTTCATTGTATTACTCTCGGCGTTGTATAGAACGTTGATAAACACATACGTTCCGCTTGCACTCGGCAATTTGTTGAATTCTCCCGTGTCCTTGTTGTAGATAATATAGTAGTTGCTCGTTTGAATATCGCAGAAATACGAGGTGATACCAACCATATCATTGGGAATATCGGATATCCATTTTGCGTCATTTGAAATATTTTTCTCAAATTGTTCCACAGCGGTATCGTCAAAGTAAATATCGCTCGTTGAATAAATATATCCGCGAGGAACAGACTGTGTTCCTTTTGTCCAATCCTGCGTGTTGATACGCGAATGCGTCGGAATATCAATATTCAACATTTGCTCCGTATTGACAATCGGCTCGTCGCCGTGTGAATAGATATCAGAAAAAATGAAGGTAAACGATCCGTAAATGCAGAGTAGTGCCGCCATGATAATGCCCACGATTACGTTCTTTTTATACTTGTATCCTTTTTTCTTTAAGTAGAAGCCGAACACAATAGAGGCAATTGGAACAGGAAGGAACAAAAAGAATATCCACATATTCTCCGTCATTGCTTGATTGATTCCGGATAATATAGCAACACCAATCAATGCCCCCCATATCGTGCAAATGGAAAGAACGAAAAGAAGAATGGAGATGATTTTTAATTTATCCTTGGGCTTTTTTGCTTCAACTTTATTTGGTGTATTATTGCAAAAAGCAATCAAAGCTGATTCAGGAATCAAAGCATCTTTTTTAATAATATAGCTTTGCCCCGCAACCTGCAAAACAAGATAGTTTCCAAAAGAGTGGATTTTTTCAATGTCATCAAAGTATATTTTCAGTGTTCTCGTGATTTCCTCATTTTTGGAAATGTTCAGTATAAAATATCCGTCAAATATTTCATAAGAATAGGTGCATTGTAAAATTTTATTCTCGTTGCTTTTCCACGCTTTCCCGTAAGCAAAATAACCTTTGATGTGGGAAATCACACCGAGCAGAAAATATCCGAGTAGCAATCCGAGCATTATATCGGGAGCATCCGATGCCGCAAAGAAGATAAAAAGAACGATGCAAGCAAGCGTAAAAATAATCGCGCGTTTTATAAGCGGAAAACGAACTTTTTTGAAGACCTCTTGCAAATCTGATTTTTCATATTTAAAAACGTACGCCTCATTCGGTTCGTTCTTATTTTCCTCTATCGGCTCGGCTTCGCTCAAAATATCATCTATGGAAACCGAGAAAATTTCCTTGAGTCGAATCAAATTATCAACAGTAGGCAATGTCTTATCCATTTCCCATAGGCTGACAGTCTGACGGCTGACGAGCATTTTTTGACCGAGTTCTTCTTGAGATAGCCCGATCTTTTTTCTGTAATATTGTATTTTCTCACCGGTGGTCATAAAAAGCCCTCCTTTCATGCAACATAATTATATCACAAAGGTCAGAAAATGTAAAGAACATCGTACTTGACCGTGTCAAGTAGCACTTGCATCCCCATTTTTCTCTTTGTTAAAGGTTCACTTCTGCTCCCTTGCCCTAAAATGCCGTTTGGCATCTTTTTATTTTCACTAAAATCCGAATTTCAAAAAATGAGGAAAATGGCGTAAAACGAAGAAAACCCGAGAAAATCTCGGGTTTTCTTGTTGGCATCTTTTTTGTCAAGACGCATTGGAGGTGACGATCAGATTTGAACTGATGAATAACGGTGTTGCAGACCGGGGCCTTACCACTTGGCTACGTCACCACACTCTCAATATATGATTTTTTCGATTTTGTGTTAAAAAGCAACATCCGATGAGGATGTTGCTTTGCTGGAGCGGATTACGGGGCTCGAACCCGCCACCTCAACCTTGGCAAGGTTGCGCTCTACCAAATGAGCTAAATCCGCATATGGTGCCTCCGGTCGGAATCGAACCAACGACACGGGGATTTTCAGTCCCCTGCTCTACCAACTGAGCTACAGAGGCATCGAAATTTATTAAAAGTGGCGACCTGACGGGGACTCGAACCCCGGACCTCTAGCGTGACAGGCTAGCGTTCTAACCAACTGAACTACCAGGCCATTTAAAAGCGAACACATACGTGTTCGCTTGGTGGAAACAATAGGGCTCGAACCTATGACCCTCTGCTTGTAAGGCAGATGCTCTCCCAACTGAGCTATGCTTCCATATTCGCTTTTCTCTTGCGACGTGTGTTATTATATCATAGCTTTTTTTGTTTGTCAACACTTTTTTGAAATTTTTTTATATTTTTTTCTCAAGCTCCCAAAACCCCCGAAAATATTGACTTTTTCCACACTATTTTCGCTCTTATTTTCGGGTTTTTAAAAAATTTTTTCTTTCCACCCTTCTTTTCCTTGACTTTTTCTTTTCTTCGTGCTAGAATAATAACGCATTTGATTTCGTGTCCCTTATTTGTTTGTGAAGCTGCAAATTAAAAACGAATATTTCACCAAAATCGAGGTGTAGCGCAGCTGGTAGCGCGCATGGTTCGGGACTCAATCACCACGCTCGGCGTAGAATTTTCGAGAAGAGCCGAAAACCCTTGAAAACACTGACTTTTTCGGCTCTCCCGAATGTCGAAAAATCATCAATTCCTCGGTCTGACCACATG
>SVRK01000016.1 GCA_015064855.1 Oscillospiraceae bacterium | reverse complement strand
TTGATAAGGTCACTTGTAGACTACGAGTTTGATAGGTCGGAGGTGTAAGTGCAGTAATGTATTCAGCTGACCGATACTAATAGACCGAAAGCTTGAACTACTTTTTACGGTTCAATCATTCAAGACATAATCGTTGAGTTTTCATTAATTTTCCTTTGTTCGGTTTTTAATGAGCATTTTTAAAGCACACCAAATGGTGTGCTTTTTGTTTTTGTTGACATTATAGAAAAAATCCACACGGTTTTTACGTGTGGATTTGCTTTTTTTATTTTGCATATTTCTCAATAATCGCTTTCATATTGTCAACGTTTTGTTCCATTAGTGAAACGAGCTTGAATTGGGTTCTGCATCTATCGAGGTTATGTCCTTCACGGTGGATTTTGAAATAAGTATCGCCGTTTAGGTGGTCGCCAAGGAAACGCATACCACATTCAAGTGTTAGCATAATCGAAGCGTACGGTAAAAGCTCAATTTCGGTTTCTGTAAGAGAGTCCTTACACATAGAGAGGTAACCCTTTGTAAACGCTTCGTAAAGACCAAGGTCAAAGTCAACCAAGGATAAGTCCTTTTCGTCCTCTGCCGCATGTGTTGAGCCTGAACGCATAGCATCGCCAAAGTCGTATAAATATGAGCCTGGCATAACAGTGTCAAGGTCGATAACAGTAGTCGGTAGATTTGTATCCTTATCAAAAAGAACGTTATTCAGCTTTGTGTCGTTGTGTGTAACACGAACAGGTAATGAGCCGTCATTAAGTCTGTCAACAAACATATGGGTAAATTCTTTTCTTTGACGGACAAATTCAATTTCCTCTTGAACCTCATCACGTCTGCCACTAATATTGTCACTTACTGCCTTTTCAAAATCGTTGTATCTTGAAACTGTGTTGTGGAAATTTTTAATAGTTTCTGTAAGCACGCTTGCATCAAAGCCGGAGAGGTCATTTGCAAATTTACCGAAAGCAATACCGGCTTGGTAAAAATCCTCTGCGTTTTCCATTTTTTCAATGGAGTAGGCATTGTCTATGTAGATATATGCGCGGAAAATATCACCCTCGTAATTAAGGTATCTGTTTCCGTCGGGCGCTAACATAAAGTGTAGCGTTGCGCGTGTAGGGTCAATTCCGCTTTGACGCGCCATATCTCTAATATGATGTGTAACGGCTTGTACGTTTGCCATAAGCCCGTCAACATCCTTGAAGATGCTTGTGTTTATCTTCTGCATTGTGTATTTATTAATATTAGTTGTAACTAAAAAAGTCGAATTAATGTGTCCGTTTCCAAGTGGGTCAACAGAAATAATACTTTCGTTTGGGAAAAATGCTTGTGCGACGTTTTTGATATCGTACATATAAAGCTCCTAATAATATATAATATATCAATATTTTAACATAAATAAAATTAAAAGTAAAGAAAAATATTGAAAAATTGGCAATAATATAGTAAAATTGTAGTGTCTATCTTGAAATTTCTACTAAAAAAGTAAAAAAGGAGAAAATATGATTACTAAATCCTTTCAAATAGCAGATGGGGTAAAGCTCCACTATATAGAAACAGATAAATTTAAAACAAACTATTTTTCATTTAATTTCGTAGCGCCCTTATCACGTGAAAATGCTCATTTTAATGCTATGATACCGCTTATTTTAATGCGCGCGTGCGAAAAATATCCAAGCCAAGCTGAAATAAATAAGCGCCTTCAGTTTCTTTATTCGGGCGACATAGCTGCAAGAAACGATGCGTTTGGTGAATATCAAATTTTCGGCTTTAAGGCAAATATGTTAAATGATAGGTATACTCAAGGAACAGACGTAACAGGTGAGATGGTTGACCTATTATGTGAGATGGTTTTCAAGCCATATCTAAAGGATGGTGCTTTTGACAAGGAGTTTACTAAAGGCGAAAAACTCAACCTTATCGATACCATTGAAGCAGAGGTCAACAATAAAGGACAGTATGCCGTTAAGCGCCTAAAGAGTGAAATGTGTAAGGACGAGGTTTTTGGCGTATCTAAAATGGGCGAGGTCGAGGATGTTAAGAAAATCACCGAAAAATCGCTCTATGATGCATATAAAAATGCACTCCAAAACGATATAATCGAAATATATTTTGTTGGAAAAGCGGACATTGAAAGCGTTGCTTTGGCGTTTAAGAAAAGATTCGAGGGTGTTGAGCGTACACCAAAGGCAGTTCAGCCGGTAGAAATTAAAATGTCGGCTGACAACGTTAAAGAGGTAGTCGACACCGAAAAGGTAAATCAAGGAAAATTAGTTCTCGGCTTCCGCCTTGGATATCATTACTCCGAAAATCAATATCATTTAATTCAACTATTCAATGAGGTTTACGGTGGCTCACCAACGGCTAAGCTGTTTTTAAACGTAAGAGAGAAGATGAGCCTTTGCTACTACTGCCGTTCGCTAATCAATCAAAGAAGCGGTATTATGCTTGTAAGCTCGGGAATTGAATCTAAAAACAAGGATATTGCAAGGGATGCAATACTTGAGCAGCTTGAGATGATTAAGCGTGGCGAAATTACCGAGGAAGAATTTGAAAGTGCCAAAAAGTCTATAAGAAACGGTTATTTAGCAATTTATGATGGCGCAGAGGCTATGGAAACGTGGGTGTTCTTCAGAGGCATTTGCGGTATTTATACCACACCTATAATTGAGAGTGAAAAAATAGAAAACGCAACAATAGACGATGTAAAAGCAGTTGCAAATAAAATCACACTTGATACAGTATATTTCTTGAAGGGAGAGGACGAAAAATGAGCAATATCGTATTAAAAGAGAACGAAATGCTTGGCGAAAAGCATTATAGCTTTACCCACAAAAGCGGACTCGAGGTTTTTGTTTTCCCTAAAAAAATGACTACGTCCTATGCAATTTTTGCAACAAGATATGGTGCAGTAGACAATAAGTTTAAGCACGTAACCGATAAAGAATATACTATAGTTCCTGACGGAATAGCGCACTTTTTAGAGCATAAAATGTTCGAGTGTGAGGATGGTGTTGATGCATTTGAAAGATACGCAAAAACAGGCGCAAACGCTAATGCATTTACAGGTAACAATTTAACAGGCTACATTTTTTCTTGCACAGAAAATTTTTACGAGTCGCTTGAAATTTTGCTTGACTTTGTAACACATCCTTATTTTACGGAAAAAACCGTACAAAAGGAGCAGGGAATTATTGGTCAAGAGATTAAGATGTACGAGGACCATCCCAGTGTTAGAATGCACAGGGAGCTTATGAAGGCACTCTATAAGAAAAATAAAATGCGTATTGATATTGCAGGCACTGTTGAATCAATTGCCGAAATTACGGCTGAAGTGCTCTATAAATGCTATAATATTTTCTATAATCTACGCAATATGACTCTTTGCGTTGTCGGAGACGTTGATATTAGCCAAATAGAGGCTGTTTGTGACAAGGTTCTTGTCGAAGCCGAGCCATTTACCATCGTAAGAGATACAGAGGACGAGGATGAGCCTAAGGAGGCTTATTTGAAGAAAACCGTATGTCAGCTTGATGTTTCAAAGCCACTTTTCACTATTGGAATTAAGGATATGGATATTCCAAAGGAAGCAAAGGAAAGAACAAAAAAAGCATACGCAACTGAAATTCTCGATGAGATTTTGTTCTCTCAATCATCTGAATTTTATAATGATTTGTATTCTCAAAATTTAATAGCGCAGGACTTGTCAAGCGGTTGTGAGATTGGTAAGAACTATTCCTTTAACGTTATTTCATCGGAATCAAGCGACCCTGACAAGGTTTATTCCTTGTTCCTTGATTACGTTGAAAAAATGAAGAAGGAAGGACTTGATAAAGAAGCCTTTGAGCTTTCAAAGAGAACCGTTTATGCGTCTAATATTAAGTCGTTTGATTCAGTTGAGGATATCGGAAATAACTTTATTTTTAATTATTTTGATGGTGCTGATATTTTAGATACACCGGATATTATAAACTCAATAACCCTTGAGTATGTTGAAAAGCTATTTAACGACACGTTTAAAGAGGAATATTATGCAATGAGCGTAGTAGAGCCTTTAAACAAATAAGGAGCATATATGAAAACAACACACACTCTTTCGTTTCCGGGTCTGGGAATTACAGATTTTGAGGTGAATGAAATTGCATTTGAAATTTTTGGTACTCCCATATATTTCTATGCAATCATAATCGCCTTTGGTATGACCCTGGCGGTTGGATATGCGTTTTGGCGCTTTTACGAAAACAAAATAAAAATAGATACGGTAATTGATTATGCTATTTGGATTTTGCCAATGTCTATTGTCGGAGCGCGTCTTTACTACGTCATTTTTGATATGATGGATAGACCGGGTAATTATTTTGGAGTTACGCACGTCGGCGGAAAAGATGTTGGCGAATTTATAGGCTTCCTTTACAGCGTAGTGTCTGTTTGGGAAGGTGGACTTGCCATTTATGGTGGCGTTATTGCGGGTGGTATTACTATTTTAATAGTGTCAAAGGTTAAAAAAATGAACACCTTTAAAATTCTTGATATTGCCGTTCCTTCCGTGCTTTTTGCACAAACGCTTGGCAGATGGGGTAACTTCTTTAATGCTGAGGCATACGGTGGGGCTACAACCCTTCCTTGGAGAATGTGCTCACCCGATTTTCCTAAATCCCTTTTTGAAGGATATGACCCCGAATTAATCGCAACCGATGGTGTCGGCGTTCATCCAACCTTCCTTTATGAGTCCCTTTGGAACGTGATAGGCGTTCTTTTGATGATTGGTACGCTTATTGTTGCAACCAAGATAATAAAGGTAGCAAAAGAAAAGCACATTGATGGCTTCTTCTTTGCATTCTATATGATGTGGTATGGCTTTGGCAGAATGTTTATCGAAAGATTAAGAACCGATAGCCTATGGATTGTTATAGGAGATGAAAGAATTATAAGAGTTTCCGTTCTGGTTGCGGTTGTAACCCTTATAGCAGGAGTACTACTAATGGCGTTTATAGTGACACGTAGAGTAATACTTGTAAAGAAAAACATCGATATTTGGGAAAGCTTTAAAAATCGTTTTAAGAAAAATAAAGAGGTAAAAAATGGCTGAAATAATTAACGGTAAGCTTGTTTCGGCAAGCGTAAGAGAAGACATAAAAAGAGAAACAGAGGAATTATTTAATAAATATGGCAGACGCGCAGGACTTGCCGTTATCATAGTTGGTGAGGACCCAGCATCAAAGGTTTATGTAGCTAATAAAGAAAAGGGATGTGCCGAGGTAGGCTTCTATTCAGAGCTTTATAGACTTCCAGAAAATACCGATATGGATGAGCTTTTGGCTCTTATTGAAAGACTAAATAAGGATGACAAAATTAACGGTATTCTATGTCAGCTTCCTTTGCCAAAGCACCTTGATGAGGAAAAGGTTATTTTGGCTATTGACCCAAATAAAGACGTTGATGCCTTCCACCCTGTAAATACAGGCAAAATTATGATAGGTAATCACAGCTTCTTGCCTTGTACACCCGCGGGCGTTATGAAGCTTATTGAGTCAACAGGCGTTGAAATTTCAGGAAAAGAATGCGTAGTTATTGGTAGAAGCAATATTGTTGGTAAGCCACAGGCGATGCTTCTTTTACAAGCGAACGGTACAGTTACAATTTGCCATTCAAGAACAAAGGATTTAAAAGAGGTAACAAAGCGTGCAGACATACTTGTTGTTGCTATTGGCAAGGCTGATTTTATAACAGGAGATATGGTTAAAGAGGGCGCGGTTGTTATCGACGTTGGTATGAATCGCCGTGCAGATGGAAAGCTTACAGGAGATGTAGATTTTGAAAGCTGCGAAAAGGTAGCAGGATATATTACCCCTGTTCCCGGTGGAGTTGGACCTATGACAATTTCTATGCTCTTGCAAAACACATTGACAGCATTTAAAAATACTTTATAATATTGACAAATCACTTTAGATATGCTAGTATAAAATTGTATTTTAGAATATTTAGGAGAGAATTATGAACAAAAAGATATTTTTATCAATTGTTTTAGCGTTGGCGTTTGTTTGCCTTTTTGCAATGGGTGCTCTCGCTAAGGACGTTTATCTTGAAGAAATTCCTGATGAATTAAAAGTAGGTGAAAGCGATACGATAACACACTTCGTTGTTTTCGAGGAGGAAAAGTATTTTACTGCTTCTGGTTCTACAATTTCTGCACTCAACACTAGCGTGATGTCAGAGGATATGGCAAGTGCAGGTATTGATGAAACAAAAATCGGTACGGAGTATTTAACAAGATTTAATTTCCCATCACATATGGGCGGCACCTTGATTACTTATGTAAACCTCAATTCTATAAAAAGCGACTTGTATTTTAGCAAAGGCGGTAATGGTGTTTGCGGATACATTCAGCTTGCAGGAACTGTAAATAAAGTACACGATATGAACCAAAGAACCCAGCAGTTAAGATGCATTGATTTTGGTGAAAATAGCCAAATTACAGAAATTCCTTATTGCTTTGCTGCATATTCAACAAAACTTATGTCGGTAAAGAACTTCCCCAAAAATTTAACGACTGTTGGTGGAGAGGCGTTTAATAACTGCTATGGTGCATTTAGAGGCGAATTATACATAAACGCTCAAACAATTGGTTCAAATGCATTTAACAATGCAATTTCAAACGTTACACGTTTAGTCTTTGGTCCAAATCTAAAATCAATTGCAAACCAGGCTCTTTGTGTTAGATTAGCTGAAATTACAGCTTTCTATAAGCCTGATGACGGCAAGGTAGCTATTGAATATCTTGAATTCCAATGTGACGTTACTCAAGTTTCATTTGCACAACAAGGTAACGATAAGGGCTCACTTTATTTTATAGGTGGCAACGCTCGTTCGCCATATTCTAAATTGAGTGAAATCATTCTTTCTCATCCAAATAATGCAAGTAAGATTGTTGAAGGCACAACAGTGTTCAACGACTTCACAGCTGAAGGCGTAACTATTTTGCTTAACGATTCTGACGGACTTGACGATTACGTTTACGCATCTCATAAGATGACAGCTGCAAATTCATGCTTTGGAGTTTGTGAAAGATGCGGACTTGAAAAGATGCTTGATAATCCTGAGCACCAATATGGAGCGTACGTTTATCAAACTGAAGACGGAGAAGCTATTCTCTATACTGATGATATTTACGTATATTCAGAGTGTTCAGTATGTCAAACAAATTTATTGGTAGAAAAGATAGATAAAATCTTTACAGCTCTTGGATATTCAAGTGAAGAGGGCGAAGATTCTAGTATGCTTATTCACCGTGTTAAAGTAAATCACGACTCCCTTGAAAAGTATCAAGATATGAGCGCAGACGTTGTTAAGTATGGCGTTGCTGTTGCGATTGCTAACGAAAAAAAGACAGATTCTCTCATTACAGTTGATGAAAATGGAAGCATTGCTTATACACAAGGCGCTATTGTAATGAACTTTACTGATGCTAAATATTCAAACGTTGAAATAATACTTATGGGTATTAATAAAAACGTTAATATATATTGCAGCGCATATATTGTTGGCAATTACGGTGTAAGATACATTTCTGGTGCTGATGAAGGCGAGTATGCAATAGCACAAAGCATTGTAAGAGAATAAATTTAAAAGGTCGCATTAAATTGCGACCTTTTTTCGTAGATAAATAAGAAAAATAAGATTGATAATAGTCATTATTGCAAGGAAAAAATCAGATATATACCACATAAGCGACATTGGGATTGTTGAGCCAACAATAGTAATAATAAAGAAGAAAATTAAAAATATATGCTTCCATCTTTTTGATTTGGTTATAAAATTCAAGGATTCTATTCCGTAAAAATATTGTGTTAAAAGTGTTGCAAAGGCAAAAAGAATTGACGATATTATAACTCCATATCTACCTAAAGAGCCAAGACCGTTATCAAATGCATCAAGTATCAAGGAAAGTGGCGAAAGGCTGCTTTTGGGTGATGAAACAATAATCACAAGCGCAGTTAAGGTGCAAAGCACCAGTGTGTCGAAAAACACCTCAAAAATGCCAAGACACGCCTGTGCGTGTGGGTCTTCATTGCTTGATGAGGCGTGGGCAGAGGGAGATGTGCCACATCCGGCCTCGTTTGATAATATTCCTCGGCTGGTTCCATATCTTATTGCTTCCATAATAGTGTATCCCATACTACCAAAGGCAAACGAACGAAAAGAAAAAGCAGACTTGAAAATATTAAAAAATGCATCGGGAATTGAAGATACATTTTTCATTAAAATTACAATGCAAAGAAAAATGTAAAAAATACTTAAAACAGGAATAAGCACAGAGCTTACTTTGCTGATTCTTTTTATACCTCTTTTAACTATGAAAAAGCCACAGGCAGAAAAAACAATTCCAAAAATAATTTTAGGTATCGGCAAAAGAGAAGAAACAGCATTTATTTGAACTAAATTTCCGGTGGTAAATGAATTTAATACGCAAAAAACAGCAAATATTGCGCCAAAAACAAAGGCGAAATTTTCACTATGCTTTTCTTTGACTCCCTCATAAATATAATATGGTGCACCACCATAGTAACAACCATCTTTGCTTTTTCGTCTGTATTTCATGCCTAGGTATACCTCTGCATATTTTAACCCCATAGCAAAAAAAGCGCTTATCCACATCCAAAAAATACTGCCATATCCACCCATATAAATTGCACTTGCAACCCCTACGATGTTTCCAATCCCAAGCGTGCCGGCAAGAGCTATAGCAAGAGAAGAAAAGCCACTGCGTGAGGAAATGATTTGCTTTCCAACTGAAAATGGCTTTAATATAAAGAAAAAGCGCAGTCTAATCAAGAAAATAATGCCAACAATAATAAGAAAGGCAGGCAATATTACACCGCACAAAATACCAATGATTGTTTCCATATTTCACCTCTTTTTTTAGTAAATATATGATAAAAGAAGTTCCATAATTACTGATGCTTGGAGAAATTGTTAACATTTTGTGAACAATGGTCTACAATACTTGATTTTTAATATAATAGAGGGTAGAATATAATTTACATTAGCACTTGAATTGTGCGAGTGCTAAAATCGACAAAATTAGTGGAGGAAAATGAAATGACAATAAAACCACTTTTGAATAGAGTAGTTCTTAAAAACTTGGAGGCAGAGGAAACGACCAAGGGCGGAATTATTCTTACAAACGCATCAAAGGAAAAGCCTGAAATTGCAGAGGTTATTGCAGTTGGCGAGGGCGAAAAAAACGAGGACGGCAAGGTGCTTCCTATGACCGTTAAGGTTGGAGATAAGGTAATTATCAGCAAGTACACAGGCACAAACGTTAAGCTTGATGGTCAAGATTACGTTATAGTTTCCGAAAAAGATATTTTAGCAATTGTTGAATAAGGAGTAAATTATGGCAAAGGAAATTCTTTATGGCATAGATGCAAGAAATGCAATGCTCCGTGGCGTTGATAAGCTTGCAAATACAGTTAAAATCACACTCGGTCCTAAGGGCAGAAACGTAGTTCTTGATAAGAAATACGGCTCACCTTTAATTACTAACGATGGAGTTACAATAGCAAAGGAAATCGAGCTTGAGGATGCAGCTGAAAATATGGGTGCACAGCTCGTAAAAGAGGTCGCTTCAAAGACAAATGACGCAGCAGGCGACGGTACAACAACCGCCACACTTTTAACACAAGCGTTCATTCGCGAGGGTATGAAAAATGTAGCCGCAGGAGCTAACCCAATTGTTGTACGTAAAGGCATTATGAAGGCTGTTGACGTAGCTGTCGAGGGTCTTACTGCTAACTCTAAAAAGGTTAACGGCAAAGAGGACATTACTCGTGTAGGAACGGTTTCTGCAGGCGACGAAACAATTGGTCAGCTTATTTCTGACGCTATGGAAAAGGTAACGGCAGACGGAGTTATCACAGTTGAAGAATCTAAGTCAACCGAAACATATTGTGAGGTTGTTGAGGGCATGCAATTTGACAGAGGATATCTCTCTGCATATATGGCAACCGATATGGATAAGATGGAAGCAGAGCTTGACGATGCAGTTATTCTTATCACAGACAAGAAAATTTCAAATATTCAGGATATTCTCCCACTTCTTGAGCAGGTAGTACAAAGCGGCAGAAAGCTTCTTATCGTTGCTGAGGATATTGAGGGTGAGGCACTTACAACTCTCGTTCTTAACAAGTTAAGAGGCACGTTTACAGTTGTTGGCGTTAAGGCACCTGGATTTGGCGATAGACGTAAGGAAATGCTCCGCGACATCGCTATTTTAACAGGCGGTGAGGTTATTACCGAGGAGCTAGGACTTGAACTAAAGGATGCATCTATAGAGCATCTTGGAAGAGCAAGACAAGTAAAGGTTAATAAGGAAAACACAATAATTGTTGGCGGTTACGGTGATACCGCTGAAATCAAGTCAAGAATTGCACAAATAAAGACCGCTATTGAAAATACAACCTCTGATTTCGACCGTGAAAAGCTTCAAGAAAGACTTGCAAAGCTTTCAGGCGGTGTTGCTGTTATCAAGGTTGGTGCAGCTACTGAAACTGAAATGAAGGAAAAGAAGCTTCGTATTGAGGACGCATTGAATGCAACCCGTGCGGCAGTTGAAGAGGGTATCGTTGCAGGTGGCGGTACAGCTTATATCAATGTTATTTCTAAGGTTGAGGAGCTCGTTTCAAAGGTAGAGGGCGACGAAAAGACAGGCGTTAAGATTGTTCTTAAATCTCTCGAAGAGCCACTCCGCCAAATCGCAGAAAACGCAGGCTTTGACGGCTCTGTTGTAGTTGATAAGGTTAAGAATAGCGGTAAGGTTGGCTATGGCTTCGATGCATACAACGAGGTTTACGTTGATATGATGGAAGCGGGAATTGTTGACCCAACAAAGGTTACTCGTTCAGCACTTCAAAACGCAGCGAGCGTAGCTTCAACGGTTCTTACAACCGAAGCACTCGTAGCTGATAAGAAGGAAGAAAATCCACAACCACAAGCGCCAATGGGTGGCATGGGCGGAATGTATTAATCCATCTAAATAGAAGAAATCCATCAGCTTAAGCTGGTGGATTTTTTATCTTTACATTAAACTTATAATTACATTATAAAATTTACAGAATCATTTCTAATATAAAAAATCCACACAGTATTACGCTGTGTGGGTTTTTATATTTATTGCTTCGGTTTAGGCATTTTAATTACAACCTTTGGCTTCGGTGCTTCTTGCACTGTGCTATTCACAGGCTTGGGCACAGGCTTCGGTATTGGTTTGGGAACTGGCTTTGTAGCCACAACCGGTTTAGAAATATTTTGTTCATTCGCTTCGTTTTTAATTTGTTCGGTAGCCACTTCGTTCTTTACAGCAGGCTTAGGCATAGGCTTTGGAATTGGTTTTGGCACAGGCTTTGGCGTTGGATTTGACGTCTTTTTTTCCGTAGCTTCAGTTATGATACTTGCTGTGCTTGTCTTTGGTTTTCTGAAAATAATAGATACAACGAGAAGAACAAACGAAAATAGTGCTACAAATATTCCTTGCGCTACAATATTATAAGGATAGAACTTGAATTCGCTTGCAGTTAAGCAGAATAATGTTAAAACAACCATAATGAATGATGATACAAACATTGTTATAGCTGAAGCCATTGGGCTATAATTTTTAATTTTTGGCACTTCACGTTCTTCGTTCAATGTAAGCATATGTAAAAATGAGTTTTGAACGATATTATTTGTAGAAGAAAATACAACGAAGAAAGCGATAAAAACGAGAATCATTGTAGTTGTGAAGAAATCCAAAGGATAACTTAATGATTTTGCAACTAATAGAGTTGCACTTCCAAGTCTTGAGGTACCTAAAATTGCAACGGACAAAAGTCCAAATACGCTTGACACTATGTTGGCAATCCATAATTTCTTGCTGATTTTATTGTTTTTTCTGTTAGAAATGAATAATGCAACGCTACATCCGATAAGTATAATACCTAACATTACTAAACCGAATGATGTAGCTCCGCTGATTTTATAACTATTGTTAATATATCCAAATGCTGCGAAGGTCATAACAGCTCCACACATTTTTGCATAATAATCCATTACAATATGCATAAGTTCAAGAGATTGTCTTTTTGAAAATCTTACAATAGCAGTAATGAAATGAACCAATGAAGAAATAACGATGGTGATGGTTATACCAAACTGGGCACCAGCACTGAGGATTTCAGAAGTTGCTATTTCCGTTGCGTCGGTAAATCCACCGTGATTTAGTATGCTAAAAAAGTTTTCTATATCGTATGAAATCTTTCCTAAAAAGACTAAAGAGCCATAGGTGATAAAGCCATTTCCGTTTTGTGGCGAAACGAATGATATTGTTATAATTAAGAAAAAGATCATAAGTGATACAAATAAAACTATGTCACTTGCTAATCTTATTGGCGTGCGTCTGAGTCTTGTGTAATAGCTATCATACCCAGGAGTTCTTTCTGCGCTGGATTTTGCGCGTTCAAGAGGATATTTTCTTAAATATTTATGGCGTAACTCCGCTAATGGAACGTCTTTTTCTAAATCTGACATAATATACCTCCTTACTTAACAACGTTTTTGTATGGGAAAATTGTTGAACATTTTGGACAACAATATTTTGATGCAACTGTTGTTATTCTCATTTTTTGAGAGCAAACAGGACAAGTGAAAATTATATCAATGTCCGGTGTGTCTATTGCGATTGGTGCGGCAATTTCACTTTCGTCAGCCACATCTTGTTTAATCGATACGTTATTTTGTGAAGCTTGCTTTGATTGAATATTTTGCGGAGTCTCTTCGTCTGAATAAACAGGCTTGTAGTTTGATACAAGTGGAGTATATTCACCTGATTCAACCTTGGCTCTCATTTCTTCTTCGTATGAGTATGCAGAAGTTTTAGCAGCAGTTGAATATTTTTTGCGTTTTTGGTGTAAATATCCAGTTAATCTTTCGTAGTTGTATCTTTTTGTGTCGCGGTAAACTAAAAAAATATCTGCAAAGCGCCATATCATTATAGCTAAGCTGCCAACAAGTGATAGAAGCCAACCTATAAAAGGAATAAAAGAAAGTAATGAGCAACCTAGCGGTAAAAAGATTTTGGCAAAACCTATTCCTTTGTCACCGATGTAGAATCTGTCAACACCAAAAGCTCCTAAAAATATAGATAAAAGAAGTGCGGTTAATGGACTTTTTATAGTCAAAAACATAAATTCGTCCATGCATGAGTCATCTGCGTCCATAAGATGCCTTTTAAAGGATGAAACAGAATCGGTAGGAATTTTCTTTCCAAACTTTTCGATGGCAACTTGAACTCTGTTAGCTGTCATAATAACCTCCAAAATAATAAATGATGTTATAATTATAGCATAATAATATATAATTGTCAATTTTTTCAAATTTTATTTCCGAAAAAATCAAATAAACATATTATCATATGTGCACATTTAAATGCAAAATTGATAAAAAAAGCACGAAAAAATCCGTGCTTTAAATCATTAATGACAATGTCCGTAGAATTTTTTTAGGTCTACCGAATATATGCCGTCACTGTTTTTGATGTATCCTGACATGTTTCTTAAATTTTCTGGCATACAGTCATTTTCAAGAACCGATGTTTCAAGACCGCATCTGTGCATAAAGCTCATTGTTGCTCGAAGCATTATAATCATAGCCTCTGTGTCATCCATATTAGGAGCATATGATAAATTTTTTATATAACCAATTCCGTTTTCAAATTTGAATTGGCAAATTCCAATAAAATCACCGTCATCTGCGCGGTAGCAGAATGATTCTATATCATATTCTGCGCCACATAGAGAGCAAAGCTCCTTTTGCTCATCCTTTGATTGTATAGGTAAAACTGTTAGCATTATGTATTTCCACTTAAATAGTGTCCCTTTCGCCCTTTAAATATTCGATTTCATTTTTGGTAAGCTCACGCCATTTTCCTCTTTCAAGCTCGCCAAGCTTAAGTTTGCCAATTGAAATTCGTGTTAAGCGCATGATTGTAAGTCCACATGCTTCACACATTTTTCTTATTTGCCTGTTTCTACCTTCATTAAGAGTAAAAAGCGTGTTTGTGTTTCCGTTTTTGATTGATACAACCCTAACCTTTACAGGCTTTAATTTATAACCGTCAATTTCCATTGGAGAATTTAATTTATGTAAGGTGTCGGGAGAAATTTCTCCCTTTATAATAACGCTATACACCTTATTCATATTGTGCTTTGGATGGGTTAATCTATTTGTTAATTCACCATCGTTTGTAAGGATTAGAAGACCTTCTGAATACATATCCAGTCTTCCAACGGGATAGACACGTTCATCTAAATCGGAAACAAGCGATAAAACCGTTTCTCTGCCTTTTTCATCATTTGCGGTTGTAACATATCCAAGAGGCTTGTTAAGCATAATGTAACGTTTGTTTTGCTCTTGTGGTTTAATTATCTTGCCGTTATATATAACAGTATCATTTTGTGGGTCAACCTTATCGCCCAAGGTTGCTGTTATACCATTTATTTTAACATTACCCGCCAAAATAACCTTTTCACTCGCTCTGCGTGACATTATTCCCATGTCAGTAAAAAATTTTTGTAGTCTGATTTTTTCCATTGTTAAAAGATTCTTTCAAAAAAAGATTTTTTTGCTTTTTTGCTAATTTTGTTAATAGAATAAAGATTTAAAGATGCAATTTCACGGTCGTAATTAGAAAATATAATTTTTCCAACAATATCGCCTTCTTTGATTGGAAGAGAAATATCATTATACACAATTCTTGTGCTAATATTCCGTTTCGAACGAGGCAGAGTAACCGTTAATTCCTCTAAATTTGATGCATAAAATGAAGAAGCCTCTCCACCTTCGATATTTATTTCAATTAAATAATCAAGAGGTGAAGCGAATTTGACAGATTCATACTTTTCAAAGCCATAGTCAAAAAGCTTCATATGGTCATTCCAGTCATCGGGCGCGTTCAAAGAGGCGCAAATTAGCTTAACACCATCACGCTCGGCTGAAGAAACAAAACAACGTCCACATTTTTTTGTGAAGCCTGTTTTTATTCCGTTTGCACCATCATATAAGCGCAGTAGCTTGTTGTGATTGATTAAAACTCTTTTACCCTCGTCGTTATTCAAAGGAATAACCTTTTTGTATGTCGAAACTATTTTCTTGAATTGAGGATTTTTCATAGCATAAGCGCTAATTTTTGCCAGCTCAAATGCGGTAGTGTAATGTGACTCACTATCAAGCCCGTGAGGGTTGTCAAAATGAGTGCTAGTAAGACCTAGTGAGTTCGCTTTTTCGTTCATTAAAGATACAAATTCATCCATGTCCCCCGACGTAGCGTATGCAAGAGCAACGGCTGAATCGTTTGCACTTTCCAAAAGTAAAGCGTATAAAAGCTCGCGAACAGTTAATATTTCACCCTCTTGCAGATATATGCTGGAGCCCTCGATGTTGGTTGCTTCCTTAGGAACCGTAAATTTTTTGTCAAGATCACAATTTTCTAATACAACAATAGCAGTCATTATTTTTGTCGTACTTGCCATAGGGGCGGGAACGTGTGCATTTTTCTCAAATACAATTTCACCTGAATCCGCTTCTAAGAGAACAATGCTTTTTGCCGACAAATTTTCTGCATAAAGAACTTTAGTGAAAGAAAACGAAAACAAAATAAAAATTAAAATTAAAAATACTTTTTTACACATAATAACTCCTTGTTAATATTATGCGTAAAAAACTAAATTCAAAAAGTTAAAAAAATTTCAAAGAAATGATTAAATTATCAATTTTGGTCGCTTGTGCTTTCTCCTAAAAATGATTTAAATTTTTCAAAAAGCTCGGGGGAGTGTTCGACAAAATCGAAAATATAAGAAAAAATATCCTTATTCCCTTGCGTAAAGGTAAGAAGCTCAACTCTACCATCGCTTTTAGCAATAAGAAAGCCTAGCGGTTCAGCTGATATGCCTGTTCCACCGCCACCACCAAAGTTGGTGTAGGAGTTGTTGTTTTTACCATAATAATCAACACCGCCACTAGCAACACCAATATTAATTTTAGACACAGGGATAGCTAAATTGCCATTTTTTAAATCAATTGGTGTTCCTGTAATTGTGTTAGCATTAAGCATGCTTTTTACATTTTCAAGTGATGATTTAATCAGCTCACTTTGTTTTGATTGTTCCATCTGTAATCCGCCTTTTTAAAGAAGAAATGAAGGATATTAGAAGAGAGAAAATCATTTTGAAAAATGCGACAAGACCAACTATAAAAAGCTGACCAAGATGCGTATAAATAACGAAGTGAGCCTTAAAATGTGATTTGGTTTCTAAAAAATTGGCATTTACATATATTATTGCGTTTTTTGCTAAAACAAGTCTTGAATTTTTTTGAATATATTCACCCAAATATGTTATTCCTTGCGTAATCAAGGAGTAGGCAAGAGCGGTTGTAGACGGTTTTTTTGTCGCTACCAGAAGCTCTAGCTTTATAACCTTAAAGTGCAAAGCGCGAAAATAAAACCCAAAGATTGACTGTGTAAGCTCTTTATATCTGTCGATAATTTCAAAAATCTCTCTGATTTCATCAATTTCCGAAGAATTTCTTTTTGCGGTTTTACTTGAGTGCTTTTTTACTTGCTTTGATTTTTTGAAGGGATAAATAGGGATTTTTATAAATAAAATTCTATAATATACCTTCAAGCCTTTTGCGTATTTTATTACTAGATTGACCTTTGAAAATGATAATAAAGTAATAATTGAGGCAACGATGAACGCAATGAAAAACCAAGGCCACATTTTTCTCTCCTGTAATATCAATAGAGCAAAATTGCCGACCCAGTGTGAGTTTTTATTTGTTGCTCTATATGTATAAAAGGAGATTATTCAAGTGAAAGCTGTTCAGCCATTTTATCAATTGCCTTGCTTTCATCAATTAATTCGTCAATTATTTCCTTATTTGGAGATTCTGCTTCCGGAATTTCAATATCCAAAGGAATAATTTCACCCTCGGATGGGGCACGAGGTAAATCAACGTAAGGTAACTGATCAAGCGACTCAATTCCAAAGCATCTTAAAAATGTGGGAGTTGTTCTATATAGGTTTGGTCTTCCCGGAACGTCAAGTCGTCCACAAGCCTCTATAAGGTTCTTTTCGCAAAGGGAGTTAACGACGTATGCGCTGTCAACCTTTCTAACAGTATCAATAAAAGCGCGCGTTACAGGCTCATTATAAGCGATGATAGCCAAAACCTCAAGAGAGGAAGCAGATAGATTTCCGCCCTTCCTTATGCCAAGTGCTTCCTTGATAAAAGGAATATATTGCTCCTTTGTACAAAGCTGACACGAATCGTTGAAAACCAAAAGCATAATACCTCTTGATTTGTCCGCATTATATTTTTCAGCAAAAGCGGCAATCTTTTTCTTAACCTGCGATTCAAATAGGTCAAGCGTTTCACCTAATGTTGCATATGATACGGGATGTCCGGCGGCAAATAAAATAGCTTCTATTGCGCTTTCAATATCCTTGCTTTCTAGTTTGAGAAGATCCTTATCCATTGTTATCCTCACTTGCTTGTCTTATTTTGCCTGTAAATAGATTGATATATACATTGTTTTCAAGATTAATTACTCCGTCACCGTCACAAATGATTTCTTCATCAAGTGTAATTCTGCCTGCACGGAGCATTTCAAGAATAGCCATAAACGTCGCAACCGCCTCATGCTTGGTTCTGACGCCCTCAAAGCAATCAATGACGTTAACGTGACCGCCGCCAACTACTAAAATTCTTAAAACTGCAAAAACCTTTTCACCGACGGAAACGGTTTTTGTGCTGATAAGCGGTTTTATTTTTTCAGAGGCAACCTCGTCACTTACCTCAATTGTGCTCATTATTCTTAAAAGAGCAGAGGAAAGTAAATTAACACTATGCTCGGCAACATATGAGCGGTCCGGCGGGATTTCATCAGTATCCTTTTCAAATCTGCCACTGTACTGAGAATACATACCGCTTAATTGAGCAGAGGCTTCCTTTGCACGTTTATACTCTAAAAGTGCGCGTGCAAGCTCTTCAGCCGGGTCTTCCTCGTCATCATCCTGTTGTCTTGGTAATAGTGTTCTGCTTTTGATAAGCATAAGCTGTGAAGCCATAACGATAAACTCAGACGAAAGCTCAATGTCAAGCGATTGCATAGTTTTGATATAGTCCATATATTGGTCGCAAATTACGGATATTTTAATATCCTCAATGCTCATTTTATTTTTTGAAATGAGATTTAAGAGCAAGTCGAGTGGTCCCTCAAACAGCTCCATTTTATAAATAATTTGTTCCATGTAAGTCCTCAAATAAAGAATAGAATTAAATCAAATAGTGGTACGAATAAGTCGTTAATAACAAAATTAACTATGAATGAAAGAGCACCGGTAATATATCCACCGAGAAAATATGAATCTACAAGTAAAAGCACCATAAAGCCAATGCCGATGTATCTTTCGTATCTCATTATTCTGAAGTATGCTCTTTGTGGCAGGAATATCGATATAATTCGCGAACCATCAAGTGGCGGTAATGGAATTAAATTGAATATAGCCAATGACATATTCAGTATAGCAAACATAGCAAAAAACTGATATAGATAAGATAAAGGCGTATAAAGTCCCGTGTTAGCTGTGGTTACTATTATTAAATTTCCCAATTTTACGGATAATACGTAGAAAAACGTGCCGATGAAAGAGAGAATAATGTTTGAAGTGGGACCCGCAAGAGAGGAGAGAGCCATACCAACCTTGGGATTTTTAAAATACATAGGATTTATTGGCACAGGCTTCGCCCAACCAAAGCGGAAGAGAAGCATGCATAAAGCGCCAATAGGGTCAAGATGCTTTATGGGATTTAATGTTAATCGTCCTAAATATTTTGCTGTTGGATCACCAAGCTTATATGCAATAAATCCGTGCGCGCATTCGTGAACTACAAGCGCAATTATAACGATAGGTAGTCTTAACAGTAGGTCAATAAGTTCATTTAAAACGAATAATACAGCTTCCGGCATAATTCTCCTTTCCGTTTTTTGATTAAATCAAACTAATTTTATTCTGCGTATTTTAATATGGTTTCCCAAACGTCATTTTTTCCTTCCCTTGACTCTGAGGAGAATAAAATGATTTGTGTGCCAGGAGCGAGTGTTGGCTCGCTAACGAGCATCTTTACAGCCTTTTCGCGCTCTGCTTTATTTAGTTTGTCTGTTTTAGTTGCGACAATAACGTATGGTATGCCCGTTTCGTTTAAAAATTCCACCATATTTCTGTCGTCATCTGTTAAGCCATGTCGTGAATCAACAAGCTGAACAACAAGCCTTAAAAGGTCTATATTGGGGTTGTTAGTAAAATATCCATCAACCAAAAGCGACCATTTTTTCTTGTCCTCAAGAGTACGCTTGGCGTAGCCATAACCTGGCAAGTCAACCAAAAATAGCTTTTTGTCAACGTCGTAGAAGTTAACGGTAATGGTTTTGCCAGGAGCAGATGAAACTCTTGCCATAGATTTTCTATTTAAAAGTGTGTTTATAAGTGAGCTTTTACCAACGTTACTTCTGCCTGAAAATGCGATTTGAGGCATGGGTGAGCGCACGAATTGCGATGGTAAGCCTGCACTAATTTTTAAGGATACGTTATTTACATTTACTTTCATTTTTTGCAAGCTCCTCTACGTGTCGTAATATAGCTATAAATTCACCATCGCAAAGAGCAATGTCCAAAACCTCAAATATGCTAGATACAGCGTGGAATTTTACATTTGATATAACCTCTTGGTCAAGGTCGGGAATATCCTTTTCATTCTTTTTAGGAATGATAATTTCAGTAACCCCACCGGCATAAGCGGAAAGAGTTTTTTCTTTAAGACCGCCAATTGGTAACACCTTACCACGCAAGGTTATTTCACCCGTCATTGCGATGTTGCGCTTAACTGCGCGACCTGTCAAAATGCTCACTAGAGCTGTGGTGATTGTAATTCCCGCGCTAGGTCCGTCCTTTGGGACAGCACCTTCAGGTACGTGGATGTGAATGTCATAATTTTTATAAAAATCAGGATCTATACCAAGTCTTTCAGCATTTTCACGAATGAAGCTAACTGCAATTTCGCAAGATTCCTTCATAACCTCGCCAAGCTTACCCGTTAGCTGAAGCTTGCCCGTTCCCTTCATAATAGAAGCTTCAATCTTTAGTAGGTCACCGCCAACGGAGGTATATGCCATACCGTTTACAACACCAACTTGATTTTCCTCGTCAATCTTCTCTGGCTCAAATTTATAGGTTCCAAGGAAGCTTGAAAGATTATTCTCGTTAACGGAAATAGTTTTCGAATCTTTGTCAACAATGTTTTTAGAAGCTTTCCTACAAAGGGATGCGATCTCCCTTTCAAGATTACGAACACCGGCCTCGGCTGTATATGAGTCTATAATTCTGTAAAGAGCCTCATCACTGATTTTAAGTGTACGCTTGTTCATTCCGTGACGCTTTAATTGCTTTGGTATTAAATGGTTCTTTGCAATATGGAATTTTTCGGTTCTTGTATAGGACGAAAGCTCGATGATTTCCATTCTGTCAATAAGCGGAGTTGGTATAGAATCAATAGTGTTTGCGGTTGCAATAAACATGCATTGTGATAAATCTACACTCATTTCAACAAAATGGTCACGAAATGCCTTATTTTGTTCGCTGTCAAGAACCTCGAGCATAGCGGATGCAGGATCGCCACGCATATCTGACGTCATTTTGTCAATTTCGTCAAGAACCATTAATGGATTTGATGTTTTTGCTTCGATTAGTGCGTTAATAATTCTACCCGGCATAGCGCCTACGTAGGTTTTTCTATGACCTCTAATTTCGGCCTCGTCACGAATGCCGCCAAGTGAAACGCGTACGTATTTGCGCTTCAATGCCTTTGCAATAGACGAGCAGAGAGATGTCTTACCAACACCCGGAGGGCCAACAAGACAAATAATTTGATTTTTAATGTCGGGATTTAATTCCTTTACAGCAATAAACTCCAAAATGCGCTCTTTTACTTTTTTTAGACCGTAATGGTCGCGCTCAAGTATTTTTTCTGCATTTTTCGTGCTTGTTTCATCGCTGGAATATTTACCGAAGGGGATTTCAAGACATGTTTCGATATAAGTGCGTAAAACAGCAGATTCAGGTGAGCCAAATGGGGATTTATTGAATTTTACAAGCTCCTTTAAAAGCTTATCCTCGACATCTTTTGGGAAGTGCTTTGACATAATTGCGTCATAAAGCTCTTCGCTTTCACTTTGAATGTCGTTTCCAAGCTCGCTTTGAATTAATTTCAGCTGCTCACGCAAAAAATATTCCTTTTGATTTTCTTCGATTTTTGCGCTTGTTTTTTTCTTAATTTGAGCTTCTAGCTTGATAACCTTAATTTCTTTATCCATAAGAGATATTGCAAGCTCGGCTCTTTTGTATTTATCATACTCATGCAAAATAGCATATTTGTGCTCTGGGTCTGACAAAATTAAAGCACCGCAAAGGTCGGATAAAAAGTCTACACTGTCAAGAATCTCAAATTGCATCATAAGATCCTTTGAAGGCGAGGAGAAGAGCGAAATTGCCTGCTTTGCCTTGCCTTGAAGAGTGCGCAAGAGCGCCTTTGTTTTAGTTTCGCTCTCGCCTTCGTATTCGTAGGTTTTAACTAAAACATCTGCACTGAAAAAACCGCCTGCCATAAAAATGTTTATGTGCTCGGCTCTGCAAATTCCTTCGAAGGCTGCAAGAATAACGTTTCCACCGCGTTTGGAGATTTGTTTGATTTTTGCTATTGAGCCAATCTCGAAAAGTGAGCGTGGCTCCGGCTTGTCAGCAAATGGATTCTTTTGTGTTGCCAAATAAACCGGGGAGTTCGTTTTTTGCGCGTGCTCAACAGCGCTTCTTAAAATTGGATTTGATATATCGACTGTAACAGTAATATTAGGGAAAGCAAAAACTGAGCCCGTAAGAGGCACTAATGGTAGAGTATAGTTTTCGCATTTTTCTGTGTGTGTAATTGCCATTTTGTGTCCTTTCAAAAATATAATAATAAATCGCTATCCTAGATTATAGCACAAAAATTTTAGAATTTCCACATTTATTTTAATATTATAAAAAATTTATTTGACTTTAAGGTCAATTCATAGTAAAATATTTATATAAATTGCTATGCCAAGTGATAATGGAGGATGCTTTAATGGCTTTTGATGCGGGAATTTTAAGATGCGTTATGCACGAAATAGATACGCTTAAAGAATCAAGAATAGAAAAAATACATCAACCATCAAACGATGAAATCATCATCGCTTTGCATTCAGCGACTAAAAAAACAAAAATTTTAATAAATGCAGGTTCTAATTATCCAAGAATCAATCTAACGGAAACAACAAGTGAAAATCCGCCCAAAGCGCCTAATCTCTGTATGCTTTTAAGAAAGCATTTAAATGGCGCCAAGCTAACATCAGCTTATACAATGGAGTATGAAAGAGTAGCTGTTATTGAGTTTGAAGCCTATGATGAAATGGGCTTTAAAGCACCTAAATACCTGATTTCTGAAATTATGGGTAAATACTCCAACATTATTTTGGCAGATCAAAATAAAAAAATCATTGCGCTTTTAAAGCCAATAGATTTTTCCATTAGTCTTCAAAGACAGCTTCTTGTTGGTATGAAATACGAGCTGCCACCAAAGCAGGATAAGCTTAATCCTCTAACTGTAACCGAAAAAGAGTTTTTTAACATATATGATAACGCCTCAGCTCAAATGAAGGCGGAGAAGTTTATTACTTCATATTTTCAGGGAATAGCATCTTCAACGGCGAGAGAAATTGTTTTTTCTTTGACGAACGACATAGATTCGCTACTCCTTGACGTTGAAAAACAAACACTCTATCGAGTTTTTTTGAAAATTATATCAAATATTAAAGAGTTTAAGGCAAAGCCATATCTTACGCTCGATGCAGATGGTACGCCAAGAGAGTTTTCGTATATTCCACTAAACCATTATGGCAATCAATGCAGTGCAGAGGAGTATGAAAGCTTTTCCGCGTTGATTGATGCCTATTATTCCAAAAAAGGAACAGATGAAAGAATTCGTCAAAAATCAGCCGATATATTCAAACTTTTGACAAATGCCGAAAATCGAATAGTGAAGAAAATCGCGATTCAAACAGAAGAAATAGGCGAATGTGAAAAGGCGGATGAATACCGACAAATGGCTGATTTAATAACAGCAAATTTATATTCAATTAAAAGTGGCAGAGATTTTGTTCAGGTCGTGAACTATTATGATGAAAATATGCCACTTGTGAATATACCGATAGATTCAAAAATTTCGCCACAGCAAAATGCACAAAGATACTATAAAAGGTATGCAAAGATGAAAAAGGCTAAAATAGAGCTTTCAAAGCAAATTGGACTTGCAAGAGAAGAGCTTGAATACATTCATACCGTCTTTGATGCATTATCTAAGGCCGAGGGAGAAACAGACCTTAGCCAAATAAGGAACGAGCTTTACCAAAGCGGATACGCTTCACGAATGAAGAACTATAGTGTTCAAAAAACGCAAGCACCTAAACCACTGAAATTTATTACAAGTGGTGGATACACGGTTTATTGCGGTAAAAACAACACTCAAAACGACTATATAACCACAAAGCTCGCTGAAAAAACGGACTGGTGGTTTCACGTCAAAAACCTACCCGGCTCTCACGTTTTGATGAAATGCAAAGGAGAGGAACCAAGCGAAAAGGACTTTACAGAAAGTGCTGAAATTGCAGCCTTCTATTCAAAGGGCGAGGGGAACAATATAGAGGTAGATTACACCTTGGCAAAGCATGTAAAAAAACCTGCAGGATCAAAACCGGGCTTTGTTATTTATCACGTAAATTGGAGCGCAGTAGTTACTCCGAATGAAAAAAGAATAAGGGAAATGCAGATAAAATAATTCAAAAAATAGACACTCTATGGGGGAATTTATAAAATGATTGATTTTGCAAGAGAAAAAAGCTTTTGGGACAATGTACGTACAAGTGAAACATTTTCCCAACATAGAAAAGAAATAATCGACATATATAATGAGGCGTTCAAGGTGTCACCAAGACCGCACTCAGCAAAGGAAATATTAGAAAATGATGATAAAGGGTTATGGCGCTTGCAGTTCGACCACCTTCAATCATCAGCGCTTTTGTCGCTTATCTATCCCGATAATAAAGAATATTATGATAATTTAGTTGATAGCATTTGGGCATATCTAAACGAATATACGTGGGCGCCTCTCGGTCACTACACGGAGTATTTTTATGGCAGAACACCAAAAGATTTCGATTATGGATTGCTTGATATTTTCGCGTGCTCAATTGCCTTTTCTCTTGCTGAGATTAAGTATCTTTTTAAAGATAGATTTCCAAAGCTTTTGACGGATAGAATAACGTATGAATTAAGACGAAGAACTATTGAGCCATATCTTACCCGTGAATTTTTTTGGGAAAAGCACGACAATAACTGGACCGCAGTTTGTGCAGGCGCTGTCGGTTCTTTACTAATGTACGAGGATACGGAGCTTTTCTTTCAAAATCAAGAAAGACTACATAGCGCTATGGAATCATATTTAAATAGCTATAAAGACGACGGAATGTGTGTCGAGGGCGTTGGCTATTGGGGCTTTGGATTTGGCTTTTTCACCGCCTACGCTTTGCTTGAAAAGGAATTGACAAACGGCAAGATTGATTGGTTTGCAAGACCAAAGGTGAAGGAAATTGCTAAGTTTTTACAAAAAACCTTCTTATCAAAAGATGTTTTGGTGACATTTGGTGATTGTAGCGTTACACAAAACTATGCCATAGGTCTTCCGTCAATGTTACGCTATATTTATGGTGACGAAATCGAAAGATTACCTAAGGAGCTCGCGGTTATTGCAAAGGAGAATACTCATTTTCCGTTCCTTTTACGCGCAGTTTTATACTATAACGAAGACAATTATACCGACACAATGTCAAATAACGTTACGTATACCTATGAAAATTCTTCATACTTTTTCAAAAGGACAAAGAGCTTTGGCTTTGGGGCAAAAGGCGGCAACAATGGCGAAAGCCACAATCATATTGACGTTGGCACCTTCATTATCGCAAGAGGTGATAAGCAAATAATTTGTGATATAGGAGCAGGACCTTACGAGGACGGCTATCACGGAGATAAAAGATATACGTTTTTCCATCCGAGCGCATGGTCACACAACCTACCGATTTTTGATGGTATACCACAAGATGGTTGTCGAAGAAATGATGTGAATATTTATTATGATGAAACTAATTCTCGCGCATATATGGACATAAAAAATGGATACGGGGTCGACTATTTGCAAAAAGCAGAGCGTTCATTTGTATTTTACGACGATAAAATCGTTTTAAACGATAAATTTGAGCTTACAAAGGAAACGGAAATAACCGAACGCTTTGTATCACTTATAGAACCTAAGTTTGTTGACGGTGAATTGATTATTGATGACGTATACCTGTCACCTAAATGTAAAACTTTACCAACGGTGACCGTTAAAGGAGTCAAAGCGCATGTGGGCAATAGACCTCACGACGTATATTTGATTGATTATATTTTGCCAAAGGGTAGAAATGAATTTGAAATTGAATTTAAAGTAAAATAGAAAAGCACCGCAATTGCGGTGCTTTTTCTTTTATTTGCCTCTAAATTTTAATAATGACATTAAAATTTGTGCTACCTGTGCCTTTGTTAGCGGCGCGTTGGGGGCTATTTCTCCATCGTTTTTCTTTAATATTCCAACCTCGCACAGTGCTTCAATATCGGCTCTTGCCCAAGCGGGAATATCGCTGTCGTCTGCAAAAACAGTTAAAGAAGTGGTTGATTTTTTGCCGATTATATTGTTAATTATAACCGCTGCATCGGAAAGGGTAATTGCATCCTTGGGATTAAAATGCACTCCGTCGTTTTCTATTTTTCCCTCGATAATTCCTAACGAGAAAGCACTTTCAATATATCCTTTATATTCCGGGGATATCTCTTTGTCGTCGGCGAAACGAGTTTTGTCGATTTTTGGTGCTTCTTTTGCGCCCATAGCCTTCATTACAAGAACTACAAATTCTTCGCGTGTTACTTCTTTTGTTGGGTCAAAATTAAATGAACCATCTTTGTTTTCCGTCCAGGACATAAGCTTGTTTTCACATACTATTGATACAGCGCCTACATATTTTTCTTCAACATCTGAAAACGTTATTTCGGGTTCGTCCTTTGATATTTCTATATCAACCGTGCATATTTCGGAATAATTTCCAAACACATCGCGTACTCGATAGGAAAAGGCATCCTTTCCTTTTGCATTTTCAAAAGGAGTGTATATAAAATCTCCTGTGTTTATATTGGATATAGTCAAAAGAGCTTTTTTAGGGTGCGAAACTACTTCAAATTTTAATTCATCACCCTCCGGGTCATAACCAAGCAGAGTTCCAAAGCAAGAAACATTTTTCATAGTCCAGGTTGAAATGCTGGCTCCGTTTGATGCAACCGGAGAAAGATTTACGCTCTTTAATGAGATCAAAGAACATTCAATTTCATAGTTATAACCATTAGGCTTAAACTTGAAGGTCGCATTTTCCGAGCTATCGGTGCTAACGAACTTCAAAAGTGAAAAATCCTCTCGCTTTATCACTTGATTTTCTACAATGTATAGGTTGTCAAGCATAAGTCTGCCCATGCTTTTATCAGGCAGAGCACTTACCTTGATTGATTTTACGTTTGTGCCGAGAGAATTGTCAAAATCACTTGTGTCAAAGCATAATTCACCATCGTTCAATATTCCGCTTTTCACCATATTGTTTTCATTTGCTAATATGTCGATAGCCGGGGAGATTTTTTCACCGGCAAGAGCTACCCCTGTAAAAAGAAGAATAAAAACGATAGAAAAGAAAAAAATCCGTTTCATAAAACCTCCTAAATTTATACCAAAAAAGTTAGAATAAACTAAAATCATCTGGTTTTTTCTAATAAATTGTAAAAATGTAAAAACATAATCCTTGCACCAAAAAATAAAAATCATATATAATGCTTATAGATAGGAATTTAACAGTTGAATTATTGGAGGCAAGGAATGGAAATAGTAAAAATTAATGAAAAATCAATAAAAATTAGTCTGTCAAGTGATGAGGTCAAGGAGTATGACCTTTGCGAGGGCAAGGAGCTTGATGCAGAGGAGATGAAAAGAATATTTTCAAGCCTTCTGCAAAAAGCAAAAAATGAGGTCGGCTTTACATACGCAAAAGAAAACATAGTTGCAGAAATATTCTCCTCGAAAGATGGAGGATGTGAAATATTCGTTAGTTGTCTTTTAGGTGAGGTGAAGATGTATAAGGATAAAAGAGAAGAGCTATCATCTCAAAAAATAAAAGCGCAAGGCCAAATATATGCATTTGACAATATTGAAGATTTGATAAAGGTTTTGGATGCTTTGAGAAATATAGATAAGTCTTTAAGTACCTCAGTTTATTATAATAATAAAAATGGAAAATATTTTTTGGTTCTTGAAAACGTATTAAGAAAAAGCATAAAGCATGCGTTTATACTAGAATTTGCCAAATATGTAAAATCACCGTTTTTACAGTATATAACCGAATATTTTTCACCGATATGCATAAGCGATGCACACGAAAAACTACCAAAGCTCTATAACTAATTCGTTATGTAGTTGTAAAACAGCGTTGCGAAAAGCACTGCCGAACGCTTTGCCTCTTCAAACGAGTTTGAAAATTCTCCTATATCAATATTGACGGTATTGGGGCTAATATCTTGAGAAAGAGAATATCTTGAGATTTTGTTTTCTTTTACAAAATTAGGGCTTTCATTATTTAAATATTTTGAAAAATCAAATGCAAAAAGTACGTTTTGTGTTTGATTTTTTGTCGCGCTATCCCAATTTGTTCCGCTTATCATTGAAATTTGTGCATATTTTTCTCCGTCTTTTTGGAAAGTAGACTTATTCATTGTTAAGTCATCATTTAAGCTTATTCCCCTTGAAACGTTAAATACATACGAAATGCTCGGGTATTTTTTTAGAGCTTCATCTAAGGATTTCTTATATTCCGCCTGTGAAGAAAATATTGCGCCGGAGGCGTAAAGCTCATCTAATTGAATTGCACCTACTCCAATCGCATTTAGATTATTACATATTATTTTTCCTATATCTCCAACGTTGTTCTTCTCTGAATAAAAATCACCGTCCTTGCTATAATTTTCACCATTGGAATATGATTCGTTTATAGAGGAATGGGTAATTAAAACAATAGGTGCGTCACTTCCATATTTTCTTTGAATATCCTTTAGCTTGGTTTTTGAAAAATCCTTTGAAAAATCAAATTCACAGCCGCTTTCATTAATAGCTAGATATTTTGATGTTCCGTTTTCTTTTATTTCATAAAAATCGGTTTTGAATTCATTGTTTTCATTTGTATCTGTATCAGTTTCTGTATCTGAATCACTGTTTTCTTCCTCGCTTGTGCTTGTATCTTCATCAGAAGACGCATCAGTGCTTGTATCCGTTGAGGTGTCTAAGCTTGGTGGGAGAGAACCATCATCACTTGGCTTGTTGATTCCAGATGAATCTGCCGGTGGATTTTCATTTTTAAAGCTACTAAAAAATTCCTTAACGTAAGGGAATATTTTGATAGCTCCTATGATGGCCACAATTAAAACTATAAATGCAATACCTCTTTTTATTGCCTCTCTTTGCTTTTGCTTCTGTCTTTTTTTATTTCTCTCGACCAAAACAAAGCTTTCTTCCTGCTCACCGAGAAAAATTATGTCCTTTTCTTCCATTTAAACCTCCTTGTTTTATGCATTTTGCATTAGTAAATATTATGAAGGACATACCTTGAATATTACAAAAAGATTTAATTTGAGCCAAAAAAAGATTGCTAAAATTAATATTTTATGCTATTATAAAACTGTAAAATAAAAAAGGAGATGAAAAAATGACGGACAAAAGTGAGATAAAGGTGTTTATTCTTCACTTGATGGATAGAATAGGCTATCCTGTAAACTGCAATGATATTTGCTCGATTTTATCTCAAGAAAATGTAGCTGGATACTTTGAATGTGGGGATTGCTTTACTGAGCTTGTAGAGGGAAAACACATTATAGATTCCGGATATTTGGATGAAAAAGAAGAAATCACATATATCGTTTCTGAATCCGGCAAGAAAATTGCCAGTGCCTTGAGCGACCAAATATCAAGCTCCATAAAAGAAGCGAGCTATAGAAGCGCCATTAGATATTTATCATTTGAAAAACGTGGAGCAAGCGTGAATTGCGAAAAGACCAGATTGCCGAGTGGAAAATACAGTGTCCATTGTGAAATAGTCGAAAAAGGCAGACGCGTTCTTGAAATAAATATTGATGTCGATACTGAAAAAGAGGCAGATATGATGCTGTATAATTTTAGGCGTCGCCCGGAGGTCGTTTTCCAAGGTACAATGGCACTAGTTTCTGGTGAAAGAAACTACATTTTTGAAAAATAATTGAAAATTTTGTTATTCTGCACAAAAATATGATAAATTTTCTCGAAATTTAGTCGATTTCTACAAAAAGCACTTGACAAACGTAAATAAAAATATTATAATTATATTACCATTTGTGTTTGGACTTTTGAATAGCGTTTACTTGAAAGGTATTGTATGGAAAAATTAGATCATAAAGAAGAATTAGATCTTATTCTTCGAGCAAAGAACCGTGATCAAGTTGCGTTTGAGGAACTCTGCAAGCAATACACGGCACTTTTAGTTGGAAGTGCTAATAAGTTTTATCGTTCGTACAAGGATAAAGCTTTGCTTGAGGATTTTATTCAAGAGGCGAGAATTGCCTTTAATAATGCAATCTTGCATTATGGCGAAGTTTTGGAGGGCAAAAAAAGAGCTCCCTTTTGTGCATATGCCGAGGTGAGTGTTAACAACAGATTGAAATCGTTCTGCCGTAAATTAAGCTCCAAAAAGAACGCAAATTGTGAAATTGTTAGTCCTGTTATTGAAGATTACATACAGGACACTGTCGTATATCGAGAACTTTTAAACCTTGCGGAAAATACTCTATCTCCTTACGAAAAAAGGATACTTCAGCTAAAAGCCGACGGTCTTAGCGTAAATGAAATAGCGAAAATAGTCGGCAAGAGCGAGAAATCTGTTAACAATGCAATGTACAGAGTTAGGTCAAAGATTCGCGACACAATCAAATAGTTACCTAGCTTATTGCTATGTATAAAAAATTTTAGAGGAGAGAAAAAATGTTTGAGGACAAGACATTAGTTTGCAAAGACTGCGGCGCGGAGTTTGTTTTTACAGCAGGAGAACAAGAGTTCTATGCTGAAAAGGGACTTGAAAATGAGCCTAAGAGATGCAAGACTTGTAGAGATGCCAAGAAAAATGCTGCAAAAGCACCAAGAGAGCTCTTTACAACTGTATGTGCTGAGTGCGGAAAAGAAGCAAAGGTTCCTTTCCAACCTAACAATGAAAAGCCTGTTTATTGTAGCGAGTGCTTTGCAAAAAGACAAAGTCAAGAATAATAATTTGATTTAAGATAAAAAAGAGCCGATGTTGGCTCTTTTTTATTTATGTTATTTTTTATAAAATTTAATATTATACTGTACAAAACGAAATATATATGTTAAAATATAAATAATTATGTGTTAATTTGTAGGAGATAGAAATGGCTTTTAATAATCAAAAAAATAATTATAGAAAATTAAATTCAAATAATAAAAATCAAAACGGCTATAACGGCAATCGTTCCTACAAAAAGGAAGACTCATTCAAAAGAGAGAATGGAGCCTTTGAAGAAACCGAAGACAATGGCGTTGTTGTAGGACGTAATGCTGTAAGGGAGCTTTTGAAAAGTGAAAGAAACATAGAAAAGGTTTACGTTAAAAAAGGCGGTGGACACGAGGGTTCTATCACTGTTTTGGTTGCCGAGGCAATAGCTAGGGGCATTCCGGTTGTTGAAATAGAGGCGCAAAAGCTTGATTCAATCGCTGAAGGGACAAACCATCAAGGAATAGTGGCTATTGCATCAATGAAGGAATATTCCTCAATTGAAGAAATGCTCGAATTAGCGAATGAAAGAGGAGAAAAGCCGCTCATTGTTATCGCGGATTCTATAGAAGACCCACATAATCTAGGAGCTCTTATAAGATGCGCCGAATGTGCAGGAGCTCATGGAATAATCATACCCAAGCGTAGAGCTGTTGGTATTACTCCAACGGTTTATAAGTCGTCAGCAGGCGCTATTGAGCATATGATGATAGCAAAGGTATCAAATATTGCGACAACAATAGAGCAACTAAAGAAAAAAGGACTTTGGATTTTCACATCCGAGGCTGGTGGAACTCCATATTATGAAACCGACTTCAATTGTGCGTGCGCGGTTGTTCTTGGTTCGGAGGGAAACGGAGTTTCAAGAATAGTTAAAGAAAACAGTGATTACATAGTTTCGATTCCAATGTATGGAAAGGTTAATTCACTAAATGTATCTACTGCGGCATCAGTAATTCTTTGCCATGTGGCAAGAATGCAACGAAGCTAGAAAGGGGTAGTAATGGACGAGAAATTAGAAAACGATTTAGAAGAAATTGAAGAAGAAAAAGCTCCAACGCTAGAAAACATTAAGGCTAGCAAGGAATATGAGGATACAGACGATTTAGTAGTTCCTGATAAAAACATTTTTTCCAAGGTTTTTGATGGTGAGGTTGTAACAAAAAGCAATAGCGAAAAGGGCTTTATAGCAACCTGGCACGGAGAAGACGAGGACAGAGAGCAATTTGAGGTTGATGAGTCCTTTACAAGCTCTGCAACTGCAGATAAAAGCTTTATGAAGGCGTTTGGTCTTTCGGAAACCGGTACACATAGGACAATGACTGATATTGATAAGCCTAAAATAAAATATGAGTATACGGATGATAGCCAAAATAACGAAATTAGAGAAAGCTACAAAAGAGCGAAAAAGGTTAATACAATTAATATCATAGTAGCGGTAATTTTTGCATCTATTCTGTTCTTGCAAGAAAACGTGTTTGAATTTATAAATATCGGAAGATTTCATTATCTAGATATGAGTACGCATCCATACATACATATAGTTGTGAGTCTTGTTTCACTTTTTGCATGTGCAATTTGTGCAAGAGAACAGATAATTCAAGGAACGCGCTCTATCTTGAAAAAAGCCTATTCACCGGATTCTATTGTACCAATAGCCCTGCTTGCGGGTGTTTTGCATACGCTTATTACACTTGTTTTTGTTGCGATAAGCTATGGCACACACGTAGTTTTATTGAATTTCCCGGTAGCGGCAATTTTGGTAATTTCACTGCTTTATTTCAGATTTAATATAAAACGCGAAAGATATGGCTTTGCAGTGGTTTCATATAGCCGTCCTAAATTCGTTTTAGAAAAGGTTGAGGAAATAAACGCAGAAAGTGAATATGATACCTTTACTACTACAATTACAAATGGAGAAGAGTATGTTGGGCAAATCGCACGTACTGTAAAAACCCCGTTTGTAAAGAATTATAGCCAAAATACCGATTCGGTTGTTGACGTAAGAAAATATTTAAAGCTTTATTATATTTTTGCACTTTCAATTCCGCTTGTTTTTGCTATTATATCCGTATTTTTGGATAAAACTGACAAGAATATATATGCATCCTTTACATATTATTTTGTGGGTCTTTTCTCTGTTATTCCGGTGGGTATACTGTTTTCTTATAGTGTGCCGTTTTTAATTGCAAATACTCGTCTTTATGAAAACGACAAGGTTTCTATTATTGGCGAAGAAGCAATTGAAAGCTATGCAGACATTGATGCGCTGGTAGTGGAAGATACAGCAGCATTCCCATATAAAAACGTTAAGGTTTCACCAATAAAGCTTTATAATGGATATAAGTTTGAGGATGTTATTTATTATTCAGCTAGCGGATTTTCAAAGGTTGGAGGACCCTTGTCTCGCGTATTTAATAATATGCTTGGTGGTTCTGTAGCTAAGAGCGCACGTGTTAATTTTGTATGTGCGGGTAGAAACTATCTACGTGTTACTGTTGACGGTCACTCTATTATTTTTGCCGATAAGAATGGAATGACGATTCAAAACATCGAAGTCGGTTTTGAAAAAGAGGAAAATAAGAACTTGAGTATAATGTACGTTGCTTGTGATGGTGTGCTTTGCTCAAAGATGTATATTGAGTATAAGATCAATGAGGAGTTTTTACAAACAACAAAGTACGTTAACTCTAAAAAAATGGTAGTAGGTGTTCGCTCTTTTGACCCTAATATCAATAATGATCTTATAAACAGAGTAACTGGCTTTACAAAAAAGCAAGTAAAGGTTATAAAATTAACATCAATTTCTGATGTATATTCAACTACACAAAGACGTGATGGACAGATTGTATCAAAAGGATCCTCATGTGCGCTTTTAAGAGCGATACCTATGTGTAGAAGCATTTTGAAAACTAGAAAGGTTATCAAGGCAGTAAAAATAATTGCGTCAATAGTCGGTCTTGCATATTTGGGAGTATGCATATTTGCTCCTATTAAATTTGGACCTCTTAATATTTTCCCATCCGGCTCAATTGTTTTACTATATACGATATTTGCATTTATAATGTATATTCTAACGTGTATTATATTGCCAAAGAAAAAATAATGCAGAGGGATATTAGCACAATTTTAAAATCGGTTTCAAAGCCTGCCAGATATACGGGTGGAGAATTTGGTCAGATTATAAAAGATAAGAATAAAATAAAAACGAGAATAGCATTTTGTTTTCCTGACACGTATGAAATAGGAATGTCGAATCTAGGTATGAAGATTTTGTACGGTGCGCTAAATGAATTGCCATATGCTTGGTGCGAAAGAGTATTTGCGCCTTGGCCGGATATGGAAGAAAAAATGCGAGAGCATAATATTCCTTTGTTCGCACTTGAAAGCAAGGATGAAATAAAGGAATTCGATATTATGGCTATCTCTTTACAATATGAGTTATGCTATACTACCGCAATAAATATGATTGATATGGCAGGGCTTCCATTTTTTTCTAAGGATAGGGAAGAGGACTCACCCATAATACTCGGAGGGGGACCTTGTGCGTATAATGCAGAGCCGGTGGCGGATTTCTTTGATATTTTTAGTATAGGTGAAGGCGAGGAGGCGCTTTGCGAGCTTGCTGAGCTTTATACAAAAATGAAGGATAACGGCACTTATACCAAAAGTGCATTTTTGCGCGAGGCTTCGCATCTTGAAGGCTTTTACGTACCATCACTTTATGAAGTTGAATATAACAATGATGGCACAATAAAGTCATTTGAGCCTAAATTTGACGATGTTCCTAAGAAGGTTGTCAAGAGAGTGGTGGCAGACTTAAACACCTCGTATTTCCCATTAAAGCCTGTTATGCCATACATTGAAACAGTTCACGATAGAATTATGCTAGAAACCTTTCGTGGGTGTATAAGAGGCTGTCGTTTTTGCCAAGCAGGTATGGTTTTCCGCCCTGTACGTGAAAAAAGCGCTGAGGTTTTAAATGAGCAGGCAAAAACAATATATGAAAACACAGGATATAATGAAATATCATTAACCTCGCTTTCGATTAGCGATTATTCGTGCTTGCACGATGCAACTGACAAGCTTTTAGCTTGGACAAACGATAAAAAGGTAAATTTATCATTGCCATCCTTGCGTGCTGATAGCTTTACTAAGGAGCTAATGCGTAAAATTTCCGGAGTGCGATCAAGCGGTCTTACTTTTGCTCCTGAGGCAGGAACTCAAAGATTGCGCGATGCTATAAATAAGAACTTATATGAAAAGGACCTTCTAAATGCTGTTCGCCTTGCTTTTGAGGGGGGTAAAAGTCAAGTAAAGCTTTACTTTATGAATGGGTTACCTACTGAAACCTATGAGGATATTGAGGGTATTGGGGTTCTTGCAAAGACGGTAGTAGACGAATATTATAAGACAGAGGGACGTTCAAGAAAGCCTGTGTCGGTTACGGTTTCGGTTTCTTGCTTTGTTCCAAAGCCTCACACTCCTTTCCAGTGGGAAGCGCAGGACTCCCTTGAATCCTTACGTTCAAAGCAAATGTTTTTGGCTGAAAAGATTACAGATAAGAAAATTCGATATAACTGGCATGAGGCAAAGGTTTCACGCCTTGAGGCTGTATTTTCAAAGGGCGATAGACGTTTATCCAAAGCTCTTGCATTGGCACAGAAAAAGGGTGTACGTTTTGATGCGTGGGATGAATATTTTGACTATCATAGATGGATGGAAATTTTCGAGGAGTGTGGCATAAATCCTGATTTTTATGCTAACAGAAAAATGTCATATGACGAAATCCTTCCTTGGGACGTTATTGATATTGGAGTTTCAAAGAGCTTCTTGATAAGTGAAAACAAAAAAGCTTACCAAAGCCAAACAACACCAAACTGTAAAGAAAAGTGTTCTGGCTGTGGTGCTAATAAGCTTGGAAAGGAGCATACATGGTGTCCGAAGAAAAAGAAATAACTCCTGTAAGAATTAAGTTTTCAAAAACCGGAGATTTAATGTATATTTCTCACCTTGACCTTGCACGCACAATGCAAAGAATAATTTTGCGTGCAGGACTTGATATATGGTATAGTGAGGGCTTTAACCCTCAACCTAAAATGGTTTTTGCATTGCCTTTGCCAACCGGTGTTGAGAGTGAATGCGAGCTTTTGGATATCAAGCTTAACTCATATATGTCAAATGAGGAGATTATGGAGCGATTAAACCGCAATTTTCCTGCGGATATGAGAGTTATAGAGGTATACCAGCCGGAGGCTAAATTAAAGCTGATTTCGTATGCAAAATATAGAATGGAATTGTTTTCTCCCAAAATTACCAGCTCAACCGCACATGATATATCAAATCTCTTTTCTAATAGCTGTATGATAGAGAAAAAAACAAAAAGCGGAGTTAAAAGCGTAAATATTTGTGATTACATTCAAAGCCTTGAAGTAAAAGACGACAACGGTAGAGTAGTGATAAACGCTATTTTATGTGCTGATAACGAGAAAAACCTAAATCCAGAATTGATAGTAGAAGCAATACGCAAAAATCTTCATATTATGGATACCGTCGGTACTGACGAGTATTATAAAATAATGCGTGAAGGGCTATTGACGCAAGACTTAATAGAATTCAAATAAAAAATCACCTCATTTGAGGTGATTTTTTTAAAACAAAAGACACTCTCATAAACAACTTGGCTTAACCAAGCTACCCGTTAAAAATAGGGTATAAAAGAGAATGTCTTTGTATTATTTTATAAAAGCTTGAAAAAACTTATTTTTAATAGGGGATAACTTGTCCATATTAAGAATCTTTATCGCTTCTAAATCGGTATTTAAAAGCAAAAGCAGAGTGTCGAGCTCCATGAATTCAATATCCTTGCCCTGTGCAAGAGCCTCGATAGCACGTTCTTTGCGGTAACAGCGGAAGGGTTCACCGTTTTTGCCTATTATTTCATAGGTAACAAAAATATCTGCATTATATGCGTGTCGTGAATATTTAGCTCCATAAGAAGCGAGAAGAGAAACAATGTTCATCATCTCATAAAAATGATACTCTTCAAAAAGAGAGCTTATGCAAACCTTTTTGCCTAGCAAAAATGTCTGCTCCTTGCGGTTTATAAATACACGCTTAACATAATTGGAGAAGGTGGTTGCATTTTCTTCAGTTGTATGTATCCAGTTGGAGCGTGGGCTACCTGTAAGCTTTTCCATTTTGGAAAGCTTGTTTGCCTTTTGAAATTCTTTGTACTTTAAAAATTCAGAGCCAAGCTCGCCATCCTTGCACCAGCATTTGCAAAGTGGATATTTTTCAATTAATTCAGATGCGGATAACCCCGTTTCCTCACACAATCCTTTAAGGACACGCATAGTAAAATATGCATCGTCATCACTTTTGTGAACGTCTTGGCTTTCGGTAACACCATATTCGCCGGCACATTTTATAAGAGCGGGTGTGTTTTCAAGCGCCTTATAGTCTGTATAAATACGCTGAATATCAATGAAATCGTAATTGAAAATAGGTTTAGAAAAACGCAGACATTCACTTTTTATAAAATTGGCGTCGGATAAAACTGAAAAACCAAATTTTAATGTGTTTTCACGAGTCAAAAGCTCACATATAGTGGGATAATAAAATTTAAAATCGGGAGAAGAAAGAAACTCATCCTCGTCATATCCTAAAACAATACCCGGATGATTACCATGACCATGCAAATGAAATTTAGAATGAGGATTTATTAAAATATCATTTTTTTGCTTAACATTGAATTTATCGTCTGTAATAATGTACCCAAACGAACAAATTTTTCCTCTTCCACCAAAGCAGTTGGCACATTCAATATCAAAAAATAAATAGTCCATTAAATGTCCCTCCTACCAAGGAGTGCACGATAGAGAGTAACCTCATCTGCATATTCAAGATCCGATCCGACAGGCAAGCCGTTTGCAAGTCTTGTAACCTTGATATCAAGAGGCTTAAGTATTTTCGAGAGGTACATTGCTGTTGCCTCTCCCTCGACAGTATAGTTCGTGGCAACTATCACCTCTTTAATTTCTTCGGTGCTTATTCTTGCTAGTAGCTCTTTGATTTTTAGCTTGTCAGGGCCGATAGATTTCATAGGGGAAATAGTACCGTGTAAAACGTGATAAACACCCTTGAATTCTTTAACCTTTTCAAAGGCTATTACCGCTTGATAATCCTCGACGACGCAAACGATAGAGTGGTCACGTGTAATGCTTTGGCAAATAGGACAAACCTCTTCACTTGAAAGGTTTTGACATATAGAGCAAAGACCGATTTGAGTTTTTGCATCTAATATTGCTTGTGCAAAGTCATAAACCTCTGAATTATCCATATCAAGCACTGAAAATGCCATTCTCATAGCACTTTTTTTACCGACTCCATCAAGAGAACGAAACTTTTCAATAAGCGTTTGTAATGGCTTAACGAGTGTTTCCATTAAAACATACCAGGCATTCCAAGACCGCCGGTGATTTTGTTCATTTCAGCTTCGTTTGTGGAATCTACCTTCTTAATTGCTTCGTTTACTGCCGCAACCATTATGTCTTGTAATGTTTCTATGTCATCGGGGTCAACAATTTCAGGGGAAATTTCGATATTTAAAATTTCCTTTTTACCGGAAATCTTTACCTTAACAACTCCACCGCCTGCGCTGATGTCATATACCTTTTCATCAAGCTCGGCTTGCTTTTCTTGCATATCTGCTTGCATTTTTTGTGCTTGTCTTAGCATTTCGTTCATGCTAGGACCCTTTGGAACGTTAGCTCTCATAATATACCTCTTTAAAATTCTTCAAGACCACTTTTTTTGGCCGTATTTTTGATGTTTATAACTATTTCAAGCTGTGAAACTGATGAAATATCAATTTCACATAGCATCATAGCATTGAAAATTGATGATTTGTTTTTTTCTGTGCTTAAAAGATTTTTTACAAATTCGTTTTCACACACAAGATAGTATTTTCCGTCCTTGTAATAGCATCTTGATTTGTTAACGAATCCAAAAATGCTTTGGTCGGACTCTGAAACCTTGATTGCAACCTCATTCCAATCTTGAATTTCAGTCATTTCAGATGTTTTGTTGTCTGTGCTCACTTTAGGCACTTCAATCGTTTCCTTAACAGACACTGTACTAGAAGTCGTATCCTTTTTTTGTTCCGATTGCTTTATAGTCTCGTCTATTTTGGCACCCTTTGAAATTAATGTTATTTTGTCCTCGAGCGATGCGATTCTTGAAAGCAAAGCCTCATTTGACTCGGAAAGCTTCGGATCACACATTTTCATAAGAGTTATTTCAGCGCAAAGACGTTTTGTTGACGGATTCTTTTGCATATTTAAATATGCGGAATCAAGTAAGGAAATATGGTAGAGAAGCGTTGCCATATTAAATTGTGAGCAAGCATCCTTAACCAAATTCGCTTCGCTATCTATAAGCTCAAGATACGCTGCACTTGCCGATGATTTTACAACCATCATATCTCTATAGAATGATGTAAGATCGGCAAAGAAAACAAGAATGTCCTTTGAAGACGAAACAATTTCATTTATTGTATCAAAAAGCACAGCGTATTCCTTGTTTGCAATGCTTTTTGCAACGCTACACATTTTATCATATGAGCTTGTACCAAGTATTTTATTTACTTGTTCGGGCGTTACTACGCCACCAGCACCTGCACATAGCTCCATTAAGCTTATAGCATCTCTCATACCGCCTTGAGCTGTTTTTGCAATAACAGATAGGGCTTCCTTTGTAATTTCGATATTCTCACTTTTTGCAATGTAAGAAAGTCTTTCAACAAGAGAAGCTATCGAAATCCTTCTAAATTCAAAGCGTTGACATCTTGAAATTATAGTAGCCGGAATTTTATGCTGTTCAGTAGTAGCAAAAATAAATAAAACGTGATCCGGTGGCTCTTCAATAGTCTTTAAGAGCGCATTAAAAGCACTGTCGGAAAGCATATGAGCCTCGTCAATTATGTAGACGCGTTTTTTTAGAATACTGGGGGTGTACATAACGTTGTCGCGCAAATCACGAATGTAATCAACACCGGTATTAGTAGCTGCGTCCATTTCCAAAACGTCAGTTGTTGTGCCTTCATCAATCGCACGACAGTTTTCGCATTCGTTACATGGGTTTCCGTCTTTCAAATTAAGACAGTTTACGCTTTTGGCAAGTATTTTTGCACAGGTCGTTTTACCGGTACCGCGAGAGCCGGAGAAAAGATAAGCGTGAGAAACAGCGCCATTTGCCGCTTCAAATCTTAAAATAGACGTAATGTGATCCTGACCATAAACGTCACCAAAAACGTTAGGGCGATATTTTCTATATAAAGCCTGATGCATATTTTCTCCTTTCTCATTAAATATTAAAAAACAAGCTGTCATATAAGATCATACCCCAAAAATCGAAATACCCTTACGCGCGCTATCATGTACCATAGGCTCGAGACAAGCACTCTCGCGGCACATTATCACAACCGCTTAGTGCTGCTTGGTCCCCCATCTGACACGGTTCACAGCCGACAATTGCGCAAGACTCATCTGTCAACGCTTCTGATATAAGTGCTGACCACACAAGAATAGTCCTCATAATGGGAATTCTCCCCTGCATATAGCGGATTTCAGGTGCAGGGCACCGCTAACGCCCCGGATAGTATGACCTTATATCACAACTTGTTTTATTATTATATAATTTTAACAGTAGTAGTATAACATATAATTATATAAAATGTCAAGAGAGAAAATAAACTTTTAAAGATAGATAAGGGAGGCAGTTGCCTCCCAAGTTAATTTCTGTAAATTTCGTCTTCAATTTCGAGTAATCGATTATATTTGGCTACGCGCTCCATACGGCAAGGAGCACCTGTTTTTATAAAGCCGGCATTAGTAGCTACTGCAATATCAGCAATATAAGTGTCACAGGTTTCTCCTGAACGATGAGAAATTATAGTGTGGTATGATTTTTCCTTTGCATATTCAATAACGTCAAGAGTTTCTGTTAAAGTGCCGATTTGGTTTGGCTTTATAAGGATGGAATTTGCCATTCCCTCATCAACTCCCTTTTTTAGCCTCTTTTCATTAGTTACGAATAGGTCATCTCCAACAAGCATAACCTTTTCACCCAGCTGAGATGTGATTTTTCTCCAACCAAAATAGTCGTTTTCAGCTAATGGGTCCTCAATAGAGAGTATTGGATATTTGCTAATTAAAGCATCCCATTTTTCAATCAATTCCTCACTTGTGTAGCTTTGCTTGGATTTTGGCAATACATAAGCTGAGCCGTTGTACCATTCGCTAGAGGCAATATCAAGAGCAATTTTGACCGAGGACGTGTCGTATTTTGCGTTTTTTATTGCTTCTAAAATAAGCTCGATTGCTTCTTCCTCGTTTTCTAAGTCAGGCGCAAATCCACCCTCATCTCCAACGGCTATGGAATATCCCTTCTTCTTTAATATATTCTTGAGCTCGTTGTATATTTCACAACCGGCGCGCAATGCATCTTTAAAGGAGGCAAAACCAACAGGAACAATCATAAATTCCTGTATGTCAATATTGTTTGAGGCATGTGCACCACCATTTAAAATGTTCATCATAGGAATTGGTAGCTTAGTAGCAAAAATTCCACCCAAATACCTGTATAGAGGAAGAGAATAAGAACATGCATTTGCTTTTGCTAAGGCTAACGAAACGGAAAGTGTTGCATTAGCTCCTAAATTACTTTTGTTTTCGCTTCCGTCAAGCTTAATAATCTTTTGGTCTATTATTCTTTGCTTATCGCTGGTTAAACCAACTAATTCGTCTGAAATTTTTTGGTTAATGTTTGCTATAGCTTCTAAAACACCCTTGCCAAAATATCTTTTTTTATCTTTATCTCTTAATTCAATGGCTTCATATGCTCCTGTTGAAGCACCCGACGGTACTGAAGCAACGCCCCTGTGACCTGAAGAAAGACAGAGTAATGCTTCAACCGTTGGCATACCGCGTGAGTCTATTATTTCTCTTGCTTTTATAGAACTAATATGTTTTTCCATATAATAAAATCTCCTTTTGTTTTAATTAAATTATTTCCAAGAAAAAGAAGAATTATTATAAAAAATAAATTGTCAAGCTAAGTGCAACAGGAATTAACAAAAAATTCAAACAAATCAATAGGTTTACGATAACCAATAACTTTTTTGGGTCTGGCGTTGATCAACGCCAGATTCTTTTTTAATGTGATTG
>SVRK01000015.1 GCA_015064855.1 Oscillospiraceae bacterium | reverse complement strand
AGTTTTCCACATATGTGTTAATATTATAGCGATAATAACGCGCCACGCGTATAAAGGAGAAAAATATGAAAAAGAAATTACTTTTAGCACTTTTGGTTGTTGCAATTCTAACTTGCTTATTTGCAATAACTGTAAACGCCGCAAATGAAGTAACCGTAATTGTTGACGATGGCACAAACACGGTTGATTTTGAGACGGTGTTCAACTTAAAAGATGGATATGTTGCCGGCTTTAAGAATAGTGAGGCTTATGGCAAGCACAACATCCAAGACGTTACCTTCCCTGCGACAATAACCGGATTTAACAACAGCTCAAAGGACTTGTTTAAGGAGTCAACTGTTCTAAAAACCGTAACCTTTGAGGGCACTTCGGTAGATATGAACGACTGCTCGTCTATGTTCTATAAATCATCAATAGAGAGCCTTGTGTTTGAACAAGGACACAATTGCATGCTCAACGTGCGTCGCTTCACAAAATCAGTTTTTGCTGATTGCACAAGCTTAAAAACAGTAAAGTTCCCAACGTTTACGAAAAATTCTGACGGAACCTCAGACACAGGAGACGCATTGGGTCATATGTTCTCAGGCTGTACTAATATGGTGGCTCAAAACGACATCGTGTTCGGTGAGGGTGTTGTTTCTCTTGGCGGACAAATGATTTTTGCAAACTGTTCCTCACTCAGTAACAATGCGGAAGGAAAATGTGAGGTATATTTCCCATCTTCAATCAAAACCATCAACCATAGATCCTTCCAAGGCGCGGCGATTACTGCAATACATTTAGACGGTTGCACCGCTCTTGAAAGTATAGGCTCAACTACCGGTTCAGAGGGAACGCTTAGTGGCACAAAGCTTACAAGCATTGATTTTTCAGACTGCACAAGCCTTAATTATCTTTGCTCAAAGGTTATGGGCGATAACACACTCCTTACAACAGTAAAAGGCTTTGAGAATACAAAAGTTACGTCCTTACCTACTAATGCTTTCACCGGATGTACAGCGCTTACGTCTATTTCATTTCCTAATGGTATTACCCAAATTGGAGAAAAAGCATTTTATAAATGCTCTGCACTTACAGGCACATATACCTTCACAAACGTTGAAACAATTTCAAAAGAATCATTCAGATATGCCGCAACAAATGAAGGAACCAACTTAGTGCTAAGCTTCCCAAGCTTAGTTACACTTGGTGGAAATTCTGGTGACACACACGTATTTTCAAACTCTGGAATTACTGAGCTATCATTTGGTGATGATGTTAAAGATATGGGCCACAACACATTTTCAAGCTGCTCAAGACTTTGGAGAGTTGAGTTTGCAGGCTTTGCAGAAGGCTTTACCTTCAAAAGCTACACATTTGAGAGTTGTTCAGCGCTTAAGGCATTTTCAATTCCGGAGGGAATAACATCACTTCCATCACGTATGTTTAAAGATTGCTCAAGTCTAACAGCTGTATATTTACCATCAACCTTAACAGCTATCAATTCAGGCGACAATGACAATGCAACCTTTAAGAAATGCACAAGCTTGTATTTTGTAGACGAACCATTTACATATAAAACCCTCGAGGAAATTCCAGCAGAGCCAGAGGTGTATTATTTCCCAACAGGTCTTACAACAATGACAAGTGAAACCTTTGACGGTTCAAGAGTAAATGATGTAGTTGTTTTCCCAGCGGGCTTGACTGATTTATCAAATGGCTACACCTTTGAGGGTAGCAAGAGTGCAAGCGGAACTCCAACAGTTGTGCTTCTTGGAGATATGACAGCTGTTGCAATCAAATCGTGGGGAGTGAAGGCGGTTTACTTCTGTAATAAAGCTGATGTTGATGCAACAACCGCAGGCTTAACAGGAAGTATTACTGCACATTACTGCACAGTAGACGGCAACCACTTGCGTAGTCCACGTGACGACGACAAAACACTTGCAGACTGTGTAAATCCTGAAATCAGCCAAACCTTCTGCTTCTGTGGTGCATCTATGGGCACACAGGAAACAGCACCAGCACTTGGCCACTCAAAGGATTTAGAGGCTGACGAGATGTGGAACTATGGCGGCAACTATTACGCAAACGCAGTATATGTATATCACTGCACAAGATGTCTTGAAAACTACGACAGTGAAGAAGAGGTGGAAAATTCTGCACTCTTTACAAATCTTGGCTATTCAACCGAAATAGTAGGTGAAGGTGAAACCGCAAAAGGCAATATCGTAACAAGAACACAATTAAATAACGCAGCAATGGACAGCTACAAAGCAACACTAAAAGCTGAGGATACAGTTCTTTATGGTATTTTTGCAGGCATTTCAGCAGGTCAAGCAAACCCAGTAAATGCAGATGCAACAGCAAATGGAAGCGTAGTAATTTGTAAGTTTGAAAATGCAAAATACACCAAGCTCGAATTAAGAATTAACGGAATCGGCTCGGCAGCATTTGACACAAATCTTTTCTGTGGCGCATACATGATAGTAAACGACGATGTTACTTATCTAACAAACGGAAGCTATGGTAAGGAAGCACAAACAATTAAGTTTAACGACTTTAAAGAGGAATAAATAAAGCAAAAAAAGAACCGCAACCGCGGTTCTTTTTTTGTCCACAACGTAGGGCCCGATAGCCTTCCCCCTACAAACGACACATTTTCTCATCCTGGAGCGTAAGCGATAGGATCTCTTATAGATTCTATCACTCCGCCTTGCTCCGTTCCAGAATGACAGAGCAGGCAACGTTATTCTTTGTAGGGGACGGCGCCTTCGACGTCCCGCAATATTGTAAAATTAAATTCAATACCTAAAAGATTTTAAAACGTGTTCCTTGTCATAATTTTTTGAAACTAGAATAGTATATATAAAAAGACAAGGAGGACAAAATGCAAGAAAAATACAAGGGACTTTCAAGTGCGGAGGTTACAGCCTCGCGCCAAAGGCATGGAGAAAACAAGCTTGGAGAGCATAAGAAAAAGGGATTTATTAGGAGCTTTTTGGGCAACCTAAACGACCCCATAATCAAAATACTTATTATTGCATTATTTTTAAACATAATAATTTCAATACCAAACGTAAATTGGTTTGAAAGCTGTGGAATCGGAGCCTCAATCTTTATAGCCACATTAGTTTCAACCATCAGTGAATATAGTAGTGAAAATGCATTTGAAAAGCTACGTCAGCGTGATGGCGGACGGCTTGCATTTGTTAAAAGAGCTGATGGCGTGTCTAAAATTTCCGAGGAAGAGGTGGTTGTTGGGGATATAGTAGTTTTGGAGTCGGGGATGTCTGTCCCTGCTGACGCCACTATATTTAACGGATATGTCACTCTTGATGAATCTGCCCTCACAGGGGAAAGCTCTGAGGTGGAAAAAAGAGCAGAATCAACCGAGGAAAAATCAAGAGAATTATTAAAGGGAAGCTTGGTAACAGGAGGATATGCAGAGGCTATAGTAACACGAGTAGGCGAAAAAACCTATTATGGACGGGTGGCAAAGGAGCTTGAAAGAGAAACGCGTCCAAGCCCTTTGAAAAAACGCCTTTCTCACCTTGCGAAAACTATAAGTCGTTTGGGATATATTTTAGCGGGAATAACGGCACTTGCATACCTTTTCAATGCCTTCTTCATTGATACAGCCTTTTCACCAAGCAACACCTTAACGCTTCTTAAAGACTATAAATTCGTTTTTTCCAAGCTTCTTGGTGCACTTACCTTGGCAATTTCCATAACGGTTGTGGCAGTTCCCGAGGGACTTCCTATGATGATAACCGTTGTCCTTTCGTCCAATATGAAAAAGATGGCGCGCGACAACGTTTTAGTGCGGAAAATGGTCGGCATAGAAACCTCGGGTAACATAAATCTTCTTTTTACCGATAAAACAGGCACCTTAACCGAGGGAAAATTAAAGCTTAAGGACATATATAATGCAAGTGCACGAAAAATTACATTAAATGAAATAAAAGCGAGCAAGGAATTCAAGGAATACTTGACCCTGTGTGCGTTTTATGACACAAATGCAAAAATAAACGGAAAGACAATAGTATCAAATGATGCTTGTGAAGCCGCACTTATAGAGTACGCCTCCTTCTTTAAGCCAAGAGCGAGGGTGATTTCAAAATTGCCATTTGATAGCGCGAAAAAATACAGCGCCTGCGCTCTTACATACGAGGGTAGAAAAATAACAGTCTTAAAGGGAGCGCCCGAAAAAATTATAAATAGCTCGACTAAATATCTTGACCAAAATGGTCAGATTTTGAAAATAAACGAGCAAATTTCCAAAGGCTTAAGACAAAGGCTTAACGAGCTTGGCGGTAAGTCATATAGGGTTGTCGCAATAGGCGTAAAGGAGGGAATTTTAGACACCTCCCTCGACGAAATTACTTTTTTAGGGCTTGTAGCATTCAGGGATAAGGTCAGACGCGAGGTTCCAATGGCTATAAAATGCGTGCAAGAGGCAGGCGTTGGCGTTGTAATGATTACAGGAGATAATCCGATAACAGCCGAGGCAGTTGCCAAGGAGACAGGTATAATATCGCCATATAGCGCAAGAAATTTGGTTATAAGGGCTGATGAGCTTTCAAAAATGAGTGATGATGAGGTCGAAAAAATCTTACCGCGATTGGCAGTTGTTGCGCGTGCCTTGCCCTCTGATAAAACAAGATTGGTAGCGGTTTCTCAAAAGGCTAAATACGTTGTTGGTATGACGGGTGATGGGGTAAACGATGCGCCATCACTAAAGGGTGCGGACGTTGGCTTTGCAATGGGCTCCGGCACAGAGGTCGCAAAGGAAGCGGGCGACATCGTTATAAAGGATAACAATTTTGCATCAATAGTTAAAGCAATTCTTTATGGACGTACGATTTTTGAATCGATAAGAAAATTTATTCAGTTCCAGCTTATTATGAATTTTTCAGCCGTTGGAATTTCACTCCTTGGTCCGTTTATTGGTGTTGATACACCTGTAACAATCACCCAAATGCTGTGGATAAATATAATCATGGATACCTTGGGCGCACTTGCCTTCGCCAGTGAGCCACCGCTTCAATATTATATGAAGCAAAAGCCGAAAAAAGCGGACGAGAAAATCCTTTCAAAGAGAATGATAAAAACGATAATAATAACGAGCATATATGTTCTGGGGCTATGCGTTTGGTTTTTAAAGAGTGATGCGTGTGGTATGATTTTGTCAAAGGGACAGGAAAAATACTTATTGTCTGCGTTCTTTGGCATGTTCATTTTTACAGGCGTTTTTGTGTGCTTTTTGTCGCGCACTGAAAGGGTCAACGTGTTTAGCAAAATAAGTAAAAATAAAGCCTTTATTTTAATTATGATACTGGTTTCTATAATGCAAATATCATTTATTTATTTCGGTGGAAATCTCTTCCGAACAGTGCCACTTTCCATTGGAGATTTGTTCTTTACGGTACTCGTTTCCTTTACGGTAATTATTTTTGATTTTATAAGAAAGCTTTTTGAAAAATTAGTAAAAAGGAAAAAGAAAATTGACATTTTAAAAAAAGAGCGCGCATAAAATTTATTAATAATTTGAAAGGAAAATTGAAATGATAAAGAATAAATATCTGCCCGAGGGGAGCTTGATTTCCACGCACGAAAACAAGGAATATTTAAGCTCACTTCAAGGACTTGAAAGGGCGAGAATTGAGGGCAAAATCCTTGAGGGAATGGTTTTAAAATGTGATTCTAAAACTTTATCCTTGCAGCTGGATTTATATGGAATTAAGGGACTTATTTATAAAGAGGAGTCACTATATGGTGCGCCGATTAAGGATATTGCAATCATAACTCGCGTAGGCAAGGCGGTTGCCTTCAAGGTTATGCAAATAGAAAAGGATGAAAATGGAAGCCCGTATGCAATTCTTTCGCGTCGTGAGGCACAAAGAGAATGTATGGAAAACTACGTAATGGATTTAATTCCGGGAGATATAATTCCTGCAAAAATAACTCATTTTGAGCCGTTTGGCGCATTCCTTGATATAGGCTGTGGAATATCCTCGCTTATGAGTATAGACTCGGTTTCCGTGTCGAGAATTGAAACACCGAGAGATAGATTTTTAGATCATGAGGAATTGAAGGTTGTTGTTAAAAGCATTGATTACGAAACCGGCAGGGTTTACGCTTCAACCAAGGAGCTTTTTGGCACTTGGCAAGAAAATGCAGATAATTATCAAGCTGGGCAAACCGTTTTTGGTATTGTCAGAAGTATAGAAAGCTATGGAATTTTTGTTGAGCTTGCCCCAAATCTTGCAGGTCTTGCCGAGCTTAAGGAGGGCGTAGAGGTTGGAGATGGGTGTGCGGTTTACATAAAGAGTATAATGCCCGAAAAAATGAAAATTAAGCTTGTTATAATTGATACCTATGACCAAATACCAATAGACAAGAAAAAGTATTATTTTGTTGACGCCGATAAGGTAAGCCATATAAGCTCGTGGCGATATTCACCACCATCCTCACAAAAGATAGTAGAACAGATTTTTGATAAATAAAAAATCCCCCCCGTTAGCGTGTTATCCTTAACGGAGAACACGCAGTCAAATCCGTCTTCGACGGATGAAATCCACTTGTGATGGATGAAATCGCTTTCGCGATGAAATCCTGCTTCGCAGGGTTTTATTTAGACGGATTTGATTTCATCCAAGGGCTTGCCCTTGGATTTCATCTGAACGAAGTGAAGATTTCATCGTGGCATAAAGCCGCAAGGCGGCTTGCAACGATTTCATTAAACCAACAGAAAAAGAGGAAACTTTTCGGCTATAAACCGATTTGTTTCCTCTTTCTGCTTATAATATGGGTATGGGCTTAGCCCATTTACATTTGACTGGTCAAATGCGACGCTTGCACTTTTGTCAAAGTATAAATTCTCCGCTAAGGACATCACCCGTTAGACGGGGGGATTTTATTGCATTATATATGATTACATTGACATATGTTCATTATTTGTATATTTTATATCTAAGCCTCATATCATCAGCAATCATAGCGATAAACTCACTATTGGTGGGCTTTCCGCGGTTATTTTGTATTGTATAACCAAAGTAAGAATTTAAGGTATCAACGTCACCTCTATCCCAAGCCACTTCAATGGCGTGACGAATGGCTCTTTCAACGCGTGAGGTAGTAGTTGAGTATTTTTTAGCAATAGACGGATATAAAATCTTTGTAACAGAGTTAATTATTTCGTTATCGGAAATAGTCATAAGTATAGCCGTTCTTAAATATTGATAGCCTTTAATATGTGCTGGAACACCAATTTGGTGTATTACCTTTGTAACCTGTGTTTCGATATCCTCTTTTGCAGTTATTTGTGAGAGTGAGCCTTCAACTCTTTCTCTATATAGAGTGTTAATATGCTCGCATAGGCTTGTGAAATCAAAAGGCTTCATTAAGCAAATTGATGCGCCTGCACGTGCCGCTTCAACAAACACGCTTTGGTTAGAAACGAGGGATGCAATAATAAAGGACGGAGCTGTGTCATTGCCATAATTTATTCCCTTGGCATTTCTTATTAATCCGATGCCGTCAAGCTTTGATAGCCAAACATCGCATATAACAATGTCCGGATGGTTTCTGTTAATTTTGATTAAAGCCTCCTCGCCGTTTTGCGCCTCGTCAACAACGCGATATCCACGGCGTAGGAGCGACTCCTTTGTTGCTTGTCTTGAAGATGCGTTTTCATCAGCGATAAGAATCTTTGCGTTAGTTTCCATTTTTTATACCTCTTACATTTCCAATATTTGTAAATTTCTTACAAATCTATTTTACCATATTTTTCCAATTTATACAACAAAAATTTACTCGTCAATTTTTACAAAATTTTATCTTTTAAATTGTAAATATTATACAAATATGTAAAAATATGGAAACTGTGTAAGAAAAATTACAATTCACTAAACATTATGTGATTTTGCCTCGCTTTATGCTTAAAAAAGGAAAATAATGCAAAATTCTTTAAAATATCTATAAAAAAGCCTCGTGAAAACCTAGATTTTACATTTGATTTTGTATCTATTGTATTATTCTTTATATATTTTGGTGTTTAGAAAATAAAAATAGCACCCGCCGAAGCGAGTGCTATTTTATTATTTAGAATTATGCAAGAACAGAGTAGAATGAAACTACTGCGTCAGCACTTGATACGATTTCGATTGTCTTAACATCGTCAGCGATATCGGAGATGTCAATGTAAGCGTTTCCGCTTGCGCTTGTTGTTACACCGAATTCGTGTGCTTCACCGGAAACTGTAACCTCATAAGCTGTGATAGCGTTTCCGTCAGCATCCTTATATGTGATTGTGTATGTTGTGTCGTCTGAGCCAAATAGACCAATCAAAGCGATTGTCTTGTCTGTTTCAGGGGATGTGGATGTTTCTCCACCAGGTAATTCAACCTCGTCATCCTCGGTGGCACCTACAAATACAACCTTCATAGAGTGTGTATCGCATCCTTCGCATTCCTCACCGCAGAGTCTATGTTCTTCAACAAGAGCTGCAATGTTTCTATATGTTGCGCCACAGTCACATGCTACGGAGTAGTCTTCGCCAACTACAAAGGTGTGAGCTACCTTGTCTGCCCAATCAGTAACGTCTGTTGCTGTGCAACCATCATCAGCTGTACATTCCCAAACCTTATAGCCGATTTGTGTGCAGCTAGCAGTCTTTTCTTCAACTAACTCGTCAAATGAGTGAATGCCTGTTGCTTGACCTTGAATTTCAGGATATACGGAAGCTGAGAAGTCTGTGTCACAGCCTGTGCAGTGGTATGTAGCAGCTGTAATACATGTAGGAGCTGTTACCCATTCACCCTCAACGTATCCGCCGTGTCTTGCATCAACGTTTGTTTCTTCATCGTTAAGGTTGTATGCAGGTACGCCACAACCGTTTTCGCATGTATAGAGCCATCTGCCCTCGGTGAGACAAGTTGGCTTGCCGTCGTTACCGAGAACGCTTTCGTCAAGCTTGTAGTTGTGTCCGAGAACTGCAACCTCTTCTTGAGCTACTAAAATCTTATCACAAACAGAGCATTGCTTACCCTCTGTAAGACCTGTTTCCTCACATTTAGGAGCAACTGCGTCGAGAGTTTTTTCAGTGTGACCGGTAGCAGCAACAACCTCTTGAGCTACTAAAATCTCTTCACAAACAGAGCATTGTGAACCTTCTGTTAAACCTGTTTCCTCGCACTTTGGAGTAACTGCGTCAAGAACAACCGGTTCGTGTGAAGCTGGGATTTCTTCCGGTTCCTCGAGAACCGCGTCGCAAACAGAGCACTTAACACCTGCTGTTGCGCCTGCTGTTGTACAAGTTTTAGCTACTGCTGGGATTGTTTCTTCTGTATGACCAGTAGCATCAACAACCTCTTGAGCTACTAAAATCTTTTCACAAACAGAGCACTTAGAACCCTCTGTAAGACCTGTTTTCTCACATTCAGGAGCAACTGCTGGGATAGATACCTCTGTATGACCAGTAGCATCAACAACCTCTTGAGCTACTAAAATCTCTTCACAAACAGAGCACTGCTTACCCTCTGTAAGACCTGTTTTCTCACATTCAGGAGCAACTGCATCAAGAGTTTTTTCTGTGTGACCAGGAGCCTCGATTGTCTTTGCTTCTCTTGAAATTTCAGCATCACAAACAGAGCAGTAAACTACGCTGTCATATGAGCCGTCAACAGTACAGGTTGCATCAACCTTATTTTCTTCAACTGCAGTCGCTGGAGTGTGACCAGGAGCAGTGATTGTCTTTGTTTCTCTTGAAATTTCAGCATCACAAACAGAGCAGTAAACTACGCTATCATATGAGCCATCAACAGTACAGGTTGCATCAACCTTATTTTCTTCAACTGCAGCCGCTGGAGTGTGACCAGGAGCAGTGATTGTCTTTGTTTCTCTTGAAATTTCAGCATCACATACAGAGCAGTAAACTACGCTATCATATGAGCCATCAACAGTACAGGTTGCATCAACCTTGTTTTCTTCAACTGCAGCCGCTGGAGTATGACCAGGAGCAGTGATTGTTTTTTCTTCTCTTGAAATTTCAGCATCACAAACAGAGCAGTAAACTACGCTATCATATGAGCCATCAACAGTACAGGTTGCATCAACCTTATTTTCTTCAACTGCAGCCGCTGGAGTATGACCTTTAGCGTCGATTGTCTTTGCTTCTCTTGAAATTTCAGCATCACATACAGAGCAGTAAACAACTAAATCGTATGAACCTGCTGTGTCGCAATCTGCGTCGATCTTGTTTTCTTCAACAGCGGCCTCTGGTTTGTGACCAAGAGCAGCTATAACTTCTTGCTTTACAGTTACAGTACCACAAACAGAGCACTTCTTGCCATCTGTAATACCTGCTTCGGTACAAGTTGCGGCTTTACCCTTAACAACTACTTCTGTGTGGCCCTTTGCTGCCACTGTTTCCGGCTCTGTGATAAATTCATCACAAACGGAGCACTTAACGCCTGCTGTTGAGCCTGCTGTTGTACAAGTCGCATCAACTGCCGGGATTTCTTCTTCTGTGTGTCCTAAAGCTTCAACCTCTTCTTGAGCCTTTAGAACCTCGTTACATACAGAGCACTTTTTGCCCTCTGTAAGACCTGTTTCCGTGCAAGTTGCATCAACTGCAGGAACAACCTCTTCGGTGTGGCCGGTAGCAGGCGCAACCTCTTGCGCTACTATTGTTTCGCCACAGTCAGCACATTTAGAACCGATTGTTAAACCGTCCGCTGTGCAAGTTGGTGCTACTTCTTCAAGCTCAATTAGATTTTCGTGTGAGCACTCGTCACCGCAAGCACAAACTGCGAAAACCAAAAGTGAAGCTAAAATTGTGAAAAATAGCACTTTTGTAATTTTGTTTTTCATTGTAACATCTCCTTGTTTTTAAATTACACTAGTATTATAGCACAAAAAAGTTTCGAAATCAATAGAATAGTTGTGCAATATATATAAAAGAAGAAAAATAGGCAAAATGACCAAAAAAGATGCAAAAACAGTGCTGAAAAGGCCCCCTATTTTTGTGATATATTATAAAAATGTATAAATAAAAGGAAGAAAAAATGAAAAAAGCACCTGCGTTACTGTCGTTCCCAACTTATTTTCGCTTGCAGTAGCGTTATTAATGGCTAAATAATGGCAGGAAAAATTTTCGTTTGAGAACGCAAGGCGTACTTTGCCCAACAGAAAGATTGGAAAAGCACATAAAAAAGAAAACAGGCAAGCACCTGTTTTCTACATTAGATTTGAAATAAATAAGGGAGGGCAGACCCCTCCCCTACAATTTTTTGTGCTTTTCGGTCAGTGTCTGCTAATGAGCCTCAATTAAAGCGCGTCTTTGCGAGAAAGATTAGCACGTCCCTTTTCATCAATTCCAAGGAACTTAACAGGGAACTCATCACCCTCCTTGCAAACGTCCTCAACCTTTTCGGTTCTTTCCTTTGCAAGCTTGGAGATGTGAACAAGACCCTCTCTGCCCGGAGCATACTCAACGAATGCACCGATAGGAATGATTCTTGTTACCTTAGCATTATAAATAGCGCCAACCTCTGGCTCAAATACGATACCTGCAATGATTTCACGAGCAGCCTCTATAGCGTTTTTATCAACTGCAGAGATAAATACGCTTCCGTCCTCTTCAATGTCAATCTTTGCGCCTGTATCAGCAACAATCTTTTGGATAACCTTACCGCCTGTACCGATAACCTCACGAATCTTTTCAGGCTTAATCTTAATTGAAATCATCTTTGGAGCAAATTCAGAAACCTCTTTGCGAGCCTCTGGAATAGCCTTTAAAATAACCTCGTCAATGATTTGGTCACGACCTGCGTGTGTTTGCTCAAATGCACGCTTGATGATTTCAGGGGTTAGACCGTCAATCTTTAAGTCCATTTGGATAGATGTGATACCCTTGTGAGTACCTGCAACCTTAAAGTCCATATCGCCATAGAAGTCCTCAAGACCTTGAATATCAATCATAGTATCCCAAGAGCCGTCCTCTGCTGTGATAAGACCACAGGAAATACCTGCAACAGGAGCCTTGATAGGAACACCGGCATCCATAAGTGCAAGAGTAGAACCACAAACTGATGCTTGTGATGTTGAACCGTTAGAGGAGATAACCTCGGATACAAGACGGATAGCATATGGGAACTCCTCAACTGATGGGAGAACAGGAACGAGTGAACGTTCAGCTAAAGCGCCGTGTCCGATTTCACGTCTACCAGGAGTTCTTGAAGCCTTTGCTTCGCCTGTTGAATAACCTGGCATATTGTAGTGGTGCATATATCTCTTTTCTGTTTCCTCGTCAATGCCGTCAAGCATTTGTGCGTCGGAGATAGGTCCGAGAGTTGCAAGAGTCATAACTTGAGTTTGTCCACGTGTGAACATACCGCTACCGTGAACTCTCTTAAACATACCAACCTCAGCGGTAAGTGGACGGATTTCGTTCATTCCGCGACCGTCAACACGCTTCTTGTCGTTAAGTAACCATCTACGAACAATCTTCTTTTGAATCTTATAGATAAGCTCAGGAAGAATTGTCTTGATGTCTTCATATTTTTCTTCAAATGTGCTAACGATATCTTCCATAATAGGTTGCATCTTGGCATCACGAACTGTTTTGTCATCTGTGTCAAGAGCTTCCATTACGCGCTCTTCGCAGTAAGCAAAGATTTCGTCGAACATATCGTGGTCAAGCTCACAGGATGGGTAAGCGAATTTTGGCTTGCCGATTTCTGCAACAATTTGGTTGATAAACTTAATGAGCTTCTTGATTTCCTCGTGAGCGAGCATAATAGCTGCAAACATATCGTGGTCGGAAATTTCTTTAGCACCAGCCTCAATCATAACAACCTTGTTTTCAGAAGCAGCAACTGTAAGCTCAAGTGTGCTAACAGCTCTTTCTGCAAGAGTTGGGTTGATAACGAACTTGCCGTCAACCATACCGATGAAGAGTCCGCCGATAGGACCATTCCATGGAATATCGGAGATTGAAAGTGCGATTGAAGCACCAATCATAGCTGCAATTTCAGGTGAGCAGTCAGGGTCAACTGAAAGAACAGTTAAAGAAATATTAACGTCGTTTCTTAAATCCTTTGGGAATAAAGGACGGATAGGACGGTCGATAACACGAGATGTAAGAACCGCCTTTTCAGATGGCTTGCCCTCGCGCTTTAAGTAACCGCCTGGGATTCTACCAACTGAGTACATTCTTTCCTCATAGTCAACAGAGAGGGGAAGGAAGTCAATACCGTCGCGTGGTGCTGCTGATGCTGTTGCACAAGCGAGGATAACAGTTTCACCATAACGAATAAGGACACTACCGTTAGCAAGTCCTGCCATTTTACCGCTTTCGATAATTAGCTTACGTCCTGCAAGCTCATATTCATATGTCTTATAGTTATCAAAAGTCTTTTCTGTGAACATTTTTGTCATTTTTATTTTCTCCTTTGTTTTGATTTTTGCCGAGCTTATGCTCAGCGTTTTTAGGTAAGTGTGTACCTTTCACTTTTGCGTGAGGGACATAGCATTTAACTAAAAATCAAAGCCTAATTTGTAAAAGGAAACGTCTGTCTTGGTAGACGAAACAAGTAATTCAAAAGGCAACATTTGGTTTTTAGTTAACTGCTATCTCGTCACGCAGTTTGCATTGATTTTTTACGCCGAAAAAGTATAATAGGTAACAAAACCTTGACTATGTTGCCATAGCCAAGGTTAGTTGGTAGCCTATTACTTTCTTAAGCCGAGCTTATCCAAGATTGCGCGGTAACGCTCAATGTCAGTCTTCATAAGATAGTTAAGAAGGTTACGTCTGTGACCAACCATCTTAAGAAGTCCACGACGGCTGTGATGGTCGTTAGCGTTCTTCTTCAAGTGCTCGTTGAGGTTGTTGATACGGCTGGTAAGAAGTGCGATTTGTACTTCTGGTGAGCCTGTGTCACCCTCATGTGTAGCGTAAGTCTTGATGATTTCGTTCTTGTTCATCTTTTTCACCTCATAATTTTATTTAGCCCCATATACTGTGCAATCGGTGGGTGAAACTGCGAGGTCTTTTGACCCAGCTCTTAATCCGAAAACTCGGTATCGGGTGCTACGCGCAATATTATAGCACATAAATTCTCATTTGTAAACCCCTTTTTGAAAAAATTTATTTTCTTGTTAACTTATGGGGATTTTGAATTTGTTTATTGGCGTTTGAAAAAGCTTTTAATCGCACTGAAAATAGACACTCCTCCGCCTAAAATTAAAACACAACCGAGAAATGCTCTTGGAATGTCTGGGTCAATCATATTTGTTAAATGTGAGAAAATATAGCTTCCCAGTATGCCGAAAATAATCATTGTTATGGCTTGCACAGGATAAAATTTGCGCTTTCTTATGTGAATAATTAAAGCGCTGATAGCAGAAATAATAAAGAAGATAAGATTTGTTCCTTGAGCAGTCGTTTGGGGCAGAGAAAGAATGGTAGTCAGATAGACTATAAACAGTCCTCCGCCACCTATACCCATGCCCATTAACAGAGAGATAAGAAAAGGTAAAACAAAATTCATTTTTCACCTCAAAAGCATACTGATTCCGGAATAAATAATTAATCCGCCGAAGATTAAATTAAGCCATTTGATTTTTAGCTTGTCCGTTAATACTGCCCCCAAAAGACCGCCAAAAAGAGCGGGCAAGGATGCGGTTGACAGAACTTTAAAATCTACACTCCCTGCCACAAAATACGCATAAATCCCAACAATAGATATAGGAACAACTGCCAAAAGAGTGGTGGAAAAGTTGTCCTTTTTATCATTTTTTGTTAGCAAATTCAGAAGGAAAATAAAAATGATTCCTCCCCCTGTTCCAACAAAGCCGTTTACCGCTCCTGCTATGAAAGAAAATAGACAAAAAAGAAGAGTCAAAAGAATTTTGTTTCCGTCTTTTAAATTTAACATACCTACCTCAAAAAATATTTTTTACTTTTGTAGAAATAGTATTGTTTTTTTACTAATTTTCTGTTATTATATATAATGTATAGTTTTATATTAATTTATGTGAATGTATTTCGCGGGAAGGACAAAAAATGAGGAAGTATAAAGGTAGAGCACAGGAAAATACAAACGAAAAAAGTACAACATCAAAAATCTTGCATTTTGTCAGCGTACTTATGCCATATATTTTGGCTGTACTTTTTGTATTTGTACTGTTCTCATTGTTTGGCTTTTTGGATATTAAAACAAGCGAGGAGACAACCTTAAAGATCGGCTCGTTTCTTATTGCACCATTGAAAATATTGTTTTCCGGTGCGGGGACTGTCTTTGTTGCGATAGCACTACTTTATCACGCATTTGTGTGGAAGAGCGACGTTAAGCATAGAATTTGCATAAGACGTGTTATATGTACACTGATTTCCGCAATTTCAGTCTCAACCCTACAGCATATAATCCAATTTGACAAATACCACGTTGATTATAGCATTAAATATATATTTGACATTTCCAACAACGGATTGCACTTGCATGGCGGTGGAATCATAGGCGCTCTTCTTGGCGACTTTATGCTTGCGGTAACGCACGAGCTTGTTGCTATAGCTCTGTTGCTTATTATTTTGGTTTTTATGATTCTTCAAATGTTCAATATCACCCCTGTTACTATGGTGCAGGCTGTTATTTCAAAAATAAGAAACTCAAAGGGCAAGGAACCAAAGCCTAAAAAAGAAAAGCCTAAAAAAGAAAAAAAGGTTAAAAAAGGCAAGATGGTAAAGGTCTTTGACGATAGCAAGGACGAAATGGAAAAGGTTGCGGAAAAGCGTATTGTAAAGGCAAACAGCAATACGTCCGTCGCGTTGGACATAAGAAAATATATTGAGGAAGAGCAGGCAACGTACGAAAGCGTTGAATACGATGACAGCGGTGATTATGAAAATCTTGATGACGTCATAGTTTCATCTCGCTTCTCCTCCTCTGACCAAGTTAAGCCATACGATAAAGACTACTTAAGAAAAAAGCTTGAGGCCGCAGATGAGCTTGATGTAGAGGTAACACCTGTTTATGATGATTTAGAGCCTCCGATTGATGATTTGGAAAATGACGAATATGCATTTGGCGGTGACGAATTTGTAGATGACTACTTTAAAAAGCTAAAGGAAGAGGAGGAAGAGGACACAAGACAACAGTTTGGCGACCGTGCTCCTGTTCAAAAAGAGGAAGACGACGAATTTGAGTTTGATAATCCCGTGCTTGCACGCGAAAGAATGCTTCAAGGCGATAAGAAAAAAGAAGAAACCTCATTGGATGATTTTGAAATCGTTTCAGAGCCTCTTGGTGATGGCTCGTTTGACGTTCCAATTGAGGATTTCGAAGACGAAGATTTCTCTGAAGCTTCTTTAAAAGAGATTGAGAAGGAAGGGCAGAAGCCTGCTGATAAGTTCGATTATCTTGACGAGCTTATAGATAATGCAAAAAAGACCGTTGACCCAAATAAAGCAGCGGAAACACTCAACAACGATTTTGTTGATAATTCAAACTGCATTCCTCTCGACCATAAGGGCGAGAAGAAGACGCTTCAGCCTCCGCCAAAGAAGAAGGCAATTAAGAGAAATTATAAGTTCCCACCTATCCAGTACCTACAAGAGCCTGTTGATAATTCAAACAGCGTTCAGGTTAAGGCGGAGCTTCAGGAAAATGCAAAAATTATTGTTGAAGCCTTGAATGAGTTTAAGGTTTGGACAAAAATTTCAGATATTACAAGAGGTCCAACAGTAACGAGATATGAGCTAGTGCCTGAGCCTGGCGTTCGTGTGCGTTCAATAGCCAGCCTTTCCGACGATATTAAGCTCAAGCTTGCCGCAGAGGATATAAGAATGGAATGTCCTGTTCCCGGTAAGAGTGCGGTTGGTATTGAGGTTCCTAATAAGGTTGCAAGTATGGTTTACCTACGCGACCTTATAGATTGCCCTCAATTTAAAAAGGCAAAGGGTAAGCTTACCTGTGCGCTTGGAAAGAGCATTTCAGGCGAAAATATCTACGTTGACATTGAAAAAACACCGCACTTGCTAGTTGCGGGTGCAACCGGTATGGGTAAATCAGTTTGCATTAACTCTTTGCTCGTTTCCTTATTATATAGAACAACTCCAGACGATGTAAGACTCATTCTTGTAGACCCTAAAAAGGTTGAGCTTTCAAACTACAATGGTGTTCCTCACCTTTTGGTTCCCGTTGTTGTTGAGCCAAAGAAGGCACTCGGTGCGCTCCAATGGGCAGTTACCGAGATGGAGAACCGCTTTGAAACAATTGAGGCGGCAGGTGTTCGTAATCTTATTGAATTTAATGAAAAGGTTGATAAGGGCTATGATGCCGACAAGATGTCACGCATAGTTATAGTTATTGACGAGCTTGCGGATTTGAAGATGCAGGTGCCCGACATTGACCAACACATCACACGTCTAACGCAAAAGGCACGTGCTGCGGGTATCCATATTATCATTGGTACACAGCGCCCGTCCGTTGACGTTATTACCGGTCTTATTAAGAGTAACATTCCATCACGTATCTCGTTTAGAGTTCCGTCACAAATTGACTCGCGTACTGTTCTTGACGAGGTTGGCGCTGAAAGACTTGTTAGCCGAGGCGATATGCTTGTTAAGATAGTTGGCTCACTCTATCCCGTGCGTGTACAAGGCTCGTTTGTAGCTGCTGACGAGATTGAAGAGGTTATTAATTTCTGGAAGGAAAACACTCCTGCAATCTACGACGAGGATGTAATGCATCAAATCGAAGCAAATGCGGCAAAATCAGCAAAGAACGACAAGGGCTCCTCTGCTATGTTTGATGGCGAAGAGTCGGATGATGAGCTTGATAGCGTGTTCTACGAGGCACTTGGAATTGCGGTAGAGGAAGGAAAGATTTCGTCCTCATACTTGCAAAGAAGATTGCGACTAGGCTTCCAAAGAGCCGCACGTCTTATCGACCAAATGGAGGATTGCGGTTATATCGGCGAGCAAAACGGCTCGAAGCCACGTGAGGTTCTTATCTCAAAAGAGGAATACCACGAAATTATGATGCGCCGTAGCGATGACTAAAAAAACAGCGTAGAGTGCCTAAAAACAGACACTCTACGCACAAAATGGAGAATTTATGGGTAAATTTATAGCAATCGACGGGCTTGACGGCTCAGGCAAGGGCACGCAAAGTGAAAAGCTCGTTGAATATTTAAAAAGCACAGGCAAAAGAGTACGCGTTTTATCATTCCCAATGTACGAAAACGAAAGCAGTGCGTTCGTTAAAATGTATTTAGAGGGTAAGCTTGGAGATAAGCCTAGCGACACAAACGCATACACCGCATCAATGTTTTTTGCTTGTGACAGATACATAAGCTACAAAACCGACTGGAAAAAGGATATAGACGACCCCGATACTATCGTCGTTGCGAACAGATACACAACGGCAAACGCAGTTCATCAGCTTTCAAAATTACCGGAGAATGATTGGGAGGACTTTCTTTCATGGCTTTGGGATTTTGAATTTGGCAAATTAGGACTACCTGCCCCTGACAAGGTTGTATATCTTGAGTTGCCACCTCGCCTCTCCCTTTCTCTTGTAAGAAGCAGAAGCGAGTCAACCGGTCAAAAAATGGACATCCACGAAAAGGACACGGAATATATGGCAAAATGCTACGATGCGGCTTTATATTCTTGTAAGAAGCTTGGATGGGAGCAAATTAAGTGCTACGATGGCGATACAATCCGCACACGCGAGGATATTTTTGACGAAATTCTTGCCCGACTTGAAATGTAATATTTGCCTCTTTTGTAAGGAGAGGTGTCTCTGCGTATGCAGACGGAGGGAATAGTTGAAATTCACCAAGCAACATAAAAGGAGAAAACTATGGTTTATATATTTCTGGCAAACGGCTTCGAGGAGATTGAAGCGCTTTGCGTGCTTGATTTTTTAAGACGCGCAGGGGTGGAAACCAAAACCGTCGGAGTTGATACCAAAATTGCAATGGGCTCACACAAAATTCCTGTTGATTGCGATATAGAGGATAAGGAGCTTTCGGGCAACGAGGCTTTTGATATGATAATTTTACCCGGTGGACTCCCCGGGGCTACCAATCTTGATGAAAGCAAGATTGTTGACCATTTTATAAAAAGAGCAGTAAGTGAGGATAAGTTTATCTCGGCAATTTGCGCCGCTCCGTTTATTCTAGGCAAAAGAGGAATTTTGGAGGGAAAGCGTGCCGTTTGCTACCCCGGCTTTGAAAAGGAGCTTATCGGTGCTACTGTTATGACAGACGGATGCGTACGTGATGGCAAAATAATAACCGCACGCGCAATGGGAAAATCACATGATTTCGCACTTGAAATTATTGAGGCAATTTGTGGCAAGGAAACAAGGCAAAAATTAAAGGACGCAGTGCTATATTAAGTGTAGCCAAGAAAGGACTTACTATGAATCCTATTAAGAAGGAAAAGGACGCAATTAGACGCGAGTGTGCTGAAAGACGAAACTCAATGCCACTTGAGGAGCGTGAGCTTTTTAGCAAAAAAATAGTAGAGGTTGCAACAAATCTTGTCAGCTTCCGTCATGCAGATATAATTCTTTTATATGCACCTATAAAATCAGAAATTGACGTTATGCCTATTTTCAATATTGCAAAGGAAAAGGGTAAAAGGGTTGCTTTCCCAAAGTGCAATATGGAGGATAGAACAATGAAGTTCCATTTTGTTGACTCTCTTGACGAGCTTGAAATTTGTGCTTACGGCATAAGAGAGCCAAAGGAGGAATTGCCCGTTTATGACCCCGAAGAAACTATAGGAAGCGCTCTTTGCTTCGTTCCCGGCCTTGCATTTGACGTTTACGGATACCGCTTGGGATACGGCAAAGGCTACTACGATAAGTTTATGAACAAATTTGCAGGCTCAACCGTTGGTCTTGCCTTTACCCACCAAATTATGCCAAATCTTCCAAAAGGGAAATTCGATAAGCACTGTGATGTCATGATAACCGAAAAAGGTATAAAAACATTAAAAATAGAAAAGTAGAGTAGATATAACAAAATTGTAGGGGAGGGGCTTGCTCCTCCCGTTTTGTTTACACATTTAATGCGAAACACGCACTTCAAATGCGTGTTTTCTTTTTTATGTGCTTTTTATCACTTGTTTTTAAAGCAAATTATAAAAATAGTTTTTGAGAAAACGAGAGATATCAAGAGAAAATAAGAGAAAAAAAGAGAATTCACCCTAACTAATCAAAATTGACAAAAAATCTTTTGAAAAAGTATTGACAAGGCAAAAGACAGGTGTTATAATAGTTGAGCAATTAAAGAACGGGCGAAAAGCCTAGTTATTATTAAATTCGGAGGAACTTAAAATGTCAACATTTATGGCTAACAACAAAATCGAGCGTAAATGGTATGTTATTGACGCTGCAAACAAGCCTCTCGGTAAGACAGCAGTTGCTGCTGCTAACATCTTAAGAGGTAAGCACCGTCCAGAATTTACCCCACACGCTGACTGCGGTGAATTCGTTATCATCATTAACGCTTCAAAGGCAGTTTTAACAGGTAAGAAGCTTGAGCAAAAGTATTACAGACGTCACTCTGGATACATCGGCGGTCTTAAAGAGGTTCAATACAAGACTCTTATGGCAACAAAGCCGGAGCTCGCTATGGAGCTTGCAGTTAAGGGTATGCTCCCACACAATGCAATCGGCGATAAGTCAATAACAAGACTTAAGGTATACGCTGGTGCAAACCACAATCAACAAGCTCAACAACCAACAGTTGTTGAAGTAAAGTAATCTGGAAAGGATAGAAGAATATGTATACAAGTGCTAAACCATATTTCTACGGAACAGGTAGAAGAAAAAAATCAATCGCTCGTGTTCGTCTTTATCCTGGCACAGGCGTTGTTACAATCAACGGTAAGAACATCGACGAATATTTCGGTCTTGAGACCTTAAAGCTCATCGTTAACCAACCACTCGAGGCTACTGAAACAGCAGGTAAGTACGACGTAGTTGCTAACGTTGTTGGCGGTGGTATCTCAGGTCAAGCAGGCGCAATCCGTCATGGTATTGCAAGAGCTCTTCTTGTTGCTGACGAAGCAAACAGAGGCGTTCTTAAGGCTGCAGGCTTCCTAACACGTGACCCACGTATGAAGGAAAGAAAGAAGTACGGCTTGAAGGCTGCTCGTCGCGCACCACAATTCTCTAAGAGATAAGTTATATTGCTCATATTTAAAAAAGGTACACCTTGTGTGTGCCTTTTGTTTTTATCATGTGGCGCACTTCCTCGCGCTCGTCGAGCTCCGCCATCGTCGCATAGTCGATTGTCTTCGCTTGACCAAGAGCCAAGCTCGGCACTCTCCTTGCTTTGGACGGTTTCACTCGGCGAAAACAATACTCAATTGTTTTCGCCTTCGCTACCACAGTTCTCAAAGAGATAATTATTTTATCTATATTTCAAAAGGTACACCTTGTGTGTGCCTTTTGTTTTTTTGTGTGGCTGTTCAATTTGTAAAGAATTAAACGCTCTATTTACATTTTTGGCATTTTGTGGTATAATACAGCTGTTAGATAAACTTTAATTTGTCGGCGAGAATATAATGTAATATATGTAGGATTTGATATGGAATTTAATGAAAAAATTCAAGAATTAAGAAAACAGAAGGGGCTTACGCAAGAGGAACTTGCCGAAAAGCTTTACGTGTCCCGAACTGCTATCTCAAAATGGGAGTCAGGCAGAGGATATCCGAATATAGAGTCATTAAAAGCAATCGCAAAATTCTTTTCGGTGACTGTTGACGAGCTACTTTCTACCGACGAGGTATTGATTATAGCCGAGGAAGACAACAAACGAAAAGAAAAGCGTTTTCATGATTTAATATATGGATTACTTGATTTGAGTATTTTAATGCTCCTTTTTCTGCCGTTTTTTGTTGAAAAAGCGGACGGAACAATTCAAGGTGTTTCGCTCATCACACTTGGCGGCGTTCAGCCCTACTTAAAAATAGTGTACCTTGCCGTTGTTATCGCAATGACAGTAATGGGAATTTTGACGCTTGCATTACAAAACTGTCAAGCGATAGCATGGGTGAAAAGTAAAACGACTGTTTCACTCACACTCGGAGCGTTGTTGGTGTTGCTCTTTATGATAAGCTCACATCCGTATGCTGCTGTGTTTGCGTTCGTATTATTGACCATCAAGGCTTTAATGCTGATAAAACGCGGGTGATACGAAACGTATCACGTCTGTGACGAGCCGTTTCTTGATTATTTTTATACCTTCCACTAAAATGTACTTAGGCGAAAGCCAATACATAAAAGGAAGGTTAAAGGATAATGGAAAAGAAAAACATAAAGCTGTTTTTCGTAGGAGTGGGCTTGCTTGTGGCGTTTGTGCTATGGACGGTGCTTGTTTGCTTCATTGATGTTAGGGCAATCGGTCCCCGAGAATCAAGCGTGGGCTTTGCTACGCTAAACGAATACGTTCATAACCTTACGGGAGTGAATATGTACCTGTATGTAATCACAGATTGGCTTGGGCTTGTTCCAATAGGCGTTGCGTTTAGCTTTGCCGTTCTCGGTCTTGTGCAATGGATCAAAAGAAAAAGCCTATTAAAAGTTGACAGAAGCATTCTTACGCTCGGTGGGTTTTATATCGTCGTAATGGCGCTATATATCCTCTTTGAAATAGTTGTTATCAATTACAGACCGACACTAATAGGCGAAAATTTAGAAGCCTCGTATCCGTCATCAACAACTATGCTTGTGATGTGTGTGATGCCTACGGCAATGATGCAATTTTCTACCCGTATTAAAAACGACTTGTTCAGGCGGTGTGTAATGTTTACGACTACCGTGTTTATTGCCTTTATGGTTATAGGCAGACTTGTGTCAGGCGTACATTGGATTACCGATATTATCGGCGGTGCTTTGTTGAGCACAGCGATTGTGTTGATGTATTATTCTGTTGGTAACATAAAAAACTCATAGAGATAAGTTATATTGCTCATATTTAAAAAAGGTACACCTTGAGTGTGCCTTTTTTGCCTCCTTTGTAAAGGGAGGTGGGTTTTGCATGGCAAAAGACGGAGGGATTTTTATATCATCGTAAATGCAGCTCTTTACATTTACTTGTATATATGATAAAATCAAATTAAAGGCGGTGATAATATGAAAAAATATCTAAAGGAAATAATTATTTTCACACTTCAAGTGTTAATTTTCTATATTTTGCCTCTTTTTGCAGGGCCTACTGACATTATGGGACTTGTTTTGCTTTTAATTTTCTCCGTTTTCTTGTCTTCCGTTCTTTTGGGCGCAATTTCGGGAAATATAGTTAAATACTTTTACCCACTTGCCGTCGCTATCTTATTTATTCCTTCAGTGTTTATCTATTATAATTCATCTGCCTTCGTCCACTCGCTTTGGTATTTCGTTGTATCTGTAACAGGTATGACATTAGGTACAGGCATTTATTATCTTTCAAGGCTATTTATTAAGCTGGTTTCCAAAGAAAAGGAGCTGTGATATGATATTAGGAGTAGTAATTAGTATACTAACCGGCATCACTTTCATTGTTTTGGGTGTTGTTTATACAACAGGAAACATAAATTCGCTTCACTCATATCATAGGGAAAATATAAAGGAAGAGGACAAAAAGCCGTTTGGAAAAAGAATAGGCGCAGGTATGATTGTTCAAGGTATAGCGTTATTAGCTTATGGTGTGCTATTACTTATCTCCGAGCTTGCAAGCTTGCCAAGCTTAACCTCAATTGGCTTGGCAGTTTTAATTGTTGGCATTATTTTAGGATTAATTATCACTTTTTGGGCAATCAAAAAATACAATAAAACAATATTTTAAAAAGAAAAAGACCCCAACGGGTCTTTTTTATGTAGGGGAGGGGCTTGCTCCTCCCGTTTTTATTTAAGCATATTATCAATACATTTGCGTGCGCCCTTTAAGGTGTCGGCATCAAGCAAAATTTCCTCGCCACCAATACCAAGTAAACAGTTATATACATCAACTAGGGTCGTTAGCTTCATATCAGAGCATACGCATTTTTTAGACAAGGGATAGAACTTTTTGTCTGGGTATTCAAATTTTAGGTGCTCAACAATAGAGTTTTCTGTGCCTATAATAAACTCATTTTCCTCGCTATTTTTTACAAAACCCATAATTCCGGTGGTGCTACCAACGTAGTCAGCACAAGCTGTAACCTCTTTTTTACACTCCGGGTGTATTAAAAGCTTGGCATTCGGGTGCTTTGATTTAGCATATGCAACATCCTCATAGGAAATGCCCATATGCACAGGACAACCGCCGTTTATAAAGTGATATTTTTTATTTGGAACTGCTTTTTTGACAAAAGAGCCAAGATTGGGGTCAGGAATAAACAAAATCTCGTCATTTTCAAGATTTTTCACAAGCTCAACAGCAGATGCCGAGGTCACACACATATCACATTCGCACTTTAATGCTGCAGTTGTGTTTACGTAAGCAATAACTGTTGCGTTTGGCAAATCCTTTTTTAAGCGCTTTAACTCGTCAACCTCAAGCTGTTCAGCCATAGGGCAGCCCGCCTCGGGATGAGAGAGAATAATGGTCTTTTCAGGGGACAAAATCTTTACAGTTTCTGCCATAAAGCGCACCCCACACATAATAATGGTCTTTTCGGGCGCTTCCTTTGCTTGCTTACTTAATCCAAAGGAGTCGCCAACATAGTCGGCAATTTCGATTATATCGTGGGTCATATATGCGTGTGCCAATATACACACGCACTTTTCCTTTTTAAGCTTTAATATTTCCTTTTGTAAATCGGTAGTATTTAGCATAATCCACCTCGCACAATTTGATTATTGTTATTATAATAAAAAACGTGTGCAAAGTCAATAAAAATGTTGAAAATTGGGAAATTATGTGCTATAATATGAAAAAATTTAGTGAGAGGTGTAAAATTAAGTATGAAAACTGACGTTTTGATAGTGGGAACCGGTTGTTCCGGACTTTTTTGTGCGCTAAATTTACCACGTGATTTGAAAATCACTATGATCACAAAATCAATGACGGAAAGAAACGACTCATTTCTTGCACAGGGCGGAATTTGCGTTCAACGAGATGATGACGATTTTGAGTCCTTTTTCGAGGACACATTAAAGGCTGGTCACTATGAAAATGACCGACAGAGTGTCGAAATTATGATAAAATCCTCGCGCGAGGTTATAAACGACCTTCTTTCTTTTGGCGTTGAATTCAACAAGGATGAAAACGGCGAGTTTGCCTACACCAAGGAGGGTGCGCATTCAAAAAAGCGTATCCTTTACAATAAGGATATGACGGGTAAGGAAATTACAAGTAAGCTCCTTGCCGAGGCAATGAGTCGCCCGAATATTGAATTTTTTGAGTATACACCGATAATTGATATAATAGAGAAGGACGGTGAGTGTGTCGGCGCGGTTCTTTTAACTCCCGAAAAGGAGATTGTAACCGTTCAATGCAAATACGTTGTTCTTGCAAGTGGCGGTATCGGTGGCTTATATAGACACTCCACAAACTTTAGACACCTAACGGGTGATGCTCTTGCCATTGCTCTTGAACATGGCGTAGAGCTTAAAAATTTAAGCTACGTGCAAATACATCCGACAACCTTGTTTACCGATGAGCCGGAGCGTCGCAGATTCTTAATTTCCGAATCGGTGCGTGGAGAGGGCGCAAAGCTATATGGCAAGGATATGCAAAGATTTACTAATGAGCTTTTGCCAAGAGATTTGCTAACCAAGGCAATAAAGGAGCAAATGGAAAAGGATGGCACCGACCACGTGTGGGAGGATTTGCGCCCGATACCTAAAAAGGAGCTTCGTAAGCATTTTCCAAATATAGTAAATCACTGTCACGAGTTTGATTATGATGTAACAAAGGAATGTATCCCTGTTGTTCCCGCACAACACTATTTTATGGGCGGTATTAAGGTTAATTACGAATCGAAAACCTCAATGCAGCGCTTGTATGCCGTAGGAGAAACTGCGTGCAATGGTGTTCACGGTAAGAACCGCTTGGCTAGTAATTCACTGCTCGAAAGCCTTGTTTTTGCAAAGCGTGCAGCACTCGATATAGCGAAAAACCCCAAGGAGTGTGTGATTTTACCCGAAATTGATATGTCAAAATATGACGATATTCCAAAATTAAAGGAAAAACGCAAGGCTAGAGTGCTTTTAGAAATTGAAAAGGATGGACAAAGAAATGTTTGATAATGCAACTTTAAAATTGAAGGTTGACCCACTAATTTTAGGTGCGCTTGATGAAGACATCACAAGCGAGGATGTGTCAACTAATAGCGTAATGCCAGAATATCAGCTCGGCGAGGTTGACCTAATCTGTAAGGAGGATGGCGTTCTTTGCGGAGCGCAGGTTTTTACTCGAGTTTTCACACTTATTGACGAAAAAACAGAGGTGACATTCTTTAAAAACGATGGCGACAACATCAAAAAGGGTGAGCTTATTGCAAAGGCTAGAGGTGATATTCGTGTGCTTCTTTCAGGCGAACGTACAGCTCTTAACTATATGCAAAGAATGAGTGGCGTTGCTACTTATACAAGACAGGTTGCATCACTTCTTGAAGGAACAAAAACAACCCTTCTTGATACAAGAAAAACAACTCCAAATAACCGTATTTTTGAGAAATATGCAGTTCGTGTTGGCGGCGGCAAAAACCATAGATACAACCTTTCCGATGGCGTTTTATTAAAGGATAACCACATCGGTGCTGCAGGAAGTGTAACAAACGCTATAAAAATGGCAAAGGAATATGCGCCATTTGTTAGAAAAATTGAGGTTGAGGTAGAAAATTTCGATATGGTTAAGGAAGCGGTTGAAGCAGGCGCTGACATCATTATGCTTGACAATATGTCAACAGAACAGCTTAAAGAGGCTATTGAATATATCGACGGACGCGCTGAAATTGAGGTTTCCGGCAACGTAACTAAGGAAAATATTGCACGTCTAACTGACCTCGGTGTTGACTTTATTTCAAGTGGTGCGCTTACTCACTCAGCACCGATACTCGACCTATCATTAAAAAATCTACATCCTATTAAATAAGAAAAAGCACGTCAAAAGCGTGCTTTTTCTTGACAAAATACTTATATTGTGATAGAATATCACTCGCTATAATATAATTAATTAGGAAGGGGACGAGATATGGAACACGTAAATGGTTGGTTTTTTCTTGTGAATATTGCAACAGGCTTTGCGCTAGCTATTGATGCGTTTTCTGCATCGCTTGCAAATGGTCTTGGTGAACCGAGGATGAAAACACGCAAAATGTGTCTGATTTCCGGTATGTTTGCACTGTTTCAATGCGCTATGCCATTTATTGGTTGGGTTCTGATTACGTGCTTTTCAACGTTCTTCCCATTCATTGAAACATTAATTCCATGGGTGGCACTTTTACTTTTAGGCTTCCTCGGTGCAAAAATGATTATTGAGGGAGTAAAAAACAAGGAAGAGGAAGCAAAAGCGTTGTGTGCCTTTAGCGTTCTTCTTTTGCAATCTGTGGCAACCTCGATTGATGCGCTTTCCGCAGGCTTAACTCTTTCTGAGTATGGATATAATTGGGCAGAGGCACTTCTTGCTTGCGTAATAATCGGCATTGTTACGTTTATCACCTGTATGATTGGCGTTTTTATAGGCAAAAAGGGCGGTTCACGCCTTTCTGGCAAAGCATCGATTCTTGGTGGGGCAATATTAATAATTATCGGACTTGAAATCTTTATAACAAGTTGGTTCTAATATAAAAAACAAACACTCCCTTGGGCATTTTAACCTTGGGAGTGCCTTTTTTATTTCTTTCTTCTAAACCAAATTAGCTTTTCAAGAGGAGTATCCAAACTAATTACAGAGTTGCCTGTATATTCGTTTCCATCAGTATCAATCCAAGTGCCCTCGGGAAATGTGATATCCTTTTTAAACATGCCCTTTGTGATTATCGGACAAACCAAAATGTCGTTTCCAAGCATAAACTCATCGGTTATACTGGCGTATCCCTTGTGTGGGTCAACGTATTCAAGTGAACGTAAAATCGGCTCACCTGTTTTTTCTGCGTCGGAAACTAGTGATATTATCTCGTCTGACATAGCGCTATGTAGCTTGTAAGAATCAATAATCAGCTTATATGATTCACTTGACAGGCATTTCCAAGGTGCGCGAGAAAATTGCATCATAGGGAAAAGGCTTGATGCCTGCGCCATTCTTATAAATAGCTCCTCGTCAATTTTGAAATTCGGTAGGTAGTCATCTGTCCAGCTACCACCGCCAATCATATCGGGACAAATAAACGGATGACCAAAAAGCCCTTGCAAAATAGCGCACGGAACAAGAGAGGTGATACCGCCATCCTTCCAAGTATGCTCACGGTCACAAAGACGTTGTATTGTAAGCTTTCCACCACCCTTGAAGGTGTCCTTATATTCGTGGAATTTGTACCTTGCTCCAAACTCGTTCCAAGCAATGTTTAAAGCCTCTTGGTCGTGGTCGGGGGCGGGTGTTCCGTTTATCATTGATTTTGGCGAATACATACAGTAAGAGCCGCCGTCAAACTTAAAGCCGTCAACTCCGTACTCGTTCATTAAAAAATCAAGTTTTTCGCCTAGATATTTTTGATCGCACTCCTTACGCAAATCAAGTATAGCGGAGTAGCCGTTCCACCATTCAATCAATGCGACCTTGCCCTCGTTGTTTCTTAAAAACAGAGTGTCGTAGCTTTCTGGATTGAATAAATCACGAGTTGACTTGCAAAAATCAACACCGTCTGCCGTTATCATAGGGGTCACCCATAGCATAACGATAAATCCAAGGGAGTGAAGCTCGTCTATCATAGCTTTTGGGTCAGGGAATTTGTGAAAATCAAATTTCCACTGTCCGTAGCGAGTGTGCCAGCCCTCGTCAATCATTAAAATGCCCGGCTCAAAGCCGTTGTCTATAATTGCGTGTGCATACTCTAAAACGCCCTTTTGCGTTGGGTCGTAGGTGAATTCAACCCACGTGTTAAACTGCGCGGTTTTAAAAAACTCGCGTGGGAGTGTTTTTCCGAGAACCCTTGATTCTGTAAACGGAAAATGCTTTTCCATCGCGTTAATATAAGCATCGCGCAGACAAGTACCACTCTCATCGAGTAAAAATTCGCCCTCGCCAAGAAAACAAAGCTCACCGTTTTCCACCCAAGCCTTGAAGCTTTTGTCACTCCATATGTAACGTCCCTCACTTGATAAAAAAAGCGGCATCATTTGGTTGCTTGCATCGTGTCTGAAATCTTGACAGTACTTGCTATGCTTGTTTATCGGCATATCTGTTCCGTTTCCAACCGCACCGCCCCAAAAATATTCGCTTTCTTTTATTTTAATTCTAAATTCCATAAGCATCTCCGATACATCATAAGATATATATAATTATATCATTAATGAAGAGATAATTCAAGATAAAAGAAAAAACGCACACCGAACGATGTGCGTTTTTAGTTATGTTTTTCAAATTAAAGTTTAGCTGAGTTAACCTTAATGCCAGGGCCCATTGTAGAAGCTACTGTGCAGCTCTTAATGTATTGTCCCTTTGCTGCAGCTGGTTTAGCCTTAATGATAGCACCGAGAAGAGTAGCGAAGTTTTCGCCGAGCTTTTCGTTACCGAATGAAGCCTTACCAATTGGGCAGTGGATGATGTTTGTCTTGTCAAGACGGTATTCAATCTTACCTGCCTTAGCTTCTGTAACAGCCTTAGCAGTATCCATTGTAACAGTACCAGCCTTTGGGTTAGGCATAAGTCCCTTAGGACCGAGAACCTTACCAAGACGACCGATAACACCCATCATATCAGGTGTTGCGATAACAACGTCGAATTCAAACCAGTTTTCCTTTGTAATCTTTTCAACGTAGTCTTCAGCACCAACGTAGTCAGCGCCTGCAGCCTCAGCAGCAGTAGCCTTGTCGCCACGAGCAAATACAAGTGTACGAACCTTCTTACCTGTACCGTGTGGGAGAACAACTGCGCCTCTTACTTGTTGGTCAGCGTGACGGGAGTCAACGCCAAGACGAACGTGAACTTCAACAGTTTCGTCAAATTTTGCGGTAGCTGTTTTGCAAACAAGCTCCATTGCTTCAGCTGGATCGTAAAGCTTTGTTGAGTCGATAAGACCAGCAGCTGCGATATATTTCTTTCCTTGTTTCATCTCAAACTACCTCCTATTAGTCCTCAACGGTAACGCCCATAGAACGAGCAGTACCCTTGATCATGCTGATAGCAGCGTCTAAAGAACCAGCGTTTAAGTCAGGCATCTTTTGTTCTGCAATTTTTGTAACTTGTTCCTTTGTGAGCTTTGCAACCTTTGTCTTGTTAGGAGTTGCAGAAGCAGTCTCGATGCCAGCAGCCTTCTTAATAAGAACAGGAGCTGGTGGAGTCTTTGTAATGAATGTGAATGAACGGTCAGCATAAACTGTAATTACAACAGGAATGATGTAACCGATATCGTTCTTTGTTCTTTCGTTAAATTCCTTTGTAAAGTTAGGAATTGAAACACCGTATTGACCGAGAGCAGGTCCGATAGGTGGTTGTGGTGTTGCTTTACCAGCAGGGATTTGAAGTTTGATATAACCCTGAATTTTCTTAGCCATTATAAATTTCCTCCTATGTGGTTCTGTACGAGAGAATTAAAGATTTTTCCCTCTCCCACGAAATTTGCGACTATGTCGCTCTTATCGTTATTTTTATTAGATTTTTTTGATTGCCTTTGCATCCAAGCTAACAGGCATTTCACGTCCGATAGTGGATACGATAACAGTAACCTCGCTTGCATCCTCGGACATTTCACTGATTGTGCCCTTGTGACCGGTTAAAAATCCGTCAATGATTTCAACCTCATCACCAATTTCGAATGCATGCTTGATTTGTTCCTCAACCTGAAGGTCGAGAACCTCTTTGTCAGTAAGCGGAACAGGTCTTGATCCTGGACCAACAAAGCCGGTAACACCGCCGATATTTCTAACAGCGTGCCATGTTTCATCGTTCATTACCATTTTGATAAAAACGTAAGAGGGGTGAATTTTTTCCTCAACGGTTTTTTCTTCGCCCTTGGCGTTGGTAACTACAGTAGTTGTAACCGGGATTTTAACATCAAAAATTAAATCCGAAAGATTTCTGTTTGTAATAACTCTTTCAATAGTGGCCTTCACCTTGTTCTCATATCCGGTATAAGTATGAATTATATACCATCTGGGGCCAACGTTGAGCTCATTAAAATCACTCATTGTCTACCTCCAATTATAAAGTAAAGAGATTTGGGAACCAGTTGTTAAATAAAGTATTTAATCCAGTAACGCCCATGCCTGAAACCACGTCGATAACACCGAGTGCTACAGCAAAACAGATAACAACTACTAAAACGAGCGCAAAATTTTTAAAGGTTGATTTTGGGGAAGCCCAAGAAACCTTTTTCCATTCTGATTTCAATCCTTTTATTCTTTCGCCCAATTTAGCAAAAAAATTGCCAACCTTGGAGAAAAAACCGGACTTCTTTTCAACATTTTTTTCGTTTTTAGCCATATCTTACTCCTTACTTGGATTCCTTGTGCAAGGTGTGCTTACGACAGAAGCGACAAAACTTGTTCATTTCAAGTCGATCTGGGTCGTTCTTCTTGTTTTTCTTTGTGTCGTAGTTACGTTGTTTGCATTCCGAGCAAACGAGAGTAACCTTAACTCTTGCCTCATTCTTAGCCATTTTTCGGCACCTCCTAAAAAATTATTTGTGTACGTAGTACACAGTACCTCCCTCGTTAGAAGGGAAATCACCCTCTCTTTTCTTGTCGAAAAAACGACGCAAAAAAAGAACCCCTTCGCGAGGTGACAACATTGTACCATACGAAAACGTACTTGTCAATACCTTTTTCAAAATTTTTCAAAAAATATATTATATATAATAATTATTCTCTTGATATTTCTATCTATTTATGTTATAATTTACAATGGAATTTTATATTTATCATGGAGGGTAGGATGAAGAACAAATATTTAGAGTGCGGACAAATTATGAGGGCTCACGGTATAAACGGAGCAATGGTTGTAAATCAATTATGTGACAGCATTGAGGTCTTTTGCGAGCTTAAATATTTGTATCTCAAGGACGGAAGCGGATACAAAAAATATAAAATGCTAAAATGTCAGCCGTACAAAACCAACGTGCTTGTTACCCTAGAAGGGATAGATAACCCAGAGGAGGTTACACGCCTTCGCCTTTCGTTCTTATATGCTGACAGAGATGATATTTTAAAGGACGAGGACGACTATTTTATCGTTGACTTAATCGATTTGCCAATAATTGATGCTATAAGCGGTATAAAATATGGTACTTTAAAGGACGTTATTAATCAAGGCGCACAGGATATTTACGTTGTAAAAAGAGAAGGAAAAGGCGATGCCTATATTCCTGTGGTTTCTGAATTTATTAAGGAAATAAAGCTTGATGAAGCAATTTATGTAACACCTATTGAGGGGATGCTTGACTAAATGAAATTTGAAATACTAACACTTTTTCCCGAGGTTGTCGATGCCGTTCTTGGCTCAAGCATTATCGGACGCGCAACCGACAAGGGATATATAGAGATAGAATCACACAATATTCGTGACTATACTCTTGATAAGCATAAAAAAACAGACGATACCCCATATGGCGGCGGCAAGGGTATGCTAATGTCTACGCAGCCTATTGTTGATTGCTTTGAAGCAGTGGTAAGCAAGCTAAATGGCAAGACAAAAGCCATTTATGCCTCACCCCGTGGACGAATTTTTAATCACGATGTGGCAAAGGAGCTATCGGAGTATGACAATTTAGTAATTCTTTGCGGACACTATGAGGGCGTTGACGAGAGGGTTATAGACGAGCTTTGCCTTGAGGAAATCTCAATCGGAGATTACGTCTTGACAGGAGGAGAGATACCCGCCTGCATTATTGTTGATGCGGTTTCAAGACTTGTACCGGGTGTCCTTTCCGACAAGGAATGCTATGAAAAGGAAAGCATAGCCTCCGGACTTTTAGAGTATCCGCAGTACACACGTCCGCGCACCTTCCGTGGTAAGGACGTGCCCGAGGTGCTACTTTCCGGACACCACGAAAATATAGATAGATGGCGGCTTGAAAAATCATTGGAATTGACAAAAGAGCGTCGTCCCGACTTATATAATAAATATATTAATGAAAAAAGATAACAACGACAGCACCGAGGAGGTGATTTAAATGGAAAATAAGCGAAGAAAGCGTTCAGCTCTTGATAAATTCAGTAGCTGGTGCTTCAAAACACTTGGAAAAAGCCCAATAGGGAAATTTTTCACGAGTTATGAAAATGTGAATGACAGATTCCTTGGTAATACAAGCGAGGAAAAAAGTAAAACAAGGCGTGCTGAAAAAACGCGAGATGCGAGAATAAAAAGATCGAATACAAAACGAAAATATCGTCTTGCAAAAATGCTTGAGAACAATATTTTTGCAAAAATCGTACCTCCAATATACCATTTCTTTTTAAGAATATCCGTTTCCAGCTATGCCTCGGCATTTCTTTCAATGGGCGTGGTTACGCTTACTATGTTTTTATTAAATTATTTTGGAGTTTTGACTCTTGGTAATTTTACAGTTACACATAAAATGTTCATTTTGCCTGCAATTCTTATAATCCTTTCATTTCCTATGGTATTTATAAGAAGAAGTCTTGCAAGTGCAATTCTTTCAATTAAAATATTTTCAATAATAACGTTTGGCTTTTTGGGTGTGGATAGTGAGAATATCAAAAACTGTGCATATAAATCACGCTTTTTAAGCACAGGTATTTCTCTGATTATTGGTTCGGCTCTCGGAGCGCTTTCATATTTTATAAAGAAGCCAGAGTATGTGCTTTTTGCTCTCTCATTGATTATATTTGCATACGTTATTTTCAGAACACCTGAAATCGGCGTTATTCTCATTATCTTTACGCTTCCGTTTGTAAATATTTTGGTGACAGAGGTTGCCATAATCTACGTTTTAATTGCCTACATTGTGAAAATTATTCTTCATAAAAGAGTAATTACATTTGAATATTTTGATATTTGGCCAGCGTTTGCAATACTCATAATGATTGCTTTTGGAATAGATTATCAAAATCCGTTAAATTCACTTCCAATAATATCTATGAACGTGACAATTCTTGTGTCTTATTTTTTGATTGCTAATTTAATAAGATCCAAGGATTGGTTTAAAAAATGCATATTTGCCCTTACATCATCTGCATTTATAGCGGCAACAATAGGAATTATACAAGCAATTTTGGGAACACTTTCGGTTTATTTTCCGGAAATTGGCGACTTTTCAATGTATGAGTCAACTGTAAATTCTGTCTTTTCAACCTATAATTCCTTCTCGCAATATATGGTTATAGCAATACCGTTTGCACTAGTTCATATTTTTGCGGAGAGAAAGGACACGTCGAAGCTTGGCGGCTTCTTAATAGCGGTCGTTTTGTCAATGGGCTTACTGGTTGCTCGCTCAAAGTCTGCATTTATAGGAATTTTGGTTGCGGTTTTACTTCTATTAATTGTATATAATAGGAACTTCATATATTTGGCATTTCTTGCTGTTGTAACACCGATTGGCCTTTTCTTTGGCTTCCGTAACAACGAATATGTTTTAAGATTCTTAAGAACGTTCGACTTTTTACGAGAATTCGATCCTAAAGATAAGATGAACCAACTAAAGGATGGACTTTTGACATGGCTTGATTCTCCTTTTGGAAAGGGTGCAGGCGGACTTGGTGTTGAACACGATAGCTTCCTTGTGCAGATTCTTCTTGAATATGGAATAGTTGTGTTTATCGCACTTGCTGTGTGCGCTATTATGTTTGCACGTCTTGTGTTTTCTTATTGTGCAAAGGAGGCATCAAGAAAAAGAGAAATTTATTGCTCTGCGGGCTTCTGCGCTCTTTGTGGTATTTTTGCTACAGGTCTTTTTGCCAACGTTTGGGCGGACACGAAAATTATGCTTTTAAGCATTATTTGTATGGCTCTTTCATTTGCTTATATTAAAATAGAAAGAGAAGGACATACAGTAAAGGAAATCGGCAACGATTTATCACGTGCAAGTATTGATATTCAGCTTTCCGATGACGATGAGTACGATCTCGTTTCCGAAAAGAGCAGAATTCGTCTTGCAAAGCCAAAGAAAAAGAGAAAAATGGTAGGGGATATGTCAGTTACACAGGAAGTCAAAATCAAGGATGGCTTTGAGGATGATGACGACGCACCCGACGATGACGAGGATAGAGTTTAAAAATGTTTATAGATAAGGTTAAAATTTACGTAAAGGCGGGAAACGGTGGCAACGGATGTGTTTCGTTCAGACGTGAAAAGTACGTTGCCAAGGGAGGACCCGATGGCGGTGACGGCGGTCACGGTGGAAACGTTATTTTCCAAATAGATAAGGGCACAAATACGCTTCTTTCCTTTAGATATAAAAGAAAATTTGTCGCTGAAAATGGTGGAGATGGCAAGGGTGCTAAATTCCACGGTAAAAATGGCGAGGATATTATAATTAAGGTTCCCGAGGGAACTCTTATTAAAGACGACAAAACAGGTAAAATTTTAAAGGATATGTCCTCGTGCGAGGACTGGATATGCGCCAAGGGTGGCAGAGGCGGTTGGGGAAATAAGCATTTTGCAACCCCAACAAGACAAATTCCTATGTTTGCAAAAAGCGGCACAAAGGGTCAGGAATGGGAGCTCACGCTTGAACTGAAAATGCTTGCAGACGTAGGACTTGTAGGGCTTCCAAGTGCAGGTAAATCCTCGCTATTGGCTGCTGTTAGTGATGCAAATCCAAAAATAGCTGACTATCACTTCACAACTCTCTCTCCAAACTTGGGTGTAGTTAATATAAGAGAGGGATACGGCTTTGTTATGGCAGATATTCCCGGTCTTATCGAGGGTGCTTCAGAGGGAGCAGGACTTGGTCACGCATTCCTACGTCACATTGAAAGATGTAGACTTTTGGTTCAGGTTGTTGATATTTCCTGTATTGAGGGAAGAAGCCCGATTGACGATATTGTGACAATCGACGAGGAATTAAAAAAGTTTTCCCCTGAGCTTGCCCAAAGGCCTCGTATAATTGTTGCAAATAAAATGGACTCGCTTGATAGAGAGGTTGTTGATGTGCCTGCGTTTGAAAGATTTGTTGAGGAAAACGGCTGGGATTTAATCTATATTTCAGCATATACAGGTGAAAACACCGAGCTACTTGTCGATAAAATTGCAAAAATGCTTGACGAGCTACCCCCTCTTACAATCTATGAGGCAGAATATACACAGGAAGACGCAATGTACAACGAGGAGGATGACCACGCGGTTACAATTACCAAGGACTCTAGCGGAGCTTACATTGTCGAGGGCGAGTGGCTATATAATCTTGTTGGACAAGTTAACTTTGAGGATAGAGAGTCGCTTATGTTCTTCCAAAGAGTGCTTCTTAAAAGTGGCGTGATTGACAAATTAAGAGAAGCAGGTTGCCAAGACGGTGATACCGTTTCTATGTACGATTTTGAATTTGATTTTGTAATTTAGTGTCGAAAATCGGACACAGGGTAGAGCAAAATAAATATATAAAAGGCATTTTAGCCTCTTTTAAAAGGAGGAGTCAACTCTTTTGATGGAGGAGATTTTGTTTCAATGCTGCGAAAATGAGGAAAAACAAAATGAAACTAAATTTAGGCTGTCATTTGTCAGTATCTAAAGGATATGAGCATATGGGAAAGGAAGCCTTATCAATTGGTGCTAACACCTTCCAATTCTTTACTAGAAACCCTCGTGGTGGCTCAGTAAAGGTTCCATCGGATAGCGATATTCAAGGACTAATTAAAATAATGGAAGAAAATAATTTCGCACCCATTGTCGCTCATGCACCATATACATTTAACCCTTGTGCCGCTGACGATGGTATAAGAGAATACACAAAACGCACTATGGCGGAGGATATGAAGCTCCTTGATAAAATTCCTGGGGCACTTTATAATTTCCATCCTGGCTCACACGTACAACAAGGAGTGGAAATCGGCATTGCCAAAACTGCTGATACCTTAAACTCTATTCTTGATAAGAGCGAAAAAACAATGGCGCTTATCGAAACAATGGCTGGTAAGGGCTCGGAAATTGGCAAAACCTTTGAGGAAATTGCCGAGATTATCGAAAAAACCGAAAACAAAGCAAGGGTTGGCGTCTGTCTTGATACCTGCCACATAAATGACGGAGGATACGACGTTACAAACAATTTTTATAGTATCCTGGAGGAGTTTGACAAAATCATAGGTCTTGATAGACTAAAGGCAATTCATTTAAATGACTCGAAAAATCCACTTGGCGCACATAAGGACAGACACGAGAAAATCGGCGAGGGACATCTAACGATTGATGGTATAGTTAATGTAATTACGCATCCCGTTGTCGCTAAATTGCCGATAATTTTGGAAACGCCAAACGAGCTTGACGGTTACGCACGCGAAATTGCACTTCTTAAAAGCTTGGCTGAAAACAAATAAATTTAGGTAGGGTAGTAAAGAGCCCTACCTTTTTATTTCTAAAAATGTGGACAAAATCAACAAAAAGTTACTTATCGACTACCCTTGTATTTTTTATTCATATTGAGAATAAATATGAAAATAATTTTCTAAAGTGCTATAATGTGATATACCATATAAAATACAGGCGCACAAACGCCTGTATTTTATATGAGTCTAAGAAGGAGGAATCCAAGATGAAAGCAAAAAGAAGTGTAGTTATCGCGTTCTTACTCGTGGCTGTTATGTTGCTTGGTGTTGGTTTTGCTGCAGTATCAACAACACTTGATATTACAGGTAAAGCTGACGTTAATCCTGATTCTGCTTTTAAGCAAGATATCTATTTTGATTCAGCAACAGCTAACGAAGCCGGCAACACAGCGGCTGTAAACGTAAATGACGACAACAAGGCATCATTTACTGCTAATAACCTTAGCGGTAAGGGTGATAGTGCAACATTTACATATGTTATCAAGAATGATGGTGACCTTGATGCTACAATCAGTGTAACTGCTTGTTCAGTTTCTGTTGGTGATACCAGTATTTTTAATATTGAAACTGACTGGGATGCAGCACAGCCTTTAGCAGCCGGTGGTGATGCAACCATCACTGTTACCGTTTCACTAAAGGAAACACCTTCTGAATCCGTAAGTGGTTCATTCATCGTTGAATTAAAGGCAGAGGCAGTAAACGCATAACTCTTTGATTCAAGACTCATATGGGTAGTGGTAAGGTCTAATGATAGGCTTTACCACTGCCAAATATGAATAAAATGCACCTGAAATTAAAAAATTATACTATATGTGAATAAAATTGTTGAAAAACTCTTGAAATTTTCTCCAAAAGGTGATAAAATTGCCTTACCATATAACGTGCGTATATACACACGTGTATCGTAATTTATATGAGTCTAAGAAGGAGGAATCCAAGATGAAGGCAAAAAGAAGTATCGTTATCGCGTTCTTGCTCGTTGCTGTTATGGTACTTGGCGTTGGTTTTGCAGCAGTTTCCACCGTCCTTGATATCACAGGTAAGGCTGATGTTAATCCTGATTCTGCGTTTAAGCAAGACATCTATTTTGATTCAGCAACAGCTAATGATGCTGGCAACACAGCGGCTGTAAACGTAAATGACGACAACAAGGCTTCATTCACCGCTAATAACTTAAGTGGTAAGGGTGATTCAGCTTCATTCACTTACGTTATTAAAAACGATGGTGACCTTGATGCCACAATTAGTGTAACTGCATGTGCAGTTTCCGTTGGTGATACCAGCATTTTCAATATTGAAACTGATTGGGACGCAGCACAACCTTTAGCAGCTGGTGGTGATGCAACAATTACCGTTACTGTTTCATTAAAGGAAACACCTGCTGAATCCGTAAGTGGTTCATTCATCGTTGAGTTAAAGGCGGAAGCAGTCAACGCATAAGCTTTTAATAAAGACTTATTGAAGGGAAGGAGGGCTCTTAATTGACCCCTGATACAAGAAAATCATATTTTCTTTCCATAGGAATTTTTTGTGCCCTCCTTATTACTTTTTTAGTACCTGGTACAGGCAGTAGTAGGATTATTGCTGCAATTTTACTATTGCCTGCTATGGTATTAACCTTATTTTTGCTAAAAAAACGAGGCATTTTGTCTATAAATAAGGGACAGGTCACGCTTATTATGGCGGTTTCCTCGCTCCTTTATTTAATGCTTAACTATTTACTCGGTATCTATTTTGGATACTATAAATATTTGGGATATAGCATTGATTCGTTTTTAAAATTCATTTTACCAACAACGACAATAATCATTTCTGTCGAAATCATAAGAAGGGCGCTTTTAGCCGAGGAAAAAAGACTTACCTTTGTTTTTTCATATCTAATTTCAGTACTTGCGGAGCTGTTGATTGTTTCAAATCTATGGCAGGTAAACAGCTTTAATGAGTTTATGGATATGATAGGAATGACGCTTTTTCCCGCAATAGTAAGTAACGTATTATATCATTATTTATCAAAAAGATATGGTTTAATTTCGATCATTCCGTATCGCTTGGTAATATCTCTATATATGTACGTTTTTACAATAGTTGCTAATATTCCTGATGTAATTTTAGCTCTTATAAACATTTTAACTCCAATTGCTTTATACTTGTTTATAAAGACGGTATTTGAGAAAAGGCCACAAAAGGCTGTTAAGAAAAAGAGTGGCTGGCGATTTGTGGGATATGCTGCTGTCGCTATACTTATGATTTCAATAGTAATGCTTATTTCATGTAAATTTAGGTTTGGCGCACTTGTTATCGGCTCGGAAAGTATGACGGGAGAAATTAACAAGGGCGATGCAATAGTTTACGAAAGGTATGAAGACCAACAAATCGGCAAGGGACAAGTAATTGTCTTTGAAAAGGATAAGGTCGCTGTTATACATAGAGTTGTGGATATTCAGCGTATTAATGGTGTCACAAGATACTACACAAAGGGCGATGCAAACGACTCGCTCGACACGGGATACAGAACCGATGGTGACATAATAGGACTTACAAGGTTTAAAATATCGTATATCGGTTATCCCACGCTCTTTATAAGGAGCCTATTTGAAAGATAGAAATAAGAGAGGAGGACAGTATGTCAGAGGCTGAAAAGAAAAAACGACAGGATTATATAAGAAATCGTCGTACTTGGATTATTATTCAATCCATTATTGCCATTGTTTTGGCACTTGATATTATTTTATCGCTATTTACATATTATCAGCTTAACAAGAGCCATTATGTTGAATATAGCGAAAACGGAACGGCTGAATACTATGTTATCCTCGAAAATGATGATTTCTATGATAATTCCATTCTTGAGGGAGGTCAATCCTACGTTTCAGAGCTTGTAAAGGGCATGACTGTGTTCTTTGATTATGAGCTCAATATGGACACTCAAGACGTAGAATATGCGTATAAATATAAGGTAGATGCGCTTCTTGAGATTAGAGACCAAAATAACGGACTTTTAATCTCTAAGCCGCACAATTTAATTGAAGAAAAAACAGGGACTCAAAGCAGTAATAAGCGACTTGAAATTGATAAGTCAATATCGCTTGATTATCCCGGGTACAATAAATTCGCAAAAGATTTTATAGCTACGTACGATCTTAAAAACACAAAAGCGTCATTAGATGTTAGAATGCAGATTGACGTTACAGGTAACAGTAAGAAATTTGAAGAAAGCACGGAAAATACATACTTTATTTCTCTTAATATTCCATTAGCAGCCCAAACCTTTAAGATTGATACAAAAACAAGCATAGATTCAGAGGACAGTAAGGTTTTGGCATATAAGGACAACGCAAACCAAAACATTTTTATGGGCTCTGCAATAATTTCAGGCTTGTTAGAGCTTATAGTTATAATAGCACTTGTTGTGTTTGTCTTCAAATCCAGAAACCATGACATTAACTATTCAATAAAAGTAAAGAGAATTGTTTCTGCATATAAATCTTATATTCAAAAGATTGTTAATGAGCTTGATACAACAGGCTATCAGCCGCTTTACGTTGAAACCTTTAGGGAAATGCTCGAAATTCGTGATACAATAGGCGCACCTATTTTGATGAACGAAAACGAGGATAAAACCCGCACAAGATTCTTTATTTTAACAAATACTAATATTCTTTATATGTTTGAAATAAAGGTTGAAAACTATGATGAAATATACGGCACAGGCAAAAATGAAAAAGTAGCGGAAAAACGCGAGCCTGTGGTTGGAATTGATATTGAAGAAACCGAAGAACCCGTATCGCCGATTATTCCAAAGGTGATTCTTGTTGAAAATTCGGTTGCTGAAAATGTAGTTGACATACCAATTGTTGAAAAGGCTGTAAAGAAAAATCCGCCTGTTCTTTACGAAGAGATAATTGAGGAAAGAATAGAAGAAGCAGCACAAGCTCCTGATGTTGAAATTCTCGAAACGGAAGAGGAAACAATCAACATAGAGCTTCCAAAGGAAGAATCCTCGATTCTTGCTTATCTAGATAATGATGGTAATCAGCTTGACATAAGATATAGCCGTTCATTTGAGGCAAACCTTGTTCAAAGTGAGGATGTCGTAAAAGATTATTATAGCGAGCTGAAGAATTATATTATGTCCTTCAAGGGTGTTAAATCCAGATTTAGTTGGAAGTTTGAAACCTTCAACAAGGGCAGAAATCCGTTCTTTAAAATTAAGCTACGCGGTAAGACAATCCTTCTATACTGCGCTGTTGATCCAAATTCGATAGATAAATCAAAATATCGTCACGAGGCTATTGATAATAAGCTCTTTGCAGACGTTCCAACACTTCTTAAAATCAAGGCGGGACTAAACGTTAGACGTGCAAAAGAAATAATCGACCTCGTTATGAGTAACTATCAAATGGAGAAAAATCCAAAAGCGCAAGAGGTTGATTACAAATCCTTGTATCCATACGAAAAGAGTCAAGAGCTTATCGAAAAAGGACTTATAAAGGTTCTTTCAAATGATGAGAAATTTGAAACTAAATAACTAAAAAGAGCCACCCTGTGGCTCTTTTTTATACGATATTGTGTATATGAAGGCGTTCCTTATTACGTATTTCGATAATAGAATTTAAAAGTCGCGCCTTATATTCATAAAAACCATCACTCTCGCCGTTTTTTGCTTTTTCAAGCAAAACCTCGATGGCAATATTTAATTCGTCAACGTCATTATGAGAAACCGAAATGCATATCAGCCCCTCTTTCTTTTTCCAAAAATCAGAAATCTCTAAAATCGCGGATTCATTGTTGGGAGTTAACTCCTTTGACATTTCTTCAAGCTTCGTGGTTGCGCTTGAAATATAAAATCCATTTGCTATTACAAGCATAATTAATACAATAATAGCTCCCGAAGCAAACAAAATTGATTTCATTTTTCTTCCTTTAATATAATATTTATAGTATCATTATCGTCGCAAGTGAGTAAAAATATCGTTTCTAGCTGTAAATTGTGCTTGTTTATACACTTGTTTAGCCATTTCTCGCTTTTTCCTGCGATTTTTAAATTGCTTTCATTAATATTTCCGTCAATAATTAACGCGTGTGCAACAGATGATGAGTCTGTTTTTTGAAAAACCGACAACTTCCCGTTTTCCTCTAAAATGGCATACTCAACCTCTGAAATATCACCTACGTTTTTAAGGCGTAATTCTCCAAGTAGCTCCGAAATGCTCATTCGTAGCCTTGAAAGCTCGTCTTGATTTAAAACACCCTTTGTTATAAGGTAGCTTGGATTCCCTACAATCGCCTTTTTTACAGTTTTGGATTTTGTTACTAAAAACGAAGAGATAACTTCAAAAGAAATCAGTATCACTAATGGGATAAAAGCATATGATAATGGAATAGAAGAATCCTGTATAGGTACGGTTGCTAACTCTGAAAGCATAAAAGTCACCACAAGCTCGGAAAGCTCAAGCTCTCCAATCTGTCTTTTGCCAAGCAATCTGATTGCAAAAACGAAAACAATATATATAATTACAGTCCTAATCAGTACAGTAGCCATATGTTTTGCTCCTTTAAATATAGTATAGTATTTAATAAAATAAGTAGAAAAATACATATATCTATTACAAAAAAGACAAAATAATAAAAAAATTAAAAAAATTCAAAAAAACTTTCAAAAAAGGTATTGACAAACGGTAAGTGGTTTGATATAATAGCAAGGCACTGTGTGAAAGGAAGTAGCACAGAGCCTAAAATAGAACCTTCTAAGAGGGTTTGATGCTTAGAAAGAAATCCCAGCAAATGGCGAGAACAGAAGAAGGAAACCAAGAAGGAAAATCTCGGGGCCCCCAAGCTGTTAACGAAGTAAGCTTGGGGAATAAAA
>SVRK01000031.1 GCA_015064855.1 Oscillospiraceae bacterium | reverse complement strand
AACTTCTCGCTTACGCAAGAACTTAAAATCCCAGCCAGTCTTCACTGACTTCTTCTCATTATCCAAAATTACTCAAAGTAATTTATTTAGAGCCTGCTCTGTTCAATTTTCAAGGTTCGAATGCCACCTTTTCAGCATTTACTCGCTCATAGGCGACTTATTTAGTATACAATCATTCGACACTTTTTGCAAGTGCAAAATTTCTTAAATATTGTTATTATTTTAATTTATTCTAAATTTTCTCTACTTTGCTCTTGTTTTCTTTATATACATAACTTTTTTATATTTTTTTATATTAGATTTGACAAAAAGTAAAATCAGGGGTAAAATATGTATAAAGGCTTATTATAGTCTTCTTTATTAATAAGAAAGGCGGGGTATTTTGACCGAACAGTTTTCTCGAACATACATGTTATTAGGTGAAGATGCGATGGATAAACTCCGCCGTTCTCATATTCTTCTGTTTGGTCTTGGCGGTGTCGGTGCTTCTGTAGCAGAGGCTTTGTGCCGTTGTGGTGTGGGAAATATAACCTTAGTTGATAATGATAAAATAAACCCATCTAATATTAATCGGCAAATTATTGCTACCTCGGAAACGATTGGACTCTATAAAACAGAGGCCACCCGCAAACGACTTGCCATAATTAATCCTGAATGCAAGGTAACGGTACATAATGTATTTTATTTACCTTCTACTGAAAATATAATTACAGCTGATTTCGATTATATTATAGACGCTATTGATACTGTAACCGCAAAAATTGATATTATTATGAATGCAAAAGAGCTGCATATTCCCGTTATTAGCTGTATGGGGACCGGTAACAAACTTCATCCTGAACTTTTAGAAATTACAGATTTATTTAAAACCTCCGTTTGCCCTCTTTGTCGTGTTATGCGAACAGAACTAAAAAAACGCGGGTTAAAAAATTTAACCGTTGTGTATTCCCCTGAGATGCCACTTAAACCGGATACAGCTTACTTAACTGACATGACTGATAAACGTCAATCTCCGGGGAGTGTTTCCTTTGTTCCACCGGCGGCAGGATTGTTGATTGTTTCTAAAGTGATTCGTGATTTAATTGGAGAAAAATAAATAATTTACATGTAAAATATGAAACCATATTATGACAAAGGAGAAATCCATGCAGCAGGAAAATTACATTGAACAAAACATTACGCAAGCATTAGAAACAAACTATATGCCCTATGCTATGAGCGTTATTATTTCCCGTGCCATTCCGGAAATTGACGGATTTAAACCGGCTCATCGTAAACTGCTATACACCATGTATAAAATGAATCTAATCAATGGCCCACGAACAAAGTCATCTAACGTTGTGGGGCAAACAATGAAACTGAATCCACATGGGGATATGGCTATTTACGAAACTATGGTTCGTCTAACTCGTGGCAACGGCGCCCTGCTCCATCCCTTTGTTGATTCTAAAGGTAACTTTGGTAAACAACAATCGCGGGATATGGCTTTTGCAGCCCCTCGATATACCGAGGTAAAATTAGATTCCATCTGCACAGATATTTTTGGGGATATTGATAAAAATACTGTAGATTTTGTAGATAATTATGATGGAGAGCTTAAGGAACCGGTTTTGCTCCCCACCGCGTTTCCAAACATCTTGGTAAATCCTAACCAAGGTATTGCTGTCGGCATGGCATCCAACATTTGTTCCTTTAATTTAAACGAAGTATGTAAAACAACAATTGCCTATTTAAAAGACACAGATTGCGACCTTGTTGATACACTGATTGCACCAGATTTTTCAACCGGTGGCCAGCTCATATACAATGCTGATGGAATCCGGGAAATCTATCAAACCGGTCGCGGTAGCTTTAAACTCCGTTCTAAATATCGCTATGATAAAAAAAATAACTGTATTGAAATTTACGAAATTCCCTATACCACAACCGTAGAAGTCATTATGGATAAAATTATTGAACTGGTTAAGCAGGGAAAAATTCGTGAAATCTCTGACTTGCGTGATGAAACTGATTTATCTGGCTTAAAGCTCACGTTAGATTTAAAACGTGGTACTGACCCAGATAAGCTAATGCTCCGCCTGTTCCGTCAAACCCCACTTGAAGATTCTTTTAGTTGTAATTTTAATATTTTGATTGATGGTAAGCCAAAGGTCATGGGAATTCGTGAAATTTTAAAGGAATGGACGGATTTTCGTCTAAACTGTATCCGCCGTCGTTTAGAATATGACCTGGATAAAAAATCTCATCGACTGCATTTATTGCTTGGTCTGGAAAAAATTTTAATGGATATTGACAAAGCCGTTAAAATCATTCGCGAAACCAAAACAGAGGCTGAAGTTGTTCCCAATTTAATGATGGGCTTTGCCATTGACAGCATCCAGGCCGAATTTATTGCAGAAATTAAATTGCGCCACTTAAACAAGGAGTATATCCTTAAACGATTAGAGGATATTGATCTGTTAAAAAACGAAATTGCCAATATCCAAACCACTTTGGCCAGTAACTTAGCTATGAAAAAGCTGATTATTGCTGAGTTAACGAATTTAATGAAGAAATACGGCAAGGAACGTTGCACAGAGATTATTCAAGGAGAAGAGGCAACCCTACCCGAACCCGAAACCTTTATAGAAGATTACAATGTTAAATTATTTTTAACGGAACAGAATTATCTGAAGAAAATTACCCTTGTTTCTCTTCGTGCCGGTTCTGATCAAAAGCTAAAAGAAGATGACAAGATGCTATGTGAATGGGATGCCACCAACAAGGATGAACTCCTATTCTTCAGCAACAAACAAACATGTTATAAGATGAAAGTATATGATCTCCCAGATACAAAGGCAAGCGCGTTAGGCGAATATTTACCCAACCTGTTGGGAATGGAGCAGAATGAAAAGATTTTATATATGGCCGTTACAGCTAGGTATGAGGGTTTTATGCTATTTGCCTTTGAAAATGGAAAAATTGCAAAAGTGCCCCTGGCTAGCTATGAAACTAAAACAAACCGCAAAAAATTGGCTAATGCGTTCTACGAAAAATCCCCTATTGCCGACATGCGTTTCCTTATGCACGATACAGAATTAATTGCTATAAGTGATATTAATAAAATATTAGTATTTGATACTGCTAAAATTCCTACTAAAGCAACTCGCAGCTCACAGGGCGTACAAGTGCTCACACCAAAAAAAGGCAGTATTTTGGCAAAAATATGTACTTTAGATGAAGTAACCTTCACCGATTTTGACTACTACCGAACCCGTAACCTGCCGGCGCGAGGCGCCTATTTAAAAGAGGAAGATGCTCCGGGCCAGCAAATGACCTTACTGTAAAAATACTGTTTATAGCAAAAGACTGTAGTAAACTGATGTTACCATCAGATTGCTACAGTCTTTTTTCTCACCTTTTCGACTTGTTATGCATAAAATGGAATCAGATAAACCCACTAAATTCTTTAAAAGGAGAGTACAAAATGGATGATATGTTACAAGCACGGCCAAGAGTTGGCTATGCCTTTGTCCCAATCCAAACATTTGGAGAAATTTATACACCCGAAGAAGGATTAGAACGCGGCACCATTTTTCCTGAATTGGACTTGCCGATATCGGTTTATGGTCCCATAATTGATTAGGAGGAAAGTAAATATGACTGTATTTGAAAAAAACAGAGAGCGTGTTCTACGACAAATCATGGCGCTGTCCTTTGCGCAAAATGATTTGGTTTTGTTTTTGGACACCCACCCGGACAACCGAAAAGCCCTGCAAGAGTATCATAGAATTACGCCCCAGCTTGCAGAGCTTCGTCAATACTATAAAGAAAACTTTGGCCCGCTTACTCCCGCCGAGGTCACGTCAACTACAGATTGGTCTTGGGTCAATTGCCCATGGCCCTGGGAAAATTAAAGGAGGCATGAACATCTATGTGGCAATATGAAAAAAAATTACAATTTCCCATTAACATTAAACGCCCTAACCCCACCCTGGCCAATTACATCATAAGTCAGTACGGCGGTGCGGATGGTAAATGTTTGAGTAAAAATCACTTCCAAAACACGCATTTTATCGTTTTTCCGTCTTTTCCGCCTTTGACAATTTCTTTGAAAATTGTTCTTGCCATATTGTTCTTTTCAACATTGCTTACATTTTCGTCTTTTAAAACCTCTGTCAGTCTGCGAATTTCATTTTTGTCTATTTTTGCAATCTCTTTCTGTGGTTCTTCTGCTTTCTTTTGCTTCATCATAGCTTTCAAATTAGCAATTTCATCAAGAAGGCTTTTTTTGTTTTTCTTGTATTCGTCAAGTGTATCAATACCATCCTCGTAAGCTAATTTTACACGCTCCAAACGGATTTCAAGTCGTTGTATTTGAGTTTCTATAATCAAGCTTTCATCTTCTGACTTTTCAGGCTCAAAAATTTCAGGCTCGGCAAATGCAAGTTTTACATTTGGAAGCATTGCATCAGATAAAGTATCTAAAATAATTTTATCTAACTTGTCTGTTTTTATATATCCAACACCCTTGCAAGTACCTCTGCTTCTGTTTGAGCATCCGAAGAAGCCACCTTGATTTGATAATACTGCACCACATTTTTCGCATCTTACAATTCCCGTTAGCCAATGGGATAAATCTTTGCGGTCAGAATTGAAATACTTTCTGAATTTAGCTTTTTGCATTTTCATTTTCTCCTGAGCCTTTTCCCAAGTATCCATATCAATTATCGCTTGATGCGGTGCATCACTTATAATTGCCGTTGTTGCCGTATAATTTCTTGATAACTTTCCGTCAGGGTTCCATCTTGTTTTGCCTATGTAAACAGGGTTGTTAAGCCAATATTCAACAGTTCTGTTTTCTATTTGATTGCCTCTGTGCGTTTTTATTCCCATAGCATTCAAAGACTTTGCAATGGTTAATAATCCTTTGCCGTTGACATAATCACTAAAAACTTTTTTTATGATTTCAGCTTCTTCCGGCACGATAACAAATTCGCCATTTACAACCTTGTAACCATATCCGGCAATAGAAAGCACACCACCTCTTTTTGCTTTTTCTGTCATACCTCTTTTTACTTCTTCGGCAAGGTTGATGCTATAATATTCATCCATCGCTTCAATCATCGCTTCAAAAAGAATAGACATTTTATCATCGCCGACATCTTCGCTGATTGAAATAACATCAATATTCAGCTCTTTACGAAGCATAGATTTATAAACAACACTATCTTCTCGGTTACGAGCAAATCTACTATATTTCCAAACCAATATTACATCAAATGGTTTGGGTTTGCGTTTTGCTAAACCTATCATTGTATTAAAGGCTGCTCGCTTTTTTGTATTTCTGCCACTTATACCTTCGTCCATAAAAATAAATTCTTTGGGCAATAACATTTGATTTCTTTCTGCATAGAGTTTGATTTTTTCTAACTGACTATCAGGACTGAATTCTATCTGGTCATCAGTAGAAACTCTTATATATGCTGCCGCTACTTTCATCTGTTATCCTCCTTCCAACAATGCGGCAGCTATTTATTCTATACATAAATTTTAGCAAAACCGCTTTTTGAAATCAAATTTTTTGCTCCAAATTTTTTAATTTATAATTTTTACTTTACGATTGTAATATTCGCTTAGTGCCTGAACTTCCAAATCTTTTCTCCATTGCTCATTTTCATTAAGGTTGAAGTCTGAAAGTTTTATATCTTCTTCATCATTTGCTATAAACAATTCAACTTTATATTCATCCATTTCTACCACCTCTCATAATTTTATGATGTAATTCATTCTTACATAACAACTCTCATACAGATTATTTATTTCATAAAAACAGATGGCAATTTGCTAAACTGCTCCATAGGAATTTCACCTTTCCGGCATTCCGCCCGAACTGCTATCAATGCCTGCGACGCTTCTAACGCTCGGACTATGACTTAGCAGAAGTATCATTATGTCAATATGCCGTCATCGCCACAAGGTTGCAATCCTCTTTTACAATGTAAGTATTTTTCGCTCGTCCTTGCGGAGTCTTGGCGTACTCATTGTCCGGCTCGAACATATTGGAATGTGTCTGTTTCTGTTTTATGCTGCATCGCCGTTATCTTGCGAGCTTTCTTTGTAAAGAAAGGATTTATTTTAAAACTCATTTAACTTAAATTTGAAGTTTCTGAAAAATACCCCTTCACTTTATGTATAAAAAATGAGGTTTTGACGGGTGTCTTTCAAAAAAATTCATAATTATGTAAAAATCAATGAAAAAAATATCCTCTCACCTTATGCCAAAAATATACTGTTTTGACGGGTGTGTTCGCTAAATTTGTTTGTAAAATTTTTCGTCCTTTCACTTAATGTACAAAAAAGGCTATTTTGAGGGGTATAATTCCGAAAATAATTTTAAAAAATTTTATCCTTTCACCTTATGTGATTTAAAAGCCGTTTTGACGGGGCAAGAATTTTAAAAAAGGCAAAAAAATAACACGGAAACAAAAGTTTCTGTGCGACTGTAGTTAATAGGTTTTTATAAATTTGCAAAAAATAAGCCTTGCAATTAGTATCTCTACTAAAAGCAAGACTTTTGAATTTTTGTGTGCTATATGTTTTATGACAATTCGGAAATCACGGCTTTATATCCTTGAACGAAAACCTTAAATCTTATGTATAATTCAGAAATTGTGTTCGCTCGCCACGGCTCCACACTTTCAATGCAGCGTAAGCAAAATTTTTCATCAGGAGAGATATAATTGTTTTCTCTCACAAATTCTGTAAACTTTCCCAATAAATATTCCAAATATTTAATTTCACCATTGTTACTATCAGCAAACAAATATATAGTTTCTATACCAAGCATATATTCATTTCTTTTGCGGTCATAAACTATATCTAAATCGTTCATTGTATAAAGGGTTGCTTCAGTTGATGTTGTGTCATCCCAACTTTTTATACCCCAAACAAACTCCAAATCATCATAGTCATTTTCTTCGCCTATGTTATTAGAGTAACTATTTTTAAATTTGAAATGTTTAATTTTATCACGGATTATCGAATACCGCTTCTTTACTTTTCTTAGCATCCTATTTCGCCCTCATTTTTTATTATCTTTAGTTTGATTTAACACATAATTTTTGACTACTTTTTGTGCTACACGGGAAATGAAATCCTCTGCTATAAGATGACTGTCTTTTTCGTTATTGGGATTGTGAAAAGTAATGTTAAGTTTTTTATTTTTACTCAATGTACGGTTCCTTTCATTTATACATACCACTAATTATTTAGTCATTCTTTCAATAGCTGACAACATCTGTGTATATTTTGAGGAATTAACTAGACCTTTAGAGAGCAGTATTCCTGTCCACGCTTTGAAAATCTGTTTTTTTAATAATAATTGTTCTTCTCTTTTTTTGTTAGATTCGTTAGAAATTAAATCTTGTACAATTTCAGATTTCATTTGCATTTCCTTTCTTTAGTGGATATTTTCTTTTATGTATCTCGTCCCAACAGTAATCGATAAATTCATCAAATCTATATTCAATCTGATTCCAAATATCAATTTTTGCTTTGTTACCATAAATCTGCATCTTTATATGCATTTCCACAAAACCCTTCCAATCAAAACTCGTATCATCGGTAACATCAAGAAAAGCTACATCTTTTTCTCTGCCGCCACAATGTGGTAAAAGATATATGCGACCATCATTTTCCTTTTCAATAAATATTTCATATTCGCATTTTGACCAATAATGATACATCAATTCACTCTTAATTTCCTTTGACTTGAAAAACAAATCTTTCATTTATAACAACAGCTTGATGACCACCTTCAGTTTCAACTGCTTCAATGTGATACCACTTTGTTTCATTCGGGTAATCAGCCAACCACAATTTTTTAAATTCATC
>SVRK01000014.1 GCA_015064855.1 Oscillospiraceae bacterium | reverse complement strand
TAGTGTGTTATACGATATTTTGTTTTCGGAAGGAATATAAGTGATGTTTTTGCTTACGCAAAAGTGATGTTACTCACTTCGTTCGTAATGATGTTGCTCCCGTTGGTCGCAATGATGTGATGCTTGCCCACTGTGCCGAAGGCACAACATCATTGCCGTAGGTTACATCATTAGGCGAAGCCGACATCACTTGCCCGTAAGGGCAAGCATCGTTCGGCAGACCTGCTTTATCGCAGGTCGCCGTGCGAGTCCCTTTTATTTTACATTTTTTCAGCTTTAAACGTATATGTTGCGCCATCTACTATTTTAGTAGAATCAACACCGGTTGGAGCATATTCGCCGTTTATGTAGAGCGCCCAATAAGCACCACTTGTGTTCCAATCAAGCTTTTCGCCGTCAACCGTTTCAACGGTTAGACCATATTGGCTTTGATAACCTGAGATGTAGCCCTTTTCAGTTAGTGCATCGCCAAGATGAGTTTTGTACGTTTTTACTTCAAACGTCTTTGTTGTGCCGTCAAGATGTACAACCTCAAATGTGAAATTGAGCTCGGTTTCACTCTCCTTGTTACCACAACCGATAACAAAAAACAGAGAGGTTGCCAAAATAAGACAAGCAATGCTGATTGATAATACCTTTTTCATTTGTTTTCTCCTTTCTTATGCCACAATGGGCTCGAACCAATGTGGTTTTATTTAGTAAATATTCCGTCTATCTTCAAAATCTCGCTTGGCAATATGCCAATATTACCTACGCTCGCTTTTTTGCTATACAAAATATTTTCTTACCTAAAACTGCTTCGCACATTAAAAATTAAATGAGCGAGATAGTTTTATGGGTTTCGAGTGCAGGCTTGCTGGCGCAAGTCAAATGAGAAAGCCTTGAAAATAGCCGCTAATTTGGTTTTCAATGCACAATGGCTCGAGCCCATTGTGGCATTGTGAAATATAAGATAAAAAATCCTGCCTAAAAAAGGGCAGGACAAAGAGCAAAATAAAACACTTTTCCATAGGGAAAAGGCTCTTTGGCTTTCGGTTTTCATATGCCCAAAACCGACTTTACCATTGGAATTTCACCAAAAACGCGAGGTGGCATTCGGACTTTAACCGTAGTGACTGCTGTGACGGAATTTCACCGCGCTTTCCCAAGCAATGCGTCTATATTTCGATTTAATTATAAAACTTTTTTCCTCTTGTGTCAATAATTTCTTGAAATTTACATTGCGTAGTGATAAAATTTAACTATAAATAATAATTAAAGCGAGGCTATTATGGGGAAATATTTAGATATACCGTTTCCAAATTTAGAAAACGTAATTGACGGTCATATTCATATGCACAGATGGTATGACAAGGAAAAAAATATAGACTTTTTGCACGGGCTTGAGGAATATAGAAAAACTTGCGGACTTAAATATATCGCGCTTGCTCCTTTGCCGTCGGGAAACTCGATTCCTGTGTCACGCGACGTTAGTAACAATATAATTTGCGCGTTTTATAAAATTGCAAATCCAAATACATTTTCCTATGGCGGATATATTTATCCTAGCTATCCTGCAAGCTCGGACGAAATGGTTGGTATGGATTTAAAAACCCAGCATAGCGAGCTTATGGAAATAGGCTTTGACGGTATAAAAATGCTAGAGGGAAAGCCTAACCTCTACGTACGCGTCGGTCATCCGCTTGATAGTGAAATTTTTGATGGCGCATTTGACGAAATGGAGAAAAACGGCACTTACGTCTTGATGCACGCACGCGATCCGGAATGCTTTTGGACAGAGCCAACCAAGGAAAGAATTGAGAAAAAATGGTTTTATGGTAATGGTGAATTCCCAAGCTTTGAGGAGCTATTTAATCAGGTTGAAAACATACTTAAAAAGCATCCTAAATTAAATCTTTGCTTGGCGCACTTCTTTTTCTCGTCGGGCGTACCCGAAAAATTAGAAAAACTCTTTGACACGTATCCAAATTTGTCAGTTGATATTACCCCCGGCGGTGAAATGTATATTGATTTTGACAAGCGCCCCGATTACTACCGCGAGTTCTTTAATAAATACGCAGACAGGATAATTTTCGGCACGGATATGGATTTCCCTGTATACCTTGAGGCGGGAATTTGGCTATGCGACCGCATATATAGATTCCTTGCTACTGACGAAACGCTTGATTCATTTGACGACCATTCCTTGACGGGTATAAAAATCGGTCAAGAGTCGCTTCAAAAAATCTTCTCATCAAATCTCCTTTGTAAGCTTGGTGGCGCACCTAAGGAAATAAACAGAGAAGCACTTAAAAAATATATTGAAAAATATAAGCACCTAATATACGAAAGGGACCTAGCCGAGTATATTGAGGAGCTATCAAGAAAATATCTGTAAATCCCTCAAAAAAATAGAAAAAGCCGACATTCAGTCGGCTTTTTTTGTCTTGTTTTTCTTTGTCTTGTATTTTTTCTCACCCTTTTTAAAATCCCAGTCGACAATCTCACCCTTTTTGGTAATCATATACGCCTTTTTTGCGTATCTTGCAAGAGGCGTGTCATTATAGGAGTCAGAATAAAAGCATTCTATTTCCTCATTTGGATATTCGACTAAAAAGCGTCTTAATTTTTCCTCGCCGGAGCAGTCAACACCATTTATTTTATAGGTACTTATGTCCATATCGGTAGCGATACATCTAACACCTAGGCGCTTGGCAATCGGCTCAATAAGAAATTCGGGCGAAGCGGAAATTATAATGTCGTCCTCCTTGCGGATTTCATCATACCAAGGGAAAATTTTACTCTCGTTTGCATCCCAAAATTCTTCTATTGTTTTTTCGGGATTAGGAACAAAATTTAAAAATTTAAAGAACTTTTCCATAAGCTGTGCCCAGTTGCACATATTAAGATTGTAAAAAAACAGCTTTAATATACTACCAGGGGAGTGAATCAATATTTTAGGGTATTTGCTTTTAGCGAACGCCCAAAAATGTATTGAAGAATCGCCTGGGAAAAGTGTTCTATCAAAATCGTAAACGTTCATATCTCTCCAGTAAATAACGGCAAGAGTGCCGAAAATTAAGCTTCCTCTGTTGTTGACTTTGAAATCTTTTTAAGCTCCTCTAAAAACGTTTCAACGTTTGAAAAGTCCTTATAGATTGATGCAAATCTAATATAAGCAACGTCGTCGGCTTTTATAAGCTCATTCATTGTGATTTCGCCAATTTCGGTTGATGAAATCTCTGTGCGGAGAGAATTTAAAATCTCCGCCTCTACCTTGTTTGCAATTTGTGTTGCATTAACAGGGCGTTTTTGACAAGCCTTGATAATTCCAACAAGTAATTTACCCTTATCAAAATATTCGCGTGAGCCATCCTTTTTAACAACCATTGGCTGAATAGTTTCAATTATTTCAAAGGTGGTAAAGCGAGAGCCACAGCTAAGACACTCTCTACGCCTTTTAATACTTGAATTTTCGTCAACGGGACGAGAGTCAATAACCTTGCTATCCTCATATCCGCAATGTGGGCATCTCATAAAATCACCTCTTGTTAGAAAATTAACACGCAAATATTATATCATACATAAAATATATTTGCAAGAGGTGTTTTAATATAAAAACACAAAATATGGAAAAAAAGCACGCTTTTTATCAACATATGCCACTTGACAAACAAATTAAAAAAATGTATAATCTTATATATATTTTGCGTATATTTTATGCATATAAAGGGGAGAGCTATATGAAAACAGTTACAGACTTTTTCGGCACGATGGTGTTTAATGATCAGGTTATGAAGGAGCGTCTGCCAGAGGACGTTTATAATTCTATTCAAAATACTATCCAAAACGGAAAGCATCTTGATTTGTCCCTTGCTAACGAGATTGCAAATGCTATGAAGGATTGGGCAATCGAAAAGGGTGCAACTCACTATACGCATTGGTTCCAGCCGATGACAGGAATAACTGCTGAAAAGCACGATAGCTTTATATCCCCGCTTGACAATTCCACAGCTATTATGGAGTTTTCTGGTAAAGAGCTTGTAAAGGGCGAGAGCGATGCCTCATCATTCCCGTCAGGTGGACTTCGCGCAACATTTGAGGCAAGAGGCTATACCGCTTGGGACCCGTCCTCTTATGCATTTATTAAGGATGGTGCACTCTGTATTCCTACTGCGTTCTGCTCATATGGTGGAGAAGCACTTGATAAAAAGACCCCACTCCTTCGCTCAATGGAGGTTTTAAACAAAGCCGCAATTAAAATTTTGAAGCTCTTTGGCCACGACGATATAAAAACAGTTAAGCCAACTGTCGGACCTGAGCAAGAATATTTCCTAGTTGATAAGGAAACGTACAATAAGCGTCCGGATTTAGTTTATACGGGCAGAACCCTTTTCGGCTCAATGCCACCAAAGGGACAAGAGCTTGACGACCACTATTTTGGAACAATCAAGCCTCAGGTTAAGTCTTTTATGAAGGATTTAGACCACGAGCTTTGGTCTCTCGGCGTTTTTGCAAAAACAGAGCACAATGAGGCAGCACCTGCTCAGCACGAGCTTGCCCCTATCTTCACAACAACAAATTTGGCAACCGACCATAACCAATTAACAATGGAGCTTATGCAAAAGGTTGCAAGAAAGCACGGTCTTGTTTGCTTACTTCACGAAAAGCCGTTTGACGGTGTTAACGGTAGCGGTAAGCACAATAACTGGTCACTTTCTACAAATACGGGTATGAACCTCTTGGAGCCCGGTGAAACACCAAGTGAAAACGCACAATTCTTGCTTTTCCTTTGCGCTGTTATCAAGGCTGTTGATGACTATCAAGACGTTTTACGCATTTCAGTTGCAAGTGCAGGTAATGACCACCGTCTAGGCGCTAACGAAGCACCACCAGCGGTTATTTCTATCTTTCTTGGTGAGGAGCTTACAGAAATCCTTGACGCTATTGAAAAGGGCGTAAAGCTTGGCTCTAAAGAAAAGGAAAAAATGAGAGTCGGCGTTCATATTCTTCCAAAGTTCCCAAAGGATACCTCGGATAGAAATAGAACCTCACCATTTGCATTTACAGGTAATAAGTTTGAATTCCGTATGCTCGGCTCAAATGCATCAATTGCTGACACAAACACGGCAATCAACACAGCAGTTACCGAGGTATTAAACGAGTTTTACGACGTTTTAAGCATTGCCGAGGACTTTAACGGCGCACTTGATGAGCTTATTAAGAAAACAATCAAGGAGCACAAGAGAATATTCTTTAACGGCAACGGATACGATGACGCTTGGATTAAAGAGGCGGAGAAGAGAGGCTTATCCAACCTTAAATCAACTCCTGATGCCCTCGTTCATTTGCTTGACGAAAAGAATATTGAGCTATATACCAAAAATAAAGTATTTAGCGAGAAGGAGCTTTATTCAAGATGTGAAATCTTGCTCGAAAGCTATTCAAAGATTATAAATATTGAATCTCGCACTATGATTGATATGGCAAAGAAGCTTATAATTCCTGCGATATCTAAATATACTAAGGATTTGGCACGCTCCGTCAATGAAAAACGCGAGCTTGACTTTGATATAGGCTATGAATTTGAGGTTGGCAAAAAGCTCTCAGTTCTTTGCACCGAAGCATATAAACTAACCCTTGAGCTTGAAGAAAAGCGCAAGGACGTGTCCAAAATCAAGGATGCTGCCGAGAAGGCAAAGGCTTATGAAAGCGTTGTTCTTGCAAAAATGAACGAGCTAAGAAAGACCTGTGATGAAGCAGAGCGTCTAACAGCTCGCGAATATTGGCCTATGCCTGATTATGGAGAGCTTCTCTTCGGCATTAGAGAGTAGAGGTTGTCAGATACGGGCAAAACCGAAATCACAACAAAAAACTAATCAACTCTATCAATGTAGGGACAGATGTTCTCGACTGTCCGTTCTATCAATGATGAATTATTAATGTAGAAAACGCACACTATTTGGTGTGCGTTTTCCTATTGTGATTTCTATACACGATTGCTACTCTGCTGTACGCCAGTACAGCGACGACTACGCACTCGTGCATTTTTTCTCCGTCCTGAAACCTCTATTGGAAGCTTTGCCAGATACGGGCAAAACCGAAATCACAACAAAAAACAAATCAGACTAAATCAATATAGTAGTGGCGACCATTGGTCATCCGTGCAATCGTTTAATTAAAGATGTAGGGGAGGGGCTTGCTCCTCCCGAATCGTAGGGGAATAACTCCGACTGTCCGTTATGTAGGGGCACGTGTTTTCCTTTTATAAAATTATTATTTACATTTCTTTTGGGGTATGATAAAATATAAGCAGTATATAAGTTTAGGAGAATTATATGGATAACAACCAAATGAAAAAGCGCTATGGGCTATTTACCGCCATTTGTATGGTAGTTGGTATAGTTATCGGCTCGGGTGTTTTCTTTAAGGCGCAGGATATTTTAAATTACACAGGTGGAAATATGCTAATTGGCATTCTAGCTTGGGTAATCGGTGGAATTATAATGATAATTTGTGCCTTCAACTTTGCCAACTTTGGAACGAAATATTCAAGAGTTAATGGAGTTGTTGACTATGCCGAGTCGATTGTTGGCACGCGCTATGCATATATGATAGGTTGGTTTTTGACCACAATTTATTACCCCGCAATGACAGGGGTTTTGGCTTGGGTTTCTGCAAGATACACGCTTGTTTTGTTTGGCTCAAGCGATATTACAGGTGGTCTTTGCATGGCTCTCGGTGGATTTTATCTCTGCCTTGCTTATACAGTTAATGTGCTATCCCCAAAAATCGCGGGAAAATTCCAGATTAGCGCAACGGTTGTTAAATTAATTCCGCTTGGAATAATCGTTATCGTCGGAACAATAGCAGGTCTTATAAATGGCAATACAATTGATGCCTTTAAGGGAGCAGAGGGTGCACTTGGTGGTGCCGGCTTCGATAGCGTTTTTGCAGGAATTGGCGCAGCCGCCTTTGCTTATGAGGGTTGGATAATTGCAACATCAATAAATTCCGAGCTCAAGGAGCCTAAAAAGAATCTCCCACGAGCGCTTGTTATCGGAACGGCTATTATAATGGTGATTTATATAACATATTTTATCGGTCTTTCGGGTGGCGCACCTATTGAGGAGCTTATGAAAAATGGTGCAACCGTTGCATTTAAGAATCTTTTCGGTAATGTTGGTGGAGTGATTCTCAATGCATTTATTGTCGTTTCTTGCCTTGGAACATTAAATGGACTTATGCTTGCAAATACTCGCTCACTTTACTCACTTTCCGTAAGAGGCAACGGGCCAAAGCCACAAACGTTTGCACAAATCGACCCACAAACAAATATGCCTGCAAACTCGGGCGCACTTACTCTCCTTTTTGCAGGGGCATGGTTCTTCTATTTCTATGGAGCAAACCTAACAAATCCAATCTTCGGAATTTTCAGCTTCGATTCATCCGAGCTTCCGATTATAACAATCTACGCACTTTATATTCCAATATTTATTATGTTTATAGTAAAAGAGGGCAAGAAAAATGTGTTAAAAAACATCGTAATGCCCATTCTTGCTATAATTGCCTCGCTCTTTATGGTGTTTGTCGCGGTTTACGCCCACGGAATAACCAAATATCAAGAAGCACAGGCATTGGGCAAATTCTCATTCCCCGTGCTATTTTACCTAATTGTTTTTGCTGTAATAATGATAATCGGAGCTTTGCTTTATAAGAGAAAAGACGGAAAATAGGAAAATAGAAAAAGGATGCAGATGCATCCTTTTTGTGAAGCTAGCCAAGCAACAAAAAAGCCACTCGCCTAAGGAAATATGGTGCGAGAATGACAAAGTGTAAGCTAGGATTCTCGCCAAAGGCGAGGCTTTTGCCCACGGCTTATCCTTGCAAGCAGAGAACGCCTTAGAGCAAAAGAACGAACCCAATCCAAAATCGTCAAGCGATTTTGGAGCTGGTTCGAACACAGATATCCAAGCCATAGATAAAACAAAAAGACACCCTCCTAAGTAACTACGAATGAAAATGAAATTAGCCAAGCTAGGATACATTTTCCCTGCGTGAAAATGAGCTTCGGCTAGCCTTTCGCTTGCAAGCAGACTTAGGCTTTAGCCTCGCTTACGCACCCAATCCAAAATCGTTAATCGATTTTGGAGCTGGTTCGAAGACAGATCCCCAGCCAAAACAAATAAAAAAGGACACCGTTTGGTGTCCTTTCGATTTGGCTGGGGATCTAGGATTCGAACCCAGACATACAGAGTCAGAGTCTGCTGTGCTACCTTTACACAAATCCCCAATAACAAAACTATTATATATACAAAAATCGGTTTTGTCAAGGGGAATTTTTAGAAAAATCTCGTTTATATTGATTTAATTTTCTTGTATAAATGATTTCTTTTTGATATAATTAGTATATAAACTCTAAAGGTTGGTGCAGTTATGATTAAAAAGAACTTTAATAAAGGCTGGAAATTTGTCCTAAACGATGGCAAGGATTGGAGCACGTGGCTCGATATTGATAAGGAAAATGACCTAATTGATTTGCCGTTTGATTTTTCAATAATTCAAAAGAGAGAGAAGAATGCGCCAAGTGCTGAATCAGGCGGTTTTTTTCAGTGCGGAACAGGCAAATACATAAAGACTTTTATGCCGAAGAAGAACAAAAGATACATCTTTATGTGTGACGGCTCGTTTGGTCTTACCGAGGTTTTTATAAATTCCAATATCGCTTGTCAAAACGCATATGGCTACAACAGCTTTTGGTGCGACATCACAAAATATTTAAGATATGATAAGGAAAATGAAATTCTGATTCGTGTAAACAACCAAGCCCAGCCAAATGCACGCTGGTATGCAGGCTCCGGCATTTATAGAGACGTTTACCTCTGCGAATGTAACGACTACTATATCGACCCATGTGGCACGTTCGTAAAAACAAGAAGCATAGAGGGAAAAACTGCGTATTTAACGGCTGAAGCAAGAATTTTCTCCGAAGATGAGGTAGTGGCGGTAGTTGACTTTGAAATCTACGAGGGAAATAAGAAGACTCCTTGTGCCAAGGCTAAAAAACACGTGATTCTTGACAAGGGCACAACAGATGTTTTTGCTAATTTCGAGGTGGAAAATGCAAAAATCTGGGACATAGATACCCCAAATGTTTATACCGTTAAAACAACACTTTCTGTTGGCAAAAGGGTTGACACAGACGAGGCAATTTTTGGTATTAGAACAGTAAATGTTGACTCAAAAAAAGGTTTTATTTTAAACGGAAAAAGCATAAAGCTTCGTGGCGGCTGTATCCACCACGACCAAGGGGCACTTGGCACTTCAGTTTACCCTGAAACCGAGTATAGACGAGTAGCGAAATTAAAGGAAGCAGGCTTCAACTCCATTCGCCTGTCACACAATCCACAGTCCCCGTATTTATACGAGGCATGTGACCGTCTTGGTATGCTTGTTATAGACGAGCTTTTTGACTATTGGACAGAGGGCAAAAACGAAAACGATTCACATATGTTTTTTGCCGACCACTATCTTGATTGGACAGACATCATCGTGCGTAGAAACAGGTGCCATCCATCAATAGTTATGTGGTCAACGGGTAATGAAATCCCTCAAAAAACAGGCAGAGGCAGGGGCTACCAGATTGCGCGCAATATCGCAAACAAAATAAGAAGCCTTGATAATACCCGTCCGCTCACCCACGCCCTTTGCAGCCTTTGGAGCAACAGTGAGGAATATGAAATTGAAAAGGCGGAAAACGATTTTCCTGCCGAAAAAATGGACTATTTTGCAAAAAAGACAGCCATTACTGCCGATACGGTTGATATTGTCGGATATAACTATCTTGAATACCGCCTTGAAAAGGATTTAATAAGATTTCCTGAAAGAGTGATTATAAATACCGAAACCTTCCCGCTATCTGCATACACAACAATTAAGCAGCTGCTAGGTAATTCAAGAATTGTAGGTGACTATGTTTGGACAGCATGGGACTACTTTGGTGAGACCGGTATCGGCCACGTTGAATATAACGAAAAGCGCGGAGATTTTTCCCTTTCATACCCTTATCACATAGCAAATTGTGGTGATATTGATATTATAGGTGAGCGTAAGCCACAATCCTACTATCGTGAAATTGCATGGGAGTTAAGACGTGACCCGTATATTGCCGTGCGCCACCCGTCTTTGACCGAAACCCCGTATTTTATCAGCGGTTGGGGCTTTTATGAGTGTGATGAAAGCTGGTGCTTTGACGGATACGAGGGCAAGGAAGCCGAGGCTTATGTTTTTGCAGATTGTGACGAGGTAGAGCTCTATATAAATGACACTCTTGTAGGAAAAATGCCAAAAACAGCGGATGGAGTGTACAAATTTAAGGTTAAATATCAGCCCGGAAGAATTAGCGCAAAAGCAATCAAGGACGGCAAAATTATAGGCACACACCAAATTCTTACCGAGGGCAAGGCAAAGAAAATAAACCTGATACCCGAAAAAAGCTATATTCCAAGGGGTGCAAAAAAGCCACTCGATGAGCTTGTATATGTTGATGTAAGAATAGAGGACTCAAACGGTGCGCTCTCTACATGGGCAAACGATACACTCACCTTTAGCTGTGAGGGTGCGGATATTATAGGCGTTGCAAGCGGAGAGCTTACTACCGAGGAGCTATACATCGAAAAAACGCACCGCGTGTATAAGGGCAAGGCACTTCTTGTTTTAAAGAAAAACGCTGACAAAATCACCCTAAAGGCAACATCTGACGGGCTTGTATCAAAGGAATTAACCATATAAAATAAAAAGCAGATTTCCCCAAAAAGGGAGACCTGCTTTTTTTCTTTACTTTATTGACTATATTTTCTAATTATGATATACTTAATAAATAATATCTTTTTTAAGGAGAACGATATGGGCTTTTGTTTTCACAAGTATGATATCGAGCATAAAATACATCTAAATCTATCTCATTCCGCATGGCTTGTCATAGATGACGACATTAAAAACTTTAGCTATGGCGAAAAATATAATTTGGCGGGTTTTTTGAATAGGGTCTTTACCAATTTCCATCTTGAGGCGGATGCTTCTATTGAAGAGCGCTTTATGGAACGCGCAAATGAGCTTGGTGACTTGTTTTCTTCAAGAGAATTTAAAAAGGTTGATGAAAAAACATCTAATCTCTTTGTGGACAAAATCCTAAATGAGTACAGAAGCGCACTTGAGGACAAAATCGCTAAGTACCCAAAGGGCGAGGGGCGTAAGGTTAGAATTAATAAGGAAAATGTCAGCGCCCTTGAGGAGTCCTTGGAGAGTGAGTTTTATGAGGGCTCGGTTGGTGCATATTGGAAAGCAATTTTTGAGGAATATGCGGATAAGCCAATTTATGAAAGAGAGCGTATTTATTTCAAGGAAAATGTTGACCTTATAGAGAGTGCGATTTCTCAAAGAAAAAAGCTAAAGCTTTCAATTCTCAAAAGAACCGACTCACAAGGGAACGAGGATGTTGTTAGAAGATTTTATCTCTCCCCTTATAAAATAATTCAAGACAAAACAAGGTCATATAATTATGTTGTTGGCTATTCTGAGGAGCTTTTGGACGACGGTACACGCGCACCGAAAAGAGTTGCCTGTTATAGAATATCACGCATTGATCATATGACAATAATAAGAAGTGAAATTGCCTTTATAAAAGAGGACGACAAAAAGGCGATTGACGATATGATCGCACAAAAGGAGCCTCAATTCTTGGTTGGAGATGTGATTGATATTAAAGTCCGCTTTACCAAACGAGGCGAGGAGAATTTCCAAAGACAGCTTTACCTAAGACCACAAACCTATCAAAAGGTCGAGGGCGAGGAATATACATATATTTTTAAATGTACAGAAATTCAAGCAATCAATTACTTTTTCAAATTTGACCGCGAGGCACTTATCTTGTCCCCAAAATCAACAAGAGAAAAGTTTATGGAAAAATATCGCTTGGCGTATGAAAAATATCTTTCATTTGAACAAGACGAGTAAGATTTATATTGTATTTTAAGGAGAGACAAAATGAAAAGAAATTTAATGTTTTTACTTGCTTTGGCTTTGAGCTTGTGCCTTGTCCTTGCGTTTTCATCTTGTGGATGCAGTGAAAATGACGATACTGACACAAATACTCAGACTGAAACGGAAATAGCTGATGATGAAACTGATACATCGGCTGATACGGAAACTGAAACGGATTCTAATAGTGAAACTGAATCCGACACAGAAATCGATAGTGACACAGATACTGAATCAGTTACTGATACAGAAACAGAATCCAATACCGACACAGAAACTGAAACAAGTATCGACTCTAATACCGATACGGAAAGCGACTCCAATACAGACACTGATACTGAGCCCGAGGAACATAAGCACACAGAGGCGATTATTCCTGCAGTTGCGCCTACCTGTACTGAAACAGGCTTAACTGAGGGCAAAAAATGTTCTGTTTGTGGTGAAATCTTAGTAGCACAAGAAACAATTAAAGCAAATGGACATACTGAAACAACTCTTGCAAGCAAAGCACCAACTTGTACCGAAACAGGACTTACTGAGGGCAAAAAGTGCTCCGTTTGCGGTGAAATTTTAGTAGCACAAGAAACAATTAAAGCAAATGGACATACTGAAACAACTCTTGCAAGCAAAGAACCAACCTGTTTAGAAACAGGACTTACCGAGGGGAAAAAGTGTACAGTTTGCCAAACAATAACCGTACCACAACAAACATTAGCCGCAAATGGCCATACCGAAGAGACAGTAGTGGGCTATGCTGCTACTTGTACAGCTACAGGCTTGACAGATGGTAAAAAGTGTACTGTTTGTGGCGTGACAACAAAAGCACAACAAACAATTAATGCCAAAGGCCACACAGAAACAACTCTTGCAAGCAAAGAACCAACCTGTACAGAAACAGGTCTTACAGAAGGTAAAAAATGTACAGTTTGCCAAACAATAACCGTACCACAACAAACATTAGCCGCAAATGGCCATACCGAAGAGACAGTAGTGGGCTATGCTGCTACTTGTACAGCTACAGGCTTGGCAGATGGTAAAAAGTGTACTGTTTGTGGCGTGACAACAAAAGCACAACAAACAATTAATGCCAAAGGTCACACCGAAACAACTCTTGCAAGCAAAGAACCAACCTGTTTAGAAACTGGTCTTACTGAGGGTAAAAAATGCTCCGAATGTGGTGAAATCTTAGTAGTACAAACTGTAGTAAACGCATTAGGACACAATTATGAAGATGGTTACTGCACAGTATGTGGAGGAGAGCAACAATACACAAGAGTGGATGACGACACAATATTGTTCGGTAGTTACCCACAAACGGAAGTAACAGACGAGAGTTTGACAGAAACGCTCAATACATTGGCTGGTGAATTGCCAACAAGCTCTGATGCACAATTATGGACCAGCTATGGCTACTACGCAAGTGGTTCTGTAAGCGACTATATGTGGTACATAGATGTAGAAGATGGTGAAGAAAAGTATAGAGGTGTATACTATACTGCTTATCGTCCACTTTACTGTGGTAATGGTTCTTCAACAGAAGGCACATATCAGGACGATAGTGGATATTTTACCGATACAGTATATTGGTTCAAGTATGAGCCAATTTCATGGACTATACTAAATGAAAGCAACGGAACAGCCTTAATTCTTTGCGACATGATAATAGATAGTCAGCAGTATGATTATGACAACGAAAGTGGATATAATAACTATTCCGAGAGCACGATAAGAAAATGGCTAAACGAAACCTTCTATAACACAGCCTTTGATGATTTACAAAAGGAAATAATCTTAACAACAACAGTAGATAATAGCGGATTAAGCACAGGCAATGCTAACAACCAATTTGCTTGTGAGGATACAAAGGATAAGGTATTCTTGTTAAGCAATGAAGAAGTGACAACATACTTAACATCAACCGCAAAGAACGCAACCGATTATAGTAAGTCGCAAGGCGCATGGCTATATGGCTCCTATCGTTGGTGGCTTCGTTCTCCTTATGGTGAAATTCCAGATTCACGCCTTGTATATTGTGTTGGCGATAGCTATGTTTATGAGCTCTGCTTCTTTACTTCTTATGGGGTTGTTCCAGTTTTAAAAATTCAACTCTAAAAATGAAAAAAGATGGCGGGTTTTCCGCTTAAAAAAGAACACTACTGGTTTTTTACCTGTGGTGTTCTTTTTTGTTAAAATCTTTTTTGGAAATTTTTTTGCAAAAAAAGAGCGGTTTTTACTTGCGGGCGGAACTAAAAATGGCAAAAAAGAGGCAAAAACCGAGAAAATGAGAACCCAAATATATTGATACTTGTGCATTTTAGTTTTTAAAAAAGGGTGATAAAATTGTAGACGTAAGGATCAGATGCCTCGTGAAGGGAGAGGCAAAATAAAATCCTCTCACAGAATTTGCCCATCTTGTGGGCAATCAAGCGAAAAATTATCAAACATATTCAAAACTAATAACAAATTAAACTAATTAATATAAAAGGAGAAAGAGTAAGAGTATTGTTTTTGCAATGAAAATATGATATAATTTTATTGTGTTTTGCAATGGCTCAAGCTCATGTGATTAACATGCTTGGTATTAAAACATTAAAGGAAAAGAAAAGACAAAAGAAGGAGCTTGCTCTTCAAAACGAGATTGAGGCGCAAAGAGCAAAGGAAATGCAAGCGCGCATTACTGTAAAACGCACGCTATCCTCAATGAAAAAGCAATCTGAAAAGCTTGAGGATTTTAAAAAGGATTATATTAAAAAGGCAAGAGAGGCATCACTCGTTGGAAACAAGCAGACCTTCGAGCTTTCGAAGGCTGGGCTTAAGCTATGCTTGACAAAGCAAAAGTTTCTTGATTCTATGATTGCAAACTTTGAATTATCCGTTCAAGTGGGCGATATGAACAAGGTTATTGGTGAGTTTGTTGACGGAATGAGCATAATTTCCGACCAAATGAAGACCGTTACCTCTACCTTTGATATGACAAAGGCGCAGCTTGCCTATGAAAAGGCACTTACCAATAACGTGAGCCAATATGAGGCGCTCAACGCATTCCTTGATACCGCTGCCGGCAGTGTTGATTCTATTGAGGGAATCGACAGCGATATCAGCGACGACGAAATCGATATGCTTATCACAAATCAGGTTCTCGACACTGAGTGTGATATTGATAAGGAAATCGAGGCGAAGATTCAAGACGTACGCGAAAAATTGAATGTGTGAGGTAAGTGAATATGGCAGATACAAGACTTTTGTTCGATGCCTTTGAAATATATTACGATAGAGGCATTAGCGCACTAAAGGACAGTGATTACGGTGTGGCAAGACGAAATATTCTTGCCTCTGCCGAAACACTTTTAAAAATAGCAAAGGACTCCGACGGAGTAGTTAAGGCACAAAGGCTTAAAAGAGCAAACGAGCTTTATAGCCTGGCAAACAAAATAGAGGAAAAGCAAAGAAGAGAGCTGGGCATTTCCAATATAGACAGTGTTGCAACGGATGCAAAAAAATTCGGCATATCACCTACAAGCACACCAAAGGGCAAGAGTGACAAGAACGCAAAGCCACAAGGCGAGGATGATTTAACAGAATTTTTACCGGCTAAAAATACAGGCATTTCTCTTGATGACGTGGCAGGCTTAAAGAGTGCCAAGGACGAGATTAGAAGACTTATAATCGAGCCGAGAAAGCACCCTGAAATATACGAAAAATTTAAGAAGAAAAAAGGCGGTGGAATTCTTTTATACGGAGTTCCGGGCACGGGCAAAACTATGTTTGCACAAGCCATCGCCACCGAGCTTGATGCGGCGTTTTTCTCCGTTAAATGCTCGGATATAGCGTCAAAATGGTTTGGCGACTCAGAGCAGAACGTAAAAAGACTCTTTGACGAGGCAAGAAAGCACCCTTGCTCAATAATTTTCTTTGATGAATTTGAGGCGTTGGGTGCAAAGCGCGACTCGAATTCCACAGTTATGAAAAGATTAGTTCCCGAGCTTCTTGCACAAATGCAGGGCTTTGAAAAGAGTGAAAACACCTTGATGGTGATAGCGGCAACAAACAGACCATGGGATATTGACTCCGCGTTTTTGCGCCCGGGCAGATTTAATACGTCAATTTACGTGCCACTTCCTGATGAGGAGGCAAGACGCACAATTATAAGTAAACAGCTTGACGGAATTCCGTTGGTCGACAACTTCGATATTGGAAAGGTAGTAGCCTTGACCGATAAATTCAACGGCTCCGATGTTACAGAGTTTTGCGATAAATTAAAGGACTATGCTCTTCAAAGAACCATAGAAACGGGAGTTGACTCAAAGGTTACAAACGAAGACGTTCTTCTAACCGCAGAAAGAGTACATTCGTCAGTTCAGCTTGAGGATATTAAGAAAATCGCAAAATATCAAGCAGGCCTATAATTTACACGCGAGGTGAATTATGGGAAAGATTTCTATAAAAAAATCGCTTTTTGGAGACGACGCAATAATTGTGCGCCTTGAAAAAAGCAGACTAAAATTTAACACGAAAATATCAAAGCCAGAAAACTGTGACGTTGTTGTAATTTCAAATAACACAGTGCAAAGGCTTAAAAGTCTGGATGCGAATATATTAAACCCAAAGAAAAAATCATTTTGGCCGATAAATAAAAAAGACCCACAGGAGTATGTGATTTTTCTTGTTGATTCAGCATATCACGATGCATCGTGGGGCGGTCATGTCCAATATATCGACCAGGCAGTCGCAACAAAAAAGAGAGTCAATATAAGGGCTACCTTCGCTTTCAAAATTTACCGTTTGGATAGGGCTATCTCGCTTCTTTCCGAAACGAATAAAAAATATACGAAAAAATATTTGGTTGATAAGCTTCGCTTGAAAATCGACAATACAATCAAATCATATGTATCCGAGGCACTTGAAAACCGAGGCTTTATCGGCGCACAGGGGAAAATTCTGTCAATTGCAGAAAGAGCACAGGAAAAGCTTAACGACGACGTTTTGTCTGTCTTTGGAGTATCAATGTTCAACCTAAATATTTATTTAGAGGAGGAGCTTTCCTATACTGACGAGGTAGTGGTGGTAAGTCAATCACCAAAACAGTTGGAGGGAGCTAACTAATGTTTTTATTCAAGAAAAATAAATTTAATTCAAATAAATATAAGCTATCAGCCATTGAAAGAATTGATAGCGTAGGCAAAAAGCTAAACACCTTTGGTCTTGCAAAAATAACGGTCAGGCTTGACAAGGTGGTTAATTATTTAGACGATAAGAGCTTAAATATAAGCGAAAATCAGGCGGAGCTCGTCAGCTTCTTCATAGACGATATAGAAAAGCACGTTTCAAGACAATATGAGGCGTTGCTTGTAAAAAAATGCGAAAATCTTTTAAAGGCAATAAAGGGCGAAATTGCTTGCGACCCACAAATGATGGTAAAGCATAAAAACGAAACCCGTCTTTATGAAATGCTCGGTGAGCTTGGCGGTATCGAGGAGCAGATAAGGGCTTACGACCAAAAAATGAACGAGGCGCTTGGCAAGGACAGGAACCTTTGGAATATGCTAAAGGCCCAAAGACAAACGCTTGTAAATCGAGCTATGGTTCTAAATAAGAATTATCAATCGCTTCTTGAAAGCCAGAACGCACTTTCTGTTGCCGAAGAGGTTAAGAGGGGCAAGGCAGATGCAGAAGAAATGATGCGTCAAAGAAATATGCCTTATATGATTGAATTCGAGGAAAATGCTGACTTTACCGCACTTGCATCAGAGGATATACACGATGATAACGAAAGAATGCAAACCTCGTTTGAAAAGGCATTTGGCAGAATAGACGACTCATTTGAATATGAAAGAGCGCTTGAAAAGAAGCTTATGGAAACGGATTTTAATTTTGACAATATGCCTATTAGAGTGGGTATGCCTTGCGGAAGTGAAACGAACTAGTCTAAAGATTTTATGATTATCGTTGTTGATAGAGACTTAATATAAGAAAGGAGAGCACGATGACTAACACCTCAAAAAGACTTGAAAAAAATGCTATACTTCGTTCTAGCGGTGGTAGAGTACGAGTTATTGAATATATAACCTCGGGCGGTCAGGGTGAGGTGTACATGGTAGAGCTTGGCATGCGTCGGTATGCTATGAAATACTACCACAAGTGGCTCTCAACACAGGAAAACAAATCGAATATAGTTAAATTAATCAAGTCAAGAAAAAAATCAAGCACCTTCGCATGGCCTCTTTATTTGGTAGAAAATGGGGATCGCTTCGGCTATATTATGGAGCTCATCCCCGAGGGCTACCACAATATTAACGAGTGGATAGGCGGACGCTTTGACACAACTCTTGAAGCCTTAATTAAGGCGTGTATCGACATATCCGGTGCATTTCAGCACCTACATAGAGAGCAGTTAAGCTATAAGGATATTTCACCGTCAAACGTCTACTTTAATAAAGACAGTGGACGGGTTTTGATAATAGACAACGATAATATTACAAAAAATCTTGATAAAACAGGGATGAGAGGGACGCCAAGCTATATGGCGCCCGAGCTTGTCGTTGCTGAAAAACGCATCCCCACAAGAATAACAGACCTTCACTCTCTTGCAACGCTCCTTTTCCAAATGCTCTTTGTTGAGCATCCATTACATGGTAAAAGGGAGTGGAGAATGGATTATCAAAGCGAGAGCAGAGAGAATATAGCGGAGAAGCTTTATAGCCCAAATAATGCCCAATTTATATTCGCTGACCAAAGTGATTTAGATAGGTATATTGAAAAAGATGTTGAGGCGCATCAAAACGCGCGCACAATGTGGGAGATGTATCCGGAATATATTAGGTCTCTTTTTATACGCGCGTTTACTTTAGGAATTAAAGAGCCTCACCAAAGACCAACCGCTGGGGAGTGGAAGGAAGCATTTATAAAGCTTCTTGCTTCGCTTTATACGTGTCCAAACTGCGGTATGCCTCATTTTTACGACCACGAGGAGTTTTGCAGAAGAACAAACGGCTCTCCAACGTGCAAGCGATGTGGGAAAAGCGCGTTTTACCCAAGAATAAAAATAGGCGAAAACGTTGTGGTTATAAACGACGGAGAAATTTTATATTCCTCGTATTTCGATTCAAGCCTTGATGAAGCCTTCGAGCCGATTATAATGGCAGAATATAAAAATGGCGAGCTGAAATTTGAATGTGTCGGCAAAGCAAGGGTAGCTTATAACGGACGCTTGGTGCGTCGAGGCTCTTATACCGACAAAATATCGTCTGGCGAGTTTATAGAGGTAAACGGAAAGCCATATTTCATTAAGACTTAATGACAAAAGGACATTGGCTCGTGCCATAAGAAAGGATAAAAAATGGGACTTATAGATTTAGGAAAAACCTTAAGGGCGTCAACCCGTCCGCTTGATATAATTTATGTAATTGATACCTCGTGGTCTATGGGCGGAAGAAAAATTGAAGCGGTAAATAGGGCAATGCACGAGCTTGAGAGACTTCTGTGTGATGAAGCAAAAAAGAACCCTTTAGCCGACGTTAAGGTAAGAATACTTGCCTTTAATAACGAAAAAGCGTACTGGCACTTAAAGGAAAGAACGAGCGCGGAGAGCTTTAAATACGATGATATAGTAAGCGTTGAGGGCGGAACTCCATTTGGGTCGGCACTTGACAAAATAGCCGAGGCGTTAAGCGACAACGATTCGATAAGAGGATTGCCACCTATAATTGTAGTAATGTCCGACGGGTGGCCAACCGATGCGTGGGAGGTTAGCCTTGAAAGGCTTCTTTCAACCCCGTGGGGCAAAAAAGCAACAAAAATTGCAATAGCCATAGGAAAAGAGCCGGATAAGGAGATTTTGGCACAATTTACAGGGGACCCGTCGCTTGTTCTTACGGCAAATGATACGGGCACTTTAGTTGAATATATAAAATGGTCATCAACCCTAGTTTCCCAGGTTTCACAGCTCTTTGTCGGTGATGGCACAGGAAACACCACAAGAATAAGCGTGCCCGAGCCACTGTCAATGATAATGGACGACACGGTAGAAATAATTTAATCGGAGATTTTATGAACTACTATTATGCGGAATATGAAAATTCCGAAAACCCACTTGTTAAGGATATTATTTCCCTAGCTGACCAAATCTTAACCCTATATATCGAGGGAAATGACCACGACAAATTAAAATCGCTTGAAATAACTGATAAGCTTTTAAAGGACGTTAAGCTGTACGTAGAAAACGTAAAGGATACCTCACTAGCCATTAGCGATATAAAAGAGGTATTTTCGGGTGGCTTCCCACAAAACAAGTCGATTATATTTATTGAGACACTTTTGGTTATAAAAAGGGTTGAGTATTATTTTCGTGGCGAGGAAATATATGATTTTGGGCTAGAGCATAACGCAATGTTTGTTTCGTTTTTGATGATTTTGCTCGGCTTTACAAAAAAGTCCGTGTTCGGCGCGCAAATTAAGGAATATATAGCGAGCACCGAAAGAGCCTTCCCTTATAACAAGGAATCGGGCTACACCGGAAGAAAAAGACTGTTTTACAGAAACGCATATAGAGCAGAGATGTACTCTCATAGGTTTTATACGGATTTAAATCCGGAGGGTATGTATGATATGTACACGCCACTTATTTTGACAAGAATGGCAACCGAGCAGTATTTGAAGGAGCTTTATGAAAAAAGCACGGGCAAGGATGCCCCTCAAACGCCTGCGGAATGCAGAATAGAGCTACGAGAGGGCAAGGTAATAACAAGATATTACGCGCGTGAATTGTGGGCGGTTTTGGAACGAGGAAACATAAACACCCATCAAGGCGAGTCAAACTACGCATTTGCAAATTTACATGGCATCAAGGTGCTTACCCATTGCTTCAAGGAAATGAATAAGTAAAAAAGAAGGAGGATTTAAAATGGAGTTTTGTCAAGCGTTAAAGGAAATTTCAAAAAAAGACGGCTTTTCGTTTTTGGACGAAGGCTTTGATAAATTTGTTTTTAAATCCTTACCCGACTACTTAAAGGAAAAGGAAGAAAATCTTCAAATTTTAGAATATGATGCAATAATAAGGATAGCACCCGCATTTGGCTTGGAGCTATCAAGAGCATATCTTGAATCCAAGAAGAAAAAGGACCCCGCGTTTGAAGGACTTCTTGAAAAAATTGAGGAAATATCATTTTTGCTTGAAAAATCAAGCCTGTCAAAGGATATTTATTCGTATTTCATTTATTCATATCTGGAGCTTTTTACCACTTATTTTGAGGATAAGGAGCTTTTTACAATAGGAATTGAGAAAATAGAACATAAAAATCCTGAAATTTGCAAAGAAAAAGAACTTGTAAAGAGAAAAAAAGGTGAAAACGGCTTTTATATTTTGGATAAGACGTTATATAAGTATCGTGGAAAATCTCCAATAGCTATAATTCCACCGTCAGTTAATGCTATTGGCTACGGAGCTTTTATGGGAAACAAAAAAATAAAGGCGGTTTATATACCAAACAGTGTTTCAAAAATTGAAAAGGAAGCGTTTTCGGGATGCTCAAATTTAGAGACGGTATTGATGAGCAAGAAGGTTGACACTCTTTTACCCTTTACCTTTTTTGGCTGTAAAAGCTTAAAGGAAATTGATATAGACGGCATAAAAATTGAAAACGGCTGTTTTATGGGCTGTACTAAAATGGCGGTGGAAAAATGACAAACAAAATTGATTTAAATAACAAAGCAAGGCGCGTTCCTATTTGCTTTTGCATAGATACAAGCTCGTCAATGGGAATAATTGTTGACGGCTTTGAGACTATAAAGGAAACGGGAAATAAAATATATACCGACCAAATTGAATGTAAAGAGGTAAACGGTGGAATCACCTTGATGGACAAGGTACACGAGGCTATTGAGAATTTTTACAAGGCTATACTCGACGAGGACATTTCAAGCGATAGCTGTGAGATTGCAATAGTCACCTTTAATGATACCCCAAGTATTTACGAGGGCTTTTCCTCAGTTGAGGAGAAAAAAGAGCCGAAATTTCGCCCCATCCCAAAAAGCAACACTAATATTTCAAGCGCAATTTCGCTCTCGCTTAGCGTAATTGAGGAAAGAAAAAAGGAATATGAAAAAAACAAAATTTCATATTATAAGCCTTGGCTTGTGATTTTTTCGGACGGACATTCAAGCGATGACGTTTCGCTTATAAAAAAAGAGCTTTCAAGGCTTGAAAATGAAAATTTACTATACGTTTGCACTGTTGCCTTGACAGAGAACGAGGGATTAATAAATTCATTAAAGGGCTTTTCAAAAAACGCACCGATTAAATGCAAGGACCAAAACGAAATTAAAAGATTTTTTGACTTTCTGTCAAAAAGCATATACCTTGAAATAACAGGCGGAAAAACAGATTATTCATTTGATTTAGATTTTTAAAAAGGAGGGAGAATAGATGGAAAGCGAAGCAAAATTTGACACTTATTATGGTCAAAGGGTAAAATACAGCTTTGAAAACGCGGAAGAAAAAATATCGCTTGAAAATGAAGAGGGCTTAACCCTTGGCGCACGTCTATGCTCCCAAAAAACAAACGAGGAAATAGTAATCGGCACTCTTATAGAAGAGGGTGGCGAGGGCAAAATTTACGCCTCAAATAAAGATGGCTATGTCCTTAAAATTTATAATGAAAATCATAGAACGGTATTGAAAGAAAAAAAGCTTTTAAAAATGCTTGAGATGAAAAACGAAAGCAAAAGCGTTTGTTGGCCCGAGGATATAGTTACCTACGAGGGCAAATTCGTTGGCTTTTTAATGGAAAGGGCAGAGGGGAAAAGTCTTTTGTCTTTAGTTAGCAACCCAACAAGAATAAATAAAAGATACCTTGGCTTTGACAGAAGCACACAGGTTGAAATATTAATAAAAATAATAAGCGCCTTTAAATATCTGCATTCAAAGGGAATTTTAGTGGGCGATATCAGCTTAAAAAATATAAAATTCAACCCCGAAAGCTTTGATATAAGGTTAGTTGACGTTGATAGCGCGCAAATTGGTGAGTTTCCGTGTGTTGTAACAACTGACGGATATGACTCGCCTGAGGCAATAAGAAAAAGCTTTGGTGGCAGTGTCCTTTCATTCTATAACGAGAATTATAGAACTATGGATATGGAAAATTACGCATTGTCGACTCTAATATATCGCTTTTTAATGAACGGCTATAAGCCATACGATTATCGTGACTTTGGTCGATACGGCTACGATAATGACGATAATGAGCTTTCCCTGGCTTCTTCCTTCCCATATGGTGAAAGTGTTTACAAAACGAGATATAGTGCACAAGAGAAGGCTATTTGGTCGCATCTGCCATCTTTTCTAAAGACCGCCTTTGTAAATACCTTTAAAAAGGGTGTACGCTACGAGGATGAGGATTGGCTACGGCTCTTTAAAAGATACAAGGAGCTAATAGAAAAAAACAGCTTTAAGGATGAAGAAAGCCTAAGCTTTTATCCACTTAAAAAAGCCGATTATTTGAGCTTAAGGCTTGAAGCTATGGAGCCAATAACCAAAAGAGGCTTCGTTATGTGGCAGACCGTTGGTAAAATTTTAGGTGAGCTTGATGACACCAGATTTAAAAGCGGTGGAAGGCACGCTCGCGAAATTGCAGACGCACTTCAAAAAAATGACGAGTATATTATAGGCAGATATAGGTTTAAGCTTATATATAATATAGGCGTTTCAAACAAAATCACTTGTGAATATGTTCTCTGAATAGGAACTAATTTGGTCTGATTTTCCGAATAAAACGCAAAAAAAGGAACTAAAAAATAAAAAACCTTACCTCTTTTTTGTAAGCGTAATTTGTTATATAATATATATAGCAAAGCTTACGGCAAGAGGTGTTTTTTATGAGATGTAAAAATTGCGGTTCGATTGATTTTATTAAAACAAATAACATATATGAATGTGCCTTTTGCGGAAAAAAATATCAGCCAAAAATTATTCCGCAGCAAAAAAAGACAGAGGTTCCTATTGAGGAAAAGAATAAATACAGCTCATTAAAAGCGTACTTAATTATGCCCTCGGTAAATTCGGATAAAATAAGAGAATGTGCACTGGAAATATTGAAGTCTGACGAAAACGATGCGGTTTCTATCTGTCTTCTTGCGTTTTTAGATAGGGAAAAATATCCCGAAAACTATAAAAAGGGCATTTTGATTTTAGATGCCGCCAAGATAGAGTCCGACACCTTGAAATTTCTCGTTCCGTTCTTACTTGAAAACTCCGAATATATCTATTTAGATGAGCTTACGCGCTTTCTTGAAAACCGAGGCTTATATCAAGCATATTCAAAAAAAATAAAGGAAAAGCACAAGGGAAAAAATTTAGAGGAAAAAATTACTCTTGTGGTTGAGGACGATATAGACGAGGCGGATGATGCAGAAATCGAAATAAGTCGGGAGCTTCTTTTAAAGGAGGGGCTTACGGGTAAGGCGATAACACCCGAGGCGTTAGCCCTTGCGCTATTTAAGCAAGGAGAAAACGAAAAGGCATTTACCTTACTTGACTCCCAAGAAAAATACGATTTTGAAAGACTTACAAATTACTATATTGCAAGATGCTTTGAAAACGGCTACGGAACAGAAAAAAGCATTGATATGGCAAAATATTTTTATAATCTTGCAGAAAACGGCAAGGTTGAGGGAAACGAGGAAAATTCAAGTGAATCATACTATCTACTCGCAAAAAGATATCTTGAGGGTGGAGTAATAGAAAGGGATGAAAGGCACGCATACGAGCTTTTTAAAAGGTCGGCAAGCTGTGGTCACACCCTTGCAAAATACAACCTCGGAATTTGCTATAAAACAGGGATGGGAACGGAAAAGAGCATAAAAAAAGCGATAGAATGCTTCGAGGGTGTAGCTAAAAAAATGCCAAGCGAATCACACTATCAGCTAGGCAGTATATTTGACTCCCTCGGTGGTAAAGCAAACGACAAGGAGGCTGTAAAAAGCTACTTAATCTCTGCCGCAAACGGCAACGATAAATCAATGACCAACCTAGGAATTCACTATTATTATGGCACAGGCGTTGAAAAGGATTATAAGGAAGCTGTAAAATGGTATTTGAGGGCATCTAAAAAGGGCAATTCCTTTGCACAGTATAATTTGGGCAGATGCTATTATATTGGCAATGGTGTTCCAAAGGATTTAGTTGCCTCGCGCGAGTGGTTTGAGAAATCGGCAAGCGGTGGAAACAAGCAGGCAAAGCATTACATTATAGATAATTTTTAAAGAGCAGATTTTATCTGCTCTTTAATTATTTAGACTTGAAAAATATCTTTAATTAGGCTATACTATAACAAATAGCATCATTAAGGGGTATAAAATGGATATAAATCAAATTTTGAAGGGCGGATATTGTAAAGCGTGTGGCAAGGAGCATGCTTGCCCAATAAAATACGTATACGTTGAAAAGGGCGCGACAAAACATCTTGGCGATATAGCAGATTCATATAAAAAAATACTTATAGTGGCTGACGAAAACACCTATCTTGCGAGTGGCAAAAGGGTAGAGGCCACTATTGAAGGAAAAATCAAGGATAAAATCATTTTCTCAGGAAAGACAGTATTAATTCCAAACGAAGATGCAATAGACAAGGTAAATGCCAAGATTGATGGCGTTGATTTAATAGTGGGCATTGGCTCGGGAGTTATACAAGACCTTTGTAAATACGTTTCCTATTTTTCAAAAATTCCTTACGTTATAGTGGCAACAGCGCCATCAATGGACGGCTATGCATCAAGCGGAGCCGCTATGATTTTAGGCGGAATGAAGGAAACTGTTTCTGCCGGCTTACCTTATGCAATAATTGCAGACACCGAGGTTTTGAAGGAAGCGCCTATGGAAATGATAAAGGCGGGATATGGTGATATTATAGGTAAATATTCCGCGCTTAACGACTGGGAGCTTTCAAGAATAGTAAACGGTGAATATTTTTGTCAGTACATATACGACACAACGTATGAAATGATAGATAAAACCCTTAAAACGGCAGAGGGACTTTTGGCGCGCGACGAAGAAAGTGTAAGAAATTTGACAGAGGCGCTAATCGTTGTCGGTATAATGATGAGCTTTTTAGGCAATTCCCGTCCTGCATCTGGTAGCGAGCATCACTTATCTCACTTCTTTGAAATTACTGGAATTATAAACGGCGAGCCATATTTGGCACACGGCATTGACGTTGCCTTTTCAACGGTTGTTACCGCTAAAATAAGAGAAAAGCTTCTTGAAAAGGAGCTACCGAAGACCTCATATAGGCAAGAGGAAAACGAGTATTATAGCGAGATAAAAAGAAACTATAAATCGGTAGCAAGTGGCTGTATAGCCTTGCAAGACAAGATGGGCAGATATAAAGAGGAAAGAATGCCAATCTATATTGCAAACGAGAAGGAAATAAGAGAAATTCTTTCTAAAATGCCGAGCGCAGATGAAATTAAAAAAATGCTTGCTTTAGTGGAGCTTGATATAAGTCAATTCCACGATATTTACGGTAAGGAAAAGATATTTGACGCTATAAAATACGCAAAGGATTTAAAGGATAGATATACTGTTTTATGGCTCAATTATGACGTTGGAGGCGTTATATGAAATTCACTAACGAAAATAGAATGACAGTAGCAGGACATAGGGGTGACTCCTATAACTACTATGAAAATACAATCTCCGCATTTAAGGGTGCAATAGCTTCAAGCGCGGATATGATAGAAACCGACGTGCGTCTAACGTCCGACCTAGTTCCGATTCTTATGCACGATGAGAAGGTGGACAGAACCACAAACGGCAAGGGATACGTTAAAGATATGACATATCTTGAAATACGTGAGCTTAACGCAGGGGATTCTATATCCTATGAAAAGGTGCCAACCCTTGAGGAGCTTCTTGCTTTAGTTAAGGATACAAATATCACCTTGAATCTCGAAATCAAGGAGTATTATAACGAAGACAACAAGGAAAGATGCGAGCTTTGTATTGAAAAAACGCTTGAACTTGTTGAAAAATACGCACTTGGTGAGCGTTGCTTGATAAATAGCTTTGACGCTTGGGTTTTGGAGTACGTTTATAAAAAATATGGCAAAAAATATGCGTTACACGGCTTTTACCCGTATTGGAATATGGGTAACGTAAGTATAAATCCCGACGAATATCTTTACTGCGCTTGTATTTTTGATAACGAAAACAAATCACTTTACGATTATTTGATAAGCAAGGGGATTGAGCCTTGGATTGGCGCAAGCGTAACTCAAAAATCAAAACTAAAGGCTTGTCTTGAAAACGGCGCAAGGCTTATAACCACAAACAACCCAAAGGATATTATGACTAAATTAGAGGAGCTTCAAAATGAACGATAAAATAAAGCTTGTCGCTATGGATTTAGACGGCACGTTGACACAGCATAGAGAAGGCTTGAAGGACGAAAATAGAGAAGCGCTTGATGCACTTTCAAAAAAATACAAGCTTATAATGGTGGGCGCAGGTCAGGTAGGCAGAATTTTCAATCAGCTAGGCAAATACCCCATTGATATAGTCGGCAACTACGGGCTTCAATACGCTACATATAACGAAAAAACAGGTGAGCTTGATATAAAAAGAGATGTTGTTTTACCTGTTGACCGCGAGGATATAGAAAAAAAGGTATCATATTTGCGTGAAAAATACGGCTTTACCGAGTTCAGAGGTGATAGCGTTGAATATCACATTTCAGGCTGTATTACATTTCCAATTTTAGGAACGAAGGCAATTCAAGAGGACAAGCTTGCATTTGACCCCGATAGGGAAAAGCGCAGAGCTATATATGACGAGGTGGCTTCCTTGTTTGACAGATACAACGTCTTTGTCGGAGGCTCTTCATCATTTGATATGTCGCCCAAGCCATATAATAAGTATTATGCGCTTGATTTATATTGCAAGGAAAACGGTCTTTCTCACTCCGAGGTCGCATATATAGGTGACGACTATGGCAGAGGGGGAAACGATGAAAGCGTTTATCTTGCCGATTTTAACTATTTTAAAATAGATGACTATAGAACCTTCAAAGAGGTAATAAAGCCGCTTCTGGAGGATTAAAACGATTGTTAAGAGGGGAGGAGAAATATGGCATCAATATTTTTTGCGGCGCTTGGCGTTGTTTTTACAATGCTTTTATATGCTTTGCCCGGCTTTGTGCTCATAAAATCCAAGCTTGTAAAGGAAAGCGCTATTTCTTCATTTGCAAAGCTTCTTATGTTCGTTTTGTCGCCATGTCTTCTTTTCCATTCAATAACCAGAAATGATTTTTCACCGGAGCTTTTATTTAAGCTTTTAATAGCGCTCGTTATTTTGGCATCGTCTTTCCTTATAGGACTATTGATTTTCTACTTTATCTTTAAGAAAAAGAGTGACGACGTAAAATATAGAGTTTTTAATTTGGCAACGTCCTTGCCGAACTGTGCTTTCATGGGCGTTCCCGTTTTAGAGGCGCTTTTGCCCGATTATCCCGAGGCGGTTGCGTTTTCCGCTATGGCATCACTTGCCCTCAATTTAATAGGCTGGAGTGTTGGCTCATATATTATTTCAAGGGATAAAAAATATATAAAAGCAAAGAAAATCTTTATAAATCCCGCAATGGCAGGGCTTGCTTTGGCAATACCATTCTTTTTCTTGAATTTGGAGTTACCGCTTGTTGTGGGAAATGCAGTTACCTTGCTTGCCAAAATGACAACTCCGCTTTGTATGCTCGTTATGGGTATGCGCTTGGCATGTGTGCCATTGAAGGACGTTTTCCTTGCCAAGGCAAACTATTTAATAGTTTTTATTAAGCAAATTTTGTTTCCGCTAATTATATTTTTCGTTTTGTTACCGTTGCCCTTTGACAGCGGAATGAAATCGTCAATTTTTATTATGATAGCGTGTCCTGTGGCAAGTGTTGTCCTTACCTTTTCCGAAATGATAGGCAAGGGGCAAAAAAACGCGGCATCTCTTGTGCTTCTCGGCACTTCCCTCGCTATTATAACAATACCTATTATGTCACCGCTAACGTCATTTTTCTAATATAAAAAGGAGAAAAAATAGTGAAAACAGTATTATTCCCATACGGAAAAGAAAATATAGAATATTCGTTTAAGGACGAGGAGCTTTTGGGGGTGTTAGAGTCACCGATAAATAGCTATGACCCAAAAAAATCTGGTGCAGATTTAGTAAAAGAGGCAATGAAAAAGCCTGTTTTATCTCCTCGCTTATGTGAGCTTGCCAAGGGAAAGAAAAACGTTGTAATAATAGCAAGTGACCACACTCGCCCAGTGCCCAGTAAGCTTATTATTCCTAATATGCTTAAAGAAATAAGAGAGGGCTCACCTGACGCAAAAATTACTATTTTAATAGCAACAGGCTGTCATAGAGGCACAACTAAAGACGAGCTTGTGGGCAAATTTGGAAAAGAAATTGTGGAAAACGAAAATATAGTAGTCCACGATTGCGATGAAAAGGAAATGCTTGTAAACATCGGCACACTCCCATCAGGTGGCGAGTGCGTTGTAAATAAAATAGCTATGGAGGCAGATTTGCTTGTTTCCGAGGGCTTTATTGAGCCACACTTCTTTGCAGGCTTTTCAGGTGGAAGAAAGAGCTTGCTCCCCGGTGTTTGTGCGCGCCAAACCGTGCTTGCAAACCACTGCTCGGAGTTTATAGACAGCCCATATTCTCGTACGGGAATTTTAGAGGGTAATCCAATGCACAGAGATATGCTCTGGGCGGCAAAAACCGCAAAGCTAACGTACATAGTGAACGTTATTCTAAATGAGAAGAAGGAAGTAATTTACGCGGTCGCCGGCGACCTTGAAGAAGCGCATAAAAAGGGAACGGATTTTCTCTTATCTCTTTGTCAGGTTGAAAAGCGCGAGGCGGATATAGTAATAACCACAAACGGTGGTTATCCGCTTGACCAAAACGTATATCAAGCTGTAAAGGGAATGACTGCAGGTGAGGCAACCGTTAAAAAGGGCGGAGTAATTATAATGCTCGCAAAATCAAACGATGGTATAGGTGGTGACCACTTCTATCATCAGCTCTCAGACGAGCCCGATATAAATAAAACAATGGCAATATTCCGTGCAAGGGACAGGCGAGAAACAGTGCCTGACCAATGGCAAACGCAGGTTCTTTTGCGCGTTCTTATGCACGCAACGGTTATTTACGTTTCCGATATGGAAAAATCAGTAATTGAAAAAATGCATATGACACCTGCCGACTCTATTGACGAGGCACTTGAAATTGCAAAGAAGCTCCTAAATAACGAAAACCCAAAAATAACCGCAATCCCCGACGGCGTTTCCGTAATAGTAAAATGAAAAAAGCATCGCATTTGCGATGCTTTTTTATTGCTTTTTATTTATATTAAGCTTACGCCTTTTTGATATAAATATGTATAGATATACCAAAATAGCAATACTTGATAAGATAACTCCAACAAGCATTCCTGCCTTTAGACCTATTTGCTCGGTAGTGAGATTTAATGCTTTAGACAGGCTATTTGCAAGTGATGTGTTTGGTATTACGTCTGCAATAACTCCGACAAGCTGTGGACCGAACGATGCACCAAGGTCACCGCCCGATGCCATCATAGCGTAAATAAAGACACCTGCGGTTGGGAACTTTTCCGAGGCGACAAGCAAGCATCCTGGCCACATCATAGAAACGAAAAATCCGGTAAGCGCACAGGCAATAAGCCCAAGCACGGGTATGCCCGAAAGCACCGCAGTTATATAGCATACGGTTGAGCCGATAGCACCGAAAAACAAAACGCGTTCAATGTTTTTTCCTTTTTTTGCATAAAGCGTACGGCCAAAACCAAGGGCAACAGAAAAGACAGCCACGCCAAAAATATCACCCCAAATTTTAGGGATACCAAGTGCGTTTTCGATAAAGCTGGAGCTCCATTGTGCCATTGTACATTCGGCAGCACCGCCAAGAAAAATGGCAAAAACACATATCCAAAGCCACTTGCTTTTAAAGAATTTAAGAGCGCCTGACAATTTTTCCGGAGTTTCAAGCGTGGGAAGCTTTGCTCCCATAAACATTGAAATTGAGAAAATAGGAATGAGCGTAAAAATTATAGGTAAAACCCACCAATAATTTTTGCCGTTAGGGATAGCGTATAAGAAAATTGTGCTGATAAGTATTACAGCAACAACGCCCCACGCGTAAATGGAGTGTAGCTTTGACATTTCTCTTTCAGGGTTTTCACTCGGAATTGCGGCAATAACAGGACTGATAAGCACCTCGGAAAATCCGCTAGCGGCAGAGAAAATAACCGTACCGATAACAATTCCAATATAGACGTTGTTTGGAAAAACGAACGGCGAAAGGGCGTAAATCAAAAGACCTATAACCGTTAAAAACGGAGTGATTTTGACAACCAAGGGAATATTAAATTTGTGCGAGAAAAACGAGAAGATAAGGTCTATACCAAGCTGTGTGCAAAAGTTTATTAAAACCAAAAGTCCAAGCAAGGTATATGAAATATTATAAAGCTCGTGAAACGTAAGAAAAAGCACAGGTGAAAGATTGCCCACGACAGCCATAGCCACGTTTACCGAAAAGCAGGCGAGCTTAACACGACCGAATCCCATAATATGCCTCCTAAAAATTACTGAAAGACATTTTAACATAGTTATATAACAAAATCAAGCAATAAAACAAAAAATCGGTGAAATCACCGATTTTTGTATATTATGTTTTTAATTTTGCCGTAGGCTGTCGATTCCAAATCATCATATAGTGAATTGAAAGCAATTTCACGAATATATGGCGAAATATCATTCGGCTTTTGCCCGTTAATTTTTATATTTTCAAGATATAAATTATCTACCTCTGATGAAAAATATGGGTCAAAAACCTCAATTCCGTTATCCTCTCGCGCACTTTTTGGACCTATGCATAAAAGATATGAGTATGGATATTTTTCTCTGTAAAGGGTAATATCAATGTTTTTCAGATAAATATTTTTCGCATTTAAGCCAAGCTCAAATCCCGCAAAGCTACCTTTTATTTTATCGTTTGTCACGTAGCCGTCAAGGAGGTCAATGGGGGAGTCTAGGTCTATTTTTATATCCTCAAAGAAAAGATTGTCACCGCTTCCAACACCTGCCGGCTCCGGCAAGACCCCCGGACTATAAACAGGAGTTTGACAGTATAGCTTAAAGGTTTTAATACCGCTTATACGTCTAAAAATCGCATTTGTAAGAGAGCAGTCAACAGTATCCCCGTTATCGTATGTATAAACTCCCGGTTCTATACGAAGAGCCTTATAGTAGCTGTTTTTTGATAGCTCCAAATCCTCACAAATTGCATTTTTGCAAGGACCGAAGTTTATTGACGAGTTTTGCCAGTCAAACATATTAAAGGCAACAAGGTCATCTCCTACCTCACCGCAAACGTTTTTAATGTGTATATTTTCAACGTTTCCGTTTACGTGAATTCCGTCTGCAAAGCAGTTTTCAAAGGTGATGTTTTCTATTATAATATCGGTACAGTCACCAATTTGCAATCCGAAGCCACCGCAATTTTTAAAGGTCATATTTTTAAGTGTAAGACCATTAATATTTTCAAGAAGCATACAGGTGGAAACACCGAAAAACGTACGATTTTCGTCGTATTTTCCGCTTTTACCGTAGCCTAAACGGTAGGGACATTCCTCTTCCCAAATACCGCCTTCAATGGAGATATTTTCGTTTCTTTCAAGCGTAATTGGCATATGCGTGCCGTCTGCCGTTTGCGAGTTTTTCATCATAAGCAGCTTACATTCACCGCTTAAACGGATGCGTGCGCCATACTCGGCTATAATTTTGCGGTTGGAAGGAATTATAAGGGATGCGTCAATGAGATATGGCTCGCTTGCTTTTGGGATATAGATAATTTCGTGTTCCATAAGAGCTTTTTGAAAAGCCTCTGTCCAAAATTTGCCGTGTGGTAAATAATCGGTAAGACGGCAAGAGTCTAAAAGATAGGATAATTTCTTCTCGTTTCTTTCTCTTGTTGCTTTCAAAGCCTTCTCGATTTCAAGTTTTGTTTTTTCCATTTCAGCTCCCAAATAAATAAATCTAAATAAATTATAAACTTAATTTACCAAATAGTCAACTAAAAAGAAAAAGAAACCGCTAAAATAGCGGTTTCTTTGAAATTATTCTTCATTTGGGATTGAGTAGTAGGATACCTTTTCTGCATACGCGCCCTCGCTTGAGCCGTTTATGTAGGTTACCTTTCCGTTTTCTATAACGTATCCGCTACAATGTAGATACGTGTTGTAGTTATCTTCTCCAATGCTTGATATTTTAGTTTGGATTTTTGAATAATTTTTGTTGTTGAAATTTATTGCAAGTGCATTTGCTTTCAACGAACAGCTTTCATCGAAAATAGTGTCGTTTTCTATATTCTCGTCACTATCTGCTATTTTAACTCCAATTCCGTATTTGAAATCGGAATCAATACTGTTTTCATATTCATAAATAGCTTCGTTGTTTGAAATTATATTAAAAACTATCGCATTAGACGTTGTGTCTTTAGAATATCCAAGGGAAATAAATAGAGGACGTGTATCTATGCTTGAATTTGCTGCTGTGCAATTTTCATGTGCACATACAGTTGATTTTTTGCCGTTAGCTGTGTAGCCGTTTTCATAAACGATTATGGTTTTTAGCTCGTGCTCACCGGCATCGACTGTAACTTTATTACACGTTATGCAGACAAGAGCCGTTGTGCAATCAAAATCGTCATTGTATTTATGGTCGCCAAGAGCATAGTAAACGCCTTGCTTTGTTGTGTCAACTGTTACCTCTTGGCAATTTCCAAGTGAATCTGTCCAAGTATATCCTTCCGGAATAATAATAGCCGTTACGGCTGTACCGCTTTTGTCAACTAATGCGTATTTGGAATCGTAAGCACCCTTGTGCATAGCGTAAGCTGAAATATACGCGCCGTCCTTAGCCTTGAAGACAACTGCGTAGCTAATATCACCATATGAAATATTGCTGAAATTCTTTAAAACGGTAGGAGCAACTGTATTGTCAGCCGAGTTATAATAGTAGTTTTCGCCAACACATGCTAGATTTATCATTGATTTTGAATTCCATTTGCTTGCTGAAATAAATGCCGGGGAGGTGTCTTGTGCATGCACGTAGTTATTATAAATTGAGCCTGCAAAGAAACGATAAACGTTTTCGTTTCCATATTCGAAAATCATAAATCCGGTCGCAGCTGTGTTTGTCAAATAATTATCGTGAATAGAGCCACCAAGCAAATTGGTGTTTTTAAGGTTGAACATTATTTTGGCTGTCGTTGTGTTGTTGCAGAACTCGCCGCCATAAAGATTCAAGGTCGTTCCAACAAACAATGGGCCTGATGTTGTGTTATTATATATTTTAGTGACGTCGTATACGTTAAACGTTCCGCAGTTTAGAAGCGGTTGTGAATTTTGAGTATTGAAATTCTTTATTTCAACAAATTTTGTATTTACAGTAAGATTTTTAAGTGCGTTGTTCAAGCCATAGCCGAAGTTTGAGCCGTCAAGAATAAGGGGCGCATCTTCAGTTCCGAAGAAGTTTATAGTATATTTGGTTGAAAGATTGTTTCCGTAGCCGCCACCGAAAAGACCTTGAGAGGAGTCACAGCTCTTTTTAAAATTGATGGTTCTTGCTCCTGTTCCTTCCGTGCGGATTGTGAGACTAACCTCGTTTGCCGTTGCATAGGAAACGCGGAGTCCGCCAAGCAAATTAGCCTTCAAAACAATATCAAGTGATTTATGTTGAGTAAGGTTTATATCGCTTGTAATATCGGCTTCAACAACGATAGTATCTCCGTTTTGCGCTGCGGTTTCTGCATCCTTAAACGTGCTGTAATCAGAGCCTTCACCACCAACTGTTAGGGTTGCTGCCGAGGAAATCACTGTAAAGGCTAATAATGATAAAATAACAATTGCAAGAGTAAATAACAGTTTGAAGTTCGTTTTCATAAATTTTCTCCTATATATAGTTATTCGCCAACAATATTTTGAATTTCTTTTACGTCTAAATCGCGTAATTTTTTGTTTTGTTTAACGGAAAGAGCAGCCGCCACACCAGCCGCTTCACCAAGAGCAATACAAACGGACATAATTCTGAAATTGGAGTGCGCCATATGCGAGCCGCTTATATTTCTGCCCGAAAGGAGCAGTCCCTCAACGTTTTTCGGTAGCAAGCAGCCGTATGGGATAGTGTAGTCATTTGTTTGCTTAAAATGCTTTTGAGCACCCGTTTTATCAAGGCTCGCGCCTGTTAAATTATGTACGTCAAAATTGAAATGTGCGCGTCTTACTACCCAATCCTCGTGGTATCTAGCCTCTAATATATCGTCCTTTTCAAGCGATGCAAGACCCTCGAAATGTCTTGTTTCGCGGATACCTATGAGAGAAGCACCGTTCATTAGCCAACAATTTTCATATCCCGGAACGTACTCTTTTAAAAATTTAACGATAGGGATAATTTGAGAGTGACAGGTGAAAACCCCTTTGGTAAGGCTTTCTCCGTCTGTGCCGTCAATTTCTATTGCGTTTGTCATATTACAGCAAACAGTACCGGGCATCGGTTGTCTATAAAGAAGCACGTGACCGGCGGGAAATGGCAAAAGCTCCTTGGCAAGAGCCTGTAGCTCCCCCTTTGGCGTTTCAACCATTGTTTCAAACGATGGTGGAAAAACTGCATTTTCAGTATCAACTCCGCCAACGTTAAACATAATGGTACAGGGTTGCATTTTGCCGTCGGACTCACGCCCTTTAAAGAAAGGTACACCGGCAGAGGCGGCAACATCACCGTCGCCTGTTGCATCTACAACTCTTTTGGCGCGAATAAAGCCACGACCGCTTTTATTTTCTATAATTACACCAATAATTGCACCGTTTTCAACAACCGCCTTACAAACATGAGTATAGTAAAGCACGCGGATATTTTCCTTTTGCATCATTTCTTCAAGTGCGATTTTTTGCACCTCGTGGTATATAGCGTCCTTACCGCAAAAGCTGTCGTTATCCCAACCCACGTCCTTAGCCATATCATAGGTTAGATTCCAAATTTCTTGCATAACCTTGCTTGAAGAGCGACCGCCCCAGTGCGACATCATGCCCGAAGTTGCAATTCCGCCAAGGCATCCAAGAGCTTCGATAATCATAACCGAAACACCTTGTCGCGCGGCTTGAATTGATGCACCAATGCCCGCAGGGCCACCGCCGCAAACTAAAACGTCAACGCTTGCAATTTCTGGTATTTCATTTATTTCTTTTATAATTTTTTTCATATGGGAAACCCCTTCTTGACATACTTCTGATATTATTGTATAATAAAAAAGTAAAGAAAACCTTTGACTTTTGATATATTTTCTTTAAAAAACGACAATGAAAGGGCAAAAAATGAGAAATGATATTTTTAAGGATGTAACGAATTATATTGATTTTTTGCGTCTTCAAGGCTACAATTGCGTGTTAAGTAATTTTGATATGAGATTTGAGCCATATACGGAGGAACTTTATTTATATGAAATTCATTTAAGCTCTGTTTGTCGTTATTTAAAGCAAAACAAATTGACAGAGGGGCAATGTGGAAAGCAAAAGAGAAAATTGAATTCAATGGATTTTGATTATCCGTTTTATTCTTGTTGCTATGCAGGGGTCGAGGAATACGTTTTGCCCGTTAATTTCGAAGGTGAAACTATTATGCGTATACATATTTCGGGATATAGGGATACACTTGAGAAATCAAGCTATTGCAAGGATAAAATAAAAGGAATTTGTGGTAGCGACTTTATAAAAGTATATAATGAACTATCACAAAATCCACCCTCCTTAAGCGAGGTTTTAAGGTTTACTAAGCCGCTTGAATATATGATAATTGAGCTATATAAGCATTGCAGTGAAAACAAAAAAGTCTTGACGGAAACTAAGAAAATTTATTTAAAAGCGGTCGGTATAATACAAGAAAAACACTCGGAGGGAATTACTGTTACAAAGCTTTCAAGCATAATGAATTATTCGCCTACTTATTTAAGATATATATTTAAAAAAGAAGGGAACACAACGCCAAACAAGTATATAAACGAGGCAAGGCTTGAAAATGCAAAATATCTAATCTTAAACACCTCACTTAATATGACGGAAATAGCGTACAGAAGTGGTTTTTCCGACTCGAATTATTTTTCGACGGCATTTAAGCAAAGATACGGACAATCGCCTAAGGTGTATAAAAAATCTATTACTTAACATAAAGAGCACACCGACGTTTCGGTGTGCTCTTTGTGTTAGATTGTAATAAGTATTGCATTAAGCGCATCAACTGAATATTCTTTTCCGTTTAATTTAAAATTAACTGCTTTATCCTCGGGATTTACAACAATATAAGCGGTTTTCCCGCCGTCAGCCTCCCAAGTAGAAAATAGAAGTCTGGGTAGTGTAATTGACGGGCGACCTCTAAACATAGGAATAGTAATTTTTTCACACTCAATATCCGGTGCGTTTGTCATTTTACCACAGTATAGATATTTCTTTGCGCCGTTATTATAAAAGTCCATCATATTTTTAATGAAAGTAAGTGCCTTTTCCCAGCTTGGCGGTTGGCTGAAATCATGTGTGCCCCAGTGGGACATCAGTCCGCCCTTGGGTGAGAGAATAAGCGTCATCATATCTCCAATAGAGAAGGAGTATGCAAGACGATAGCGCAAGGTGTCAACGGTTGGCTCAAACGGACAACCGCATTGGTTTCCCATAAAGTTTCTTAAATACTCGTGATAGATATAAGCAAAAACGGGAATAGGAGTGCCGTATGGATATCCTAATTCAAATCTGTTATCACTCATTTGTAGACTGCCAATAAACGGCTCCGATGCGGTGCTTTCACAGCCAAAAAGCATTCCGCTTGCCGTTTTCTTCCAGCTTTTCAGTAGCTCTTGCATATTAGAGGTCATCCACGCCCCCGGCATAGGTGGGTGGTTATGTCCTCTTGCATAGCACATATATTGACCGCCACCGTGGTTTTGGTCAAGAATTTGTGCATAGTCAACGCCACTTTTAAATACAGGGGCAAAGCCTTCGTTTAAAAGCTCTTGTCCGCGTTTGGATGCAGGGCATATATCATATCCATAGCGCTGATAAGGCGTACAGGTAATACCAGGCTCGGGCTTATTAGCGGGAGAATGGCAAACACCCTCTAAAACGTTTTCGTTTTTGATTTTTTCTTCACAGTTATAGCTTTCTATAAGCGTGCTTTTCGAGGTATAACCAAAGCCTGAGCAGTAAACGCCGAGCAAATCTCCGTTTTTATGTAATTTATCTCTGAATTCATTAAACAAATTAACTCCGCCATAAGGTGGCCAAACGTAAGGCGGTGCCCAAGGGGCTGTGCCCTCCCAGTGCATAAGAAGTGACATAATTTGACAGCCTGTCCTTGATTTTATTTCATCAAAAATCGGCAGTGCGTTTGTATAAGGAAAAAGAGAATTTGGCTCCATCTTGTCCATATCGTGGATTCCGCGCACAGGATAGGTAACGACAAGTGGCATATTTTCATACCAGCTTGGCAAGGACTCGTTTTCCTTGGTTTTTATTACGCCTGAAGGGAGATTTTTTTCAAACCAAGCGCGATAAATGTCGCACGCGTCCTTCCAATTCCCTTTGCAAGCTTGCCAAACAATAGGGTAGTTTTGCTTATATCCCTCTCCGAAATCAGCGCCCGAATATAAGCGTGTGCAAATAGCGACGCCGTCATTGTAAGGAAAGAAGTCGATACCCTTAAAGGCTCTATCCGTGTCGTGTGCGCCAAAATATAAGCCTATATCGTCAAAAAGATATGATATAAATTGTGAGCAAACCTTATTTGGGAAAATAAAGTAAGCACCCGACATAGGAAACTCCGGCTCGTAGCGTGGCAAGGAGGTCTCGTCGGTTAATAAAATTCCCTCGTCATATGGGAATAAAATTCTACCGCCGTTTGGGTCATTATCTATAAGCCTAGGTAAGCAGATTTTGGGAAACTCTACCCATTCAAGCGCATATTCCTTGGGTATTTGGTCAACTTCAATTTGCCAAGAAACTGATATGTCGGCTACCCAAGTAACCTTGACGGAAACTAAAGAGAATGGTGCTTCAAAATTGGAGTAAACGAAGCCTTGACTGCCATTTGATACTATTTTTCCATTGGTTGAGTCAATATAAAAGCATTCACCGCTTTCATTTCGCAGTCTAGCCACAAAAATAGGAGAGGAAAGTGAGAATAGCTCGTGATTTCCAAGCTTGAAATAGGAAATTACTCCTTTTTCCTCGTCCAAATGAGCTTCAATGTCCTTTGCAAAAATCTTAATCATATAATCTCCTTGATAAAAACCTTTATATCCCAATTATATAATAAAAGAACGACATATTCAAGTAAGTAATGAAAAATTCGCTCTCTACATTTTGCACAAAAAATCAGACATCTTGTTGTGCACCTGCTCTAAATCAAATTGACTTGAATATATAAGGAAAATTTCCATTGAATGCATTGTATATTAGTGATATAATAATAAAAAAAACACGAAGGAACACAAAATGAGAAAGATTATAGATAGTCATATACATATAAGAGATTGGGCAGACGGCACGTTTCTGACTTATTTTGACGAATATAAGGAAAAAGAAAATATAAGTGCATTAAATATTTGTTCAATTCCTCTTGCAACGACAAGCGTTTTAAATAATATTATGCTGGGCTTTTATAAGCTGGCAAACGAAAGCGCATATGCCCACGCAGGTGTAGAATTTATAGAAATTCCTATTGATAATATGCCAAAGGATATGGATGCGGTAACACAGTATAAGGAGCTTATGGAAATAGGCTTTGACGGCATAAAAATGCTTGAGGGCAAGCCGAGCGAGCATAAAAGAATAGGCAAAAACCTCAACTGTGATTTCTTGAATAGCCTATACCGTGAAATTGAAAAGGACGGCACGCATCTTTTGATGCATTCAAACGACCCTGATGAGTTTTGGGATGTTGATAGAGCACCCGATTGGGCAATTGAGCGTGGATGGGCTTACCTCGACGGTACGTACGCAAGCTACGAGGAAATCAAACGTCAAACCATAAAAATTTTAGAGGACCATCCTAATATAAAAATGACCCTTGCTCACTTTTTCTTTCTTTCAAAAAATCCTGAGCTTTTAGAGGAGCTTTTTCAAAAATACCCCAACCTGTGTGTGGATTTGACACCGGGTGGCGAGATGTACGTCGAATTTTACAATAGATACGACTACTACAAGGAGTTCTTTAATAAATACTCAAACAGACTTATTTTCGGAACAGATAGATGCTATCCAAACGAGCAAAGCTTTTCTAACTGGGTCTTTGATGTTGTTGTGACCTTTTTAGACACGGATAAGGTTAAAAAGGGCTATGACGACAGAGAGTTAAAGGGACTTGGGCTGGCACAGGATAAAAAGGATAAAATCCTTTTTGGTAATTTTGAAAATCGTGTTGGCAAAGCGCCAAAGAAGATAAACAAGGAAAAATTTAAGGCTTATATTAAGAAATATTCCTTTGTTCTAACAGATGCGGAAAAGGAAAATTTAAAACCATTTATAGAAAAATACTTATAATTAAATAAAGGAAATTAATTTTGCAAAAGCGTTCAGAAATTAAAAATTTTACCGAGGGTAATCTAACAAGTCATTTAATAAGATTTGCAATACCTGTGCTTCTTTCCCATCTTATGATGGTACTGCTTAATACGGTTGACATGGTCGTTGTCGGCTATAAATTTGAGGGTGCAGGCACCTCCGCTGTATCAATAGGCGGTACGGTTGCGATGTTTTTAAATGCGTTTATAGGTGGCTTTGCTTCTGCCTCGCAGATTATAATAGCAATGCTTATAGGCTCGGGTGAAAAGAAAAAAATATCAAAATTTGTAAGCACGGCTTTCGGCTTTGTTTTTGTCTTGGCTATTGCCTCTATGATTTTATTAATACCCTTGACAGACGTGATTTTAACACTCTTAAAAACTCCGCCCGAGGCATACGAGGGAGCATATCAATATTCAATAATATGCTTATTTGGTATAATACCGATTTACGCATATCACATAATCAGCTCAATTGTGCGCGGAATGGGTAACTCTAAGCATCCGCTAATATTTATAACTATCGCTTGCGGACTTAATATAATTCTTGACCTTGTGTTTGTTTTGTGGGCTGATATGGGCGTTGGCGGTGCGGCTCTTGCAACCGTTATTGCACAGCTCGTCAGCGTTGTTTTCTCGATAATATTCTTAATAAAAAAGCGCGAAAGCTTTGAGCTTTCTATAAAACCGCGCGACTTTGTCAGGTGGAATGGTAAGGACCTTGCAAGATTTATTAAGCTTGCAATTCCTATGGCAATAAATAATTCCGCCATACAAATAGCAAATATGGTTATAACCTCGCAAATTAACGGCTTCGGCGTCAATGTTTCTGCTTTTTCGGGAATTCGGTCAAGCCTAGCCACAACAGTTGATTTAATACTCGGCTCGCTTGCAGCGGCGGGAGCAATGATAATAGGACAAAATATAGCGGCAGGCAAGTATAAGCGTGTAAACGGAGTTTTAATACGAGTGGGGATAGTCAGTATTTCTGCCGTATCTCTGCTTGCGGTGTCATTCTTACTTTTCCCTAATCCTCTATTTAGAATTTTCACAAAGGATTCAGGGGTTTTGGAAATGGTGCTTCCATATCTGCCAATACTTATGCTTTCATTCTTCTTTGCAGGGATAAGACCCGTCACCCGTTCACTCGTTGAGGGAAGCGGAAACAGAATAATAAACCTAATAATTGCCCTGCTCGATGCCATTGTTGCAAGAATAGGCTTTGCGTTTCTTTTCGGTGTAGCGCTTGGTTGGGGATATATGGGCTTTTGGTTCGGCATCACCTTGGCAGAGGTCGTACCGATATTAATAAGCGTTGTTTTCTATTTGACGGGAGCTTGGAAAAAATACGCTAAAAAATAGCATTTTTAGAAAAGAATCAAATATATTGACGATATCTGTAAATAATGGTATAATTCAAATAGCATTCTTGATAAGAATTGAATCAATTCGCTTCGGTTTTTATCAAGCATATCAAAACAAAATGAGGTTAGAATATGAATAACGATTTTCCTAAGGTTAAACATAAGGTTATAGATGGTCATTTGCATTTTTATGACTGGAAGGATGAAAACGGCGTGGATTTTTTTCACTGCTTTGAGGAGTACCGTCAAAATATGGGACTTGCGGGCATAAACCTATGCGCTCTCCCATCAGGAAGCGCGTGGAATGTTACAAGCAACCTAATGTGTGCAGTTTATAAGCTGATAAATAAGGAAACCTTTGCTCACGCAGGTCTTCTTTACGATAAATATCCAATGGGCGATACTATGCCAAAGGGTATGGACTTTGTGACTCAACTAAACGAGCTTGAAGAAATCGGCTTTGACGGCATTAAAATGCTCGAGGGCAAGCCAACCTTACATAGAACAATAGGTAAAAACCTATTAAACAGTGAGCACGATAAATATTTTGCCGAAGCGGAGAAGCGTGGCACACATATTATATTTCACTTAGCTGACCCAATCGAGTTTTGGACCGAGGAGGGGCTTGACTACTATGGCGATAACACGTTCGCTTCACAAGAGGAGCTATATAGACAGGCTTATGCAATTTTAGAAAAGCACCCAAACCTAAAAATCACCTTTGCACACTTTTTCTTTAAGTCCGAAAGCCCGAAGGAGCTGGAGGAATTATTTGAAAAATACCCTAACGTGTGTGTGGATTTAACACCCGGATGGGAAATGTACCTATCATTCTATAAGGATAAAGCGTTTTTCAAGGAATTTTTCACAAAATATTCAAAGCGCATTGTTTTGGGCACAGATGCATATTTCCCACGCCCAACCGAGTGCAGTATGTGGCTTGTTGACCGCGTATATAGGTTTGTTTCCAGTCCCGACGTAATTAAGGCTGTAGCCGACAGATACGAGGGCGGTCTTTGCGTGCCTAATGATGCGATTGAGGACATCACCTACAAGAATTTTGAAAGACGCGTAGGCGAAAAACCAAAGGAAATAAACAAAAAGGCTTTGATTGCCTACTACGAAAAATATAAGCACTTAATGACTGAAAAGGATATTAAATACACAGATGAGGTTTTTGCCAAATTTGTAAGGTAATTGGGTAAAAGTTATGATAACAAAAATCGCAAAAGCAACCCCTTTTGAGGGAGCACCAAAGATAAATCTGCCGAGAATTATCGGTGCATCAAGCGGTAAGCCAATTCTTTTTAGAATTCCTGTAACAGGTGCACGTCCCATTGAATATAGCGCCGAGAATTTGCCAAATGGGCTAACGCTTGACGGGAATATATTAAAGGGACAGGTTATAGGCGACGGCAAATATGAGTTCATCTTGATAGCCAAAAACTCTTTTGGCGAGTCAAAAAAGGCAATCACCCTTGAAATAGCCGACCAAAACGTGCTTGTTACTCCACTTCTAGGCTATACCTCTTGGAATGCATTTGCCCAGCACGTTACTCAAAGCGATATTGAGGGAATTGCCCAAAAAATGGTTGATTTAGGTATTGCCGAGTATGGTTATTCATACGTAAACACAGACTCCGGTTGGCAGGGTGAGTATGGCGGAGAATATGATGCGGTTATGCCGAACAAGAAATTCCCCGATATGAAGAAAATGACCGATAAAATTCACGCGCTCGGCTTAAAATGCGGTATTTATTCAACCCCTATGCTAACTGCTTGGGGATGTCCTGATGAGCTTGCCTCTATCCCCGGCTGTACCGAGGGTGAGCCGGACTATCGCTTTGCCCCAACAAATGGTGGTATAGGTGTAATTCATAAGGAAAAAAACAACGCACGGCAGTTTGCCGAGTGGGGCTTTGACTATCTAAAATACGATTGGGCGCCGACTGATACTGTAAATGCGGAATTAATGCGTGCGGAGCTCATAAAACAAGACCGTGATTTTGGCTTTTGCGTTACCGTTCAGGCGTTAAAGCAGTATGCAAGCTACTGGTCAAAATACTGTAATTCTTATAGATGCAACCCCGATACACTTTCCAACTGGAAAAACCTTGTTGAAATTTACGAAACGTATTTTGATTTTAGAGAATATGCAACAAAAGGGCACTATTTCGACCTTGATATGCTCGACTTCGGCACGTGCAGACTTCACACAATGTGGAATTGCTTAAACGATGACGAAAAGCTAATTGAGTTTTCAATGAGAGCATTTTTAAATTCACCTATTCAAATCAGCTCAACTCTTGAAAACGTGACCGATTTTGAATTGTCCGTTTACTGTAATGAGGAGATTTTGGCTATAAGCCAAGATTGTGCGTTTAATACTCCGACGCTCGTTTTAAACCAAGGGAACGGCGAAAAATACTTTCACGTGTGGGAAAAGGAGCTTGAAAATGGAAGTTATGCTTACGCATTTTTCAACCTCGGCAACACCATCGAGAAAATAACTCTAAACCCCGAGAACGGAATAATCCGTGACCTTTGGGCGAAGGAAAACATCTCAAAAGGCGAAGAAATCACCCTTGAAATTCCACCACATACAGTAAGAATTTTAAAAGCTGAAAGTAAGCTTTTCAAAACAGAATAAAAAAGCACCTTCGGGTGCTTTTTCTTTGCTCTTGAAATATTAAAAAAAGTATGATATAATGCAGTTGTTAAAAGGAAAAAAGGAGATAGTGTCGCTCTCGGGCTTGATTGCGACGGGTGATTATGAAGCTGTTTAAAGAATCAAAAATACTATTAAAATCAATACCTGCGACCGTAGTGACGCTATTTACAGTAAGCGTTGTTTGTATGAATTTACTTGCGAATAAAACGCTTTTACAGCTTGATTTTATTGCACTCGATGCCGGAATTTTAATTTCTTGGCTTTCTTTTATGTGTATGGATATTATAACCAAGCACTTTGGTCCAAAGGCATCGACAATAATTTCCCTACACGCATCTTTAATAAACCTTTTAACCTGTGTGATTTTTTTTGTTGCAAGCGTAATTCCGTCAAACGCAAACGATTATACCGCTTTTGATAGCATTTTTGGTGGCACTTGGTTCGTTTTGCTCGGCAGTACTATTGCGTTTTTGTCTTCGGCTGTTATAAATAACTTGTCAAATTACTTAATAGGCAAGTGCTTTAAGAAAAATCCTGACGGCAAGCTTGCATATGCAATGCGATGCTATGTTTCTACGTTTATCGGTCAATTTCTTGATAATTTTATTTTCTCGGTTATCGTTTTTGTCTTCTTTGCGCCAATCTTTTGGGACGGCTTTTCGTGGACGGTGTTACAATGTGCAATGTGTGCACTTACAGGTGCTTTGGCTGAATTAATTATGGAAATTATCTTTTCGCCTATTGGTTATCGCATAACAAAAAAATGGCGTGAAAACAACGTTGGTAAGGAATATTTTGAATATATCGAGGGGGAAAAGCAAAAATGAAGGTTTTAATTACAGGTACCTCGCAGGGAATAGGGAAGGCAATAGCTATGAGATTTTTGGCGGACGGTCACATGGTTGTTGGTATTGACCGCCAAGAAAAAACGATAGAGCACGAAAGCTATAATCACTACGCAGTTGACGTGCGCGACAAGGAAAAGCTCCCTGAAATAAGCGATGTTGAAATTTTAGTAAATAACGCAGGCACACAAAACGAGGACGATATAGAAATCAACCTAAAATCACTAATTTTCATAACTGAAAAATACGCAATTCAAGAAAAAATTAAGTCGGTTTTGAATATCGGCTCGGCAAGTGGGCACACAGGCGCAGAATTCCCGGAGTATTGCGCTAGCAAGGGTGGAGTTTTGGCGTACACCAAAAACGTTGCAATGCGTATTGCAAAATTTGGTGCGACCTGCAATAGCCTTGACCCTGGCGGAGTTATTACACCTCTAAACGAGTGCGTAATGAGTGACCCCAAGCTTTGGGCACAAATTATGGACGAAACACCGCTGAAAAAATGGGCAACTGCCGAGGAAATTGCCGAATGGGCATACTTCTTGACAACAGTAAACACCTTCTGCACAGGTCAAAATATCCTTGTCGACGGTGGCGAATCAATAAACTACAATTTTATATGGAAAAACGATTAAAATAAAACGTATCAAAACTCTAAAGTACTACTACGCACCCCTAAAACCTCATATCTCGGCGTGTATACCTGTTATAGCAGCTCTACCGAGATTTATTTCATTTATGAATATATAATTTCACTAATAGAAAGCACCCCATACGGAGTGCTTTTTGTTTTATGGTTGAAGTGAGCCAACCTCAGTTGAACACCATTACAAAAGTGCAATAAAGCCTTGTGGCATAAGGATTTTTAGCCTTTTTAATAGAGGCTGATTTTTGCAAAAAATGTGAAAATATCAAAAAATACTTGACAAATCAGGCGTGATAAACTTTCTCGTTCCAGAGTTGAATGATTTATATAGTGGCTGGGAGACCAAACAACAATGGCGAAAAAATTGTCATGAGTTGGTTGTAAATGATAAGGCGGTGTATTTAGCACTGTTAAAAAGATTTAAACAAAATTGTTCGGATTATCCATTTTACACAGAAAAATGTTTGTTAACGAGTTATAACGAGCATTTTGGAGGATGGTCAAGGACAAATAATAAGCGATTGTTTGAAGAAATAAACAGCTTGTAAAATTTAGAGAAAACAATTATAAAACGAAAAAAGACTACTCAAGCGAGTAGTCTTTTTTCATTCCTCTAATTCAAATCGGGCTTGTAATCCCTGCGGTTAAAATTAGAGACGTGTGGCCGAAGTACAAAGAAGCACCGCAAAAACGGAACAGGCTGTATCACAATGATAAACGACCACCTCTACGAAGGTAGATACACACCCTGCCTAAACGGAAAGCGAATCTCCAAAAATGTCTATGCCAAAACAAGAGAAGAGTGCGAGCAAAAGCTAGCCGAGCTAATCGTGCAAATGAAAGCAGAAATAGCCAAGCTGAAGAAAAAATGAAGCAGTAATGAGTGAACAAAAGGCTGACAAAATTTTGTCAGCCTTTACAAGCTCAAATGGTTGAAATGGTTTTGAAAATATGATACAATAAACTCACCGATAAATAAGAATTTAACGAGGTAATCAATGTGAACATTGAATATAAAGACATTCATGATTTTGAGTGTGAGGATTTGGAAAGGTTGTTTCTTTCGGTTGAATGGTCATCAGGACATTTTCCCGACAAGCTTGCAATTGCAATGAAAAATTTTAACACAGTATATTCTGCTTGGGATG
>SVRK01000013.1 GCA_015064855.1 Oscillospiraceae bacterium | reverse complement strand
ACTACTCGTTGAAGATTGGTTAATTTTTTACAATACCACTCGATTAAAAAACAGGAAAAGGTGATTTCCTCTTCCTGTTCTTTGTTATGCTTTTTATTTTTTGTGAACTAAACGGGGTTCACTTCAACTTTCCGAGTGCTTTTTATGTTGAATATTTTTGAAAAACATGCTAAAATTAAAAAAAGAGATTATACAGAGGGGGATTTTATGAATATTTTCTATCAAAGAGAAGAATATAATTATGATATGACAAAGTATGTCGAATTACCTAATTACAAAGACTATGTCATCGAAGTTGATTATAGTGCCATCCCAGCTTTAATTGAAAATGTAAAAAAGAACATAGGTGAAAAAGCTTCTAAATATGATGATGAATTTGTAGAGAAGTATTTTGGGTTTTCTACAGTTGTCGAATTTGAAAAAAGTTGGGCTAAGAGTGTAGCTAGAAAACAGTTTTATAGTTATCTAAAAAACAATACTAAGATTATCTCGTTCCCTAAAAAGGAATATGAGGCGATGGAGCAGGCGCTTGTTGAATCTTCAAATGAATTTAAAACAAGATATAACATGAGCTTTGAGGAATATTTAAAAAAGACAATGGATATAACTATATCTGAGTATATACAGAAGCAAATGAAGGATAAAATGATGGTGGTTGCTCTTGCAGATAAAGAAGGGATAAAGCCTACTTGTGAAATGGTAGAAAAAGAAAAGACAAAATACATAAATGATATATCTGAACACTATTTAGAAGAGCACGGATTTACAGTGGAAGAGGCAATGAAGAGGGCTACAGCTGATTTTGAAATGCAAGGTGGGTTGCATTATGTCTATGAATGCCTTTTGGTTCAGCTAATAGACTCAAGGTTAATAAAATACAACAAAAAATCCACCTAAAATGGTGGATTTTTATTTTATTTGGTTTCGAGAGCTTTTTTCTCAACATATTTTTTGCGAAGCATCATGATTAGCTTGGATAGGTAATATAGTCCAAAGAAGCCACTGAATACCAAGATGGCAAAGAAAATAGGTGTGACCCAAGGCTTGCCAATAATTGGAACGCCCTCAAATAAATAGAAATACAGATATTCGGGGTTATGTTCTTTTGGCAGGCTTGCGTTGAGGATAATAGCAATTATGCCTAGAATAGTTAAAAATCCTGCACTTATAAAAATTCCTCGCATTTTGGGTCTAAAGCCGTGGACAAAAACCATATAGAATACTGCAAGCATTGGGAGCATATGCTCAAGCCAGAATTGGTAGTATCTATAGTATGCAGGACCTGCAGTGCCGATAGCATTATCAGGTATAGCAAGTGCGCATGAGCCTGCGATTAAGCATACGAAAAAGCAAATTTGGAACATCCAGTTGTTTTTCTTTTTCATAACCATAAATGCGCAAATAATACAAGTCCATTCGCAAACCTGTAGTGGTAGTTTATCAAGCAATGAAACTATCTGTCCTGTCTCTCCACTGCCAACATAGAGAAGTCGCCAAAAATAAGACATTTCAACTAAAATCATAATAGCGGCACAAATGAAACGGAAGTTTTCCTCAAATTTCCAAGCTCTGAAAAACGCTCTGAATCTCCAAATTAAAAATATTGCAATTCCAAATAAAATAAGAGGAATAAAATGCGGTATCGTAAAATTTTCAAAGTTTCCTTGTTCTCCAAATCCAAAAAAGCCTTTGCTAAAAAACCTGCACCAAAGCTCGTCAGCGTGCGTGGTGAACGGTACAGCTTCTTCGCTGTTTGTCATATGCTCTATAACGTTTTGTGCATTTTCAGCCGTTATGTTAGAGGAAACAGAAAATTCCATAAAAGCCTCCTTAAAAACATAAAAGATAACTTATTATTGCACAGTTGGTTGGCTTTGTCAATACTTTTTGTAGTTATTCTTAATAAATTATTCACAATTCTCTTAAAATAATATATTATTTACAAAAAAATAAAAATAACTATTGACAAATAAAAACAAATACTATAAAATATATTGCATATAAGACAAAGAAGGGAAATAGGGTATACGATCCTTTTAAGAGAGTTGCCGTTTGGTGCGAGGCAATAGGGGCTATATATTCGGCTCATCCTGGAGTTGCCAACCGAAAGATGTTTTATCTAGTAGATTTGGACGGGTCCTCCCGTTATCGAGGAGTTTTGTTGATTGACAGAACAAGAGTGGGCGTTTATTCGTCAAGCAAGAGTGGTACCGCGGAGAATATCTTCGTCTCTTTATGCACAGGGATAGTTGCGTAAAGAGTTTTTTTATTTCATTACGCTCGCTCAAGGAAAGGAACAAATGATGAAAAATTATCAAAAGTATTCAAAACAGTATTTTGCCCCATCTGGCGTTACAATGGATTGGACAAAAAAGGATTCAATCGAAAAGCCACCGATTTGGTGTAGCGTTGATTTGCGTGACGGCAATCAAGCGCTTATAATTCCAATGTCGCTTGAAGAAAAGCTTGAATTTTTTAAGCTTCTTTGCAAGGTTGGTTTTAAAGAAATTGAAATTGGCTTCCCAGCTGCGTCTGAAACTGAATATGAATTTTGCAGAACTCTTATAGAGAATAACTTAATTCCTGATGACGTTACAATACAAGTGCTTACCCAATCTCGTGAGCATATTATTGCCAAAACGTTTGAGGCTATTGACGGCGCGAAGCACGCAGTTGTTCACCTTTATAACTCTACGTCAGTTGCTCAAAGAGAGCAGGTGTTCAGAAAGAGCAAGGAAGAAATAATTAATATAGCAAAATTCGGTGCAAATCTTTGCAACGAATATAAAGCAAGGGCAAAAGGGAAAGTAACCTTTGAATATTCACCCGAAAGCTTTACAGGAACCGAGCCGGAGTTTGCTCTTGAAATTTGTAACGAGGTCATAGATATTTGGAAGCCAACACCTGATAATAAGGTTATAATCAATCTTCCTGTTACAGTTTCTCATTCAATGCCTCACGTTTATGCAAATCAGGTTGAATATATGTCAAAGAACCTTAACTGCCGTGAAAACGTTATAATTTCACTTCACCCACACAACGACCGTGGATGTGCAGTTGCCGATAGTGAAATGGGACTTTTAGCAGGTGGCGACAGAATTGAGGGTACGCTCTTTGGTAACGGAGAAAGAACTGGTAACGTTGATATAATTACACTAGCTCTTAATATGTACTCGCAGGGCATAGACCCAGGACTTGATTTTTCAAATCTTCCCGCTATTACCGAGGTTTATGAAAAGGTTACAAGAATGCACGTTTACGAAAGACAGCCATACAGCGGTCAGCTCGTGTTTGCTGCATTTAGTGGCTCACACCAAGACGCAATAGCAAAGGGTATGAAATTTAGAGAGGGCGAAGAAAAAATATGGAACGTGCCATATCTTCCAATCGACCCAACAGACGTTGGCAGAGTTTATGAGGCTGACGTTATAAGAATCAACTCTCAATCCGGCAAGGGCGGTATTGGCTACATACTTGAAACACAATTCAAGCACGTTTTACCACCTAAGATGAGAGAAGCCTTTGGCTATCACGTAAAGAGCATTTCCGACCATGAGCACAGAGAGCTTCAGCCTAAAGAGGTTTACGACATTTTTATTCGTGATTTTGTAAACGTAAACGCTCCAATTTACGTTGAAAAAGCAATTTATACAGATAAGGAAGACGGCATTGAAGCAGAATGCACAATTAAATATAATGGGGTTTCTTATGTTCGAGTCTCTAAAGGAAACGGTCGCTTAGACGCGGTTTCCAATGCAATTAAGGACGTTATAGGAATCGACTACATATTTGACAGCTACCAAGAGCACGACCTTGAGGGTAAATCAAGCTCCAAGGCATCATCATACGTAAGCATCAAGCTTAACGATAAAGCATATTATGGCGCAGGAATTGATAGTGATATTATCGTTTCATCAGTAAAAGCACTAGTAAGCGCAGTAAATATTATGCTCAGTAAATAACCCCCAAAAAGGAGGAAAACATTATGAAAATGACAGGCGCAGAGATAATTATTAATACGCTTATCGAGCAAGGTACAACCGATGTTTTCGGTTATCCAGGCGGACAAGTTATTAATATTTATGATGCACTTTATAAAAACAGTGATAGAATTAATCATATTTTAACAGCGCACGAGCAGGGCGCGGCACACGCAGCGGACGGCTACTCGCGTGCAACCGGTAGGGTTGGTGTTTGTATTGCAACCTCAGGCCCAGGCGCTACAAACCTAGTTACAGGTATTGCAACCGCAATGCTTGACTCAATTCCGATGGTGGCAATTACGGGCAACGTTCCTTGCTCACTTATTGGCAAGGACTCATTCCAAGAAATTGATATTACAGGCGTTACATTACCAATTACAAAGCATAACTATTTCGTAAACAGAGTAGAGGATTTGGCTGATTCAATTCGTGAGGCATTTCAAATTGCAAAATCCGGAAGACCTGGACCTGTACTTGTTGACGTTCCAAAGGACGTTCAGGTTGCAGTTTATGATTATCAGCCTGAAAGAGTAGTTCCTAAAATTCCGCTACCCAAGGCAGACAATGCTTCAATTGAAGAGGCAGTTGCCCTAATTAACGAATCCAAAAAGCCTTATATTTACATAGGTGGCGGTGCTGCCGGACTTAAAATGGGTAATGAAATAATCGAGCTTGCAGAAAAAATTGACGCTTGCATAGGTTGCTCATTTATGGGACTTTCCACAGTTCCCGATGATTATGATAGATTCCTTGGTATGCAAGGTATGCACGGCCATTATGCATCATCAATTTCACAAAAGCACGCGGACCTTATTATCGGTGTTGGCGTTCGCTTTAGCGATAGAGCTACGGGCAATACCGCTAAATTTGCTAAAAATACAAAGATAATTCAACTTGACCCCGACTTTGCGGAAATCAATAAAAACGTTAACGTAGACCTCGGTATTGTTGCCGATGTTCGCGATGCGTTTTTAAGAATTTTATCAAAGGTTGACGAAAGCAAAAAGCCGGAATGGATAAAAGAGGTTCATTCTTATAAGGAAAAGGAAGCCGAGATTGCTAAAAAAGCAGAAGAATTAGCATCCGACCGCATGACTCCAAAGGCGATGTTCGACGTAATTAACAAATATAAATTACCGAGAACAATTATCACAACAGACGTTGGTCAACACCAAATGTGGGCGGCTCAATATTCAAAATTTGACACAACAAGACGCTTTGTTTCAAGCGGTGGTCTTGGTACTATGGGCTTTGGTCTAGGTGCTGCCATCGGTGCACAAATTGCAACGGGCGATCCAACAGTGCTTATTACAGGTGACGGAAGCTTTGGTATGAACCTAAATGAGCTTGCAACCGCGGTTACATATAATGTTCCTCTTGTAATAGTTCTTTGTAACAATGGCGTTCTCGGTATGGTTCGTCAATGGCAAAATTTATTCTTCGGCAAGAGATTTTCAAATACAGTTCTTGAAAGAAAAACCGATTTTGTTAAGCTTGCAGAAGCGTTTGGCGCAACGGGAATGAAGGCGAACAATATTGAAGAATTTGAAAATGCCTTTAAAAAGGCACTGAAAATTAAAGGTCCTGTTGTAATTGACACCTTGATTGATAAGGACGAATTTGTTCTTCCAATGCTCCCACCTGGTGGCTCGATAGATGATATAATTACCGAAAAGGGGGATAAGTAAGATGCAAAAAAGCAATAAATTTGTAATTGCGGTATACGTTGATAACAAATACGGTGTTCTTACAAGAGTAACAAGCATGTTCACTCGTCGTGGATTTAATATTGATGCATTAACCGTTGGCGAAACAGAATCTCCCGATTATTCAAGAATTACTATTTGTATGAGTGGTGACGGATACGCGAAGGAGCAATTAATTAATCAGCTTCGCAAGTTATATAACGTAAAAAAGGTTGAGGAAATTGAGGAAAGCTCGTCAATCAAAAGAGAGCTTGCACTTATCAAGATAAAAAACAACTCCGCAACCAGAGCAGACGTTTTATCCGCTGTTGACGTTTATCGTGCAAAGGTAATTGATTTCACAGCAACAGAAATGTGTATTGAAATCACAGGAGACCCTACAAAAATCAATGCGTTTATCGAATATATGCTTCCGTATGGTATACTGGAGATGTGCCGTACAGGTATAGTAGCTCTTGAAAGAGGAGAAGGCACGCTTCTTTCAAAGGAAACAAAAACAGGTGTCCACAAACAAAACTAATAAATAATTTGATATATAATTTTAAGGAGAATTTTATTATGGCAAACAACATTTACTATCAACAAGATTGCGATCTTAACAAGTTAAACGGTAAAACCGTTGCAATTATCGGTTATGGCTCACAAGGTCACGCACATGCTCTTAACTTGAAGGAGTCAGGCGTTAACGTTATTGTTGGTCTTTATGAAGGCTCAAAGAGCTGGGCAAAGGCTGAAAAGGCTGGTCTTAAGGTTATGACATCAGCAGATGCTGCAAAGAACGCTGATATGATTATGATTCTTATTAACGACGAAAAGCAAGCAAAGCTTTACAAGGAAAGCATTGAGCCAAACTTAACAGAGGGCAAAACACTTATGTTCGCTCACGGCTTTAACATTCACTTCGGTTGCATTAAGCCTCCAAAGAATGTTAACGTAATAATGGTTGCACCTAAAGGTCCTGGTCACACAGTACGTTCAGAATATCAAGTAGGTAAGGGCGTTCCTTGTCTTATCGCTGTTCATCAAGACGCAACAGGCGATGCTCTTGAGCTCGGTCTAGCTTATGCTCTCGGTATCGGTGGCGCACGTGCAGGCGTTTTGGAAACAGATTTCAGAACAGAAACCGAAACAGACCTATTTGGTGAGCAAGCTGTTCTTTGCGGTGGTGTTTGTGCACTTATGCAAGCAGGCTACGAAACACTCGTTGAGGCTGGTTACGACCCAAGAAACGCATACTTTGAGTGCATCCACGAGATGAAGCTCATCGTTGACCTTATCTATCAAAGCGGATTTGAGGGCATGAGATATTCAATTTCAAATACTGCTGAATATGGTGACTACATCACAGGTCCAAAGATTATTACAGAGGACACAAAGAAGGCAATGAAGAAGGTTCTTTCCGACATTCAAGACGGAACATTTGCAAAGGACTTCTTACTCGATATGTCAGATGCAGGTAGCCAAGTTCACTTCAACGCTATGAGAAAGCTCGCTTCCGAGCATCCAAGCGAGGTTGTTGGTAAGAAGATTAGAGATCTTTACAGCTGGGCTGACGAAGAGAAGTTTATCAACAACTAATAAATCCAAAACAACGTGTAGGGGCGAGCATTGCTCGTCCGCAACACTTTTTAAAATGGAGAACAAAAATGATTAAAGATACAATAGTAAACGGTTCACATAATGCCCCACACCGTTCATTATATAAGGCACTCGGCTTAACTCGTGAGGAGCTTGACCGTCCACTTATCGGTATTGTCAGCTCATATAATGAAATAGTACCGGGACATATGAACCTTGATAAAATAACAGAAGCTGTAAAGCTTGGTGTTGCTATGGCAGGCGGAACTCCTATTATGTTCCCGGCTATCGCTGTTTGTGACGGTATTGCTATGGGTCATGTTGGTATGAAATATTCTCTCGTTACTCGTGACTTAATTGCCGATTCAACAGAGGCTATGGTTATGGCTCACGGCTTTGACGGACTTGTTATGATTCCAAACTGCGACAAAAACGTACCGGGCTTGCTTATGGCCGCTGCAAGACTTAATATTCCTACTGTATTTGTAAGTGGTGGACCTATGCTTGCAGGTCGTGTAAACGGACATAAAACAAGCTTATCCAGTATGTTTGAGGCGGTTGGCTCATACAAGGCAGGTACACTTGATGAGTGCGGACTTTGCGAATATGAAAACAAAACCTGTCCTACCTGTGGCTCTTGCTCCGGTATGTACACAGCTAACTCTATGAACTGCTTGACCGAGGTTCTCGGTATGGGCTTGTGCGGTAATGGAACAATTCCTGCCGTATACTCTGCAAGAATTGAGCTTGCTAAACACGCAGGTATGCAGGTTATGGAGCTTATAAAGAAGAATATAAGACCAAGAGATATTATGACAGAGGCTGCAATTAAAAACGCAATTACTGCCGATATGGCACTTGGCTGTTCAACAAACAGTATGCTTCACTTACCGGCTATTGCAAACGAGTGCGAGGTTAAATTTGACCTCGATTTCGTGAACGAAATCAGCGAAAAGACACCAAACCTTTGTCACCTAGCTCCTGCCGGCCCTACATATATGGAAGACCTATATCAAGCAGGTGGAGTTTATGCAGTGCTTAAGGAAATTGATAAGCTTGGGCTTCTCGATACAAGCGTAATGACCGTAACAGGCAAAACACTTGGCGAGAATATTGAAAATGCTAAAAATTACGACGAGTCAGTAATTAGAACAGTGGATAACCCTTACTCAAAGACCGGAGGTATTGCAGTTCTTAAGGGCAACCTTGCACCGGACGGATGCGTTGTTAAACGTAGCGCAGTAGCTCCTGAAATGCTCGTTCACGAGGGACCTGCAAAGGTTTATGAGAGCGAAGAGGAGGCAATCGCTGCAATTTACGCAGGCAAAATTGAAAAGGGTGACGTTGTTGTTATCCGTTACGAGGGACCAAGTGGTGGACCCGGTATGAGAGAAATGTTATCTCCTACATCAGCAATTGCCGGTATGGGACTTGATAAGGACGTTGCACTCATTACTGACGGACGTTTCTCAGGCGCTACTCGTGGCGCATCAATAGGTCACGTTTCTCCCGAGGCTGTAAGCGGTGGTACAATCGCTTACGTAAAAGACGGAGATATTATTTCAATCAATATTCCCGAATATAAAATTGAGCTAAAAGTATCGGATGACGAGCTTCAAAAGAGAAAAGCAGAAATGCCAATTAAGAAAAAAGAAAATCTTACAGGCTATCTAAAACGCTATGCAAAGCTCGTAAGTAGCGCGGACAAAGGTGCTATCATAAACAGATAAATTATTTCCCACCACCTTGCGTGGTGGGGTGTACCAAAAAGCATTAAATATCGGTGCTTTTTGGTATGCTATTTTGAAAGGAGTACATATTATGTCAATGACAATGACTCAAAAAATCTTGGCGGCTCACGCAGGGCTTGACAAGGTTGAGGCAGGACAACTCATTCTTGTAAATCTTGATAGAGTTTTGGGTAATGATATTACCTCTCCTGTTGCAATTAAGGAATTTAACAAAATAGGTGTAGATAAGGTTTATGACAAGGAAAAGGTAACAATGGTTATGGACCACTTTGCACCAAACAAGGATATAAAAGCAGCCGAACAATGTAAAATGTGTCGTCAGTTCTGCAACGATAAGGAGGTTACACACTTCTATGACGTTGGTAGAATGGGTATTGAGCATGCGCTTCTTCCTGAAAAGGGACTTGTGGTTAGTGGTGACGTTGTTATCGGTGCTGACTCACATACCTGTACGTACGGCGCGCTCGGTGCATTTTCAACAGGCGTTGGCTCAACAGATATGGCTTGTGGTATGGCTACGGGCAAGGCTTGGTTTAAGGTTCCAAGCGCTATCAAGTTTGTTTTAAAGGGCAAATTAAATAAGTACGTTTCTGGTAAGGATGTTATCCTTCACATCATTGGTAAAATCGGTGTTGATGGAGCACTTTACAAGTCAATGGAATTCGTTGGTGAAGGTGTTTCATCCCTTACAATTTATGACCGTCTAACAATTTGCAATATGGCAATTGAGGCAGGTGCTAAAAACGGTATTTTCGAGGTTGACGAGCAAACAATCGCTTACATAAAAGAGAGAAGTGACCGCGAAATCGTTTCATACAAGGCAGACGAGGATGCAGATTACGACGAGGTTTATGAAATAGACCTCTCCGAAATTAAATCGACAGTTGCTTTCCCGCATCTACCGGAAAACACAAAGACCTTTGATGAAATCGGTGATATTGCAATCGACCAAGTAGTAATCGGCTCTTGCACAAACGGTCAATACAAGGATATTGAAGAAGCCGCTATGATTTTGAAGGGCAGAAAGATTGCTAAAAACGTTCGTGCAATCATTATCCCTGCAACTCAAGATATATACCTAAAGGCTATTGAAAATGGTCTTGTTAAAATCTTTATAGATGCCGGTTGTGTGGTTTCTACTCCAACCTGTGGACCTTGTCTTGGCGGATATATGGGTATTCTCGCCGCGGGTGAACGTGCAGTTGCGACAACAAACCGTAACTTTGTAGGTAGAATGGGTCACGTAACAAGTGAGGTTTATCTTGCTTCCCCAGCAGTAGCCGCAGCTAGTGCAATTGCCGGCAAAATCGCAGACCCGAGGGAAATATAAGGAGGATAGTTATGAAATTTACAGGAAAAGTAATCAAATATGGCGATAACGTAGATACAGACGTAATTATCCCTGCAAGATATTTAAACACAAGCGACCATAAGGAATTAGCATCCCACTGTATGGAGGACTTAGATAAGGACTTTACAAAAAGAGTAGAGATTGGTGATATTATGGTGGCAGGCGATAACTTTGGCTGTGGCTCCTCTCGTGAGCATGCGCCAATCGCAATTAAAGCAAGCGGTATTTCATTAGTAATTGCTAATACCTTTGCAAGAATTTTCTATCGTAACTCAATAAATATCGGTCTTGCTATCCTTGAGTGTCCTGAGGCAGTAGCTAACATAAGCGACGGAGATAAGGTAGAAGCGGACCTTGATAACGGTATTATTTACAATTTAACAACCGGAAAGGAATTTAAGACTCAACCATTCCCGGAGTTCATTCAAAAAATTATCACCAATGGTGGACTTATTGAATCCATCAAAAAAGGTGAGCTTAACTGACAAGCATAGCTTGTCATCCTGGAGCGAAACGATAGGATTTACTAAAAATACACAAACTGTCAATTATTTGAAGAGGATAAAATTATGACATACAATATAGCATTATTAAAGGGTGACGGAATAGGCCCGGAAATTGTTGATAGCGCAGTAAAGGTATTAGAGGCTATTGGAAAAAAATTCGGTCACACATTTAATTTTACACCATATCTTATTGGCGGCTCTGCCATTGATGCAACAGGCAAGCCACTTCCAGAGGAAACGGTAAAAGGCTGTCTAGCTTCTGATAGCGTTCTTCTTGGTGCAGTTGGCGGACCAAAATGGGATACACTACCTGGAAATATGCGTCCTGAAAAAGCACTTCTCGGCATTCGTGAGGCGATGGGACTCTTTACTAACCTACGCCCGGCAAAGCTCTATCCGGCGCTTAAGGGTGACTGTCCACTCCGTTCTGACATCGTTGAAAACGGATTTGATATTTTAATCGTACGTGAGCTTACAGGAGGTATCTACTTTGGTGAACGCGGAATGCGTGAGGGTAAATACGGTGAGGAGGCATACGATACAGAGTGCTATTCACGTATGGAAATTGAAAGAATTTGTAAGGTAGCTTACGAGTCTGCAAAAAAGAGAAACGGCAAGCTTACAAGCATTGATAAGGCAAACGTGCTTGATTCCTCTCGTCTATGGAGAAAGATAGTACACGAAATGGAAAAGGACTATCCGGAGGTTGCTCTTTCCGATATGCTCGTTGACAACGCCGCTATGCAGCTTGTACGCAATCCTGCACAATTCGACGTTATCGTAACCACTAATATGTTTGGTGATATTCTTTCTGACGAGGCTTCACAAATCACAGGCTCAATAGGTATGCTTCCATCAGCTTCACTCGGAAACACCACTGTGGGCCTCTACGAGCCAATTCACGGCTCAGCCCCAGATATTGCAGGCAAAAATATAGCTAACCCAATAGCAACTATTTTATCCGGTGCTATGATGCTTCTTTATTCATTTAATTTAAAGGACGAAAGCGATGCAATAGTGAACGCAGTTGATAAATTCTTAAACGATGGCTACCGCACAGCAGACCTTGCCCATGGCGGTGAGTATTTAAGCACAACTGAAGCTACAGAAAAAATTATATCAAATATTTAATCATCTCCAAACGGGAGTAAATTATGTCTAAAATTAAAGATATATATTCCTCACTTTGCTTGTTTTCCGTCACTCGCGGAATTCTAGAAGCATCTGTTTTTAAAAGTTTTTTTGACTATTGTGAGGAAGAAGAAAAAAGAGAAAAAATTAAAAAATACGGCGCTTTTGTTTCCGAAATTTATAAAAACGGTGGAAATTTATCAAAATGTGTTCAAAATGCGCTTTTTGAAAACGAAAACGTTTACGTAAAATCAGTTGCGTGGGGACAAGATATAAACAAAAATATTGAAAGCTCTCTTGAATTTGAGCTTTCAACGCTCAACGATTTCTCATCGTTAAGCGCTAATAGCTTTGCAATTGATATGGGAATTGGAACTAAAATCCCAGAATTCGACACGGATAAAACCGATATAGCTAAGCTTTATAAAGAAAGACTTGAAAGCATCGAAAAATATGGATACGGCATTTTTGCTTCAAACTGTATGTTTGCTTCGACTGACCTCGGTGAAATTATTCCTATTGAAAGTGCGGACACAACAACAATAGATACCTTCATAGGATATAAAGAGGAAAGACAAAAGGTGCTTGATAATACGAAGGCGTTTCTTGAAAACCGTCCTGCCGCTAATATTTTGCTTTACGGTGATGCAGGCACAGGAAAGTCTTCAACCGTAAAGGCAGTTGCCAACCATCTTTTTGACAGAGGTATTCGCTTGATTGAAATAAGAAAAAATCAGCTATTGCTTTTGCCAAAGATAATGGCGCAGATTTCCAAAAATCCGCTTAAGTTCATTATATTTATTGATGACCTTTCATTCAATAAAAACGACGACAATTTCAGCATGCTAAAGGCGACTCTTGAGGGTTCTGCCAGTGCAAAGGCTAAAAATGCAGTAATTTATGCTACCTCAAATCGCCGTCATATAGTAAAAGAAACGTTTGGTGAGCGCGAGGGTAACGATATTCATAGAAACGATACAGTACAAGAAACCCTTTCACTCTCCGAGCGCTTTGGTCTTACAATTTTATTTGCAAAGCCATCGAAGCCGCTTTATCTTGAAATTATTAAAGAGCTTGCAAAGAGAAATAATATCGAAATGGATGAGAATGAGCTTTTTGTGAAGGCAGAGGCATTTGCTCTAAATCGCGGTTATCGCTCTGCAAGATGTGCAGAGCAATTTATTGATAGTTTAATGTAATATTTTGGCAAGAAGGGGCGACCCTGTGTCAAGAAAGAGGAAATATGTTGACAATAGATAATGTTTATCGTGCGAATTATGCGTTAAAAAACGTAATTCGCAAAACAGATATAATTCGTGCGCCAAAGCTAGCAGAGGGCACAGATTTATATCTAAAAACCGAAAACCTACAAATCACCGGCTCGTTTAAGGTAAGAGGTGCATACTATAAAATGTCTAATCTAAGCGAGGCAGAAAAAGCTAAAGGCGTTGTTGCTTGCTCGGCAGGTAACCATGCGCAGGGTGTCGCCTTGGCTGCTCAAAAGAACGGCATAAAGGCCGTAATTTGCTTGCCCGATGGCGCGCCAATTTCAAAAATTGAAGCAACAAAAAGCTATGGAGCAGAGGTTTGTCTTGTCGAGGGTGTTTACGACGATGCTTACAACAAAGCGCTTGAGCTCCGTGATAATGAGGGATATACCTTCATTCACCCATTTAATGATGAGGATGTAATAGCGGGTCAAGGCACTATCGCACTTGAACTTATTGAACAGCTTCCCGATATGGACGCGGTTATCGTTCCAATCGGTGGTGGCGGACTTATTTCTGGTATTGCATATACCTTGAAAACACTAAAGCCAAACGTAAAGGTTTACGGCGTTCAAGCTTTCGGTGCACCATCAATGTATAAATCAATAAAGGACGGACAAATAGAAACACTCCCAAGCGTTTCTACAATTGCCGATGGTATCGCTGTTAAAAAACCGGGAGACTTAACGTATGAAATTTGTAAGAAATACGTTGATGAAATAGTAACCGTTACAGATGATGAAATTTCCGCAGCTATTCTTGCCCTAATGGAAAAGCACAAGCTTGTTACAGAGGGCGCCGGTGCAATCGCGGTTGCAGCTGCTATGTTTGGCAAGCTTGACCTTGTAGGCAAAAAGACAGTATGTCTTTTGTCGGGCGGAAACATCGACGTTACAATACTTTCACGTGTTATCAAGCGCGGACTTTTAATGTCCGGTAGAACCGCACAGCTTATGATTGAGCTTGCAGATAAGCCAGGTCAATTAAAGAATGTTTCAAGAATTATTGCAGACCTTGGTGGCAACGTTATTTCCGTTCACCACGAAAGAGCAAATGAAGGCTCCGATGTTACAGGCTGCTACCTAAGAATTATGCTTGAAACAAGAAATTACGACCATATAAACGAAATCAAAAAAGCCCTAACTGACTTCGGCTTCAAGCTGCTATAATACATAAAACCCCAACCACGTATCTAAAATTCACAGTTTATGATGTAGGGGCGAGCAGTGCTCGTCCGTTAAGGAGAACAATATGTTAAAAAAAGTATCAACAGAAAAAGCGCCAAGCGCAATAGGCCCATATTCACAAGCGATAATTTGCGGAGATATGCTATATACCTCCGGTCAAATTCCAATAAATCCAGAAACAGGAGCAATAGAAGCTACTGATATAACCACGCAAACCGAACAGGTTATGAAAAATCTCGGAGCGGTTTTGTCAGAGGCTGGTACAAGCTTTGAAAACGTAATAAAAACCACTTGCTTCCTAGCAAGTATTGCAGATTTTGCCGCATTTAACGAGGTCTATGCAAAATATTTCGTTTCAAAGCCTGCAAGAAGCTGTGTAGCTGTAAAGGACCTACCAAAGGGAGCTCTTTGCGAGGTTGAATTAATCGCAAAAATTGGATAATTTGCACAAATAAAAGTCGTACACAGGGTGCGACTTTTTTTGTTTTTTAGCCTCGTGATGTGTAAAAATCAAAAAATCTTGTGCAATTAGCAGAAAATTTAAATAAAGGTTGAAAATTTCTTTAGTATATGTTATAATATAAAAGTAAAAATATACCTAAAGGAGAAAAAATATGAAAAAGAAAATTCTTTTTACACTTTTACTTGCAGCTTGCTTTGTATGCTTGTTGATTGTTTCAGTTGGTGCAGTTACATATACATACAACGATGCAGACGGCAACATGCTATTTTCTTTTGACTATGAAACAACAGCAACTAATTATGGAGGAACCCCAAATGCTTTTATTGCGTCAAATAAGCAAGGAAACGGCTTTGATAAAGTAGACGCACAAGGTAATGAGCTTACCTGGTACATTACCAACTCTCAAACAGACGATGCTGGCAATAAGACTTTCACAGTAGCAAGCTTGAAAACTGTTGGCGAGGCAGGTACAATTAATGAAAATGGTGTATATAATTTTACAAGCCCAGTTACAAACAAAAACACCGTAAGCGTAAATTTCCCTGATAATGCAGGAATTAAAACATGGGGATTTAAATCCTTTGGTGGATATAACTCATATTTTAATAATAATATTCTATTTGTTTATTGTCCTAATACCTTAACAGCCTTTGAGAATAACCCATTCCAGGAAACACCTGTTATGGTGGTCGAACTTGAGTTTGAAACTCCTATTAATAATATTCCTCAAAATTTTGCGCACGAAGCAAGAAATCTTACTTCAATAAATATCCCTGCAAGTGTAGAAATCATTAATGGTAATGGTACAAATCAAGGAACACCATTTTATAGAAACTATTCGTTGGCAAGTGTCAATTTTGCTCCTAATAGTGTTCTGACTACAATAAAACAGAATGCATTTACAGATTGTAATTCATTGACCAGCTTAGTATTACCTAACTCTGTAACAACAATAGCAGAGAGAGCTTTTGCAGCCTGCAGAAATCTTACAACTATAAAGTTAGGTGCTTCATTGAAAGAAACAACTGGTTTTAGTGTTTTCCACACTTGCAATAGCTTAACTATATATTATATTCCAAAAACCTTGAAAACAGTATCACAACATACATTTACACATGATGGAACAGCAGGTCCTTCATATGGTGTGTTTTTCTATAATGGTACAAAAGAGGAGTTAGATGATCTGGTTGAAATAGCAGTAGCTTCCAAAAACAATAACAGACTTACAAACCAATATAATCCTGACAATAAACTAACATTTTAGAATGGGACTCAAGTAAACCAGATAGCTATTATATTAATATGGCAACAGAGCAAAACAAGAAATTCTATATATATAACTACAACACCTGCCAAGCCTTCTACCAAGGTGACCACGATGAGAAAGCTCCATATAACGCATTTAAGGGCGATAAGTATATTACAGATTATTGCATGTTTGAAGAATGCTCAAGATGTTCAAATGTTGTTGAAACAAAGCTCGCTGGTCCACTCTTTATTTCAAAGGGCTACTCAAAGAGCGCTGATGCATTTATGTTCGATATGAAGGTTGACTTTGATGCAATGGCAAAATATGAAGCTCTCGGTAACACAGCTCCAAGCTATGGTCTTGTTGTATCAGCTAATGCAACAATAAATGAGCTAATCGGTCTTGACGGAGAGGTAACTGACACATCTGTATTGAAGGTGAACTTCAATGAGGGTATCTACAATAACGTTCAAGTTAGACTCAATAACATTTCAACAGACACAAGCAAAGCAACAAAGGTACATGTTTGTGCATACATCATTGATGGCGAAAGTGTTGCTTATGTTGGTGAGGGCAAAGCAACAACCACTTCAACTATGATTTGTTATAATGACATCCAAGGCGAAGAGGACGTTACTCCTGAGGTAACCCCACAAGAATAAATAATAAATAAAAAGAACCGCAATCGCGGTTCTTTTCTTTATATTATATAAATAATATCGGAAATCTATTGACAAATATATTTAAAAGTATTATAATACTTTAGTACACTAAAGTGATAAAGTCGAAAAATAGAGTTTTTGACAAGAAGGAAGGAATAATATGAGCAAATTACACACTAAAGAGGTTGAAGAACTTTTTGAGGCTATTTTGTCATTGAAAACTGTTGAAGAGTGTTATAAATTCTTTGGAGATGCTTGCACAATCAAAGAGGTTTTGGAAATAGCGCAAAGACTCAAAGCTGCAAAAATGCTAAGAGAAGGAATAAATTATGCAGTCATCACAAAGGAAACTGGTATGAGCACAGCAACAATCAGCCGTGTTAACCGTTGCCTTGAATATGGTGACGGCGGTTATTCTATGATTCTTGATAGAATGGAAGAGGCAAAAAAGTGATTAACTACCTAAAAAATGAAGAAAAAATAATATTATCCCTTCGCCAACTTTATTCAAAATATGGTTATTTGCCATATAAGATGAATAAGTTTGAGGAATATGATTTATACGCTAAAAACAAGGAGTTTTTAATAGGTGACGGTGTTATTACATTTACAGACACTCATGGAAAGCTTCTTGCCTTAAAGCCTGACGTTACCTTGTCGATTATCAAAAATGCAACGGATAACAAAGGAACAAAAAGCAAGGTTTATTACAGCGAAAACGTTTACCGTATTTCCGGCAAAACAAGAGAATATAAGGAAATTATGCAGACAGGACTTGAATGTGTAGGAGATCTTGATCTTTACGACACATACGAGGTTATAACTCTTGCAAGAAAGAGTCTTGAGGCGGTTTCAGGCGACTATGTTCTTGAAATTTCACATATGGGAATTTTGTCATCACTTCTCGATAGTGTTTCTTCTAATGAAGCGTATCGACAAGGGGTGCTTGATGCAATCAAGAAAAAGAGTAGGCACGAAATTAAGCTAGCTTCACAAAAATATGGGGTTTGCGAAGATAAAACAGAAATGCTTTGTGATTTTATTTCTGTTTATGGTGAGCCAAAGACAGTTATTTCCAAGCTTGAAAATATGAATGTTAATGATGAATTTGTATCAGCCACAAAAGAACTAAAGGAGTTAACCTCACTTTTGGGTAACTATAAAATTCGCCTTGATTTTTCAATAGTAAACGATATGAATTATTATAATGGCATAGTATTTAACGGATTTTTAAGTGGCGTTGCCGAGTGCGTTCTTTTTGGCGGTAGCTACGATAAGCTTCTATTCAAAATGGGCAAACGCTCAAAGGGAATAGGCTTTGCGATTTACACAGATTTGCTTGAGGGCATAAACGAAAGCCAAAACAAGTATGATGTTGACGTTTTACTATTGTATTCAGATAATACAGAAACAGCTAAGCTAGCTAAAGAAATTGAAAAATTAAATGACATGGGAAAAACAGTAAGCGCACAAAAAGCAATACCCCAAAAATTAAGATATAAAGAAATAGTAGAGATTTGAGGAAATAATAATGATTAACGTAGCACTTCCCAAGGGACGTCTTGGCGAAAAGGTTTATAAGATGTTTGCCCTATGCGGATATGAGTGTCCTTCTATACTTGAAAATAACAGAAAGCTTATTTTTGAAAACGAGGAAAAGGGTGTAAGATATTTCTGGGTTAAGCCGTCAGACGTTTCAATTTACGTTGAAAGAGGCGCGGCTGATATCGGTGTTTGCGGTAAAGACATTTTGCTTGAATATGAGCCTGATGTTTACGAGCTTTTAGACCTTAATATTGGTAAATGTCGCATGGCAGTTGCCGGAAAAAAGGATTTTTATGACGACAACACTCAAACCCTAAAGGTCGCAACAAAATTTGTAAACGTTGCAAAGAAATATTATTCGGGTAAATGCCGTGATATTGATATTATCAAATTAAACGGTTCGATTGAAATAGCCCCTATTTTAGGCCTTTCCGACGTTATTGTTGATATAGTTGAAACAGGAACAACCTTGAAGGAAAACAACCTTGAGGTAAAGGAAGAAATTTTCCCAATTTCAGCGCGACTTATAGCTAATAAATCTAGCTTTAAGTTTAAAACAGAGGAAATCGAGAAAATAGCAGAGTTTTTGGCAGAGCAGGTAAAGGACAATGATTAAGATATACAAATATGGCGAGGTTTCGAATAGTGAAATCTTCGCACGTGATAATATTGCATCAGGCGTTGAAGAGGTTGTAGCATCAATCATTGAAAACGTCAAGAAAAATGGAGATAAGGCTCTATTTGAATATGCAGAGAAATTTGATAAGGTTACTCTTTCCTCGCTTGAGGTAAGCGAAAAGGAAATCGAGGACGCATTTAATAGCGTTGACCCTGATTTTATAGAAATCGTTAAGGAAGCAAAGGAAAATATAACCAAATTTCACAAAAAACAAGTAAGAGACGGCTTCCAAATTAAAGAAGAAAACGGTGTTGTAATCGGACAAAAGGTAACACCTATTGAAAAGGTAGGTCTATACGTTCCGGGGGGAACTGCCGCATATCCATCAACTGTTTTGATGGATAGCATTCCTGCAAAAATAGCGGGTTGCTCCGAGATTGTTATGGTAACTCCACCATCAAAGGACGGCAAGGTTAATCCTGCGATTTTAGCATCTGCAAAAATCGCAGGAGTTGATAGAATTTTCAAGGTAGGCGGTGCACAAGCGGTGGCAGCACTTGCTTATGGTACGGAATCTATCCCTTGCGTTGATAAAATCGTAGGTCCGGGTAACGCATATGTTGCCGAGGCTAAAAAACAGGTTTTTGGCAAGGTTTCTATTGATATGATAGCAGGTCCAAGTGAAATTTTGGTTGTGGCTGACAAAACAGCAGACCCCCAATATGTAGCTGCAGACCTATTATCCCAAGCTGAGCATGACAAAATGGCAAGCGCTGTGTTGGTTACCGACTCTTATGATTTGGCAATTAAGGTTAGCGACGAGCTCGAAAGACAAATTCCACTTTTGCCAAGAGCGGAAATTGCAAGATATTCTATTGACAAAAACGGAAAGATTATCGTAGCGGAAAATGATTTAATGCTCGCTATTGATATTGCTAATGAAATAGCACCCGAGCACCTTGAGCTCGCAGTAGATAACCCATTTGACTACCTTGACAAGGTTAAGCACGCAGGCTCAATCTTTATGGGTAAATATTGTCCCGAGGCACTAGGCGACTACTTTGCAGGCCCTAACCACACACTACCAACAAGTGGCAGTGCAAGATTTTCATCTCCTTTGTCAGTTGATGACTTCGTAAAGAAAACACAATTTACTTATTATACTAAAGAAGCGCTTGAAAAGGTAGCTGACAAGGTTGCAGCCTTTGCCGAAAAGGAAGGCTTGCACGCGCATGCAAAGAGCGCAACAATTCGTTTTGAAAAATAATTTATAAGGAGGAAAAAATGAGTAGATTTTTCAGCTCTAAATATTCTAAGCTCATTCCATATACACCTGGTGAACAGCCCAAGGATATGGAATATGTGAAGCTAAACACAAATGAATCACCTTACGCACCATCTGAAAACGTGTATGAAGCAGTAAAAAAAGAGGCTGAAAAGCTCCATTTGTACTCCGACCCTGAAGCAAAAATCATAACAGAAAAGATTGCTAAAAGATATGGTGTAGACAAGGATATGGTTCTTGTTACAAATGGTAGTGACGAGGTTTTAAACTTTGCGTTTATGGCTTACGGTAACACTGAGAAAGAAATGCTTTTTCCGGAAATAAGCTATGGCTTTTACCCCGTGTTTGCCGACCTAAACGGAGTTAAATACCGTCAAGTGCCCTTGAAGGATGATTTTACAATAGATCCAAATGATTATATAGGAAAAAATACAACTGTTGTAATTGCAAATCCTAATGCACCGACAGGCTTGGCACTTTCTTTGGCACAAATTGAGGAAATCGTTAAATCAAGCCCCAATAACGTGGTGGTTATTGACGAGGCGTACGTTGATTTTGGCGCAGAAAGTTGTGTAGAGCTTGTACATAAATACGAGAATTTATTAGTTACAATGACTTTTTCAAAATCTCGTTCAATGGCAGGCGCAAGAATTGGCTTCGGTATTGGTTCAAAAGCTATTATAAACGACTTAAATACAATAAAATATTCAACAAATCCATATAATGTAAACCGCATAAGTCAAGTGGCGGGTGCATGTGCAATAGACAGTGATTCTTACTATATGGATAACTGCAAAAAGATTATCGAAAACCGCGAATATACAAAAAAAGAGCTTGAAAAAATGGGATTTTTCGTGCTCGATTCACGTGCTAATTTCTTGTTTGCTAAGAGCGATAAAATCAGCGGTGAGGAGCTTTATCTAAAGCTCAAGGAAAATGGCATTTTGGTACGTCACTTTAAAGCAGAAAAAATCAAGGATTTTAATAGAATTACCATAGGAACAAAAGCGCAAATGGATATCTTCCTTGGAAAAACAAAAGAAATATTGGAGGCGAAAAAATGAGAACGGCAGAAATTGCAAGAACAACAAAGGAAACAGATATTTTCCTGTCGCTTAACCTCGATGGCAAGGGCGAAAATGAAATAAATACCGGCTGTGGGTTTCTTGACCATATGCTCACCTTGTTTTCACGTCATTCAAGAATAGATTTAAAGGTTAATTGCAAGGGGGATACCGAGGTTGACTATCACCACACAGCAGAGGATATTGCAATTTGCCTAGGCAAAGCTATAAAGGACGCACTTGGTGAAAAAAAGGGTATTGAAAGATATGCAGACGTTATTTTGCCAATGGATGAGGCGCTGATTTTATGTGCTATTGATATTTCAGGCAGAGGCGGACTATATTTTACTCTTAATATCCCATCATATAGGGTTGGCGATTTTGATACCGAGCTTTGTGAGGAGTTTTTTATGGCTCTTGCTCGTGAAAGCGGTATTACAATTCACTTAAAATCTCTTGCCGGCACGAACTCTCACCATATAATAGAGGGTGCATTTAAGGCATTTGGCAGAGCTTTAAAGACTGCGGTTGCAGTTGACCAAAAATTCAAGGACGAAGTTCCCTCCACAAAAGGAGTAATCTAATGATAGCAATAATCGACTATGGAATAGGAAACCTTTTCTCCGTAGTATCTTCATTTAAATATATAGGACAGGACGCGACTGTAACCAGTGACCCCGAGGTTATAAGAAATAGCGATAAGCTAATCTTGCCGGGGGTAGGTGCGTTTGGCGACGCAATCCAAAAATTAAGAGAAACAGGTCTTGATAAGGTTATAATCGAGGAAGCAAAAAAAGGCAAGCCTATTATGGGTATATGTCTTGGTATGCAGCTTCTTTTTGAAAAAAGCTATGAGTATGGAGAGCATAAGGGGCTTGGCTTACTTAAAGGCTCTGTTATCGGTATGGAAGGCGTAATTGATGAAAAATTGCAAATTCCTCACATTGGATATAATGCATTGAGCTTTAAAAAGGAGCACCCACTTTTCAAATACATAAAAGAGGGCGATTACGTGTATTTTGTTCATTCATATTACGCGGTTGATTGTGACGACTCGCTTCTTGCGTATGCGGAATATGATAAGGACATCACTGCAATAGTAGGAAAGGATAACGTAATGGGATGCCAATTTCACCCCGAAAAGAGTGGCAACGTAGGACTTAACATATTAAGAGCATTTTCTGAAATGGAGATGGATAAATGAACGTTTTTCCCGCAATAGATTTATACGACAAAAAAGCGGTGCGCCTATTTAAAGGCGATTACGCACAAATGACAATTTATAGCAACAAGCCTTGGGAAATCGCTAAGGATTTTCAGCAAAAGGGTGCGAAATTCATCCACGTGGTTGACCTTGAGGGCGCAAAAACGGGTGAAACACCAAATCTGGACGTTGTCAAAAGAATAGCCTCTGAAACGGATTTGTTTTTAGAGATAGGCGGTGGCATACGCAGTATGAAAACTGTTGATGCATATCTTGAAAATGGTGCAAATCGCGTTATTTTAGGCACGAGTGCGGTAAACGACGAAGAATTTTTAAAGGAAGCACTGTCGAAATATGGTGAAAAAATTGCAGTTGGTGCTGACGTTAAGGACGGATATATCGCAATCAAGGGCTGGATAGAAAAGAGTCAATATTCACTTGACGAGTTTCTTTCGAAAATGCAAAATTTAGGTGTGAAAACAGTAATTTGCACAGATATTTCAAAGGATGGCGCTATGAAGGGCACAAATTTAGCACTTTATAGTGAGTTATCAAAAAAATACACCCTTGATATAGTTGCATCGGGGGGAGTGTCTAGTATTGATGATATAAAGGCACTAAAGGAAATGGATTTATATGGCGCAATAATAGGCAAGGCCTATTACACAGGCGCAATTGATTTAAAGGAAGCTATTGAGGTTGCAAAATGATTACCAAAAGAATTATACCTTGCCTAGACGTAAGAAATGGGCGAGTTGTAAAGGGCGTTAATTTCGAGGGCATAAACGATGTAAACGACCCTGCCACCTTGGCAAAATATTATTCCGAAAATGGCGCTGACGAGCTTGTTTTCTACGATATCACTGCCTCTTATGAGGGCAGAAAGCTCTTTACCGAGATATTAACCGAGGTAGCATCTAATGTATTTATTCCTTTGACTGTTGGCGGTGGAATTAATACTATTGAGGATTTTGACAGAGTCTTAAAATGCGGTGCTGATAAGGTTAGTGTAAACTCGGGTGCTATAAAGAACCCTCAACTAATTACCGAGGCTGCAAAGAAATATGGCAACCAATGTGTTGTAATTTCCTCTGATATTAAAAGAGTAGATGGAGAGTTTCACGTTTTCTCTCACGGCGGAAGATACGACACGGGTATGGAAGCAATTTCTTGGATAAAAAAATGCGTAGATATGGGCGCTGGTGAGGTTGTTGTAAATTCAATAGATACAGACGGCGTTAAAAACGGCTTCGATATAGAGCTTCTTAGGTTGGTGTGCGAGGCTGTAAACGTACCAGTTATTGCTTCAGGTGGTGCAGGCTCTGTTAAGGACTTTGTTGATTTGTTTAAGGAAATTCCCGAAATGAGCGCAGGACTTGCTGCATCGGTATTCCATTTTGGTGAAATCAAAATTAATGATCTGAAAAAAGAACTTATAAATAATGGCATTAAAGCGAGGTTATAGTTATGTTTGATATAGAAAAATTAAAATTTGACAAGGATGGTTTGATTCCTGCAATTATTGTTGATGCTTACACAAAAAAGGTTTTGACCCTTGCATATATGAACAAGGAAAGTCTTAAAATCTCAATAGAGAAGGGCTTAACCTGTTTTTATAGCCGTTCAAGACAAGAGCTATGGCTAAAGGGTGAAACAAGCGGAAATTATCAGCATATTGTTTCAATAACAGCCGATTGCGATATGGATGCGCTTACCATAGTTGTTGAAAAGGACGGTCCTGCTTGCCACACAGGCACAGACACCTGCTTTACAAACGAGGTTTATCATAGCGATGATCGCCACGAATTCACCGTAAACGGACTTTATGATTTGCTTGTTGGTCGCAAAAAGGATAAGCCCGAGGGCTCTTATACCACATATCTTTTTGAAAAGGGCACCGATAAAATTCTTAAAAAAATTGGCGAGGAGTCAACAGAGGTAATTATTGCCGGCAAGGCGGATGACAAAAAAGAAACTATATATGAAATTGCAGACCTTGCATATCATACAATGGTTCTTATGGTTCAAATGGGAATCAGTGTCGAGGACATTCAAAAGGAGCTTGGTTCTCGTCACATTATCGACCACAAGGTTAAACAAGAGAAGATGACAAAATGAAAATAACTAATTATCATACTCATACAACGTTTTGCGATGGTAAAAATACCGCAGAGGAAATGGTGCTGTCTGCCATTAATAAGGGAATGGGAGAAATAGGCTTTTCTGTACACTCCCCCCTACCTTTTCACGAAACGTGGGACATAAAAAAAGAAAAGATGCCCGAGTATATAGCTACTCTTGAAGCATTGCGTGAAAAATACAAGGCTCAAATTAAGATTTATATAGGAATAGAGCAGGATTACTATTCAGAGGGCTCCACCGAGGGCTTTGATTACGTAATAGGCGCGGTGCACTACATCTTGAAGGATGGCAAATATTTACCCCTTGATTTAAGTGCGGAGGCTACTAAGGAAAATATAGTAAAATACTATGATGGGGATGCTCTTGCATACTGTGAGGACTATTACAAGCTTGTGGCTGATGTATATAACCGTACCAAGTGTGATATTATAGCTCACTTCGACCTTATAACCAAATTTAACGAGCGTTTACCACTTATTGATACAGGAAGCTCGCGCTATAAAAAAGCGGCAGAAAACGCCGTACATGAGCTCCTAAAATCGCCTGCGATTTTTGAAATAAATACTGGCGCAATTTCGCGTGGTTATCGTACTACTCCATATCCGTCCGATAGCTTGCTTGATTTAATAGCAGAGAGTGGTAAGCCGTTTGTTGTAAATTCGGACAGCCATAATGTTGATACCATTGATTTCGGTATAAAGAAAGCAATGCTAAGTCTTGATATTTGTGGATATAAATATATAAAATCTCTTGAAGAAATAATAAAATAAGAAGAACCGCATTTGCGGTTCTTCTGTTTTTGCGCATTAATTTAAATGATGCATGTTGAAAATGCTCATGAGAAATAGTTGACAAATTTATAACACAATGATATAATTATTATAGATAAATATAAAAAATGCTAAAAAGGAGAAAATTATGAAGAAGAAAATCTTTTTAACAATTGCAATAATGGTAGTTCTTACCTGCTTGTTTGCAATATGCGTTGGCGCAACAAGAGTAGAGGATTATAACGATACATTTACGTTGCGTGGCGAACAAAACATTACTCACTATCAAAAATGGTTTTACAATGAAAACAAAAGTTATGTAAGACAAAAGTACACTAATACAGTAACTCTTACATTTGTTGATGAAAACGGCGCACCTCTTACCGAGGTTCCAATGTGGGAGTATGACGAAGAAGAAGGTAAATATTATTCTCTCGTTTGGTATATTTCCGATTACGAGTTTACCTGGGAGGATCAAATATATTCCGATGCTAACGTAGGTGAACAAACTTACCCAAAGTACACGGCGGCTGAATATACTCTTTCAAAGGCAAGAGCAGTTGATTTGAGATATGTATTTAATCAATACAACACCACTCACGACGTATGGAAGGATGCTGAAGGAACAAAGATAACTTACAGTTTAAAATCTTTAAAAGGCATCTATCATACTAATGGTACAGAGGATACAAGTGACGATTTAAAGCTTCAACATGCGGTTGGTATCGGTCGTGACAATGATAACTATGGCTATGTCGGTTATGACGCACAGTTTGCTGCTACAGGTAACAAAATAGTAGTTGGTAACTTCCGTGACTGCGATTTTGAGCGCGATGAAGAAGGTAACTATGGTACGTCAAATACATGGTCAAGCGCAACTGCACTTCAGTGTCTATGGTATCCTGACACAATGAAGTATATCTGTGCAGGTATAGGTCCTGTTTACGAGGTTGACCTAGGTGATGGTATGGAGGTTATCGCTTGTCAGGTTTTAAGAGATAATAAACGAGTAACCGAATTCAAGATTCCAAATAGCTGCTTGTTCATTAACAATGAAGCTTTCCGTGGCTCTGACCTTACAACTTTAAGACTTGGTGAAAGCTTGATAACACACGGCGATCAACCATTTATGTACACAGGTGCGGCAGATAATTATTATATGTCAAAAAATATATTAAGTGAAACTTATACTGCTCAGGTTGGACAATTATTGGCTTGGAATAATTCATCGATTACAATTTATTTTGACGGTGACTATGAGCAAGCAACAGCACTAATGAATAAGTTGATTGCGGAAAACAGTAAATACAACGGCAAATTTGCTCCTATTGACTATAACGTAACGCAAGATAAGGGCAATCTTAAAAATGTTGTGGTTCTTTTCTATAATTACAATAGATGTGATGCGTTTTATGATGCACAGCATGACGTAGTTTTAGAAGAAGGTAATAACTGTTGCGGTGTTTGCTCTAGATGTTATCAACTTTCAATGCTTGCAAACCCTATTCACACGGAGTCAATAAAGCTTGGCTTTGGAGTAGATACCGACGCTGATGGAATAGATGATGAAATCGTTGAAACAGTAGATTTCTATGCAAATATGTACGTTCTCCACGCTTGTGAGTTCTGCAAAACCGAAATGGCTAAAACAGAAGAATATGCACCTGTATTCGTAAAGATGGGCTATTCAGCAGAAGAAGAGGATACAACCTCAATTTCATTCTTCACAGCATCAAATAAGGATTCACTCGCTAAGTACGAGGAAATAAAAGGAACAAGGCTCCAATACGGCTTGATAGTAAGTGCAGCAGCAACAAGCTCACCAATTAAGAGCATAGTTGACGGAGAAATTGAGCTCAGCGCATCAACAGTAAAGGTATCAATGACCGATACTGATTATGCTAAGTTCTCAGTAAGAATTGCAAAGCTACCAGCTAACCAATCACTCAACTGCTGCGGATATGTAGTGGAAAATGATAAGGTAACGTACTTGGGTCATGCAACTGCTAGCGATGAGGCTGAAATAATCAATCATTCAGGCGTTATTGAACTAACAAAATAATAAAAAAGAACCGCATTTGCGGTTCTTTTTTGTATTAAATCTCGAATGTTTCCGAGGTATATTCAAGCGGAATTTGATATTCCTTTTCGTATATCTCTTGCCAAATTCTTTCGTTTTCCTTTAACATGTACTCGGTGTTTTCACGCACGTTAAATTCGGGATTTGGCTTTATTGGTTCACCAATATGAATTGTATATTCTTGAACGTAATAGCCATCTTCACCTAGCACGTCGGAATCCTTCATTGTTATGAAAATAGGAAGAACAGGGACTTGATTTTTAGATGCAAACGAGAAAGCACCGGGCTTTAGTGGCTTTGGCTTTCTATAGTTCCACCACATTGATTGCTCAGGATAAATAAGAACAAAATGACCGGTTTTTAATAGGGTATTAGTTGCATCCATAAACTTTTTCATTGTTTTGTGGTTAGAGGAGAGAGGTAGCGTGTAGAAATTACGCATCAAAAATCCGTAGAATCCTGGGAAAGACGTGTAGTTTCCCTCTCTTATTATTCTATATAGCTTTCGTTTCTTTTGCTTTGACTGCATATAAGTCCAGTGCATAGCAAAGCTATCCATAGCATTGAAGTGATTGCAGGTTATTACTGCCCCTGTGTCTAAGTTTTTGAAATTTTGGAGTCCTTTAATCTCTGGATTTACTATAACCTGACGCTTTTTTTCTAGCTTATAATAGAATTTTTTAGCCATTTTGAAGGCTATATTTGCCTTAATTTTATCAATAGGCGATTTTTTTATATACTCGATTTCATCGGGCATAATCATTCTGCCGGGAACGTCGTCCTCAACGTCTTGGTCGAAAATTCCTTCTTTTTCAAAATCCGCAATTTTTTTAACAACGTCAACTCTGTCCTTTGCGCGTTTTTCTCTGTTCCATTTGTTAAGGAAGGAGTTTTCGTCTTGAATTTCCAGAATTGCATCGCTTTCGCTTGTTTCTTTCGTTGTTGTGCCGATAACCAAAATGTGGTCCTTGCATGAAAGGTTGAATAATGCTTCAGACGGATTCACCCTAAATGAGCAAAAATCGTAGTAAAGGGCAAATCTTTCATACATTTTTGATTTTTTCAGCCCGTTTATGTCTAGAATAAGCACATCATCACTAACGTAAACGTGATGAGAAATACCAAGTACATCCTCGGTATAGCTTGTCATAGTCTCGCTATCAAAGGCTGTATTGTGAAAGGCTGCTACATATTGGGTCTTTAAATCGGTATTGTAAAGCGTTTTTATATCGTGCTCTATTATAGAGTTAACATTAATGTAAATTGCTTTTTCAAAATCGCAGACCTTGGGAATAGCGAATTTAAAGAACGATGCGGATGAGTCCTTAATATATTCGCTTACATCGATAGATGTGACGTCAAGGTCATCAAAACCATAAAATTCACCCTTATAAAGAACGTGAAGCTTATAGCTATCATTCTCATTGCGTAGCTTTTTAACCAAGTTAATTATATTTTCCTTATTTTGACCATCAAATGCAAAAAACACAGGAATAATTTTGTTTTCCATTTAAATCTCCTTATACAAGAGGAAGCTGATCTCCCCAACGCTTTAAAAAGTTGTCGTCACGATTTGTTTCGTCAATAGCCATTTGGTATAGGTGCTCGGCTGATTCCTTGTCCTTCTGTCTTTGCTCGTCGGTATAAGCATCGAGCTCTGCTTTTAATTCGTCGTAAACTGATGTATTCCTTGCATAGCTCCAGAAAATTTCTGCGCCTCTGCATTCGTGGTAGTGCCAAGGCTTATTAACCATTATATAGTGCAAAATATCAGCCTTTGATATGTCATAGCTATATTCAAGCCCATCGGCAAGCTCAGTGTTCCAAGCTTGGCTTAACCAAAACACCTTGTCCTTGCAAACAAGATTTAAGTAGTCCTCATCTTGGGTAACAATGAAATCATAAACGCCAAGATAGTGGATAAATTTATCAAGAATTTTGTTATCTCTAAAAGCCTTTGTGTTTATGAGCATAAGACCGGCGTTGAAAAATGCATTTCTGGATACTCCAACAACCTTTTCTGCATAAGTACCATAAACGTCAACCTGCTCCATAGCCTGCTCGTGGCAAGCACCGAGGAAATATTTTGAAATGTCGGTTTCGTATAGCTTTGAAATATCTCCTTGTACTATAATATCACTGTCAATATAGATAGCCTTGTCGAATTCTGGGAACATAGGTGCGATAAACAAGCGATAATATGTTGTCTTTGAATAATAGTGACGTACAGGAAGCTTTTTGGAAATTGATTTTAAGTATTTGCCAACGTGCTCAAAGCTGATTTCAAAGTTTTCGTTAGCTAATTCTAAAGCCTTCTTCTTCATCTCGTCGGAAATTTCCGTGTGAAGAATATAAATGTGATAATTATAGTCCTTAGACGCATTTTTCATCATAGAGGAAATAGAAACAATCGTATATTTAACGAATGCATCGTCGCACGCATAAAAAATCGGAATAGTTTTTTTAGTCATTTTTTGTAAACTCCCTGTCGAATTTATTTTTTAAATAAACATATTCATATAAAATATCATCAAAGCAATAGTAGCCGAACTTTTTGTGCACACGGCTTATATGCCATTGCTTAATGTTGTCTGTGTGTGGATATGGCAACCAAAATAGTCTTTTTGAAAAATGTCTTATAACAGTTTTCTTATATAAAAATTTTTGGTCGTTAAAGCGTTGTGATAAAAGCTTTCTTTTCGTTGTTGAACGAATTATTGCACTTTGGTCAGCAAATGTAAGCTTTTTTGTTCTTATAAGCTCACGCGCTTTACCCAGCAGGTTTGTTTCCTTCATTCTTTTTAGGTTGAAAAGAAGAACTCCTGCGTTTATATAATTTGGATTTATTAAAAATTTACCATAATGGTCTCTTGCAGCTGCATATTCATACTCACTGACATCAATGTCATAAAGCAAGTGAATATCGCGAGCAAACATTAAATCAACGTCAAGATAAAGTATCTTGTCCGGTAAATCAACTAAATCGGCGAACAAACGTATCAAAGTGTACGGGGAACAGTAAGCACTTTCATTGGGGCAACCGCCAAACTCTTTTTCGTATATCTCCGTCACATCGATTTTTACTGCACTGTTTTCAGGATTGTATGCTTTGATTATATCTTCAAAATACTTGATTTTTTCATCACTGATAGGTGTGTAGTCACTCTTAATTCTAGACACGTCCATGGTGAAAACGAAAAATGTAATAGGCTCATCATTTTTTGAGCGTTTCAAGATTGAAAGAGAACATGTAAGCATACCGTCGAAAACCTTGTCGTTTCCACAATATAAAATGTTAATCATTTTTTGCTTCGTCCTCCTTTTTTACATATTTGATGTACTCTAAGTTTGAATTTTCGGCTCTTGCACACATACATTCGTAAACCTGATCTCTTAAATGCTTTCGTTGCTCTTTAGGGGAAAGATCCGTGTTTGCATAAAATGGTCCGTCAATATAGGTTACAACCCTTGGTTTTTTAGAAAACCTTCTTTTCTGGTAAGTATTTGTGAAACAGAAGGTTGGTACGTCAAGCTTTATTGGATAGGTAAAGGAAACATCTGTAAATGGTCTTATTTTTGTGTAGTAAGGCCAAATATGTGCTTCGGGATAAATGATTACACATTTTTTCTCGTGAATCCTTTGGTCGATTGCAGAAATAAAGCTTTTGTAAGCGCCCTTTGTGTCAGGCAAGGGAAGTGCGCCAAGGTGCGGAGTTAATTTTCCAAGCACGGGCATAGAAACGTTGTTTGCGTGAACTATAATATAGTTATGCTTTGGAAAATTAGTAAAGTGCGGAATTAAAGCGTCACCTATATCGTGCGTATGATTTCCGTAGAGAAAGTATCCGGTAAACTTGAATTTTTTAAGCAGTCCCTTGTTTACAATCTTTTGCTTTGCTATAAATTTTGAGTAGAAGGTCGCTATGGGGGTGAAGACAGCTCTTAACCAAAACCAATGTTTGATTTTTCCCCACAAAGAAGCGTCACGAATATATTTGTAACTATCATCAATCGGGTGCGCTTGAATTTCCGCCGTTGAAAACTCGTCGTTAAGCTCGTCTTGATAATAAATAATCTTGCGCTCTTTCATTTTGCTTGCTCCTTTCTCACCCTCGGCTAATAACAGTTTTTTATGTATACTATAATAGCAAAGGATATGCAAATGTTAAAGGACATAATTAAAATTCAACTCTAAATTTTAAAATCACGACTCTTGATTTGTGAGAAAAGGCACTCCACAAATTGTAGAATTTGTAAAAAACACTTGATTTTTCTATAATATTGCGCTATAATATATAAAAAATATGATATTATCGATTTTATATAAATTTATTTGGAGGATTTATGAAGGATATAAAATCTCAGGTTTCGGCAAACCTCGCCGCCTTGCGTAAGCAACGCGGAATAACACAAGCCGAGCTTGCAGAAAAGCTTAATTACTCCGACAAAGCAATTTCCAGATGGGAAAAGGGCGACACCTTACCGGACATAAATGTGCTTTACGAGATATGTCAGTTCTATGGAATTACAATGAATGATTTGGTTGGCGAGGAGTGTACTGCATCCCAAGCTAGGGAAAATGAAAAGCATAGAAAAATGTATTGTGTTTGGATTTGCTCTCTTACCGGCGTTGCTGTTTGGCTTTTTGCAACTATATGGTTTACGGTTAATCTTTTGACTGAGCCAAGACAAGTCCTTTGGATTGCTTTCGTTTGGGCTATACCTTTTTCTTGCGGTATTACTATGCTTATTGCAAGACGTATGTTTAATTGGATAGTTCATTTTATTCTTGCATCTGTGACTCTTTGGTCGGCAATATGTGCAACAATATTACACGTTTTGTTCTTTACAAGCATCGGCGGTCATATGATATGGTTTCTATTTATAATCGGTGCACCGCTTCAAGCTATGATTTTCTTATTCCAAAAGGTTTGGAAATCAAGAACAATAGTTAAGTCAGGAGTTAATAAAAATGAAGATAGGACAGAAGAATCAAATAATAACGAGCGTGACTGAAAGTGATACTGCAAAAGCTTTTGGTAGTGGAGAGCTTTTAGTTCTTGCAACCCCGCGTATGATTGCTCTTATGGAGGAGTGCTCATATAAATGTATAAGTAGTGATTTAGAAGCAGGCGCATCAACCGTTGGTACAAGCATAAACGTTAAGCATTTGAGCGCAACACCGATTGGTATGAAAGTTACGATTGAGGCTGAAATTACAGAAATTGACGGCAGACGTGTCTGTTTTTCAGTCAAGGCGTATGATGAGTGCGGTCTTATCGGAGAGGGAACACACGAAAGATTTATTGTGTATTCTGAGAAGTTTACAGCTAAGACTTATGCAAAGCTAGAATCTAAATGAAACAAAGGGATAACCGCAATGGTTATCCCTTTTCTTTATTGTTTTTCGCTGTCTTCTAATGCTTTTACACCACGTAAAATTTCCTGTGCCTCAATAGGGAATCGTCCTAAGTGGTCGGGCCCTATGTTGATAAGATAGTTTATGCCAAGTCCGTTTAGACGCTTTTTATTTTCGTAAATTGCTTGTGCGCTCTTCCAGCTATGATCCCAAGAATTATATCCCCAAGAGTTGTTTAAGGTGCAAGCCGACTCATAAAATCCGTAAGGTGACGGCTTAAAGCCTTCAATTGAGTTGTAGTCGATTTCTTTTTCATTTGGATTTGTTATTTCGGTTGGAATTTCGTTGTCACCAAGTGAAACGTAGTCGTATTTGCCATTTCCAAGTCGTGAGTTTACGAGGCAGGATGGCTGATATTTTTTAACCAAATTGTATATTTCCTCGCTTTGCTCCCTTGTTAAGGTCATAGGCATATCAAACCAAGCAAGAGAAATTTCACCGTAATTTGTCATAATTTCAGTAATTTGTGGCAAAATTTTGTTTTTGTAGGTAATGTTAAAGTCCTTTTCTTCTTTATTTGGAAAGTCCCAAGAGTTATCCCAAGACACCCCGGCGCAACCGCGAGGCTCGTGGGTGTATCCCCCACCATTTTTCTCGTGCCAGTCAAGGTCCTGAGAGTAGTAAATTCCAAATTTTAAGCCGTTTTTTCGACACTCCTCGGACAATTCCTTGATAATATCACGCCCAAATGGAGAAAAATCAACGCAGTTGTATGAATCTGCATAAGATTTGAAAAGTGCAAATCCGTCATGGTGCTTGGTGGTAATAACAACGTAGCTCATGCCACATTCCTTGGCAAAATTTACCCATTCCTTTGCATCAAAATATATTGGATTAAACGATTTTGCTATTCTTTCCATCTCGCTGTTTGGAATAGCGCAGCCGGACTGAATCCATTCTGCGTAGTTATGGGATTTTTCACCCTTGTAAACCCCACCTAAAACAGAGTATAAGCCAAAGTGAAGCATAAGTCCGTATTTTGCTTCCTTAAACCATTTTATGTTTTTCATTATAAACCTCATTTTTTGACAAAAATAACCACAGGGTCAAGTGTTTTTGCATCAATGTTTAGTGTGTGAACGCCGTTTTTATAAGTAAAATCAACGATTTTAGTGCTTCCGTCTGACAAAAGCATTTCAAAGCCTGATGCTTTGAAATCGCAAACCAATTTAATCTTTTCAATAGTGTCAAGACTTATATTGAATAGTGCAACAAACGTGTCGCCGTTTGGCATATCTGCCACCTTTAAATATACGTCTTCATCACCGGGATAATAAACGGGAAGCTCACCCATTTTGTTTAATAAACCGATTAATTGCTGCTTTCTTGAATATGTAAGAAAAGAAAACGCTTCAACTAAATTAAATTCAGCAACCGGAGTACCGGCAAAGGTGATTACAGTACCGCCAAGCTCATTTTTGAAGACGGTTACCCCGGGGAATAGATATTCATAATTTTCTTGGTCAACGGTATTGTAAACACGCGAATTAATTTCAACCTCATCTGAAATTGGAATTAATTCCTTTATTTTCATTTGAATTTTCGTTTTCTTGCCGTTTGGTAAAAACTCGGCAATTGGCTGTTTCCCGTTCCACTCGTGTACGTCAACACCGATATAATTTTCAAATCCACGCTCGACAAGATTTTTTGCAGTATCGGATGCCAAAATTACGTTACCCTTTAAAATTTCTAAAAATTCTTCATCAGTTAAACGAGAGTCAACGTCACCCTCAAGGCAGACGACACCGCCATTTTCACTTGAAAAATACATAGGGAGTCCTAGCCTTTCAAGAACACAGTAGCTCCATCCGTCCCATTCCTCTTTTACTCGTCCATAGGTGAAATCGGGTGTCTTTGGAATGAAAATTCTGCATCCTCGCCATTTCAAGGTCGGTACAACCTCGGCTAGCTTTTCATAAAAGCCGTGATTTTTTGCAAGCGTACGTCTGTATGCATACCCACTTTCAGGCTCGTATGTTAATAGCCTTGTTATCCACTGCTTTGCACCATTTGCACCTTCTAAAATACTGCCCGTATAATGCGTATGCAACGAAGAAGCACTCGTGCTGTATCGATTTTGAGGACAGGTGTCGGTTTCTGCGAGGAAAATATCAACCTTTCCCCTTAATTTTTCAATTTGTGTTGCACAGCGGTGAAAAGCACGGCTGAAAAATTTAGCGCCAAGTGGGGTATAATTGCCGTTGTTTATTCTTACCTCGATAGGATGTCCCTCACCTGCTAAAACTGACGCGATTTCATATGCAAATTCTGCATTGTTTCCGCAACAGCAGTATGATGCGTGCAGAGAAGGATTTATAGAATCAATTCCGCTTCGCATAATTTTTGCGGTTTCAACAAGTGAGTCCTTTTGGATTTCAATATAAATATCGGTGTATTTTTTTGCCTTTTCACTCTTTTCGTTTACTATTTCCCAAAGCTCTTCGCGTGAAAAATTAGTATCTGCACACTTGTTAAACGAGTCCATATGTAAAGGACAAGCACAGCCCTCACCCTTAAACCAAATGGTGCGGAAGTCGTCGTCAACCATAATGTGTGCAGGATTATATGAAGCTATCGTTCTCATGACTTCGTAAATATACTTCTTAAAGCCCTCATCCATAGGACAAACGCACCTGGTTGCCACCCCATCGGTGAAATTTACGTGAGATTGATATGGAAAAAGCTCGCCCATTATCCAACCGTGACCGACGGAAGCTTGCACCAAAATGCCGCACTTTAAACCCATAGTAGCTAGCTTATCTTGAAAAAGCTTGTATTTTCTACAAAAGCTACCAGCCTTGTCAGCGGGCGGGTTTCCCTCAGGAACCAGTGTCATTGAAAAAAGCGCCAGTGAGCAAACGCCGGACTCATATTGCTCCTTTATATCTTGACAAATTTCGTCAATATGCTCAGTGTCAAGAGGCATTATGCTGTATGAATTTAGAATGCTTTTTTTCATAAAATACTCCTTAAGGCAATATATTAAAATTATACCACAGAAGACAAGTGTCTTCAAGATAAAAACAAAAAAATATGATGCTATAAAATAAAAAATACTCAAAAAATGTAAAAAAACACTTGACAAAGAGGGAGTGATAGAATATAATTAATACGCTATTATATAAAGCTAGCAAAATCTAGCGAATTTAGGAGTGTAAAGCTTATGAGTCGTATGGTCGGTACAGTTTCACGCGGAGTGCGTGCACCAATTATTAGAAACGGTGATGATATTGTCAAAATCGTAACTGAATCTGTACTTGAGGCATCTAAAGATGCAGGATTTGAAATTCAAAATAGAGATATTATTGCAATGACAGAGGCTATCGTTGCTCGTGCACAAGGCAACTATGCATCGGTTGACGATATCGCAACTGACGTTAAAGCAAAGCTTGGAGGAGAAGATGTTGGTGTTATTTTGCCAATTCTTAGCCGTAACCGTTTTGCAATTTGCTTACGTGGTATTGCTAAGGGCGCAAAGAAAATTGTTCTTATGCTCTCATACCCATCTGATGAGGTAGGTAACCACCTAGTTTCACTCGATGCGCTTGATGAAAAGGGTGTTGACCCATATCGTGATGTTCTTGACCTCAAGAAATATCGTGAGCTTTTTGGTTATGAAAAGCACACATTTACAGGCGTTGACTACGTTGAATATTATGAAAAGCTAATTACCGACTGTGGTGCAGAGGCAGAAATCATTTTTGCTAACGACCCACGCGCAGTTCTTAAATATACAAAGAATGTTATTACTTGTGACATACACTCAAGAGCTCGTTCAAAGAGACTCTTAAAGAATGCAGGCGCAGAAAGAGTATTTGGGCTTGACGAGATTATGAACGCACCGGTTAATGGTAGCGGCTTCAACGCTGATTATGGACTCCTTGGCTCAAACAAGGCAACCGAGGATCAAGTGAAATTGTTCCCACGTGATTGCCAACCAATCGTTGACGCAGTTCAAAAGAACATATTTGAGGCAACCGGTAAGGTTGTTGAGGTTATGGTTTATGGCGATGGCGCATTCAAGGATCCGGTAGGTAAGATTTGGGAGCTTGCAGACCCTGTTGTTGCTCCTGCTTACACAGCTGGACTTGAGGGTACACCAAATGAGCTTAAGCTTAAGTATCTTGCAGACAATGAGTTTGCAGGTCTTAACGGTGATGAGCTTAAGGAAGCAATTAAGGAAAAGATTAAGGCGAAGGACGACAACCTTGTTGGTAAGATGGCGTCAGAGGGCACAACCCCAAGACGTCTAACAGACCTTATCGGTTCACTTTGCGACTTGACATCCGGTTCAGGTGATAAGGGTACACCTATCGTATTTATCCAAGGTTATTTTGATAACTACACAGCAGAATAATAAAAAAGAGAATTTGCGATTTCGCAAATTCTCTTTTTGTTTTAATATACCCAATTAATCTCATCAAATCCAAATAGCGTTTTGCTAGTTGATGGGGTTCCTCGCCATTGAGAATGTATAGTATGCTTGTCCCAATAGTCAACGTCACCGAATATTGGACCTAGGCTTGAATATTGTACTATTTTTATTTCTACTTCCTTGCCACAAAGATTGCTATCAATATCGAAAATGTAAGGAGAGGCAATTTTCTCATCAACAAGCTTTCCGTTGATATAGAGGAGCGTATATAGCTTAGTGCCAGAAAACTCAATTGCCTTAACCTCTTGTGGTATGGTTATTTTTGCACTAAATTCAACCTTACCAAAGTCACAGACTTTCTCGCCCACCTTTATAACATTTTTTCGTTTAGTTAGTGAAATTCCACAGATATCTCCATTTATAATATTGGACGAAAAATCCCCAATTATCATAGAACTTGGCATATATTTTAAGTCATATAAACCTTCAACAATGATTTTTTCGCCCTGGAGTATAATTTCTTTAGTGATATTATAATGTTCGCGTATGCCTTGTGGTAAAGGATTATAATCAAAATCTAAATCTAAATCCTTTCCGTCAATTTTTATGCTTGTGTTTTTACGTACAGCAAAACGCACATTGAATTTATTATCTATGTTAATAAAAGCACTTGAGGCATCATTCAAATACATAAGGCGAACAATATTGGGGGTATAATATTTTACTTTGAAGGATGCATTTAAGCATTCTTTTTTTACTATCAAATCGTTTTTGCCTAAGAGGGTAGCGTGTTCGTCTAAGTAAACAGGCTCACCATCAATTATATACTTTCCTTTAGGAGCAAAAAGATTAAGTATAATAGACGTTCCGTCATTAAAGCACCTTCTAAATATGCCCTTAACAAAATTTCCGTCAATGTCGGTTATCGCATTTTTATCAAATGCTTTAATAGCGTTTTCAAGGCTAATCGCTTCGCCGTTTAAGATAAGCTCCAGCTTGTCGCTAAGCTCGATTATAGGTGCATCGGTTGGCGCTCCGTCAGTTATATATTTCCATTGAATTCCACGGTAAGAAAGCTCGTTAATTAAAGAGAAAAGAATGGTTAAATCCAAGTTGCGGGATGCATTTTTCAGGCTAATATCAGTAGGGAATTTTATATAAATATCAGCTTTATAGTCCTTTTTGGCAAACTCACTTGCTGTTTTTGCATCCTCTGACAAAAGTCGCATTCCACTAAAATCAGGCTGAGCTACCGCAAAATCATTAAAGTAATCACAAACGTGCATATTCCCTGAAATATCCATATGAGAAATTGCCAAAAAATAGTGGTTAATCTTATGAGAAGCCGCCAAATAAAGCATACATTTTTTCTTTGCATATGACATATCGCAAGGACCAAGAGCAAAGAGCTCTGCCATAGCACCATTTTCGTTAGATGCGTATTCTATTGCACCAAAAAGCGCCATTTCAGACCTATCATCAAAACAAGAGGCAATTTCATCAATACCGGGGAGTAAAAATCCGGAAAGATTACTTAAAAAATCTCCATTATGCTTAACTGACCAAAATGGCTCATTGTCGCACATTAAATGACCGGTCATTAATATTCCGTGGTACTTGCACCAGCTTGAAAGCTTGTCTATATAGCATTCTTTAAATCGGGTCGAGGCAAGCGACATTACATTTTTGCAAAAATTCTCGTTTTGATTATATAAATCGTCAAAAAAGCCTGCTTGATATTTCTCGCTGTAGTCCTTTTCCATTCCCTCATAATAAGGTAATGCGCCATCATTTGCACAGTAACCAAACGATGGCTCATCTGTAAAAATACCTTTAATTATAGTACCAAAATAATCGCCAAAACGTTTATAGTATTCCTCGTGAGTAAGAGAAATAAAGTAGTCAACAGCTTGAGGATTTAAGAGATTCGGGAAGTGTTTTTCTCCAAAAATATCGGAGTTGTGTCCGGATTTAGAGGTTATTTGCCCTATATCCTTGCCACTTGTCTTAATTGCCTTTAAACGAAATTCTTCTTTTGAAGAAACTCTACCTTTAGCATCTCCCGATGGCCAGTTAAAGTCATCATAGAGCCAAATTGACATATCAAGCTCTTGTGCGCATTTGACAAAGCTTTCAATAGCTAAAAACCATTCATCACTTAGATATTCAATTAAGCAACCCGAGCGTGGATAAATCAGCACCTGGTCAACGCCGTTTTCTTTTAAACTATTTAAATAGCTCAATATATCATTTTTGCTCGGCTTGCCAACCAAAGCAGTCATTGTAATTAATGGGCTTTTCATAAGATTGCTCCCTAAAAACTAAGTTTGATAAAATTATACCATAGCAAAGTAAAATATTCAATAAAAAAGCACATTTTTATTTGACATTTTAATACTTAAATGATACAATAATTTTAATGAAAATTTATTGAAAAACGAGGGAATCATGCCGGGATACGCAAATTATAAAACACTATATAAAGAAGAATATGACGCTTTAAGGGACGAGGGCTATGATGTCGAAAAATATGTTCAGCCGAGTCCGGATGCTGAGGGCTTTTTGCCATTTCCAAACGAATGTGATAGCTATAACGAGGGCGAGGATAGAGAATTTTGGAAAAAGGCTTATTATAACTTAATTAAGGTAAGAGAAACCCCAATAGTTAAGTGCTACCCATACCTTGAGCCAAATGACTTCGACGAGATTTTAAAGGAAGCTGCCCCTATGCCAAGCCTTGAGCCGCTTTCAAGCAAGGAATATGAAAACAGACTTAAGGGCGCATTTCTCGGTAGGTGTTCAGCTGTAATTCTCGGCAAGCCACTTGAAATGGGTATGAATAAGGAAGAAATTAGAGAATACCTTGAAAGCGTTGGGGAATACCCACTTAATGACTTTGTTTCTGCATACTCGGAAAAGCTAGATAAAAGGCTTCGTGAGGACTGTATATACTCAACTAAGGGAAATGTCAAGTTTGCTCAACCCGACGACGATATTAACTATACACTATTAGCGCTAAATTTGGCAGAAACTCATCCTGAAGGCTTTAAAAGAGCAGATGTTGGTTGGAACTGGCTCGACAATATCTCATATCATTGGTGCTGGTGTGCATCTCGCCAAGCATACTATAATATGGTTTCTCTTGATGACACTAAGGATATCGACGAGCAAATTAATGAAATTCCATACAAGCTGAATCCTTGGAGAGAATGTATTGACGGTCAAATCCGCACAGACTTTTGGGGGTATATACACCCAAGCGACCTAGTTTCTGCCGCGCGCGACGCACACGTTGATTGCTCATTTAGCTTAACCAAAAATGGAATTTACGGTGGAATGTTTGTGGCGGGGGCGATAGCAGGTGCTATGTCCAAAAATCCAAACGTTGATTTAATAATTAAATCAGGTCTTTCTGTAATTCCAAAAAAATCAAGACTCTATGAGGCAGTAACTCTTGTTTGCAAGTGGTGGGAGGAATACAAGGACTGGGAAAAGGTAGCCGACAAGGTTTACGAAAAATATGGACATCTTCCATTTGCTGCAACCATAAATAATATGGCAATGGTAACCCTTGGCATTGTCGCTGGTCAGCTTGATTACACAAAAAGCATAACAATCGCTACAATGTGTGGCATAGATACTGACTGTAACGCAGGAACTGTTGGTAGTATAGTCGGAGCAGCTCTAGGAATTGATAAAATTCCAGCACGTTGGTATGAGCCACTAAATGATACAATAAAGAGCACAGTAGCAGCATTTGGAGAGTGCCAAATTTCCGATATAATTAACAGAATAAGCGCTATGAAAAACAAAGGCTATCATTCATAAAATCACACACTCCCTAAAGGATTTTAATAAAAAAGCACGCATTTAGCGTGCTTTTTTGTTTTTATTTTAAAGTACCCAATAAGCGTTAGCCGCCCAAGAATAAGCCTTACAACGAAGCTGTTTGCCTGTGATTGCGCTTGAGTTTTCGCTAAATCCATATTTGCAAACTGATGATTTATAGTTTTCTGCAATCTCGTCTGCAAGCTCGGTGTAACCAAGATTGCGCAGAGCATAAACAAACATAACAACGTCAGGTGCCCAAACCGCACCGCGCCAGTAACCGTTTTCAACGAAGCAAGGGCTGTCAACGGCTTCACTTGCAATACCGCCACGGCAGAGGTGGTGCGCCTTGATTTGCTTTACAACGTATTCCTGCATTTCCTTTGGAAGCATATCTTCAAGAACAATTATACGTAGTGGCATTAATGCGTTACAGTAGTATGGCTCACCGGTTTCAGCCAAGCGAACAAACATTCTTTCACCATCCCAGTAGTCCTTTATTGCCTTTTCAGCTAGCTCCTTAGCAAGCTGTGCATATACCTTTTTGTCAGTCGGGTAGTTGAGAATTTCGGCAGCCTCGGATAAGAAGGAGCATTGAACGGAAAGAAATGCAATGAGCTCACCGGTTTCAATATGCTCACTTGCATCAAAGCATGTGGAGTTATCTTGTCCCGAGTCATTACCGTGATAATATGAAGGAACGTCACCGCGAAGGTTGAGCCACCAATCTGTGTTGCGCTTCATATCAAAATATACCTCTTCAAGTGCGTGAGGAGTAGCAAATTCAGGGTTTCTCTTAATCATTTGCTTGTACATCCAGCCTTGTACAGGTGGCTTTACAAAGTTCCAAACCTTATATGCCTCGGAAATAGCGTCAGGCACTCTGCCAACACGATTGATATGCTTATACATAATCATAAATTGATCCATAGCAAGACGGTAGTCAATATCTGCAAGACCGAGTGCATTAAATGCGTTATCCCAGCTCCAAACGTTGCTCATGCCCGATTTGCTCATTACAATGGCATCGGTAACAAAGTTGCCGTTTGCAGCAATATTGTTTGACCACATTATGTAAGCGCATTCCTTTTCATATTTGTTCTTGCAGTTGAATTTTTTCTCCCAAGCGAGATAGTCCTTTTCGTTAAGGTCTGCATAGTAGTCATATCTCATACCTTGAGCGCCTACTGCACCCTTCTCAAGGAAGTTTGATTCAATAGAGAACTCATATTCGCCATTTTCGTCAGGGTATGCGCGTACGCTAACGCTTTGGGAAACAACCTCACCCGCTACACGTGTTTTTTCAATTTCAAGTCTGCCCTTAATAGGAACAAACATAAGGCTACAGTTGTTCTTAAAATCGCAAAGCTCAACTATGCCGTTTTGTACGATTTGGTAGTCGAATTTTGCGTGTGTGTTTGCAATTTCAACCAAAATATCGCGTCCCTTACCCTTGATAAAAGTACCATCTGTGCCGAAGAGTGTAATGTTTTGCTCACCACCATCAAATTTAGCGGTAATTTCACGAGGAGTAAATGAAAATTTTGCTCCCTTGCCGTAATCTATTGATAATGTTCCGTTAAAAATATCCTGTCCGTGTCCGTGGATAACAGCAAGCTTAAGAGCGGTTTTACCCTTGCCGTCCCAAACGTGATACGAGCCCTTGATACTATAATGAAGTCTGTCAAAAGAATACATAAAAATCTCCTGTTCAATTAATAATTGTTGCTTCTATTATACAACTATTTTTTTAGAATATCAAGATTAAGGTGAAAATAAGTAGGTAATTAGTCATAGAGAAAATATATTAACATATTCAAATCACTCATTCGTAACAAAATAGTTTTTGCCTTATTATGTTGAAAGAATGCGAATATTATGATAGAATAGATTTACATACATAATTATTTTTAAAAACTATTTAAAAAGGAGAGCCTATGAAGGTTGTAATTATTGGTGGAGTTGCTGGTGGAGCAACTGCTGCGGCAAGAATAAGAAGATTAGACGAGAGTGCGGAGATTATCATTTTTGAGCGTTCGGGTTATATTTCATATGCAAACTGTGGCTTGCCATATTATATCGGTGGCGTTATTGAGGATAAAGAGGACTTAACACTGCAAACGCCCGAGGGCTTTTATAGGCGATTTAGAATCAAAGCCAAGGTAAACCACGAGGTAACCGATATTGACGCAAAAAACAAAACCGTTTTCGTGACCGACCTGAAAACAGGAGCAAGCTTCTCGGAAAGCTATGACAAGCTTATTTTATCCCCTGGCGCAAAGCCTATTTTGCCCGATTTCTATACTGAAAATGAGAGAACCTTCACGCTTCGAACAGTAGAGGATACGCTAAAAATCCGCGCTTTTGTCGAGCAAAATCAGCCTAAGACGGCAGTTATTATCGGTGGTGGCTTTATCGGTCTTGAAATGGCGGAAAACCTTGCTGAGCTTGGAATAAAAACAACAATAGTTCAGCGTGGCAACCATCTTTTGCCACCCGTTGACTGCGATATGGCATCCTTCATTCACGCAAGCTTCCGTTACCACGGAGTAGAGCTGTTACTTGACAGTAGCGCAAGTAAAATGAGCATTGCAGATAACAAGGTCTTGCTTGAGCTTGATGGTGGAAAGCAAATTAGCGCCGATATGGTCGTGCTTGCAGTTGGTGTTACTCCTGAAAATACACTTGCTAAAAAGGCAGGCTTGGAGCTTGGCTTAAAGGGCACAATCAAGGTAAATAGCAAAATGGAAGCCTCTGTTCCCGATATCTACGCAGTGGGTGATGCCGTGCAGGTAAAGCATTTTGTAACCGAGCAGGATGCAGTAATTTCCTTGGCAGGACCTGCAAATAAGCAGGGACGTGTCGCTGCTGACAATATTTGTGGACTTGAAAGCGAATATAAGGGCTCACAGGGCTCATCTGTTATAAAGCTATTTGATATGACAGTGGCAACGACGGGAATTAACGAACAGCAAGCAAAATCAAGTGGCTACGAATACGAAAAGGTTATTTTAACCCAAAATTCCCACGCAGGATATTACCCCGGTGCAAAGGCAATGACTCTAAAGCTGATTTTTGAAAGGAAGAGCCTTAAAATTTTAGGCGCACAAATTGTCGGCTACGATGGCGTAGATAAGCGCATAGATGTTATTGCAACAGCAATTCGCGCAGGCTTGAGGGCTGATTGGCTAAAGGATTTAGATTTGGCATACGCACCGCCATACTCCTCGGCAAAGGACCCTGTTAATATGGCAGGCTTTGTCGCTGAAAATATCAAAAATGGTGTAGTAAAGCAGTTTTATTATGAAGATATTTCCGCCTTGCGTGAAAGAAAGGATGTAATTTTGCTTGACACTCGCACTCCGTTTGAATATATGCGAGGTCGTGCAGACGGCTTTATCAATATTCCACTTGATAATTTAAGGGAGCGCATAGGCGAGCTTGATAAATCTAAAAAAATATATGTAATGTGCCAAAGCGGACTTCGTAGCTATTTGGCAACACGAATCTTAATGCAAAACGACTTTGATGCCTACAATTTCGCAGGTGGCTTTAGACTGTATAGCAGTATCAAAAACGAGGAATTGCTATCTAATAGCTGCTACTCCTGCGGAATGGAAAAAACAGATAAATAAGAATTAGCGAGGTGCAAAAATGAATGAAGAATGCTTAATTTGCACATCTCCGCTTGAATACCTTAGTGCTGACGAGGAAATGGAATGTGTGCTTTGCCACAAAAAGCAATATAGTAAAACAAGATGCGTAAGTATGCTTGCATGTGGTCAAGGAGTAATTTTATCATTTGATACTATCAATTTTAGAATTGCAAAAGTGCTGAAATAGCCGATGTGTAAAGGAAAATCGGAGACTCAAAAAAGTCTCCGATTTTTTAGTTTGAAAAAATATTTAAAGATAGTCGAAAGGACCCCAACAAGTGATGCAAATTTTTGCTAAGGTCGACTATCAAAAATTTGTACGGGAAGATGCCTTGCCTTACAAGCTTCCGACACGGAAGGACAAGGCATACAATGCGTCCCCAATCAAAATTCGTAAGCGAATTTCGAGTGGTCGCGCATTATCCGTAAGGATAATCAAAAACAAAAAGACAGGTATGAAACCTGTCTTTTTGTTTTTGGTGAGTCATGGTTAATGTAAATCGAAAAAATATTTTGTATGTTGTTTTACATATTTCTTTAAACTAATGTTTTCCAAAATTATTAAGATGTATTTGCATGCTAATACTGGTGTTTGGCTCAAACTCTCCTGCTTCTATTGCTTTTGTTATCAGTCTTGCGGATTCATAAACTACATTCGTTTTCATAAGTCCATTTGTTATCAAATAACAAATGGATTCAAAATTACCAATGCTAATTTCATTATTTTGAAATTCCTTTGTTATTTTGATATTTTTAAACTCACACCCCATGCTGACTGTGAATCCGTCATTAACATAACACATTAGTAATTTAGCAGGATTAAATACTGTAATTATTGAGACCTTTCCAAAATAAATGTCGTGACAAAGCTTGTTGCTTATATTCCACCACAATATAGGAATAACGGCATTCTCTTTAGTGAGTATTTTTACAGTTACAGCTTCAACTTGGGAAGCCAATAGGTGCAAAAATTGTGAATATAAACTAACGACAACATCAATACATTCTTCCTTGTAACGCATATCGTTTATCATATTGTTATAGTTTGCCCATGTGTTGGCTTCGTCAGGTTCTAATATTCCACACATCATTAAGTCGCAATCGCCTGGAGTTAATGTGCGAGGTTTGTTGACTTTTTCTACCGCAACTTCAATGAGAGGTTTGAAATGTTTTTCCCAATTATCTTTAATAGCTTTGATAGTGCCACAAAATTCGTTGCAATGATATGAATAATATTGTGGCTTGGCTGGATAAAAATAATGACCTTTTCTATGATTAATCACTTTGAGTTGTTCTTGTGAAAATTCATTAAATGTACTTTTTTGAAATCTTTTCGGATCTAATTTTGTTTGTAATTCAGCACCTCTCCCAAAAGCCCAAAGACCATAATAACGAGTGTCGGTATCAGGATAAGAGTTGAAGCTTTTTTGATTCTTATATCTAGCGTTTCTTTCTTTTTTCATATATTTTCCTCACAAAAATTAAAAGGACACTTCCATAAGAAAGTGTCCCCGCTTAATTGATTATTAAGCTTTTTACATAAGACACTATACCATTCTAACAACATTAATGTTTATAGGCACAATTCGCTAAACACGCTTAAGTGGAATACACTTTGTCATAAGACATGCGAATAATTCTTATGTGCCCCTATTATAGCACATAAATCTGTCTTCGTCAACATTTTAGCATTAAAAACCATTTGGCACAATGAACTAACAGTACAAAAAGGACACCCTATAAAAGGATGTCCTCAATGCGAACTTTAAAAAGATTGGCTAAATTCATGAGATTTTCGATTGTCGGTAATTTTGCTCCTTTAGTCCACTCGTAAATAACACGAGGAGAATTAAGCATTAAAAATTCTGCCACATATTCATATGTGTAAGGTGACTCGTCTAAAAATCTGTAAATGTTAAGCCCGACTTTTTGCTTGTCCAATTTTTGTTTGTAATTCATATTTAACCTCCCATAAACGAAAATCTTCATTTCGGGATGTAACGAATTACAAGCATAGTATATCACAGAGTCTACTAAAAATCAATATTATAATCATAATTCAAGTCAATTTGAACCAACGGTTCATCGTCAAATCTTCATTTTTATGAGATAATTAATTTAACTCATAGAAAGGAGATAATAAAATGTCAAAGGTATCAAGCAAAACACATACACCAGCACAGCGCAACAACTACGCTAATCAAAACAATCCAAACAGCTCAGCATATAGAGCGAATCAAAATAATCGCTCTAATCAATTAAATCCCAACAATCCTGCTTATCACAGTAGCAGAGGGCAGGGCAAAAAGTGATACGCAGTAAACAAAAAAGAGCAAGGAATTTTTCCTTGCTCTTTTGTGTTTTTATGGTGTGCTCAATATAAAGAAAAAACGCAGCCAAACCACTCTTTCGTAACGAAATAGTTCGGTTGCGTTTTTCTTGTGAAAGATAACTTAAAAGGATACAGTACGAAAAACGGATGAGTTCAGCCAAAAAGCGGATGAGTTTTTTGAAATCGGTCTCAATTTCAATTAAAGGTCGAAATTCTCTTTTTAATAAAAATGACAGAGGTCGTTAAAGCCCCAGCCGCACATGCAGACCCGGAAGCTTCTCGCTCTGTCATCTTTGTTGACCGAGGTCGTCATAGCGCCAGCCTTGCAAATGCAGACTCCGGCCACTCTCGCTCGGTCATTTATATTATAGCAAATAAATACGCTTTTGTCAATGCGGTGTTGTTACTGCCACATATAGCTTATTTTCC
>SVRK01000012.1 GCA_015064855.1 Oscillospiraceae bacterium | reverse complement strand
ATTCATTTTTTTTTTTTTTTTGTTCATCTTGACAGTTTTCCACATGTGTGTTAATATTATAAGGCAAATATTATTTATTTTTTTAGGAGAAAACTATGAAGAAAAAACTTTTAATCACAGCACTTATTGTTGTGGCAATGGTTTGTATGCTTGCGGTAAGCGTTTCAGCTGCAGCACCAGCTCCACAAAAGCCAACTCTTGACGTTGATTTTGGTACAGTAACATATATCGACGGCTTCACAGCTCCATCAGAGCTTTACGTTGACACAACTGAGCGCTTTGTACTCGACCTTGGCGATGGTAACTACGTTACTTACCCAACCTACTACATTACAAAGAACCAAGCAGCCTTTGATGTTGACTTTGGCAAGCTCAACACGGCACTTGGTGGCACAAACTACTCAAAGGCAAACATCGCTTTGCTTGAAATTCCAGAGGGAATTACAACAATTAACAATTCAACCTTTTCCGGCTCAGGCTATGCAGTTTGTAAGTATGTGCAATTCCCGAGCACAATTACAACTTTTGGTACTAATGTGTTTAACGTAAACAAGGCCATAGTAACAGTAGAATTTGTTGACGGTAGTGAGCCTTTAGCTATCGGTGACGGTATGTTCTCGGGCGCTTGGAATGGCGGACCTGAAAACGTTCAATACGTTAAGTTCCCTAACAACTGCGTGTCAATTGGAACTGGTACATTTTCAAAATCCTATCAAACAAAAACCATCATTTTTGGTGCAAGCCTTCAAACAATAGGAACGGGATTCTTTGGTGAATCAACACCTCAAAGCAAGGAAACATTTATTTATGCTTCGAGCAATTTCTTTGCTGACAGTGATATGATTTCTAATGTTTTTGGTGGTTATGATAAGTATCACAACGCTTTCCCTAAGATTACACTTTTTTACACAGGTACACAAGAAGAGGCTCAAGCTCTTATTGATAAGGGTCTTGCAGTTCAACCAACAGGCTACATTTGGACTGCTGAAAACCTTACAGTTGTAAGTGCTAGCGATTATGTTTATGAAACTCACAAGCCAAAACAAGACATAAGCTTAACAATGGTTTATAACTACAACGCTTGCGATGCATTCTATAATAGCGTTCACGAAAATGGTGCGCCAACATATGACTTTGCAGGTCAAGATTACACCTCTGATTTCTGCGAGAATGTTGCTTGCGTAAACTGTGGCAATAGCACCACAACAAAGTTAATTGATCCAATCTTCACAACAAGAGGCTATTCAAAGAGCGATGATGCATTTATGTTTGATATGATAGTTAATGCAGATGCATTAGCAGAGTACAATGCGCGCTATCCTGAAGCGCAAATCTCCTATGGTCTTGTTGTTTCAGCTAACAACACAATCAACAAATTGATTGGTGCTGATGGTGAGGTTCTTGATTCAACAGTTTTAAAGGTTAACCTTGCAAATGCTGATTATAAAAACATTCAAGTTAGACTAAACAACATAAAGACGGACGTAGCAAAGGCTATATCTGTACACGCTTGCGCATATGTTATTGCAGGCGATAAGGTTAGCTACATCGGTCAAGAATCAACTACTGAGGAATCAGCTCTTATCGCGTATAACGATATAGCTAGTGAAGACGCAGAATAATAAAACCAAAACGAAAAGAACCGCAATTTGCGGTTCTTTTTTGTTTTTATGTTAAGCGTAGGTTATAAATTATCTCTGCTTGAAATCCTTGCGGTATTTTGTGGGAGTAATACCAAACTCGCCCTTAAACACCTTTGTGAAAAAGTTATAGTCGTTATATCCGCACCTTAACGCAATTTCTTGTATTGAAAGCTCACTGCTCAAAAGCAAATCAATAGCTAATTGCATACGAAGCTTTATTATATACTTTGTAGGGGGGGTGCCTACATATTTTTTAAAGTGTTGGTTGTACGTGGTCATACACATATTTTCTATTTTGGCAAGGTCGGTTATTTTTATGTTTTCGGTAAAATTTTCGTTTAGGTATCTTACCGATTTATGTAGTCTGCCTGTTCCTGGGCCCTCGGTTGAAAGTACTCTCCCTATTTCTATAAGTAATCTATTAAGCAGGGCAGAAAGGTCACTGTCCCTGTACGCATCATTCACAGCGAAGGCGTCAAATAATACCTTAAATCTCGCATCAATATGGTTGTTTATGTTTATTTTGTGAATGTGCGGATATAGATTTAATTTATATTTTTCAAGCAGAGAAAGAACCTCTCCACCAGTAAAATGTACCCAAAAGAACTGCACGTTTTCCTTGTCTGTTATGCATCTATACTTGTAAGGAGTTTTTGGTGGGTAAATAATCAAGTCACCTTCGGATAACTTTTTGATGCTTTCACCCTCAAAAAATTCAATTTCGCCCGAAACTAAATAAATAAGATAGTAATCAAGACGTCCTTGTGGGTTATTATTTATGTGCGTGTAGTTTGCATTAACGTATCCCGCACAGTTTACAAGAAGCGCTTCGGAAAACACCTCTCGGCTACCAAAATTGAGGTCAAGATAGTCCAGTTTTTCATTTTTTGGTTTTAAATAGTGGGAAAAGGTTTTCATATAAATATCAGCCTCGCGTCAAATAATACTAAAATTCCGTTAAATGAGTCTATAAATCAATACACGATTTATTGTATCATATAAATGTGGAAATGTCAAATAATTCACAAAGGAGAAAATTATGAAAAAGAAAATTTTACTTACACTTACACTTGTAGCAGTATTTGCATGCTTATTCGCAATTGCAATTAGTGCTGCACCAATTGCTGGTTATCAACAGTATGAGGTTGAGCTTGTTGATGGCTCAAAAATTACAGTATATGAATCAGCTGCGTGGGACCAATGGCAAGGACGTCTTAATTTTACTGACGCAACATATACGGAGCCACCTCTTGACACGGAAAATACATATCCGCTACTTGATTGGTCACAGGTTGTAGTGGCTGACTTTACAAATGGTAAAAGAATGCAACTCAATGCAACAACCAGTGAGTATGTAGAAACATATGGCACAAATGGTGGATTTTCAATGTTTTTAAGTTCAACAAGCTTTACAAAGGCTAATGCAATAAACCTAAAAAAGGTAATTACAGGTAATGCAACTGTTGTTCTTGGTGGATCATTGAACAAGTTGCCTGCACTTGAAGAGGTTGTTTGTGGTGAAAAGTTGAAAGAGATTGGCTGGAATGCATTCGATGACAACAAGAAACTAACCAAAATTGACTTTTCAGCATGTCAAAACTTCACCACTTTTGGTAATCAGGTGTTCAAGGGATGCACAGCGCTTACAACTTTTAATATTCCAAATACACTTACCTCATTGGGTGAAAGTGTTTTTAGTGGTTGCACATCGCTCAAGACAATAAATTGGCCAACGCAATTGACTACAATTCCAAACGGCACGTTTGAAGGATGCTCATCTTTGGTTTTTGAGATTCCATCTTATATTACCAAAATAGGCAGCTCTGCGTTTAAAAACTGTGATTCATTTACTGTTGTAAACATTCCTGCAAATGTTACGTCAGTTGGAAACTATGCATTTTCTAGCTGTGACAATCTAACAACTATTGATTTTGCCGATAACAGCCAAGCAACCGGCAAGTTTATAGGAATTGCTGAATACTGTCCAAAGCTCACAAGCTTTGAATTTCCTTCAGGCGTTACAGCGTTAGGATATGATAACTTCAGAGGCTGCACAACGCTTGCAGAGCTCGACATTTCAAGAATTACTGAAATTACGGGCGGAAACAACTTCAACAGTACAGCTATTACAAAGCTGGTATTTTCAAACGAGTTAACAAGCCTCCCTGGAAACAATACTAATAGCTTGCTTGAAGAAGTTAGATTCGGTGCAAATATCAAGTCAATTAGTTCAGGCTCATTTAACCTAAAAAATATTAAGAGAATATACCTTCCTGCAACACTAGAAACATTAGGCGGAAATATTCTTGGTTGGTCTAATTCAGCTGACTCAGCAAGCAATATCACATTCATTTTCACAGGTACAAAGGAACAGGCAGAGGCTCTTCAAACATACTACGAGGAGTGGACACTTGCAAACCAACCTACTTACGTGCCAAACAGCTCAAAATTCTATGATGCTACTCTTGTTTCAGCAAAGGATTATGACGTAACACAAGAGCCGGTTGGCTTCCACCTCGTATATGATTACAGCGCTTGTGACGCATTCTATAACGGCACACACCAAGAAAAAGCTCCATATAACGCATTCAAGGGTGACAAGTACATCACAGATTTCTGCCAATATGCAGACTGCAATAGATGCACAAATACAGTTGAAACAAAGCTTCATGGTCCACTCTTTATCTCAAAGGGCTACTCAAAGAGCGCAGATGCATTCATGTTCGATATGAAGGTTGACTTTGATGCAATCGCTGAATATGAAGCTCTTGGTGGCACAGTACCAAGCTATGGTCTTGTTGTTTCAGCTAATGCAGCAATAAGCGAGCTAATCGGTCTTGACGGAAACGTAGTTGATACATCTGTATTGAAGGTGAACTTCGATGAGGGTAGCTACAATAACGTTCAAGTTAAACTCAATAACATTTTAACAGACACAAGCAAAGCAATGAAGATACACGCTTGCGCATACATAATTGACAGCGAATCTGTTTACTATGTAGGCGAGGGCAAAGCTACAACTGCTTCTACTATGATTTGTCATAACGACATTCAAGGCGAAGAAGAGGTTACTCCAGAGGAAACCCCCGCTGAATAAATCACAAATAAAAAGAACCGCAACCGCGGTTCTTTTTTTATTCTGTCGTCCCCCCTGTCATTCTGAACGAAGTGAAGAATCCCCCAAAAGAGCCCCTTCGACTACACTGCGTTCCACTCAGGGTGACATATACTTGTCATTCTGAGCGAAGCGAAGAATCCCCCAAAAGAGACCCCTGTCATTCTGAGCGAAGCGAAGAATCCCCAAAAGAGACCCTTCGGCTACACTGCATTCCGCTCAGGGTGACACACACCTTGTCATTCTGAGCGAAGCGAAGAATCTCCAAAAGAAGCCTGCCCTTGTAGGGGAGGTGGGTTGCGTAAGCAACTCGGAGGGGTAGTCGGTAAGAGGTAATAGTGAATAGGTAAATTGTAGGGGCGAGCATTGCTCGTCCGTCGTAGGAAATGGCTCGATTCCGCCGACTTGTAGGGGAGGATTACCCATTTTTTGTGTCATTCTGAACGCAGTGAAGAATCCCCCAAAAGAGACCCTTCGACTACACTGCGTTCCACTCAGGGTGACATATACTTGTCATTCTGAGCGAAGCGAAGAATCCCCCGATTTTATAAAATAAAGCCTCTCTTATGAGAGGCTCATATTATTCAAACTTGTTCTCGCCTTGAGCCTCCTTTGTAAAGGGAGGTGCCGAGGCACGAGGCGGAGGGATTTTATTCATAAAAGAAATATCGTTGCTAGGTCTATTCAAATTTATTCTCGCCAAACTGCTTAACAACGATAATTTCCTTCGTTTCATAGGCTTCCTTTACAAGCTCTTCAAACGGTAAACGGTTTTGCTCCTCAATTACCTTTTCAAGCTCTGGTCTTGTCTTTGGATGGCGTGGGGTAAATACTGTACAGCAGTCCTCGTATGGAAGGGTTGAGGTTTCAAACGTGCCAATTTGTCTTGCAATTCTAACTATTTCCTCTTTATCCATACCGATAAGTGGGCGGAAAATCGGAATGTCAGTCATTGAATTTGTCACGTTTATTGCCTTCATTGTTTGGCTTGCAACCTGACCTAAGCTTTCACCGGTTATAATAGCCTCACAATCGTAATCGTGTGCTAATTTAAGCGAAATTGCCATCATATAGCGGCGAAGCATAAGGGTAAAGTATTCCTCCTCACAGTTGTCGCGCAAAAGCTCTTGAATTTTTGTAAGAGAAACAACGTGAACGCGCAGACGCATTGTGTAATTAGTAAGCGCCTTTGCAAGGTCTAAAACCTTCTCCTTTGCGCGCTCGGATGTGTATGGATAGCTTTCAAAGTGGATAGCCTCAAGCTGAACTCCACGCTTTGCCATCATGTATCCCGCAACAGGAGAGTCAATTCCTCCCGACAAAAGGAGAAGTCCGCGCCCGCTTGAGCCGTAAGGGATACCGCCTGCGCCCTTTTCTTGTCCTGCGTGGACAAACGCCTCGTTTTCACGTATTTCAACACGCACGATAACGTCGGGGTTGCGTACGTCAACCTTGATACCAGGCACGCTTGAAAGGACAGCCCCACCAACCTCGTTTGAAATTTCGGGGGAGGTCATAGGGAAACGCTTGTCAGAGCGCTTTGATTCCGCCTTGAAGGTCTTATAGCCCTTGAGTTTTGGTGCAAGCTCGGTTTTAACAACCTCTAAAATAGTGTCAATGTTCTTTTCGCAAGCAAATGCGCGAGATACACCAACAAAGCCAAAAACGTGCTTTGCTTGATAAAACATCTCGTCAATATTTTCAATAGAGTCCTCGTCAAGTGGCTCAATATAAACCGTGCTTTGAGAATAATATATTTTATAGTTGCCAATGCGTCTTGCTCTTTGGCGAAGCTGCTTTAGCATTTTAGCTTCAAAATCAGAGCGGTTTGCGCCCTTTAAAATGACCTCACCATATTTGCAAAGAATTACTTCCTTCATCTAATTTGTCCCTCGCCCTTGATTATATATTTTTGGGTTGTGAGTGCGGAAAGCCCCATAGGACCGCGTACGTGTAGCTTTTGGGTTGAAATACCGATTTCTGCACCTAAACCAAACTCACCACCGTCGGTAAAGCGGGTTGAAGCGTTAACGTAAAGTGCAGCCGAGTCGATAGCCTTTGTAAAATAATCGGCATTTTCCTCGTTTCTTGTTATAATTGATTCACTGTGACCTGTTGAATATTTTCTTATGTGCTCAACTGCCTCGTATACGTCCTTTACAACCTTAACGCTAATGATGTAATCGTCATATTCGGTTTTGTAGTCATCGCCATTTACAGGGGTAGCGCCCTCTAAAATCGCACAGGTCTTTTCACATCCGCGAATGTCAAGCGCAAATTTTCTTGTCGCCTCATAGAACATAGGCAAAAATGCCTCAGCCTCTGCTTCATTAACAAGAAGCGTTTCAATAGCGTTACAAACGGAAGGACGCTGACATTTTGCGTTTAGAGAAACTGTGAGCGCCATATCAAGGTCGGCACCCTTGTCCACGTATAGGTGACAGTTGCCGGCACCCGTTTCAATAACAGGCACACGTGAGTTTTCAACAACGTTTCTGATAAGTCCCTTGCCACCGCGAGGAATTAAAACGTCAATATATCCGCGCATAGACATAAGCTCATTTGCACTATCACGTGTCGTATTTTCAATGAGTGAAACACCACGGCGGTCATATCCGCACGCCTCAAGTGAGTCACCAATGATTTTAACCATACGTTTATTTGAGTTGATTGCTTCCTTGCCACCGCGCAAAACAACTGCGTTACCACTCTTTAAGCAAAGGGTAGCAGCATCGGGAGTTACGTTTGGACGCGCCTCGTAAATCATACCGACTACTCCTAGTGGCACACGATGGTTTTCTATAACCAATCCGTTGGGGCGAGATATAATTTCGCATTTGTCAAGTGGGTCAGGGAGCTTAACAATCTCTAAAATCGCATCGGAAATTGCATCAATTCTAGCCTTGTTAAGCATTAATCTATCAAGCATAGCATCGGCAATGCCATTTTCCTTTGCGTTTGACAGGTCTATTTTGTTTGCCTCTACAATTTCTTCCCAATTTGAACGCAAATTATTTGCAATATGGGTTAGCAAATTATTTCTTTCGTTGGCTGTGGCAAGTCTAATTTTAAGGGAAGCCTCGCCAGCGCCTTGACATAAATTTTTTATTTCCTCGTGTAGTGTCATATTTTCACCTTATTTCTTCTTTGCAAAGTAAGTTCCCACGTGCTTGCCGTCTAAAATGTCGTAAAGTATGCGTGGATTTTCGCCGTTTAGAATTATCATAGGAATTCCATTTTCAGTAGCTATTTTAGCGGCATTGATTTTTGTAAGCATACCGCCTGTACCACGCTCCGAGCCTGCCCCACCGGCGTATGAAACAACCTCGTCTGTTATTTCCTCAACTCGGCTGATGAGAGTAGCATTTGGGTTTTTTCGCGGGTCGTCATTATATAATCCGTCAATATCGGATAGGTTAATTATAATGTCGGCATCGCAAGCGATTGCAACGTAAGCGGAAAGCGTATCGTTACCGCCAAAACGGATACCATCACAGGAAACGGAGTCGTTTTCATTTACAATCGGAATGCAGTTCATTTTCAAAAGAGAATTGAACGTGTTTTTAACAAGTGAAAGACGATGTGGGTCATCAACAACGTCCTTTGTCATTAAAATTTGTGCAACTGTATGTGAGTAGTTTGCAAAAAAGTTTTCATATATCTTCATTAGCTGGCTTTGACCAACGGCTGCGCACGCTTGCTTTTCTTCAAGCGTTTTTGGATATTCGGAAAGAGCTAGCTTTGCGTATCCTGCGCCAACCGCACCCGAGCTTACAACGACAACCTCGTGTCCGGCATTCTTAAAATCGGCAATGGTTTGCACCAAAACCTCAATTCTTCGTAGGTTCAGCGAGCCGTTTGGGTAGGTAAGAGTAGATGTTCCGATTTTTACAACTATTCTTTTGCAATTTTTAATCATAATAATGCTCCAAAAATTAAATTTGTCTTGATAATGATCTCAAAATAATATATAATTATTTTATAAGTTATATCTTATTATATCGTTTAATTTATGAAATTGCAAGAGTTTTAGAAAGGAAAAGAGAAATGAAAGAAAAGATTTACGTTGAAATTGCGGGAATTAAGCTCGGTATTGTTACCGAGGATGGTAGAGAATATGTTGAAAGCGTTGCCAATACAGTTAATGAGGAAATTGACAAAATACTAAAAACAAAGCGTGGCTGCACACTTGTTGAGGCAGCACTTTTCTGTGCTTTAAGCCATTGTGGACAAGGTGGGGAGGACTCTAAAAAGGTTAAAAACCTAGAAACACAGGTCGCGCTTTATCAAGCAAACTTAAATATTTTAAAAAATGAAAACGAAGCGCTTCGTGCCAAAATAGCGGAATATGAAGAAAACTAATAAAGTAGAAATTTTAGCGCCGGCGGGCGACTATGATGCTTTGCTTGGCGCAATAGCAGGTGGGGCAGATGCGGTTTACCTCGGTGTTGCCGAGTTTAACGCAAGAATAAGGGCTAAAAACTTCACTCTTGAAGCTCTAAAGGACGGAGTAAGACTCGCACACGCACATAAGGTTAAGGTTTATGTAACGTTGAATACCGAGCTCTACGACAAAGAGCTATCAAGAATGCTCGAATACGTATGCGAACTCAACAACATAGGAGTAGATGCCTTTATCGTTGCTGATTTCGGTGTTATGAGCCTAATAAAGGAAGCATATCCCGAAATTGAAGTACACGCAAGCACTCAAGCAACTATACATAATCTAGATGGTGCTAATTTTGTGTACGACAAGCTGGGGGTAAGCCGAGTTGTTTTAGCGCGCGAGCTTGACAAGGAAAATATCGAGTACGTTTCTAAAAACGCAAAATGTGAAACCGAGGCATTTGTTCACGGAGCGCATTGTATGTCCGTGTCTGGTCAATGTCTTATGAGCTATTTTCAAGGTGGCAGAAGCGGTAACCGAGGCGAATGTGCACAGCCTTGCCGTTTGCCATACACAATAGGCGGAAAAAACGGGTATCATTTAAGCTTAAAGGATATGTCACTCGCATCTCATATAGATGATATTTTAGAATCGGGTGTTTCCTCTCTCAAAATAGAGGGACGTATGAAAAGTGAGGACTATGTTAAAGGAACAACCCAAGTTTGGCGAAAACTGATTGACGAAAAAAGAAACGCTACATCGGGCGAAATTAAGACACTGGGTGAGCTTTTTTCACGTCAAGGCTTTACTGACGGATACTACAAGGCTAAAATTGACTCATCAATGCTAGGTGTCAGAACACAAGAAAATAAGGATGCCACAAAATCACAGGCGGACATAAAAACAGAGCTAAAAAAGCCAACATTAGACATGTATGCCGAGTTTTATTTGGGCGAAAAATCAAGTCTCACAATAAAAACCGAAGAAAAGGAGATAACCGTTTACGGTGACTTGGTGGAAAAGGCACAAAACGCGCCAATTTCCAAGGAGGATATCATAAAAAATCTTTCAAAGCTAGGTCAAACTCCGTTTTCACTTGGTGAAATTGAGATTTCAAAATCAGATAACGTTATGGTAAGGGTTTCGTCTATAAACGCACTTCGTCGTCAAGCCGTTGAAAGGTATTTTGAAGCCGAAAATGTGCTTGAACCGAAAATATATAATAAGTCAAAATTAAAGCAGCCGCGCAAAATTAAAACCGCAGTGTTTAGATGTGAAAATCAAATACCAAAAAACATCGATTATTTTGACATTGTGTTTTTGCCAATAGACAAGTACACAAGCCCCTCTCGTGCAAACGGAATTATTCTTCCACCTGTCGTTTTTGATAGCGAATGGAAAGAAATTGAAAAGTTGATGTCGGATGCAAGGGCGAGCGGAATAGAATGGGCACTTATATCAAACGTCGGACAGATTGAAAGAGCAAAAAATCACGGCTTTAAATTGATAGCTGACTATCGTTTTAATGCTTTTAATGCACCCTGTGTCGATTTTCTTGTGAAAAATGGCGTGGAAAACGTAATTTTGGCGCCCGAGCTATCCCTTGCACAGGTAAGAGACTTCAAGGGATATTCATTAATCTCTTATGGCTGTATCCCCGCTATGACAACACATAAATGCGTCTTGAAGGACACAGTTGGCTGTCAAAAATGTGAGGGATATATGACTGACCGACAAGGAGCAAGGCTTTTTGTTGACGGAATATACGGACACAGAAATCTAATTTATAATAGCGTTCCTGTCTATATGGCGGATAAAAGCGCGGATATAAGCGATTTTTCAAGCCATTTTATCTTCTCTTGGGAAAAACGAGAGGAATGTGAAAGGATTATTGAAGCGTATAAAACAAAAAAAGCGCCAAATGGCACTTTTAGAAGAATAAAATAAAAAAGAAAGCAGTTGAAAATTATGAAGCTTGTTTTAGCATCTAAATCTCCGCGCAGACGCGAAATTCTTTCAATGGTAACCGAAGGCTTTGAGGTAAGAGTTAGTGGAGCTGACGAAAATGTTGACACCATTGTCGATAATTTTGACGTACCAAGAATCCTAGCCGAAAGGAAGGCAGAGGCTACACCTATATACGATGATGAAATTTTAATCGGCTGTGATACAGTCGTTATTTTGGATAATGAGATAATGGGCAAGCCACGCGATAAGGCGGATGCTACAAGGATGCTAAAAGCTCTTTCGGGAAGCGTGCATTACGTTGTTAGCGGTCTTGCACTGAAAACCAAAGAAAAATTATATTCAACCGCCGTTACAACCGCGGTTTATATGAGAAATTTAACAGACGAGGAAATTCTTTCATACGTTGAAAAATTTAATCCCATTGACAAGGCGGGTGCGTACGGCATTCAGGAAATGGCAGGCGCTTTTGTTGAAAAAATAGATGGAGATTTTTATAACGTGGTTGGCTTGCCTCTTTGCTCCCTTGTCACAAAATTAAAGGAAGAATTCGGAGTAAATTTAATCTAAAAATCAAAAACGCGAGGGGAGTGTATGATTTTTGACTAAAAACGAGAAAAAAGCAAAAATAAAAAAGATAGTTGAACTTCTTAAAATTCAATATCCGGAGGCACTTTGTTCGCTTGACTATGAGGGCGATGGTTGGAAGCTGATGGTAATGGGAAGGTTAAGCGCCCAATGCACCGATGAAAGAGTGAATATTGTGTGCAAGGAACTGTTTAAAACCTATCCAAACGCAAAAGCACTTGCCGATGCGCCATTATCCTCAATAGAGGAAATTATCAAGCCTTGCGGCTTATATAAAATGAAAGCAAAGAGCATAAAAGAGGAGTCAAGAAAGCTTTTTTATGAGTATAATGGCATCGTGCCCGACACAATGGAGGAGCTTCTTACCTTTGAGGGCGTCGGCAGAAAAATTGCTAACCTCTTGCTTGGCGATTTATACAAAAAGCCCGCGATAGTTGCTGACACGCATTGTATGAGAATTTGCGGTCGACTTGGTATGTATAAGGAGGGGATGAAGGACCCTTTTAAGACGGAAAAAATAATGTCCGAGCTTATTGAACCGAGTGAACAGAGTGATTTTTGTCACAGAATGGTTCTTTTTGGCCGTGAATTTTGTACAGCAAAAAGTCCAAAATGCGACACGTGTCCCATAAAAATGCTTTGCAAGGACGAAATTAAGATTGAAAAGCTGGGCGTTAAGCGTATAGACGAGTGCCTTGACCTTGTATGGCGTGTTTTCTCTGAATTTGAGGTTCCGGAATTTCCGCCCGAGGGTGGTTCAGAATATAAAAGAATTATAGAAGAAACACGTCAAAAGAAGAATATTTCATTCTATGGTGCGATATCAAACGGTAAGATTGTTGGCGTTCTCGGCATGCGGGAAAACAACCATATCGGATATTTTTATGTTGATAAAAATTATCATAGAAGAGGGATTGGGCGTTCTCTTTTTGAAAGAATGATGCGCGATTACGATATAAAGGAGTTTACAGTAAACGCCGCACCTTATGGTGTGCCCGTATATACTCGACTTGGGTTTTTGCCAACCGACACCCAAAAGAATATAAATGGTGTAATTTTCACTCCTATGAGGTACAAAGAATAAAGGTGCAAGAAATCTTGCACCTTTCTATATTTATGCTTTTATTGTGCCATTGGCGTTAAATAGAGGAAGCTCCTCAATATAATATAAGTCATCGCGATTAATGGCATCACCCTCAGCCAAAATGCACATTCTGCCTACAACAATTCCACCCGCATCAGAAACAAGAGCCTCAAGTGATTTTAATGATTCTCCTGTCGAAATTACGTCGTCAATTATTAGGATTCTTTTGCCCCTCATAAGCTCTGCATCCTTGCCGTCAAGATAAAGGGTTTGTTCCTTTGCTGTGGTAATTGATTTAACGGTAGAGGAAAGAATATTTGTCATATAAAGCTTGGGGCCCTTGCGTGCTAGCATATATTTTTGGTTACCTTGGAGCCTTGCCATCTCGTGGATAAGCGGAATTCCCTTTGCCTCTGCCGTAATCATATAATCATACTCGGGAGCATTAGCAAGCAAGTCCTTAGCGCACGCGGTAGTTAATTCAGGGTCACCGAAAATAACAAAGCCTGCAATATAGAGGTCGTCAGTTACGCGACAAATTGGAAGCTCGCGGTCAAGACCAGCGATGTTCATTTTATAATACTTCATAATAATCCTCAAATTACTTTTTTGTAATTATTGTACTGCCACCCATATAAGGCTGTAATGCAACTGGGATGTTAATTGAGCCATCTGCATTCATATTGTTTTCAAGGAAAGCAATAAGCATGCGAGGAGGTGCAACAACTGTATTGTTAAGAGTATGCGCGAAATATTTTCCGTCCTTGCCGTTTACTCTGATACGGAGTCTGCGTGCTTGAGCATCGCCTAGGTTAGAGCAAGAGCCAACCTCGAAATATTTCTTTTGTCTTGGAGACCATGCCTCAACGTCAATGGACTTAACCTTAAGGTCGGCTAGGTCGCCTGAGCAGCACTCAAGAGTTCTAACTGGAATATCAAGAGTTCTAAATAGGTCAACTGTGTTCTGCCAAAGCTTGTCAAACCATAAGGGGCTTTCTTCAGGCTTACATACAACAATCATCTCTTGCTTTTCAAATTGGTGAATTCTATATACACCACGTTCCTCAATTCCGTGTGCACCCTTTTCCTTACGGAAGCATGGGGAATATGAGGTCAAGGTGTGAGGCAATGACTCCTCGGGAAGAATGGTGTCAATAAACTTACCAATCATAGAGTGCTCACTTGTACCGATAAGATAAAGGTCCTCGCCCTCTATTTTATACATCATAGCGTCCATTTCCGCAAAAGACATAACGCCTGTAACAACCTCGCTTCTAATCATAAAAGGAGGAATGCAGTAGGTGAAGCCTCTGTTTATCATGAAATCACGTGCGTAAGAAATGATAGCGGAATGAAGACGAGCTATATCACCCATAAGGTAATAGAAGCCGTTACCTGCAACCTTTCTTGCACTTTCAAGGTCAATACCGCTTAAGTTTTCCATAATTTCTGTGTGATAAGGAATTTCAAAATCGGGAACAACCGGCTCACCGTATTTTTGAACCTCAACGTTTTCGGAGTCATCCTTACCGATAGGAACTGACGGGTCAATAATGTTAGGAATTATCATCATTATATTTTTGATTTTTTCCCCATATTCCTCTTCAAGCTTTTCAAGCTCGGCTAAACGAAGAGCATTTGCAGTAACCTGCTTTTTAACCTCTTCAGCCTCGTCGCGCTTTCCTTGAGCCATCAAGGCACCAATTTGCTTTGAAAGCTTATTTCTTCCACCGCGAAGCGCATCAGCTTCGTTTTTATAAGCGCGGTATTCAGCATCAAGCTTTATTACCTCGTCAACCAAAGGAAGCTTGGAATCTTGAAATTTATTCTTGATATTTTGCTTAACAATTTCAGGATTTTCTCTTAAAAATTTTAAATCTAGCATAATTTACTCCTATAAGATGCACGTATAATAAATATATTAAAATTATAGCACTAAAAAATGGACGTGTCAAGTAATAATTATCGCTTCTTTTGCATAAGTTTTAGACAAAAGGTGGCATAATGCCACTAAAATCAAAAACGATAAGGAGAAGGAATATGGAAAATTCCACAAAAGAGAGAAGCGATGCTGTAAGGCTTTTAGAGATTTCGGACGATACGTCTATAAATCACGAGGTAAGCGAGGAATTTTCCTTGCCCGATTACGTGCCAGAGGTTAGAAAAATACTTTTGACACGCGCACAGGTTTTGCCTGAAAGCAAATATGTGTCTGATACAACAACTCCGCCGACCTTAGAACTTGGAGGCACAGTAACCTATTCAATTATTTATACAAACGAGGAGGGAATGCTTTGTGCCTTGCCGCTTAATTCCTCGTACGAGGCGAAAGCGCCTATTTTGGCAAATGGAGCAACCTTTATAGATACAACAGTTGAAAACTGCACAACGAGAGTAACAGCACCAAGAAAGCTAACTGTTAAGACAAAATTAAAAAGCAGAATTATGGGCTTTAACGAAAAAACAGAGGGAGAAAACATTTCTCCTCGCTCAAGCGCTGATGAGATTTATATCGAAAGAAAAACAGAGCCGAGAAAATCACTTGAAATTATGCCTATAAGCCTACAAAATATAAGAATGAATGATAGACTTGATATGTCCGGAATGGAAAAATCGAAGCCAATATGGTGTGACGCATCAATTATTTTAAGCGACGTAAAGGCACAAGGTGGCAGAGTATCGGTAAGAGGTGACGTAACTGTAAAATGCTTGCTTGTCAACGGCATGGAGGAAACGGTTATTAGTAAAACAATTCCACTCGTTGAGGATATTGAGGCAGAGGGCGCAGTAGTGGGAGATATGACAAGTGCACGGGCGAGATGCGTTTCTCTTTCGATTTCCAATGAAGAAAACGGAGAGAAAAGCGAGCTTTTCTTTGACCTTAATTGTGAGCTTGAGGGTGAGGTGCAGAGAAATAACGAAATCGAGCTTACAAAAGATGCATATTCTACTAAAAACGAAATGCAATCAACGTACAAAAATATAGACGTTTTCACAAGCTTAAAATGTCAAAATGCCTCCTTTACGGTTAGCGAGTCATTTAAAAGAGAAAACGATGCAATATCTAAAATAATTGACGTAATCGCCGACCCTGTGTACGAAAAAACAGAAGTAAAGGGCAATAAAATTTACTTTTTAGGTAAGCTTTTTGTCCATGTTATAGGAAGAAGTGAAATTAACGACGAGGGCACGTGCGAATATTTAAGCGACCATTATGAAATACCAATAAAATATGAAACAGAGCTTCCAAGAATTAATGGAGAGATCATATCAAGATGTGATTTTTCGATAGGTAATTTAAACGCGAGATATGACAGTGAGCGCTTTTATATAACAACGGAAATTTTCCCAACCTTTAGTGTATATGAAAAGAGCACGGCTACTGTTCTTGATAAGGCAATTTTGAAAAAGGAAACTGAATATAAAACAGATTCATCCTGCGTTCGCGTTTGCTTCCCCAAAGAAACGGAAACCCTGTGGGATATAGCAAAAAAATATCATACAACAGTAAATAAGCTGGCGGAACAAAACGGAATTTCAAGCGAGGACTCATTAAAAGGGAAAAGTCTAATCATCTAAAAATCATACACAGGGTGATAAAAAGCGGAGCAAATTGCTCCGCTTTTTTAGCTATTTAATATCTTTTTTAGGTACATTCCCGTGTAGGAATTAGGGTTCTTTGCAACCTCCTCGGGTGTGCCTGTGGCAACAACCGTTCCGCCGTTATCTCCACCCTCGGGACCTAGGTCGATTATATAGTCAGCGGTTTTTAAAATATCTAGGTTGTGCTCAATAACTATAATGCTATTGCCCGCATCAACAAGCCTTTGTAGAACGTAAATTAGCTTCTTTACATCAGCCGTGTGTAGTCCTGTTGTCGGCTCGTCAAGAATATATATGGTTTTTCCTGTGGAGCGCCTTGCTAGCTCTGTTGCAAGCTTAACTCTTTGTGCTTCACCGCCTGACAAGGTAGTCGATGACTGACCGATTTTAATGTAGCCAAGTCCAACATCACATATTGTTTGAAGCTTCTTAGCAATAGAAGGAATTTCACTAAAGAATATTGCTCCCTCCTCGGATGTCATTTCGAGCACGTCAGAGATGCTTTTGCCCTTATATTTAACCTCTAAAGTATCCTTGTTATAGCGTTTTCCCTTGCACACGTCACATTTGACGTATACGTCAGGTAAAAAGTGCATTTCTATCTTTTTAACACCATCTCCCTCACAAGCCTCGCATCGTCCTCCCTTGACGTTGAAGGAAAAGCGACCGGGTCCAAACGAACGCATTTTTGCATCGGGAGTTTTGGCAAATAAATCACGTATTTCTGTAAAAAGACCCGTATACGTGGCTGGATTTGACCTTGGAGTGCGTCCTATTGGGGATTGGTCAATTGCAATTACCTTGTCAAGATTTTCGTATCCCTCAATTCTATCGCACTTGCCTGGATAGGTAATTGCGCGGTTTAACTTTTTCGCAAGATTTTGAAGCAAAATTTTATTGATTAGTGAGGATTTACCGGAGCCTGAAACACCGCTGACAGCAACAAAGCATCCAAGCGGAATTTCAACGTCAATATTTTTTAAGTTGTTTTCCTGTGCGCCTATAATCTTGAGGCTTGTACCATTGCCTTTTCGTCTTTCACTAGGTATTTCTATCTTCTTTCTGCCACTTAAATATGCACCGGTTATTGATTTTTTGTTCTCCATAATTTCCTTTGGAGTGCCTGCTGCTACAACCTCGCCACCGTGAATACCTGCCTTTGGACCAATATCTATAATATAGTCCGATTCAAGCATAGTTTCTTCATCGTGCTCAACAACGATAACGCTGTTTCCAACGTCGCGTAGGTTCTTTAATGTAGCTATTAGCTTTGAGTTGTCGCGCTGATGTAGGCCGATTGATGGCTCGTCAAGGATGTATAAAACTCCCACAAGGGATGAGCCGATTTGCGTTGCCAAACGGATTCTCTGTGCCTCACCACCCGACAAGGTAGCACTTTTTCTTGCAAGAGTCAGATACTCAAGTCCAACGCTCTTCATAAATCCAAGACGGGCGCGAACCTCTTTCAAAATTTCTCTTGCGATTTCTGCCTTTCCACCCTCAAAATGAAGTGAATTTACAAAGTCAAGAGCATTTGTAACGGACATACGACAAAATTCGTCGATGTTTTTGCCACCAACTCGCACGGAAAGTGCTTGGCTATTAAGCCTTTGACCTTTACAAACAGGGCATGGCGTTTCCTCAATAAACTGCTCGTAATATTCGTTGCCCATCATTTGCATTCTTTGTTCAATAGTCTTTATGACTCCGTCAAATTTTACTGTCTGACGGCGGTGCTGCTTTGCAAAATATCTGTCTATGGTGTAATATTCATCACCTGTGCCATATAAAATAGCATTTAATTGGTCTTTACTAAAATCCTTAACAGGCGTATCAAGAGAAACACCGATTTTTTTACAAACTGCAGAAAAAAGTGGCCAGGTCCAGCTTTCCTCGTCAATGGTTTTAAAGCCGTTTACCTGAATTGCACCCTCGGAAAGAGAAAGGGAGTCGTCGGGGATAATTTTGGCGGGAGAAATATTTCTCATTTCACCAATTCCAAGACAATGAGGACAAGCGCCAAATGGGTTGTTGAATGAGAACGAGCGTGGCTCAAGCTCGGGAAAGCTTATTCCGTGCTCCTCACACGCATAGTTGGTCGAAAACTCGTGTAGTACACCCTCACCCTCGCTTGGGACTGTCAAAATATTAACCCTTCCGTCACTTGCACGCAATGCACTTTCAACAGAGTCGGCAAGACGTGGGCGAAGACCCTCTTTCATTACAAGACGGTCGATAACTATATCAATATTATGTTTTTTTGTAAGCTCTAGCTCAATATCCTCACTTAAATCATAGGTAACACCGTCAACAAAAAGTCTGCCGTAGCCGTTTTTGCGTGCATCGGCAATAACCTTTTCGTGCCTGCCCTTTTTGCCACGTACAACAGGTGCAAGAACCAAAAAGCGTTCCTTATCCTTTAAGGTTAGAATTTTGTCAATTATTTGGTCAACGCTTTGCTGTTCAATTACCTTGTTGCAAACAGGGCAGTGGACAGTGCCAAGTCGAGCATATAAAAGTCTTAAATAATCGTAAATCTCGGTAACTGTGCCAACTGTTGAGCGTGGGTTTTTCGACGTTGTTTTTTGGTCGATTGAAATAGCGGGAGAAAGCCCCTCGATGGTGTCAACGTCTGGCTTGTCAAGCTGTCCTAAAAACTGACGCGCATAAGAGGACAAGGACTCAACAAAGCGTCTGTGTCCCTCGGCGTATATTGTGTCAAATGCAAGAGAGGACTTGCCCGAGCCTGAAAGACCCGTTAAAATAACGAGCTTATCACGAGGTATTGTCACGTCAATATTTTTAAGGTTGTTGACTCTTGCACCTTTAATTTCTATTTTGTCCTTCATTATTTTTTTGTAATCCTTAATTCTTTTATTTGATCGCGTAGATATGCTGCTTTCTCAAACTCCAATTTAGCTGATGCCGCACGCATTTCCTTTGTAAGCTCTGCAATAAGCTTTTCTTTATCGGATGCTGACATTTTTGTTTTTGTTTTTTCTGTCTTTTTGCCAAGGTCAATAATGTCGTGCACACCCTTTTTGATGGTTTTTGGCACAATGCCGTTTTCTTCATTGTACTTGATTTGAATTGCACGACGGCGGTCGGTCTCATTAATTGCACGTTCCATTGAACGGGTAATTGAGTCGGCATACATAATAACCTTACCCTCGGCATTTCTTGCTGCACGGCCGATTGTCTGAATTAGAGAGGTTTCGGAGTGGAAAAGTCCTTCCTTGTCCGCATCTAAAATAGCAACGAGCGAAACCTCGGGAATATCAAGCCCCTCACGAAGAAGGTTGATTCCAACAAGCGCATCGAACTCGCCAAGACGCAGGCTTCTTATAATCTCCATACGCTCAATAGTATCAACGTTATGGTGAATATATTTAGCCTTTAGGTTATTTGCAATTAAAAAGTCCGTTAAGTCCTCTGCCATTTTGGTCGTCAGGGTGGTAACCAAAACCCTTTCGCCCTTTTCCGCACGTAATTTAATCTCGCCCATAACGTCATCAACCTGTGTGTTAATCGGTCTTATTTCAATGGTTGGGTCAACCAGTCCTGTAGGTCGTATAAGCTGTTCAGCAAACGAGGTTGAGTTTTGGCGCTCGAATTCCGCAGGCGTGGCGGAGACGAAAATAGTTTGGTTTAATTTTGATAAAAACTCCTCGAAATTAAGAGGTCTATTGTCGTAAGCCGACGGCAGACGGAAGCCGAAATCTATAAGATTTCTTTTTCTTGCAAGGTCACCACCACTCATTCCTCTTACCTGGGGTAAGGAAACGTGGCTCTCGTCAATAAACATAATATAATCATCGGGAAAATAATCAAGAAGTGTGTATGGCGTTGAGCCCGGCTCTCTGCCTGAAAGAATGCGCGAATAGTTTTCAACGCCCGAGCAAAAGCCGATTTCACGTAGCATTTCGATGTCGTATTTTGTTCTTTCTTCTATTCTTTGTGCTTCTAAGAGCTTGTTTTGAGATTTAAAATATTCAACGCGCTCAACCATTTCACTATAAATTTCGGAAAGTGCCGCTTCGCGCTTTTCGTCTGAAACGACGTAGTGGTTTGCAGGGAATATAGCGGTGTAGGAGAGGTGCCTTAAAACCTCACCCGTTAATGTGTTTATTTCGCAAAGCTTGTCAATTTCGTCACCAAAAAATTCAACGCGCACAGCCTTGTCACTTGATGAGGATGGGAAAATTTCAACCACGTCCCCGCGAATTCTAAATTTGTTACGCACAAAATTGACATCGTTTCTCTCATAGCTCAAGCTAATTAGCTTGCGTACGAGCTGATCACGAGAAATCTCCATTCCCTCGCGCAAATCTATTAGCATATTGTGATATTCATTCGGGTCACCGAGAGAATATATGCAAGAAACACTCGCAACTATAATTACGTCACGACGCTCAAAAAGTGAGCTTGTTGCGCTATGGCGCAGCTTATCTATTTCTTCATTTACAAGTGCGTCCTTTTCGATATACATATCCTTACCGGGAATATAAGCTTCGGGCTGATAGTAGTCGTAGTAGGAAACGAAATATTCAACGGCAGAGTCGGGAAAAAGCTCGCGCATTTCGGAGCAAACCTGTGCTGCCAAGGTTTTGTTTGGCTCTAAAATAATGGTCGGACGATTAAGGTTTTTAATTACGTTTGCCATAGTAAAGGTTTTGCCCGAGCCTGTAACGCCAAGCAGAGTTTGCATTTTTTCGCCACGCAAAACACCGTCGGTTAGCTGCTTTATGGCAGTTGGTTGGTCGCCTGTTGGCTTGTAATTGCTTTTTAAAACAAATTCACCCATATTTCGTCCTCCTTTTGAAATTTTTAGAATAAAAATGAGCGAAAACGCCCATTTTTTATTTGTCAAATAGCTTGTCTATGTCGCTTTTTGTAAATTGATAGGTCTTGTCACAGAAATGGCAGGAAAGCTCAATATAATCCTTACCTTCTGCCGATTGCTCTTCTAAAACCTTTAATGCCTCGCCCTTGCCGATTGAAACAAGTGCCTTTTCCGTGCGCTCGCGTGAGCAGTTGCACTTGTAGTCAACGTCAAGCTCATCAAAAATATCAAATTCAATATTAGTAAGGGCTACCTTTAAAATCTCCTCATTAGTCATTCCCTTATCAAACATAGCCGATACGTTATTTAAAAGAGGAGCATTCTTTTCAAGCTGAGTAATTACCTCGTCATCGGCAAAGGGCAGAAGCTGTATCATAACTCCACCGGAGGCCTTGCACGAATAGTCAGTATCGACCAAAACACCAAGCGCACACAGAGTTGGAGTTTGTTCACTTGTTGCATAGTAGCTTGTAATATCCTCGGCAACCTCACCGGAAACAAGCTCTACGTTACCATTGAACGGTACCTCATCTCCAACATCCTTGGAAACGGATAAAATACCGCCACCAACAATGCCCGAAACGTCAAGCTTACCGTTTGGTTTAAGCGGTAAATCTGCATCAGGATTTTGTATATATCCCTTTACGTTGCCCCAGTAGTCTGCGGTACAAAGAGTAGTACCTGCAATGCCGTTGCCTCTTATTGCAACAGTCATTGTGCATCCGTCCTCCGGTAGCATAGTTCCCATAACGCTGGAAGCTGTAAGTAATCTGCCAAGCAGGGCAGTAGCGGTCGGCGCGGTTTTATGATAGCTTACCGCCTTGTTTACAATATCGGTTGAATTTATAACGTAAGCACGGGCACTGCCGTCTCTTGTCATTGCACGTAGAATTTTAGACATCTTTACCTCACAAAATTTATTTTATACATCTTGCTATAAAATACCATTTTTCGTCAGTATTTTCAGCAGGTTTTTTATTTATATCGCCGTAAACGGCAATTATTTCAAAGCCTGACTCGTTAAGAGCCTTTTCAATTTGCTTCCTTTCGTAGCATTTTTCCTTTTGAATTTCGTCGTAGCGGTTGTATCTGCCGTCTTCGTTTTCTTTAAAAATGCTCAAATAGAATTTGCAAATTTTTGTTTTTTCATTATACTCGTTTTGCCAAGCGCAAAGTGAATTTTCGTTTTCCAAAATGAAGTCGTTGTTACCGTAAATTTCCTTGAATCTGTAAGGTGTATTTACATCAAAAATAAACACTCCATCGGGTATAAGGTAATTATGGACTAGTGAAAAGCACTTTTTAATGTCGCTTAATTTTGTTAGATAATTTATACTGTCGAGAGTGCAAACGCAGGCGTCAACTGTGCCATATAATTCAAACTCCGTCATATCCTGACAGAGAAACAAAACGTCGTTTATCCCATTGCGTACCGCATACTCATGTGCAACTGATAGCATACCGCTTGAAAGGTCAACACCGGTCATATCATACCCACGCTCACGCAGCTTAAAGGTCAATTTTCCTGTGCCACAGGCAAGGTCTAGAACCAAAGCAGTATTGATTTTTTCGTTTTCCTTGATTGCTTCGCTTAAAAAGCTTGCTAAAGCATCGTAATCGTATGATTCGTTTAACTCGTCGTAAACGCTGTAAAGACTTGCATACTGCTCCATAATAGCTCCTTAAATAAGATTTTGCACATATTATAGCACACGCAAAGAAAAAAGTAAATAAAATTACAGATATTTTTTAAAATTCGTGATATCTCCCGCTCCCAAAAGCAAAATAATGTCGCAGTCGGTTTCTTTTATTTTCTGTTTCAATTCGTTAAAATCAGCGAGTAGTTTTCCGCCCGAATCACGTGCAAATGCTTCTTCGTCTAAAGAGAAAACATTTTCCTCACGCGCTTTGAAGGTTGGTAAAAAATAAAGCTCGGATGCGCCCTTGAATGCTTGAGTGAATTCATTATATAGATAAAAGCTCCTCGAATAAGTGTGTGGCTGAAACGCTACGAAAATTCTTTTGTATCCCATTTCTGAAACGGATGAAAGTGTTGCTTTAATTTCTGTCGGATGATGGGCATAATCCTCAAAAACAGGCAGGGAAGTGTCTGTTTTTCCTATATATTCAAATCGTCTTTTCACTCCCTGAAACTCGGAGATTGCACGACAAATCACTCTCGGAGATATGCCGTTTTGATGAGCAATGGCAAAAGCACAAAGCGCATCGTAAATTAAGTGCTTCCCTTTGAAATTTACATTGCATTTGGCAATTTCCGTGCCCTCAAAAAACACCGAAAATCCATTTTCATTAATTGTCCCGCGATAATCGGCTTCGTTATCAATTCCATAGCTTATTACTTGCCTTTTTATAATCTCTGCCGATTTCTTATCGTCTATGTTCAAAAATACTTTGCTAGGCTTAGTTGATAATCTAATAAAGGACTCATCAAGCTCGTCGGCTGATTTGAAAAAATCGGGATGGTCATATTCTATATTCAATATTCCCAGCTCTGACGGTATCATATACAGAAAGGAGTTTTTGTATTCGCATGCCTCAAATATGCAAACTCGAGAGTCGCCCTTTAAAAATGAAGCACCGAAGTCCTTCATATGAGCACCGCAAAAAACAGTCGGCTTATGTCCTGCATATTCAAAGATTTTGCCGAGAATTGAAACGGTTGTGCTTTTTCCGTGAGTGCCGGCAATTCCTATGCTCGTTTTGTAGGTCGAAATTATATATCCAAGCAAATTTGCGCGAGAGAGTGTTGGAATTTGTAGCTTTTTAGCCATTTTATATTCAAAATTGTTTTCGTCAATGGCGAGGGAATATACAACCAAATCCATATCCCTAACCCTATCGGGGGTTGAGTAATATTTTATATCTGCAATAGTCTCAAGCTTTTGGCAGATTTCCGTTCTCTCCTTATCGTATCCGTAGATTTTTGCCCCATTGTAGTGCAAATAAGTAGCTAAACCGCTCATACTCACACCGCCTATTCCTATGAAGAAAATGCGCTTGGCTTTTTTTAATAATGTGTTAACTTCTTGGGTTGAAAAATCAGTGTTTTGAAGAGCCATATGACAAAAAACCTCGTTTTTATATTAAAAATTACAAAAAATCACTTAAATAATTAAATAATTTCACACAATTATTTCATTTTGTACTAAAATTGTTCACATTTGATTGATATAATTTAATTGTCACAAAATCAAAGGTAAAATTTACCGACCATCAAGAGGAGAAAAACAAAATGGTAATTTCAGACATCAAAATCAGAAAATTTTTCAATGAAGGACCAATGAAGGCGGTTGTTTCCGTTACGTTTGACGGCGCACTTGCGGTTCACGACATTAAGGTTATTAACGCAAGGGACAAGTATTTTATAGTAATGCCCAGCCGTAAAAATCCTGACGGAACGTACAGAGACATCGTTCACCCAATCAATGCGGAATTTAGAAGCGAGCTGGAGGGTGCAGTTATCAAGGCGTATTTTGACGGACTTGAAACAGCAGAGTTTTCGGATGTGCAAGAGGAAGCACAGGTTTAATTTTTAAAGGCTATTTGATGTTTGCAATTTGATTTATCTATTTTACTATTAAAATGTCGGCATGAAAACCGACATTTTTTATTTTCTTATCTTTAAAATATTGACATAAGAGATAAACATTGGTATAATATAGTGTAAATCTTATTATATTTTATGCGCGTTTAGCTAGACTGTGAGGTTAAAATGGCAACGAAAATTCAAAAGCCAAGAGGCACGATGGATATTTTCCCGAGCGAGGCTCGTCTTTGGCAAAAAATAGAGAATAAAGCAAGAGAGGTCGCATCTCTTTATGGCTTTGGCGAGGTTAGGACCCCAACGTTTGAGGAGCTTACACTTTTCAAAAGAGGCGTTGGTGAGGTTACTGACGTTGTTCAAAAGGAAATGTACACATTTGAGGATAGAGAGGGTAGAGTCTTTGCTCTCCGCCCTGAGGGAACAGCCTCCGTTGTTCGTTCAATAATAGAAAATGGAAAAACGGGCGATGCAATGCCACTCAAATATTATTATATAATTAATTGCTTCCGTTACGAAAAGCCACAGGCAGGACGTAGCCGTGAGTTTTTCCAATTTGGAACGGAAATGTTCGGCACGCAGGATGCAAGTGCTGATGCAACTGTTATTTCACTTGCAAACAGCTTGATTAACGCACTTGAAATTAAGAATGTCAGCTTGCACATCAACTCAATCGGATGTCCAAAGTGCCGTCCAATGTACCGCGAGGCACTCGTTGAGTATTTTAAAAAGCACGAAGATGAGCTTTGCCCAACCTGTCAGGAAAGATTAAAGACAAATCCGCTTCGTGTCCTTGACTGTAAGAGCCCAATTTGCTCTGAAATTGCAAAGGGTGCGCCAAAGACGATTGACCATCTTTGTGATGAGTGTCACGAGCACTTTGAGGACTTGAAGGGATATCTTGAAGCACAGGATATTAAGTATACGGTTGACCCCAAAATTGTAAGAGGTCTTGACTATTACACAAAAACAGTATTTGAATTCATCTGCGACTCTATCGGTGCACAAAGTACAATTTGCGGTGGCGGACGCTACGACGGACTTATGGAGCAGCTTGGCGGCCCAAGTCTTCCGGGTATTGGCTTTGGTATGGGTCTTACGCGTATTATTTTGGCTATGCAGGCATCGGGCTCTGACAATGTGGATGAGCCGCAACCGATATTATATATTGCACCTATGGGTAAGGAAGCAAGAAAATTTGCCGTTAAATCAGTCAACACATTGCGCGCAAGTGGTGTTTATGCCGAGTGCGATATAAGCGCAAGGAGCTTGAAAGCACAAATGAAATATGCTGATAAAATCGGTGCAAAATATACCTTGATTGTTGGCGACTCCGAGCTTGAAAGCGGCAAGGCACAGCTTAAAAATATGGCAGAAAGCAGTCAAGAGGAAATTGATTTAGACAACGTTTGCCAAATAATGTTGGGCAAATAATGGAGGACATATGGAAGTTTTTGAAAAGAATGATAAGCGCACACACTATTGTGGCACTCTAACGAAGGCTAATATCGGTGAAAGAGTAACGGTTCTTGGTTGGGCTCAAAAGCAAAGAGACCTTGGCTCTCTTATCTTTATCGATTTACGCGACAGAACAGGTATAGTTCAGCTCGCATTTGACGAGAACACAGAAAAATCTATTTTCGATAAGGCTTTTATTGTAAGAGCTGAATTTGTTCTTATGGCAAAGGGCGTTGTTCGTGAAAGAGCAACTATAAATAAGAATATTCCAACAGGTGATATTGAAATTGTTGTTGACGAGTTTAAAATTTTAAACAAGGCACAAACCCCACCATTTGAAATTACCGATGGTGGCGACGTAAAGGCTGAGCTTCGTATGAAGCATAGATATTTAGACCTTCGCCGTCCGGCAATGCAGGGCAATATTATTGCGCGTTCAAGAATAGTAAACCTTACAAGAAACTATTTTAACGAAAACGGATTTATTGATGTTGAAACACCAAACCTTATTCGTCCAACTCCTGAAGGAGCTCGTGACTATTTGGTTCCAAGCCGTGTTCACAAGGGGAATTTCTATGCGCTCCCACAATCTCCGCAAATTTACAAGCAATTACTTATGTACTCGGGCTTTGACCGCTATATCCAAATCGCACGTTGCTTCCGCGACGAGGACTTACGTGCTGACCGACAGCCTGAATTTACCCAAATAGATATGGAAATTTCCTTTACAGATGAAGAGGAAATTATGACAATCAACGAGGGCTTCCTTGCTTATATCTTCAAAAACTTTATGGGCAAGGAGCTAAAAACTCCATTCCTTCGTATGACTTGGCACGAGGCAATGGAAAGATATGGCTCTGACAAGCCCGATATTCGCTTCGGCTTTGAGCTTCAAAACATCTCCGACATTGTAGAGAACAGTGAGTTCAAGGTGTTCTCGGGCGCAGTTCAAAACGGTGGCTCCGTAAGAGCAATAAACGTTAAGGGCGGTGCAAAATTCTCAAGAAAAGAGATTGACCAGCTAACAGAAAAGGCAAAGCACTACCACGCAAAGGGTCTTGCTTGGCTCAAAAATAATAATGGTGAAATTTCCTCATCCTACGCTAAATTCTTAACAGAAGCTGAAAACAATGCTATAGTTGAAAGACTTGGCGTTCAAAACGGAGACCTCGTTCTTGTTGTGGCTGATAAAAATAAGGTTGTTTTCGATACCCTTGGTGCGCTTCGTTGTGAATGTGCAAAGCGCCTTGGACTTTGCGACCCATTCGACTTTAAGTTCCTTTGGGTTACTGAATTCCCACTCTTTGAGTATAGTGAGGAGGACGGTAGATTTTACGCTATGCACCATCCATTCACAGCTCCTATGGTTGAGGATTATCAATATATTGATAGCGACCCCGGCAGAGTAAGAGCACGCGCATATGATATTGTATTAAACGGCACAGAGCTCGGTGGCGGTTCAATAAGAATTAACACAACAGAAATGCAGGAGCATATGTTCTCCGTGCTTGGAATTTCCCAAGAGGACGCACAAGAGAAGTTTGGCTTCTTGCTCGACGCGTTTAAGTATGGTGTACCACCTCACGGTGGACTTGCTTTCGGTCTTGACCGTCTTGTTACACTTTTACTCGGCCTTGAGGATATCCGCGACGTTATCGCATTTCCGAAGGCTCAAAACGCATCGGAAATTATGTCAAAATGCCCATCATTTGCAAATCCGGACGACCTAAAGGAGCTTGGAATTGCAATAATTTCAGAAGAATAAAAAAGGAGTATGCCGTCTGCAAAAACAGACGGCATATTTAGATATGAATTATACATATATATTAAGGTGCGCAGATGGTACGCTATACTGCGGTTGGACAAACGACCTTGAAAAGAGAATAAAAACTCACAACGATGGCAAGGGCGCAAAATACACGCGCTCGCGCTTACCTGTTAAACTTGTATATTTTGAGAAATTTGAAAGCTCTGTTGAGGCGCAAAAAAGAGAACGAGAAATTAAAAAGCTCTCAAGAAGTGAAAAATTAAACTTGATGCAAAAGGACCAAAAAGCGTAGAACAATTTTAAAAAATAAAAAAGCAGATTTCCTTTCGGGAATCTGCTTTTTTATTTTAGTTTGTGGAATATAGCTTGTATAACTCGGCGTAAATGCCATTCTTTTCTATTAATTCCTTGTGTGAACCGCTTTCCTCAATGCCGTTTTCGGTTAAAACTAAAATTCTGTCAGCATTTTTTATGGTTGTTAAACGGTGAGCAATAGTAAAGGTTGTCCTACCCTTTGCTAGCTTTTCAAGTGAAGCTTGTACAAGTCGCTCGCTTTCATTATCAAGCGCACTTGTTGCTTCGTCTAAAATTAAGATAGGCGGATTTTTAAGGAACACACGAGCAATGGAAATTCTTTGCTTTTGCCCACCGGAGAGCTTAACTCCGCGCTCACCAACGTAGGTGTTGTATCCATTAGGCAAGGAGAGTATAAATTCGTGTGCACCGGCAAGCTTGGCAGCTTCTATAATTTCTTCATCTGTTGCATTTTTCTTACCGTAAACAATGTTCTCCTTAACGCTACCTGAGAAAAGGTATACGTCCTGCGCTACAACGCCAATGTTTTCACGCAAGGATTCTAGAGTGACATCCTTTATGCTTGTATCGTCAATCTTTATCTCGCCTGTGCTTATTTCATAAAAGCGAGGAAGCAAGGAGCAAAGAGTTGTTTTACCGCCACCGCTAGGACCCACAAGCGCTATGCTTTCTCCGGCGTTGACGCTTAAATTAAGGTTGGTAAGAACCTCCTTGCCATCGTCTGTATATTTAAAAGTGACACCGAGAAAATCGACACGGCCCTCGACATTTTCAAGTTTTTTTGCTTCTTTTGAGTCTTTAATCTCAGGCTCGACGTCCATAATCTCAACAAAACGCTCAATGCCTGTAATTCCACGTTGGAATTGCTCGGAAAATTCAACGATTCTGCGAATTGAGGTGAGAAGCGTTGAAACAAAGAGTAGGTAAACTGAGTATTCGGCAATGGAAATTTGTCCGTGTGCAAGGAAAATACCGCCGGCGGTAACAACCAAAATATACATTATTCCATCAAAAAGACGTGTGCTTGATTGGAAGCCACCCATTGCGTGGTATGCCTTGCTTTTGATTTTCAAGAGCTTTTTATTACTGTTGTCAAATTTTTCTTGCTCGACGTCCTCGTTTGCAAAGGATTTTACAACTCTAATGCCGAGAAGGCTGTCTTCGATTTGAGAGTTTATAAGTCCTGTTTGCTCGCGTGATTCCTTGAATGCGTTTTTCATTCTTTTTCTAAAGATTGCAAGCGATATAATAATCAAAGGAACGGATACAAAAATTATAAGAGTAAGTGGAACGTTTATCGTGCAAAGGATGATAAATGCACAAACCAATTTTATTGTTGAAATAAAATATTCCTCGGGGCAGTGATGTGCAAACTCGGTAATATCAAAAAGGTCTGACGTCATACGCGACATAAGAGTACCTATTTTTGTGTTATCATAGTAAGAAAATGACAGCTTGTTTAAATGAGAGAAAAGGTCGTGGCGCATATCGGTTTCGATTTTTGTGCCCATGATGTGACCGGCAGTTGCCATATAAAAGTTCGCACAAGTGTCGATAATTCTTAAAACTATGTAAAGAAGACCGCAGCCGACAATAAGCTGAACAAACTCTTCAACTGCGAAGCTTGACTTGCCAAAGTTTTCTTCAGCGTATGATGTTATGCTTCCAACAATCAGCGGCAAAACAATTTCACAAACAGTCGTGAGCGATGCACAGAGAAGATCCAAAAATAGTATCCATTTATATTTTTTATAGTATGGAATAAACCTTTTCAAAAGATAAAATTTACTTTTCTTTTTCATATAACCGCCTTCAAACGAATAAATATACATATATAATAGCACAAAAAAATCCATTTGTGTTAAAAATGTAAGAAATTTGCTTGGATTTTTGTAAAAAATATAGTATAATAAATACGTAAAATTTGCTAAAGGCAAAAAGGAGGGCAAAATGGAAGTTTTTGATTTGAAAACGATGCAGAAAACTGATATTTATGAAAATACAATAGTTGCCCTCGGCACGTTTGACGGTTGCCACTATGCACACCAAAGGGTTTTGGGTGAGGCGTTTTATATGGCAAAGGCAAAGGGGGTAAAATCACTGGTTTACACCTTTTATCAAAGCCCAAAATCAAGCCTCGATAAAAGCATTGGTAACGTTTTTACTTTTGAAGAAAAGGTTAAGGCTTTCCAAAAGGTGGGCATCGACTATTTGGCGGTTGATAATTTCCTTGATGTTAAGGATATGAGTGCGAACGATTTCTTTGAAAAGATTTTAATGGACAAATTAAAAGCGGTTGGGGCATCCTGTGGATACAACTATAAATTCGGTAATAAAAGAGGTGGAGATGCCACTCTTCTTTCCACGCTTTTTTGGGAAAAGGTCGGAGGACGTGTCATGGTTTCTGATAAAATTGAGATTAATGGTCAAACGGTGAGCTCAACGCTTTTACGCTCCTTGGTTGAAAATGGAAATGTTGAAGCTCTATATGATTTAGGCACTCGTTATAGCATATATTCAAGGGTTGAAGAAGGAAAGAAATTGGGAAGAACGATAGGATTTCCAACGATAAACCAAGAAATTCCGCAAGAAAAAATTATCCCTTGCAAGGGCGTCTATATAACGGAATGTGAGATAGGCGAGGATGTTTACCCTGCGATTTCTAATGTTGGTGTGCGTCCAAGTGTTGAAACTAACAGTGAAATAAACGTTGAAACTCATATTATTGGATATGATGGTGTTTTGTACGGCTCTTATGTGAGAGTGAATTTCTATAAATTTTTAAGAAATGAACAAAAATTTGAAAGCTTGGAGGAGCTTAAAAATCAAATTTTTGCCGATGCCGAAAAAGCAAAAATATATTTTAAATGAAAAAGGTCGTTGTAAAATCCCTTTGATTTAGGGATTTCTAGCGCCCCACGGGGTCAGCGCTACGTTACAATGACCTTACTTATATTATATGCGCGAAATTATTAATTATACAATTAATGAAAAATTTACAAAAAAGACTTGTTTTTATAGCCATAATATGTTAAAATACACAATAGAGAAAAATTATAAAGTACAAGGAGTACATATGAAAAAAAGAATTTTAGCTATGTTTTTGTGCGTGCTTATGGTTCTTCCATGCTTCGCTTGGGCTATCAGCGCAGATGATGGCTTGCCAACCGAAGAGGAAAGAGTAAACATTGCACCTAATGGTAAGACTTACCATACTAGTATTTGGAACCAAGACGGCTCCGCACGTTTCTTGAACAACGGCGTGCTTTACAGCTCTTGGCAGTTCTGGCGTCCGGGCTCTGTTGAGCGTCCTGATACACCGGGTATTGACGATACTCTTCAACATACAGGTATGAAGTTCAATAACTACTATTCTTTCAATGAGGTGGTTATTTACGCACACAAGTATGCTGATAGAAACGGTGCCTTCTGTGGCAAGTGCGGATTTACTAATCATGACGACGGATATCTTACAAACAGTGAGATTTATGAGGTTTATAAAAAAGATGGTATTTTCTGGTTGTATACATACAAGCCTGATCCGACAAAAGACGATAAACGTACAGTTTACTTTGATGAAGATAGCGGAAAATATTACAAGGATAATCGTGGCAGAGAAGAGCTCGAAGAGGATGTAGTAAGCACTGCAACCTTCACTCAAGTTGTAGATTACTATAGATGTAAGGCTTGTGATACTAGGGTTTTGACATATACAAACCAAAGAAACAATATTAAGTTTACAGTTAAGGTTCTTGTTCAAGGTAAGTGGATTGAAGCCGGACACGCATACAACAACGATATGGAATACGTTATCCAAGGCGAAGACAAGGATTATCAAATTCTTGGTGAAGACTTAGCTAAGATTTCAATCAAGCTTGACAAGGTGCTCCCTGCATATAACGAAGATGGAGATATTATCGTTGATGAAAACGGTGAGCCGATTTATTCTAACTATGCAACAACAAAGAATGTAAGAATTGAGTATAGTGAATACGGTGCATATGCTTTGCGCGGTGCAACGTCTGATATTAAATTCAATTATGACGACTCAAACAATGTAACATCAATCGTTTACAAAAATAAGACTTATAATGTAGCTAAGGATGAAGAAGCAGCTATCCCTACTTACAGAACCACGTATTACGACGAGGAAACTAAAGCGGATCTTCCATTAGTATTTACAATTAATGAAAAGTTCGGCGGTGCTGAATTTTCAATAGTTCAAGCTGAAAAGTTCATCGATACAGGTAAGCTTGACGATCAGGGTGAAAAGATATATCACAGTTCAAACAGAGATAGATATTTGTTTGATTTAGACGAATACAAAACAAATGGTAAGATAAAAATTACACAAGCACTTGCTTCAACTCACGACTGGTGGCTCGTTCCATTGATTCAAGAGGTTGAAATTATGGGTGCAAAGACTGTAAACAGACCTAAGTTTGACGTTCCGGAAGGAGCAGAGGTTGTTTCTGATGCTGCTCTTGGCGGTATGGCAGGTGCTACAACATCTGAATTAAGCTACTACCCACTTCTTGGTAATGACAAGCAAGCAACAACAAGATGGCAAGCAAGTGATTACGAAAATCAAAGCTACTGGATTGACTTTACAGAAGCCTTTAGAATTAAAGAATTAAGACTAAACTTTGGCGCTATGCCCGCAGACGTAGTTGGCTCAAAATACGTGTATGACGTTTACGTAAAGGTAAATGGCGAGTGGGAATTGATTGCTGAGGATAAGACAGCAACTGCTGTTTCTGACCTTTTGACAGATGATCAACTTGACAAAACAGCTATTGACAAGGTAATCGAGGGCGTAAAGGTTACATTTACATCTTCAACCTTGGATGGCGAGAATGTTGCACCAACAATAACCGAGGTAAGCGCACCTATTTCAGATGGTAAGCAATGTATATTCTTATCCGGATATCTTGATTTCTGGCGTGCGTCTTCGACAGCACAAGGTAACTTGGCTTGCTATGGTGAGGCTTACTGCTCATCCTCATTTGACTATTCTAACGTTTCCGATATTAACTTTATAATTGATGGTCAAGTATCTGATGATTCATCCTCTTGGTTTGCTAATGACTTCGCAAAGGGTACTTACTGTGGAGTTAAGTTAAAGGACACAGAGGACGTTACAAAGGTAGTTCTTTATTTCAATGATGCGATTACAGGCGGCAAATACGACCAACACGTTATGGATATTGATGTTGAAGCGCTTGTTGATGGTAAGTACGTTAAGGTTGCAGATGGCACATCTTACGATACTGTTACAAAGAAGCCTATCGTTTCTATTGAATTTGATGCTGTTAGAACAAACGATATAAGAATTGTTTACCAATCCAGCGCAATGGTATTCCCATTCCTTAAGGAACTTGAGGTATATGCAGGCGATAAGGTTTATACCGCATATGACGGATATATGCTTGACTTGTCAACAAGAACTCTCAATGGTCGTACTCCAACAATGGGATTTGCTGATAAGACAGTAGTTTTCCGTTCCAATTATATGAACCTCATTTCACCAAAGGCATATTTAGTTTCTGTTGAAACCTTGGTTTTGGCAATGAGCTACGGAATTGATATTTCACATATAATCTAATAATAAAAAAGACTGTCGATTGACAGTCTTTTTTGTTGTGTATTTCGAGAGAAAAAGTCCTTGCCGTTTTAGAGACAAGGACTTTAATTTTTATATCTTAAGCTTCTGTTTTTTCGCCTTCGTCCAATAATACATCATCGACAAGCTCATCGTTTGATGTATTGATTTCTTCAGGCACGTCAAAGCATGAAAGCTCCTCGCTGTTGTATGCATAAAGTTCTTTTTTGCTTGATTTTTTAAGTGATATAATTACCTTTGCAAGAGTGATTATGAAACCAACAGTGACACTTAGCGCAAGAGCAATGAGCCCAAACGAAGTGAACAAGAGCATAATCATACTAAATATTGCTTGTGCAGTTGCACCATATTCGAAAAACAATATTATAATTCTAATTATTGAAATGATTATTGATACTGTAAAATGGAAAGAAACAAATGCAGAAACGAAGGTTCCAATAGCTGATAGCACGCACAAAACGATAAGGGGCTTTTTGCTTGGGAGCCTTGTCTTTTTTCCTGATTTTATAGTGATGATTAAGAATAGTATTTGGCTTATAGTAATTAAGAAAAATACTGCTACATCGGTAAGACCTAATAAAAGCTCTACCAATGTAAGTGACAATTTTGACCAATAGGTGATAGAGTTATCATGGAATAGTGCCTTAAATAAGTCTACTATATTAAAGATAACGTTAGGTATGCAGGTGAGACAAATGAAAAGAGAAGCAAGAATGCCAATGCCTAATGCTATAAGTGAAAAAATCTTTAAGACCTTTGCAAGAGCACCACTTGAATATAATGAAGTCTTTGATTTTGATATGGCGAGATAAAACGCCAAAGCAATTATTGAAATAATTATAATTGAAACAGGCACCAAGCTGTTTGTGATTATGGTATAAATTGAAGCGAGAAAACCAACTGGTTTGATAAGACGACCGATAAAGGTTGACAACAATGGTAAAGAGCCTAAGGACAATGCATTGCCAACAAAATTGGACGAATCAGCCGTATAATAGGTGACTTCTTCGTGGGCGAAATCATCCGATGGCACTATTACACTAATATTGTATTCGCCACCTGGTTTAACTACTATTGTGTCATTTGACGGGCTCGTCTGGATTGGATAAGTTTGAATAGAATCAGAGCTTGGCTCAAATGTGCTTATATTTGAGCTGATATAAGAGTTGCTTTGTTGCTCGGCTGTATTGGAGCTATAGGAATTCTTTCCAAACAAACTCTCTAGCCAATCATAATAGCTATCTTCTAATTTATTGTCATACCATTCGCGTATTGGCTCACGTACGATGGTTAAAAAGCAAAATAAAAGACAAAAAACAATGGTAATAATTAATAGTATGGGGGCTATTTTTTTTAGAACCTTCATAAATCTCTCCTTTGATTTTATAAATTATTATATAACAATAGTATCACATTTTAAACGCTTTGTCAACAAAAATCCCTCGCTTTTAGCGAGGGATTTGGCTTATATTGCTTCTTCTGCCAAGCTGGTGGCTTCGTTTTCTTCTGTCAAGGCTTCTTGCGGCTCTGCTACGTCTGTTCCTTCACTATCCACAAGTGCTTTTTCGCTGGATTTTATTTGCTTAATTGCGAAAATTGATTTCACAAGATAAATTACAAATCCGAGGAATACGCAAATAAGTAATATAGTTAGGAAAAATGCGGTTATATAGCTTATGTTTATAGAGTAGAGAATATATTTACTAAAGAAGGAGATTACAAGTGAAGCGATTCTCGAATAAGAGTAGTGCAGAGTGATAAGCAGAGTGAGAATAGCACCAATGCCAGATACAAGAGCAGAGACAAGAATAGTCTTTTTGCTTCCCGAGGCTGACTCGTTCTTCGTTTTTAGGAGTAATACTAATAAAACGGCAAGCGAAGCTGTGATAAGTATAAATACCAAAACGGTAATTAAGCTCATCAAAAATCCTAAAAATACAATAACGAATGGAAAAAATCCAAAAGAAATACACTTAATAACAAAAGCAAAACTATAAAGAGATAAAATTGCAGATGGAAGTATTATTATAAGAGAAGCAAGGATGCCGACGCCCAAAAGCACAACACTTGCAATTTTTAATACTTTTGATAAAGAACCGCTAACGTATAACGACATTTTTGTTTTTACCATAAAAATATAAAGTGCTATAATAAGCGCGCAAACGATAGCAATGGCAAAAGGAACAAAGCTGTTAGTTACAACAATCGAAAGTAGATTGGTTACCCCATGGTATGGAAGTAATAATGATACAATTGGCAATTTACCTGTAGCTAAAAGATTTACTTGTGCCATTTGTGATGGTGTCGAATAATAAAACTCTGCAGACACAGTGGGTCCTAATATCAACGTGTGACATGCTGACAAAACAGGAAACAAAACGCATAGTAAAATAACTAATGCCAAGAGTATTGGAAAAGCAATTTTCAATATTTTCATAAAATCTCTCCTTTATTTTTATATATTCATATTACCATACACTAGAAAAAATGTCAACAAAAAAGAGCCAGCAAGGCTCTTTGATGCTTAATATTCAAATTTAACGGTTTGGTGTAGCTCTGCTGACTTAAATGCGTGCTCCATAATTTTCATATCAAGGCGCATCTCATCATGCGTAACAAGCTGGGTAGCCTTGCCGTCAATGGCTAGGCAGAAATTACGATAGAAATCGTGCACATCGCTCTTTGGAATTTCATGCTCGTAGGTATCAAGTGTAACGCTATCACGTGGAGCCATAGTCTTTGTAAGACCCGCCGCAGTTTGAACTGGCAAAACGTCATTTTCGTGCCAATATTTACACTTGGCAACCTGAGTCTTTTCTCTCCAGTCGGTGATAAGGGCAGTACCCTTTTCCGCCTTCATATAGAATCTTGGAAGAGGGAGAAAGTTGTATGTGCCAACCTCAACAAAGGCAACCTTGCCACTTTTGAAGGTGATAGTGAGGTAGAAGCCGTCGTCAACCTCTTTGTTTGTGATGTTGGTAACCTCACAGCTTATTGTATCAATTTCTTCATTTTTATATATAAGCATAAGCTGGTCGATTAGGTGAATGCCCCAGTCGAGAATCATACCACCGCCGTGCTCCTTTTCGCCTCTCCAGTCGGAAGGGATACCGCGTGAGCCGTGAATTCTTGATTCAATACGTATTGGCGCGCCGATTTCACCTGAGTCAGTAATCTCTTGCATAGCGAGATAGTCAACGTCAAAGCGTCTGTTTTGGTGAACAGTGAAGAGAGTGCCACTCTTTTTAGATGCGGAAATCATTTCCTCTAAATCCTCACTTGAAAGGGCAACAGGCTTTTCACAAATAACGTGCTTTCCACCTAAAAGACATTTCACAACCGTGTCAAGATGAACGTCGTTTGGAATAGCAATCGTAACAAGCTCAACACTTTCGTCGTTTATAAGCTCGTCAAGAGAGGAGTAGGAATAAATTCCCATGCTTTTTGCCTTTTCCTGCTTAATAGGGTCTATATCATAAATTCCGGCTAGCTCTAGAACATCGCTCTTAAGTGCGTGATTTACGTGCCAAGAGCCCATTCCGCCAAAGCCGATTATTGCAATTTTCTTTTTCATAAAATACCTCTATGCTATGGTAAATAGTCATTGATTTCGTGCTATATTAACACTATTAGATATTATATCAAAATAAATCAAAATGTCAAGACATAAATATAAATACACTTGCGCAAAAAACAAAAAGGGCTGTAAATAGCCCTTTTATGCTTATTAGTGAATAATGTATCTTTGTGTATCCTTATCAAATAAGTGAACACGGCCTGCCTCAATAGCAACCTTAATTGTGTCACCTGCACGAGCGAGTGAACGAGAAGATACCTTTGCAATAGCGTTTTGCTCGCCAATATTGATGTAAAGGTAAATTTCAGCACCCATAAGCTCAGTGATTTCAACGTTAACGTCGATAACGTTTTCAGGCATAGTTGAGAGATAAATTGGTTCGTCGTGGATGCACTCTGGACGGATACCTGCAACAACCTCTTTGCCGATGTAATCTTGAAGTGCTGGGTTTGAAGCCTTTTCGTCTGGGAGTCTTAATGAATTGCCCTCGAAGCAGATGTAAAGACCGTCTTCCTTCTTTTCAAGAGTAGCGTTGATGAAGTTCATTTGAGGTGTACCAATAAATCCTGCAACGAACATATTAACAGGCTTATCATAAAGCGTTTGAGGAGAATCAACCTGTTGGATAAAGCCATCCTTCATAACAACGATACGAGTAGCCATTGTCATAGCCTCTACCTGGTCGTGAGTTACGTATACGAATGTTGTACCAACGCGGTTATGTATCTTTGTAAGCTCTGTTCTCATTGTTGCACGGAGCTTAGCGTCAAGGTTTGAAAGAGGCTCGTCAAGCAAGAATACCTTTGGGTTTCTAACGATAGCACGACCGAGTGCAACACGTTGCTTTTGACCACCGGACATAGCCTTTGGCTTTCTATCAAGTAAGTGAGTGATGCCAAGAATTTCAGCAGCCTCTTCAACACGGCGCTTGATTTCTTCCTTTGGAGTTTTACGGAGCTTAAGACCGAATGCCATGTTTTCGTAAACTGTCATATGAGGATAAAGAGCGTAGTTCTGGAAAACCATCGCAATATCTCTGTCCTTAGGTGCGATATCGTTCATAAGCTTATCGCCAATGTATAATTCACCCTCGGTAATTTCCTCAAGTCCGGCAATCATACGAAGAGTAGTAGACTTACCGCATCCTGAAGGACCAACGAAAATGATAAATTCCTTATCTTGAATTTCAAGACAGAAATCTGAAACGGCTGTAACGCCACCAGGATATTTTTTGTAAATGTGTTTTAAAGACAAGCTTGCCATTTTATTTCTCCTTATGCGAGCGATTTCTGCGTAAAACCACGCAAAATCGCGCAATTTGACACAATTATTTTATTTTACAATATATATTATAACAGATACTTTCTAAAATTTAAATATCTTTTTTTAACAAAATTTATGAAAGGGATTTGTGCAATTCTAACAAAAATAACTAAATTTTCTCAAAATTGCACAAAAAACAACACTTTTGTTTGTCTAAATTGCTCAAAACCGAGACTTACATCTTCATAGTTAGGCTAATACGCTTTTTATTTAGGTCAACACCCTTGATTTTTACAGTAACAATATCGCCAACGCTTAAAGCCTCGCTTGGATGCTTGATGTATTTTTCGGAAATTTCAGAAATGTGAACAAGACCGTCTTGGTGAACTCCAATATCAACGAAAGCACCAAAGTCAATAACGTTACGTACAGTGCCTGTCATTACCATTCCTTCCTTTAGGTCCTCCATGCCGAGAACGTCATCGCGAAGGATTGGAAGTGGTAGAGAATCACGCACGTCACGTCCGGGCTTCTCAAGCTCGCCGATAATATCAAGAAGTGTCGGCTCACCGATTTGTAGCTCTTCAGCTAACTTCTTTGTGCCGTATTTTGCGCATCTTTGGCGTAGGTCGGCAAGTCCCTTGGAAACGTCTTCCGTTGCATATTCGAATTTTGCAATAAGCTTCTTTGCAGCCTCGTAGGATTCAGGGTGAACGCCTGTGTTGTCAAGTATTTCCTTGGAGTCGGGAACGCGAAGGAAGCCCGCGCATTGCTCGTAAGCCTTTGCGCCAATCTTTGGAACCTTTAAAAGCTCGTTTCTCTTTGTAAATTCGCCGTTTTCCTCACGATATTTAACGATGTTTTTAGCACTTGTCATATTAATACCGGAAATATAGGAAAGAAGCGAATATGAGGCTGTATTTACGTCAACGCCTATCTTGTTTACACAGTCCTCAACAACACCGCCAAGCGCCTCGTCAAGACGTGCTTGCTTCATATCGTGCTGATATTGACCAACGCCGATAGATTTGGGGTCAATCTTAACAAGCTCTGCAAGTGGGTCTTGTAAGCGTCTTGCAATAGAAACTGCTGAACGTTGGGTTACGTCAAAGTCAGGGAATTCTTCGGCACCGAGCTTTGATGCGGAGTAAACGGAAGCACCCGCCTCACTTACCATAATGTATTTTTTGTCGCCTGCAATTTCCTTTAAAACGCCTGCAATAAAGATTTCGCTTTCCTTGGATGCTGTACCGTTACCGATAGCAACAACGTCAACGCCATATCTCTTTATAAGTCTTGTAACAACAGCCTTCGAGCCTTCAATATCCTCGCGTGGCTTTGTTGGGAAGATAACCGCAGTATCGATAACCTTACCTGTTTTGTCAACAACCGCAAGCTTACAGCCTGTACGATAACCGGGGTCGTAGCCAAGAACAGTTTTACCTTTTAGTGGTGCGCCCATAAGTAGGTTCTTTAGGTTGTCGGAGAAAAGCTTGATTGCGCCCTCACTGGCGTTATCAAATAGCGCTGTTCTGATTTCTCTTTCAACCGAAGGTGCTATAAGACGGTCGTAAGAGTCGGCAATAGCCTCGGCAATATATGCTTTAGCAGGGCTAGCCGAATTTGTGATTAATTGCGAATATAAGTAGTTAAGTATAATTTCAGGGTCGATTTGAACACTAACCTTTAAAAATTCTTCCTTTTCACCGCGGTTGATAGCCAAAACTCTGTGTCCGGGTATCTTTTTAACCGCCTCGTTATAGTCGTAGTAAGAGCTGTAAACGGAGTCCTCGTCCTTTGCTTGCTTTGATACAATTACACCGTGGTCGGTTGTCAAGCTTCTTATTGCCTTACGGAAATCAGCGTTATCTGAAATATCCTCAGCAATAATGTCCTTTGCTCCGTTAATAGCATCCTCGGCGGTTTTAACGTGAAGCTTCTTATCCTCGTTTTCGGTGGTGATAAAGTCGTTTGCTACTACGTCAATAGCTGGCTCATAGGCGTCCTTTTGCTCCATAATGAGGTTTGCAAGTGGCTCAAGCCCCTTCTTTCTTGCAAGTGACGCGCGAGTTTCTCTCTTTGGCTTATATGGGCGGTAAATATCCTCAACCTCGGTAATTGTTTGTGCCTTCTCAAGTGATTCGGTAATTTCAGGTGTGAGCTTTCCTTGACCATCAATAAGAGAAGCAACCTCGGCTTTTCTGGTTTCAAGATTTCTTAAATATTTAAGACGGTCGTCAAGATCACGTAAAACAGTATCGTCAAGCGAGCCTGTAACCTCTTTCCTATAACGTGCGATAAATGGGATTGTGTTGCCGTCGTCAATAAGTCCAACAGTTGCCTCTACTTGGCTTACCTTAAGTGAAAATTCTTTTGCTAGTGTTTCAATAATGTTCATTTCTTTTTCCTCTAAATTTGTTGCATAAATTTTGTTGCATATTTTAAGCCAATAGCTTATTTTTTATCAATTAAATCCTTCACGAAATATGTGTGCGTATGTGCACTGTTTCCAAATTTGTCGCGGATTGTAACACGAATATATACGTCGGTTTCGCGTAGCCAAAATTCGTCGTGAGTTAAGCCTTCGGAATCGTCATCGTGGGTTGTGTGTCTGTCACAGCGGCAATAGCCGTTTACAATTATGCTCTCAACCGGAGTGCACTCGATTTTAAGCATATTATCTTCAACGTAAAGAGCCTTAAACTGCGGAGGGTTATCTCTGCCCGAAGCACAGTAAATATGACCCTTTTCCATAGCCTCGATAATTTGGTCGTACTTAAGCTCCTTGGCACCAATAAATGTTGAGCCACCGAAGGACTCGCGTAAGCCAGCGTGGTTATGGTTGTCATCACCCATTGTGCAAACCAGATTAAACATACCGTTTCTTACCATATCGTCATAAATGTATGGGCAATATTCGCTTCCTGTTTCAAGCTCTGTTGCGTAGTTAAGAATTTCAAGACCCCAAAGTCCTTCCATATTTATATAGTCCTCACGCTCGTTAAGTGACCAATATGGGTGGTTTAATTGAACTAAGAAGCCGGCATCGTTACAACGCTTGATAATCTCGTTTATGTTTTCCTTTGTAAATTCGCGGATAAAGCCGTCACACTTTGTATCGGGATATCTGTCCTTTAAAATCCAGTTTTGCTCAATGCTTGTCGCAGGCATAAAGGTGTTATGCTGGTCCTTTGCAAAAATGTTTAGGTGAACACATTTTCTGCGTTGCCAATCGGCTGTATTGATATCAAATAATTGTGGGAATGAAGCTTTCGAGTCGTTTATAGCATACTCGGAAGAGGTGAGCGCCAAAAATCCCTCGTCATTTAAATCAGAATGGTCAAGAAGCACGTCGTGGTCCGAGTAAGCCACAATAGAGTAGCCGTGGTTTTTATATGCTTCCTTAACCTCGGCAGGTGTCAAGGCACCGTCGGAATGCTTTGTGTGACAGTGAAAATTGGCACGGTACCAATTAACGTCACTTGGTAATAAATCTTTTCTCATAACAATATACCTCTATTATTCCAAATAGTCAGAAACTGTGTAGAAATGCGTATGTGCGTTATTGTTGTATTTGTCGCGTACGGTTATACGGAACATAATGTCCTGCGGGTCAAGCTTAAATTCCGCGTGTGTAATCTCTTTTCCGTCGGTGTTTGCAAAACGGAAGTTTCTGCCCATACCTGTCATAAAAATATCGGTAGCAGGGGAGCAGTCAATTTTAACAATGTTATCTTCAACGTAAAGAGCGTTGATTTTTGGCGGATTTTTGCCACTTGCACAGTAGAACTCGCCCTTTTCAAGAGCTTCCATTACTTGGTCGTATTTTAATTCCTTCGCGCCGATAATTGTTGAGCCGCCAAAGGAATGGTCAAAGCTACCGCCTCTATTATGGTTATCGTCGCCCATATTGCAGAAAAGGTTACGATTTTTTCCGTTTCTTACCATGTGGTCGTAGATGTATGGGCAATATTCAGCACCTGAAATACGCTCGGTTGCGTAGTTTAATATTTCAAGCGACCAAAGTCCCTCAAGGTTTAGATAATCGTCCATATCATTAAGCGACCAGTTTGGGTGGTGAAGAGATACTAAAAATCCCTTTTCATTAAGACGCTTGATTGTTTCGTTTAGGCTTTCAAGTGTGTATTGACGGGAATATCCGTCAACCTCGACCTCACCTACATCCTTGCCTTGGCTCTTCCACCAGTTGAAAATACTGTTGTCGGTAGCGGGATGGAATGTGTTGTTCGGGTCTTTAGAGTAAATGCCCAGGTGAATTACCTTTTTGCTTCTCCAACCATCCATATATTTTCCGTCGGGAATTTCAAAGCAGGGCTTTGAGTCATTGATGGAAAATTCCGAAGAGGTGATTGCCAAAAATTCATCATCTGTTAAATCATTGTGGGTTTTAATGATTTCGTGGTCGGTATATGCTACAATAGAGTAGCCCATATTCTTGTATGCCTCTTTAATTTCTGCCGGTGTATAGTGACCATCAGAAACGGTTGTGTGGCAGTGCATATTAGCGCGATACCAATTCACACCGTCAGGTAAAAGAAATTTTTTCATTTAAATATAACCTCCTCGTCGCTTGTTAGGTATCTCCACTCGCCTCGCTTTAAATTTGGGTCGAGCAAAATGCCTCCAAAGCTTATTCTTTCAAGATAAGTAATTTTATTATTAACCGCCTCAAGCATGCGCTTGATTTGGTGATATTTACCCTCGGTAAGAGTTATTTCACCGCTTGATAAATTATCATATAATTTAATCTTACACGGCTTTGTTAAATATCCGCCAATATCAACACCACTCTCAAGTGCCTTAACATCGCTTTCCGATAGCGGAAATTTGCTTTCAAATTTATAAACCTTTGACACGTGATGCTTGGGACTAAGAACCCTGTGAGAGCCATCGCCATCGTTTGTCAAAATCACAAGACCAAGTGTGCTTTTGTCGAGCCGTCCGCAGGGGAAAAGTCCCTTTCGCCTGTTTTCCTCGTCGATAAGGTCGAGCACCGTTTTTTCATTTTCGTCGTCGGTTGCGGAAACATAGCCCTCGGGCTTATTTAACATAATGTAGGTAAATTTTCTGTAGGTTAAGATTTCACCGAGCAGCGAAACCTCGTCTTTTTCGGGGTCGATTTTAAAATCCGGTTTTTTAATAGTCTCGCCATTGACTGTAACCTTGCCGGCGCGAATGAGCTTACCGCCCTCGCTTCTTGTGGCTTTGCCGAGTTCACTAAGTAGCTTGTCAAGACGCATAAGAAATCCTCCCTTGAAAAATCACATAATATTATAACATATATAATATAAAAAGTAAACAAATTTTTCATAAAAAATGCCTAAAAATCGTGCAAAATTAACGAGTTTTTGTCGCATAGAGTCGAAATTTAAAAAATTTAATAAAATTGTTGATTTTAGAGAGAAAATACGATATAATATATACGAAAAAATTTTTTCAAGGAGAAATACATATGATTTATTCACATGAAGTAGAACAAATGTGCTCCGTTGCCAAGGGACCAAAGCACGGTCCTGCTCCAATTCCGGAAGAAGGCAAATGGGTACAAGCAAAGCAAATCACCGATATTTCCGGTTACACACACGGTATCGGTTGGTGTGCACCACAACAAGGCGCTTGCAAGCTTTCACTTAACGTTAAGGATGGCGTAATCGAAGAGGCACTTGTTGAAACTATCGGTTGCTCCGGTATGACACACTCTGCAGCTATGGCAGCAGAAATTCTCCCAGGCAAAACAATTCTTGAGGCTCTTAACACAGACCTAGTTTGTGACGCTATCAACACAGCAATGAGAGAGCTTTTCCTTCAAATCGTATACGGTAGAACTCAATCTGCTTTCTCCGAGGGCGGTCTTGTTATCGGTGCAGGTATGGAGGACCTTGGTAAGGGTGCTCGTTCAATGGTTGGTACTATGTACGGTACAAAGGCAAAGGGCGTTCGTTACCTTGAAATGACAGAGGGCTACTGCACAAGAATGGCTCTTGACAAGGATAACCAAGTTATTGGTTACGAGTTCGTTTCACTCGGCAAAATGACTGACTTCATTAAGAAGGGCATGGAGCCAAACGAAGCATATGAAAAATCAAAGGGTACATATGGTAGATTTGCAGAGGCTGATCACTATATCGACCCAAGAAAGCAATAAGGAGGTAGAAAATAATGGCATTATTTGAAGGATACGAGCGCAGAGAAGCGAAGATTCTTGCTGCTCTTAAGGAATATGGTATTAATTCTATCGAGGAGTGTAAGGAAATTACACTTGCAAAGGGTATCGACTGCGATAAAATCGTAAGAGAAACTCAACCTATCTGCTTTGAAAACGCAATTTGGGCTTACACAGTAGGCGCAGCTATCGCAATTAAGAAGGGCTGCACAAAGGCTGCTGATGCAGCTGCAGCTATCGGTATCGGTCTTCAAGCCTTCTGTATTCCTGGCTCTGTTGCTGAGAACAGAAAAGTAGGTCTTGGACACGGTAACCTCGGCAAAATGCTTCTTTCAGAAGAAACAGAGTGCTTCTGCTTCTTAGCTGGTCACGAGTCATTCGCTGCAGCAGAGGGCGCTATTAAAATTGCTCTTAACGCTAATAAGGTTAGAGTAAAGCCACTTCGCGTTATCCTTAACGGTCTTGGCAAGGACGCTGCTATGATTATTTCAAGAATCAACGGCTTTACATTTGTTGAAACTGAATTTGACCCATACGCAGAGGAAGTAAAGGTTATCTCAGAAACAGCATATTCAAACGGCCCAAGAGCTGACGTTAAGTGCTACGGCTCAGATAACGTTCCTGAGGGCGTTGCAATTATGAAGCTTGAAAACGTTGGTGTATCTATCACAGGTAACTCAACTAACCCAACAAGATTCCAACACCCAGTTGCAGGTACATATAAGAAATGGTGCTGGGAAAACGGTAAGAACTACTTCTCAGTTGCTTCAGGCGGCGGTACAGGTAGAACTCTTCACCCAGATAACATGGCTGCTGGTCCTGCTTCCTACGGTATGACAGATACAATGGGTAGAATGCACGGTGACGCTCAGTTCGCTGGTTCTTCATCCGTTCCTGCTCACGTAGAAATGATGGGTCTTATCGGCGCTGGTAACAACCCAATGGTTGGTATGACTGTTGCAGTTGCAGTTGCTATCGAAGAGGCTTGCAAGTAAGAACCTGACACGCTGTTTTAGCAAACAGGTTGCTACGCAATATGCAAAAATCAAATAGTATTTTTGCGTGTCAGAACCTTGTTACTCGCTAAAGCTCGTAATAATTAATAACAAGAAAAATGCTCTGCGAATTTCGCAGAGCATTTTTTGTTTGATTAGGCTTTGAGGACTTTGGCCATTAATTTTTATTGATATTTTAATGAGATAGTGATATAATCTAATTAAGGGGATATTAGAAACGCAAGGGGGTGTGGCTTTGAAAAGGTTTTTGGCTTTGATTATGCTTTTATTTATGGCACTTTCTTGTGTTTTTTTGTTTTCGTGTAATAGCGAGAGCGAGAGCCAGCAACAGAGTGAGGAAATTCCGCCCTTTTGCGAGGTAAGCATTTTAAAAATCGGCAAGGCTGATTGCATAATTATAAACACAGGGTCTAAGATTTTAATGATAGACACAGGTGAGACAGAAAATCTGGCTGACGTTCACTCGTTTATGAGAGAGCGTGAGTGGGACAAGATTGACACGCTTATATTAACTCATCCCGACAAGGACCACATAGGTGGGGCTAGTGAGATTATCTCGCACTACGGGATTAAGACCGTCATTGAGGGCGCTTATGCGCCTCTTACCGAGGAATATGTGCTCTACCATGCGACGCTAGAGGAAATGGGAATTGAGCCTATTATTTTAAACGGGGCGTATTCCTTTAAGCTTGATGGGTGCGAAATAGAAATTGACGCTCCAAGAAAGCAAAAATACGCATCAAAGCAAAGCAACAATTCCTCGCTTGTGGTTTCGCTCACCTGTGGAGAAAGGCGGTTTCTCTTTTGCGGTGATGCGATGGAGCTTCGACTTAGCGAGCTAATCGAGGCTGAGATTGGCGCTTATGATTTTGTAAAGCTACCCTATCACGGGAATTATCTTGAAAATTATCGTGAGTTTTTAGATATGGTAAGGTGTCAATATGGTGCGATTACCTGCTCGGGCAAAAATCCTGCGTCGCCCGACACGCTTGCGTTGCTTGACGAATACGGAATTGAGGTATTCCAAACAAGGCATGGCACAATACGCCTTAGCTGTGACGGGGCAAAAATCACAATTGAAAATTAAAAATGCTCTGCGCAAAGCAGAGCGTTTTTGATAATCGTCATTTTTTAAAATTACTGCTACTAACCTTGCTCATAAATTAAAAGCTCATTAAGGATATTTTCGGGGCGGTGGGCGTCAATTTTGGAATATTTACCCCTTTTGCCTATTTCAAGGAGATTGCCGACATGGGTATAGCCTAGTATTTTTTGGGGCAGGTGTGTGACGATATCGTCGATATTACGAATTACGGTAAGCGCTTGAAAGCGATTAGCAACGCTCTGCGAAACTGCACCCCAAATCACTCTCGGCGCTCCAAACGCGTAGCCCACTATGGCGTGGCGCAGGTCGGGGCGATTATACCACACATATTCGTGACACAAAACAGCCAGTGCTCCGCCAAGCTATTGAAATAGTTGAAGGTGGAAAGCTTTATAACAATGAAATATTTTTTGTTGAGAGCTGTGTTTATATGATGACCTTATATGATTTGGTTTGTTCAGGGCACAGGGTGTGGCAAGTATATGACTGCTTTTACAGCACAGGAAATGAAGACGACGAAACATTTAAGGAAATGATTTTACAGGGTGTAAAATTAAACTTTAATGAGTTTTATAATGTTTGGTGGAAGCGCGTCTAAACAATGTAAACAGGAATTAAATAAAAACACTTAAATACCTGTATGTTTTGTCAGCTTACAAACACACAAAAGCATGTTATAATGTAATTGACAATATTCAAAATGATGTGTTTAGAGTCAGTAATTACAAGGCTTTGGTTAACAAGATGTTGGGTGTGCGTAGAAATGATGGGTCTTATAGGAGCAGGAATTAACCCTATGGTCGGAATGACTGTTGCAGTTGCTGTTGCTATCGAAGAAAGCAATAAATAATTAGCTTTTTAAGAAATCCATTAAAAAACTGAATAAAAAGAATTAGACACATCATTTTGGACTAGTCCTTGATGATGTGTCTATTTTTATTGAAGTTAAATTTGAATATAAGACTCTTGTGTAACGTTGTCAGCGCCTTTGCTCTTTATAGAGTGTGTGCCAACGATAAAATGTGCGTATTATCATATACGTACAATATATATTATATACCAAATATGTAACAGCGGCATAATTTCCGTTGATAAATACGATTTGCACCCAAAGTGCAAATTGGCAAAGTCCACTAATAATATTCAAAAATGGAGCTTCCACATAGGCTACAATGGTTAGTATGTTCGTGGCAAAGCCCAAAACCATAGTCAAGCCGTCAATTACTGTTGCTGTACCACCCATTTTTGAGAGAATAAAGGATGTCGCCATCCACACCACGAACAAAACCAAGGCAAGTATCACGCGACCTTGCACACTAAAACGGCGGAATATGGTGGCTTTACCATAAGATTTGTTTTTCCATCGGAAATATGTTATTAACATTATAAAAATGCCAAAGACGGTGGAGGCGACAGTTCCGTACACTCCTTCCATCAAGTAGCCGATAATGTAAATACAACTATTGATTGCTCCAAGAAGAAACCCAATACGATTTGCCCGAGAATTGAGCAACATAATAAGTAGCGAGAAAAACAATGGTAATACTTTGATAAACATTTGTTTAAAAACGATAGCGCAAACAAGTATGATTATCCCCGTCACTGCCATAGGTATGTATTCAAATAAAATTGCTTTTTTCTTTTCGCTCATTTTCATATTCGTTTTACTTCCAATTCCACTTTTTCAAGACTTACAGGGGTTTTCGTCAACACCTGTATTATGTTGTAGCCTATTTTGGTTTCTATGCCCGTCAAATCCGCCTCAAGCATAGTACAGCTCTTGCTGTGATCTTCTCCGTAAGCAAGACGTACGCTTACTGGATGCCCCGAAATAGGTGGGACCTTTTCTGCAGTCACTTGCATATCACGGTGCGGTTGCGACAAGAAAGACAATTTTTGCCCGTTAAAGTACACTTCGGGAATTTGTGAAAGCTCTTCAAACAACAATTTTAAAGTTGCCCTTTTTGCTTTCTTTATATTTTCCGCAACATATAGTCGCACTTCTTCGTCGTTTTCAATAACGCGAGGAAGCTGTCTATCCGCGTTTAAATTGCCGTAGCCGATACCCCAAGGATATCCACCCTTTCTATCAATGACATAAGCTTTATTCTGCTTTTCCAAAAATTCTTTATCATTTACACCCGTAAAATCCTCGCTACCGAACTGCGCATAATCCTCCTTTTTGGGATCCATCCCATAAAGATGCACATAATGCGCTACCATTTCCTTTTTCCCTTGCCCCGACCAGTTGAAATACTCTACCGCATCTGCACCACGCTGCAAATGCGAATACCAAATTCCGCGTAGTGCTTCAAGTGACGGAGCAAAGTACCCGTCAACAGTATGGTAGGGCTCGTAGCACGCATATAGCTGCACATCCTTTGAAAGCTTCCTAAACTCTTCCACTTTAACATCAAATGAGCGTGAGCCAAGGGTTAGACAGTCCACCAAATCTTCTTTTATCCATTTTTCTACATCTAAACCATCTTGATGGCATCCGTCCAAGCAATCGGGAACTCGTGCGGATAGCATTATAACCCTGTTTTGTTCTTTCCCAATTTTTAAAAGCTCCGTGCGTAATTCTCTTATAAATTCCGTTACGCATTCCCGTTTTTCCCATTGCTCGCCAACTGGTAAGATGGGAGTGTGCCGTTCAAAATCAATATCCAATCCGTCAAAAGCGTATTTTCTCATCACTTCTAAGGCTACCTTTAATTTATGCTCACGAATTTCCGGCACAGCCATATTGTTCATTGTGAATCCAAATGCTGGAATAAACCATTCGGGGTGTTCTTCCTTTATCGGTAAAGGATTTATATCCTCATCTACGTCAACCTCTGAAATTCTATATGTCAACCAACACTCTTTTTGCCTTCCGTGAACGTGCTTTATCCATTCATCAAAAATGTCTATCCCCGCGTCACGAAAACGCGCCAACATAGGATTTTGGCGAAGCGGTAAAATTTCACTTTCGTACACAGAATACCAATCACCCGAGTACATACCG
>SVRK01000030.1 GCA_015064855.1 Oscillospiraceae bacterium | reverse complement strand
GTCAAGATAAACAAAAAAAAAAAAAAACGAACCAAATTTGTGAAATATGCACAAAAATCGTTCGATTGCGGATGGTTTTTGAAATTTTCGATTTTTAGTTTTTTAGGCAAAACTCTTACCTGTATTTGTTTTTACTTAAAAACTAAAATTCTTCCGTTAAACTTCTCTAATCGCTTTTTGGTTAAAGTATACAAATTAAACATAATTGTTAACTTTTTGTGAATTTTCAAAAAAAGAGATTCTTCGCTTCGCTCAGAATGACAGGGGATGGTGCTTTGTGGCTCTTGCAAGTGAGTCATAATAACGCAAGTGAGAAGGCAGCCCCCTCCCCTACAAGCGGACAGTCGAGACGCCTGTCCCTACAAGGACACGCGTTCTGTCACCCTGAGCGGAACGCAGTGCAGTCGAAGGGTCTCCTTTTTGGGATTCTTCGCTTCGCTCAGAATGACAAAACGGCATGACAGAATGACAAAAAAGAACCGCAGGTGCGGTTCTTTTCAATGTTATTAGAGTGCCTTGATTGCTTCTTCAATACCAGATTTTTGTGCCTCGTATTTTGCGAGCTTTTCTTTTTCGCCGTTTACAACCTTTTCAGGTGCTTTTGATGTGAATTCCGGATTTGATAGCTTCTTAACAAGACGGTCTATTTCGCCTTGAACCTTTGCAAGCTCGCCATTTAGACGTGCTTTTTCCTTTTCGGTATCAATCATTTCAGCCATTGGGATATAGATTGTTGCTGATGGAGTTATGATTTGAACTGCGCCCTCGCTTGAATAGTCGTCAACAATTTCAACCTCGGAGGCTGAGGCAAGCTTTTCAAAGAAGCTTGCAGTTGATGCGTTAAAGGACTCACTATACTTAGTTGAAATGAAAATTTTAGCCTTTCTTGATGGTGGCACGTTCATCTCGTTTCTGCGTGCGCGGATTTCACGAATTGCTTCAATTACACGAGCCATGTTTTCTTCATCGCTTGAGAAATTGTACTTTGGATTTACCTCTGGGTACTTTGTAATCATAATGCTGTCTGCATTTTCAAAGTGAGGTAATGACTGATAAATCTCCTCTGTGATAAATGGCATAAATGGATGTAGGAGCTTTAAGATGCTTTCAAGCACGTAAACAATAACGTTTTGTGAAACCTTGTTTTGTGCGCTTTCCTTGTTCGAAAGGGTTGTCTTTGAAAGCTCAATATACCAGTCGCAGAACACGTCCCAAATAAAGTCGTAAATCTCACCAAGGGCAATGCCAAGCTCGTAGGAATCAAGTGATGCTCTTACGCGTTCAATAAGCTTATTAAGACGTGAAAGCACCCATTTATCTTGAAGTGCAAGCTCGGAAACATCAGGCATTTCAACCTTTTCAATATCGAGGTTCATCATAACGAAGCGTGCAGCATTCCAAAGCTTGTTTGCGAAGTTACGCGCGCTTTCAATCTTTTCATCGCTAAAGCGCATATCGTTTCCTGGGGAGTTGCCTGTTGCCAAAGCAAAGCGGAGTGCGTCTGCACCGTATTTCTCTATAATTAGAAGTGGGTCGATACCATTGCCGAGAGATTTTGACATCTTTCTGCCCTGTGCATCGCGCACAAGACCGTGAATTAAAACGGTATCAAACGGCTTTTCTCCCATATACTCAAGTCCCGAGAAAATCATACGTGAAACCCAGAAGGTGATAATATCGTAGCCAGTAACGAGAGTGTTTGTTGGGTAGAAATATTTTAAGTCCTCAGTTTCATTTGGCCAGCCGAGTGTTGAGAAAGGCCAAAGGGCTGAAGAAAACCAAGTGTCAAGTGTGTCTGGGTCTTGGCGCATTTGTTTGCCACATTTTGGGCAAATTGCCTTATTTTCTTTTGTAACTACAATTTCGTCACAATCGTCACAGTAGAATGCAGGAATTCTATGTCCCCACCAAAGCTGACGTGAGATACACCAGTCACGGATGTTTTCCATCCAGTAGAAGTAGTTCTTTTCAAAGCGTTCGGGAACGAATTTGATTTCCTTTTCGCGTACTGCTTTAATAGCCGGCTTTGCCAAATCCTCCATTTTTACAAACCATTGGAGTGAAACGCGTGGCTCAACTGTTGTGCCGCAACGATAGCAGGTGCCAACGTTGTGTGAGTAGTCCTCTACCTTAATTAGATAGCCTTGCTCGTCAAGGTCTTTAACGATTGCCTTTCTTGCCTCATATCTGTCCATTCCCGCATATGCCGGATAGTCCTCGGTAATTTTTGCATCAGGAGTCATAACGTTGATAATTGGAAGGTTATGGCGTTTACCAACCTCAAAGTCGTTAGGGTCGTGCGCTGGAGTAATTTTAACAACGCCAGTACCAAAATCCATCTCAACGTAGTCGTCAGCAACGACAGGAATTTCACGATTTACAAGTGGAATAATCAAGGTTTTACCTATCATATCCTTGTAGCGCTCGTCATTCGGGTTGACAGCAACAGCAGTATCACCGAGCATTGTTTCAGGACGGGTGGTAGCAAACTCTAGGTAGCCTGAGCCGTCCTTGAATGGGTATTTGATGTGCCAGAAATGTCCTGCCTGGTCCTCGTATTCAACCTCTGCGTCTGAAATTGAGGTTAAGCAGTGTGGGCACCAGTTGATAATTCTCTCGCCACGATAGATAAGTCCCTTATTGTAAAGGCGAACAAACACCTCTTTTACAGCCTCGGAGCAGCCCTCGTCAAGAGTAAAACGCTCACGGCTCCAGTCACATGATGAGCCGAGCTTTTTGAGCTGAGAAATAATACGTCCGCCGTATTGCTCCTTCCAGTCCCAAGCGCGCTCTAAAAAGCCCTCACGACCGATATCGTCCTTTGTAATGCCCTCTTTACGCATCGCCTCAACTATCTTCGCCTCAGTTGCGATTGATGCGTGGTCTGTGCCAGGTAGCCAAAGCGTACAGTAGCCATTCATTCTCTTATAACGAATAAGAATGTCCTGTAGGGTATTATCAAGGGCGTGTCCCATATGGAGCTGACCTGTGATATTTGGCGGTGGAATAACTATTGTGTAGCTTGGCTTTGTCTTGTCAATTATTGGTGTGAAATACTTATTGTCGCACCAGTTTTTGTAAATACGCTCCTCAAATTCGCCTGGGGCGTATGTTTTTGCTAGTTCTTTCATTCTATTATCTCCTTTGCGGGACGTCTAAGGCGCCGTCCCCTACAATATTTGCTTTTCTTGTTTGCGGACGAGCAATGCTCGCCCCTACGGTTAACAATCACGGCGTCACCAAGAGCTTATCGAAGGATCTTCTAAGATTCTTCACTTCGTTCAGAATGACATAAAATAAAAAGCCTGACGTTTCAAAAGAAACATCAGGACGCATATGCGCGGTACCACCTGAATTTGCACCTACCAAGATGCACACTCAAACCCTTTAACGCAGGAAAACGTTGACAGCTACACAGAGAGAGCTCCTTCACCATCACCACTCCAAAGCTACCTTCACGCCACTTGCCCGCCGATTTTCCACCATCACGGCTCTCTATTAGGTCAAAAATGAGCGTTACTCCTCTTTTTCACAGTGTTTTATACGCGTATATTCTAACATACAAAATTTAACTTGTCAATAGAAAAAGAGCCGTTAAACAGCTCTTTTTGATTTTATTTTTTGGATTAGCTTCCGCACGTATATTCCGATAACAAAGAATATAAATGCGCCAAGCGTTATCATTGTTGGGTATAAAACCATATTCAAAGCCCAATGCGTCGCTTGCTGAATTTGCTTAAATACTATAATTGGATTTGTGCGGAACGGACTGATATAGAACATATTAATATCAGTTACGCCCAATGCAAGGGTACATATGATATTGACAGTCTCGGCAATTCCACAAAGAATTAAGAAAATTACTATTGAGGGCAGAAAATCCTTGAGCTTGCGCCCTGCTCTGCCACTTGCGATAAGATAAAATCCAATAAAGGCAAGAAGCAAATGCCATATAAACGCGTGGAGCGTTAAGGTAACATACTCGTGGGAAAGTCCGCTTGGCTCAAACAGTGCCAAAAATCCACCGAGAAGGTTATATGAGGCAAGGAAATTGTAAAGTGCTCTTTTTATTTTCCCTTCCTTCAAAAACGGTATAATCAAGCATAAATACATAGGCACAGAGCAAAGCTGAAACGGGAAAATCCACCATTGATATTCTCCATGTCCTTTTATGTAAGTATAAAACAGCTGTTTATAAACCTCAGATATTAACAAAAATCCGCCTACTGACAACATTATATTTTTGTTTGTTTTTTCGCTTGATTTACGAAAAAGCCACGCAAAAAACACGCAGGCTGCAAGTCCGCCAATTAAAAATACAAGGTGAAATAAGCCATATGCCTTTGGCTTTTCCATACCCCAAGCGGTAAGTGATAAAAGAAACTCCATAATCTCTCTCCATACTTTTTCTTTCGATTTTATAATAACACATAGCTAAGCCAATGTCAAGAAAATTCATTTTGCTAGAAATATCGAGATTTTTATTTAATAAAAACAAAATTTAAAAGCACCGATTTTACGGTGCTTTGTTTTATTCGGTTAGAGAAGCTATTGTTACTGATTTAACAAAGTCAAGCTCAGCGCTTTCTCCCTTGTCATTATCTTGAACGTAAACAAGCTTGCTTCCATCATAGATATATGCACACATCAAAATTTCGGTATTCAAATTTTGTGAGAAATCACCATTTAATCTAACCTCTATTTTGGAATAAGCAACTTCGTCAAAGGTCGCCTTAATAACCATATCGTCGGCTATAACAACACTGTTCTCATTAAGAGTCAGAGGCTTGCTATCCGGTATATTATTTTTCAAAGCAACACATACGCCATATTCAAAAATCGCATCCTCTTGGAGATAGCTCATGTATTCATTCAAAGCACTATTGTTCATAGAATAGCCTACGCAAATTGACGTTCCCTCAGGATTTTTGGAATATCCCTTGAATATCATAATTGCAGGAACGTTGGTTTCCTTTGCATCCAAGCCACAGTCTGTGCAAAGAACGCTCTTTACGCCATTTTGTACATAGCTATCATAGGAAATAGATGTAGTTAGGTTATGTTCGGGGTTTTCGCAATACATTTGTGCACCACACTCGGAGCATGATGTAATGTAATTTTCCACCTCGCCTGCGGTATGAATGCCGTTTCTATATGCGTCGCAATGGCTAATGTAATCAATCTTAGACGGTTGATATGTCCAGTCTGCATGGTCTTCAGCTGTGCCTGTGTAGTGAACTGTTAGGTTTGCCCAGTTTGACACCTCAAATGTAGTAACCGATTTTGGAACTGTAATTTCAATTGTCAAGCTTACAAAGGCATTTGCATTAATTGTCCTTAAATTTTCAGGCAAGACAAATCTCTTCAAATTTCTACAGTTATAAAAGCCATTTGTGTTCAATTCTTCTATTTGCGAGCCGCTTTCTATTTCAAGCTCTATAAGTGATGATGCAGCATAAAAGAGCGACTTTTCACTATTGCCACTTCTTCCTGTCAAAGAAACGATGCTTGCAGGAAGATATACATATGCAACAGGTGTACCCTCAAAAACGAAGTTGAGCTTTTGCGGACCGTTACCATCTGCGTCCTTAATGCCAGCTGAATTCATAACTATAATGTTACCACTCCACGCGTTTGCTGTAATGCCCGGGTATGAGTAGCATAGATAATAGCTATCGTTTACATAAGCGGCATCCTTGGTTTTTACACTAACAAGATAATAGGTTGTTTCACCTGAAACATACTCGTAGTATGTGCCACTCTCGGGTGCGGTGGTTACGCGATACCACGTAAGAGCGTCGCCATCAGCGTCCTCGGTTGGAACAACGATAGCATTGCCGTTCACATCATTTACACCAATATTAACATCCTTTGCGGATGCAATAACGGTAAACGCAACAATGCATAAGATTGAAATTAAAAGTGCCAAGAAAATTCTTTTTTTCATTTTTCTTTCCTCTCTTCTGAAAAATTCGTTGATTTGTTTTATGTTCTGTGCTAAAATAATATTAGGTGGTGATGTTAATGACAATTGCTTCAAAAATGATACATAATCAAGCAAGGGTGCATTATCTCGATTATGATTTTTTTCTTCCCTTTTGCGTGATGGAAATTGGTTGGCAAAAGACAAATCCTAACCATACTTGGTCACCAAACGGACGTCCAAGATATTTAATTCATTTAATAAAATCGGGAAAAATAAGCGTTACACGCAAAAATGGCGAAACAACTCATTTATCAAGTGGTGATGCCTTTATTAATGCGCCTGATGAAGAAAGCACAATGATATCAGATTCAACCGACCCTTGTGAATACTATTGGATTGCCTTTAACGGCAAGGACGCTAAAGGTATAATGGAAAGAACCACAAAATCCCTATATCCAAAATACAAGGAAAGCGGGATACTTGCTATTAAAAAGCTACTTGATAATACCATTGCCGACAACATCGGTACGCTCAGCGCTCTATTTGATGTATTAAACTCGATAAAAGACGAGGGTGCTAAGGATGAAAACGATTTTATTAAAAAATCGGTTTTATATATCGAAAGTAATTATTACAAGCACTTTGACGTGGGCGCTTATGCGAAAAGCATTGGCGTTTCTCGCTCATATTTCACGACAGTTTTCACTGAAAAAATCGGGATGTCACCATATGATTACCTTATAAAAATACGAATTGACTACGCAAAAAATTTTCTAGAGCATACCGACCTGACAATAACGCAAATTTCAGCCAAGGTTGGCTTTAACTCGATTGACAGATTCGGCAACATCTTCAAGAAAAAAACAAAAATGTCGCCAAAGGAGTATAGAGCTACTACTAAAATAATAACATAATTAATATATAATTGTCTACATTATATTGTTTTAGAAATTCGACGTTTTGTTCGGTGCTAATCAACTAGAAAAATCAATCAGATTCGCCTCGCTTACACCACCCCAAGCGACTATAAACAACAAAAAAATCAAAATGTTTAAATTTTTTAAAAAACCTCTTGCAAAATGAAAAAACCTATGTTATAATACATAAGCATTTGACAAACGGCCCGTTGGTCAAGCGGCTAAGACACGGCCCTCTCAAGGCTGAAACATGGGTTCGATTCCCGTACGGGTCACCAGCAAAACGAAAGCACTCCACTTGGAGTGCTTTTTTCGTTTTGTTGTGATTCCGTACGCTCATCGACCCATCTTCAAAATGCAATCGCATTTTGAATTGGGTTCGCATTTCTGACGAAAGCCGTTCTCTGCGCCAAGGGGTCCTCAAAACGAAGTATGAGTTTTGGGGTTCACGGGTTGCAAGGAAAAGGCTCGGCAGAAATAGCTCCGTGAGGAGCCTTCCCATAAAGTACGGGTCACCTCAAAATTTCGTTAGCTCCTTGCTTAACGAAAATTTGCTTGTTCGCACTCGCTTAGTTGAGAGATATATTTCGCATTTTCGGCTAAAGCCGACGGGAGCTTGCTCACAAGAGGCTAGACGAAAATAGTTCGCTATGCGAACCTTCCCGCTTGTACGGATTGCGCTATTATTTTAATCACTCAGCACATTGACAAGAAAAACCGAACGTGATACAATTATAATTGTGTAAAACACAGGGAGGAATTGAATATGAGAATTACCATTGGTGGAGATGTTTCCATTAAAGACTCTAAAGAGCTTTTTGAGCAATGTAAAAGCACAGAGTTGTTTAACGACATCATAAGGTTATTCAAATCATCTGACAGGGCAATTGTAAATTTGGAATGTGCTGTAACCGACAAAAATACTCCTATAAAGAAAATAGGACCAAATCTAAGAGCACCACTTAATACAGTCAAGGTGCTTAAGGACATCGGGGTGACCGATTGTATTCTTTCAAACAACCACATTTTTGATTTTGGCAAGGTAGGTGTTTTGGACACTCTAAACCAGCTTAAAAGCTTTGGAATTAATTATACCGGATTTGGAGATAATGAGCAAAACGCCAGAAAAAATTTAATTATTTCAAATGATAAAATAAAAGTTGCAATCATTGCTGTTTGTGAGCATGAATACTCATATGCTCTTAGCAATCGTATGGGAGCAAGAGTATACGACCCTTATGATACAAATGACGATATTATGGAAGCAAAAAGAAATAATGACTATGTTATTGTTATTTATCACGGCGGCAAGGAGAATTGCAGATACCCTTCTCCAAGGCTTTTAAAGGCGTGTCGTTCAATGGTTAAGCACGGTGCTGATGTAGTTCTTTGTCAACATAGTCACTGTATTGGTTGTTACGAGGAATATATGGGCGGTCATATCCTTTACGGTCAAGGTAATTTTCATTTTGTTTGGCGCGAAGCCGAGGACGAGGCTGATAACGGCTATATGTGGAATACAGGCTTGCTTGCCCAAATTGATATAGACAATGATTTAAAAATTAAATTTATCCCCTGTGTGGTTGATAACTTAAGTGTTAGGTGTGCCAATATTGATGAGGCTAATCAATTATTGACTGAGCTTGACGTGCGTAGTCAGTCTTTAAAGGATGGCACTTGGTATGATAAATGGCGTGAATTTGCACTAAGCCAAGGGCGATACCGTGCTTTTCCACAGGAAATGTATGAGGAAATAGCACACTATTTCGACTGCGAGGCTCACACCGATGTATGTAAAGAAATTTACAAAACATATAATTCAACCAACGAAAGATGATT
>SVRK01000011.1:3974-51619 GCA_015064855.1 Oscillospiraceae bacterium | reverse complement strand
TTGAGATAATTGTCAATATCTCATAATGAGATTTCATATAATAGTTATATGAATAGATTTTGGAGAGTGAAATATGCGAATTAAGGATTTACGCGAGGACAATGATTTACCACAGCGCGAGCTTGCTGATTACCTACACATCAAGCAAAACACCTATTCGCAATATGAGAATGGACAAAGACAGCTACCTATCGAGGTTTTAATTGCTTTGGCGAAATACTACAAAACCTCAACGGATTATATTTTGGGACTAACTGACGAGAAAAAACCATATAATTAACAATAAAAAAACGGACACAGGGTGTCCGTTTTTTTATTCAAATTCGCCGTTTCTAAATCTTTCAATTGTTTTTTTATTTAATGCAGAATAAACGAATTTTATAACAAAGTTGATTACTCCCACAACAAGGCTTATTATCAACATTACGCCTATTGCTTTTAAAGGGAACGCATTATTAAATCCATAAGTAAATAAAGAATATTCCTTTGCAACAGGAGATAAAAGTGTCATAGCAATCAAAATAAGTATAGCTTCTATCGTCCAAGTAGCGCTATACACTAGCTTTTGTATTATTGCAACTACAAAAGCCGCCTTGTTATATTTGAACGAAATCGCATCCCATGTCTCAAATTGAATCGACGCATCACGCTTAGTGATATAGTCACTGTCTTCAAACCATACAGTTTTAAAGAGCTCTTTACTAGAAGCGTTTCTTTTATACATCTGCATTATAAAAATTATTGTTGTTATTATTCCTAAAATACCAGCAATAACAAACAAAACAATTTCAAAAGGAACTGCTACTGCGACTGCATTGAAGAGTATGTATCCAAATTTTTCTCCCCAATTTAAAAGCCAAATAAGCAAAAAGCTTATTACTCCAACACCGATTACAAACCCAACCCTTACATTTTCGATTATTGATAAAATCTTATATGGTAAGCATTCCTTTTTTAATCTTTTTTCAAAATCCTCCGTTTCAGCAGTTGGCTCGTGGGATTTTACTTTGCTAGATTGAGAATTTTTTTCAACCTTTACCGGAGTTGTTTCTTCAACGTTATCATCAACGGGAATTGCGTTCGCAATCTCTTCTTCGGGGCTTTTGGGTGACGGTGCGCCACAATTCGGACAAAAGTTATTGTCGCCCATATCCTTACCACATTTTCCACAAAACATAATTTTTTCTCTTTCTTTTTCTTTATTTTTTATTAAACATCACTTTGTCATAAATTAAAATGATTGTCATACTTAATTTATAGTGCCTTAATTATTGCCTCGTATAGGTCGTCATACTCCTCGTATGCTTCGAGGCTTGGGTTATCCTTCTTTATTTGCTCTGTGCTCTTAAAGAGGAAGCCCTTTTTGCTTGCTAAAATCATACCGAGGTCATTGTAGCTATCTCCTGCGGCAATCGTTTCAAAGCCTACGGATTGAAGAGCCTTAACGGTTGAGAGCTTTGACTTCTCAACTCTCATCTTAAAGCCCGTAATCTCTCCATTTTCTGCAACCTCTAATGTATTACAGAAGATTGTTGGCCAACCAAGCTTTTCCATAAGAGGCTTTGCAAATTGAGTAAAGGTATCACTGATTATAATTACTTGAGTTTTTGCACGAAGCTTATCAAGAAACTCCTTTGCGCCTTCAAGCGGATTTATTTTTGCAATAGTTTCTTGAATTTCTTTAAGACCAAGTCCGTGCTCCTTTAAAATCGCAATACGATAAGCCATGAGCTTGTCATAATCAGGCTCGTCACGGGTGGTACGCTTAAGCTCCGGAATTCCACTTGCCTCTGCAAACGCAATCCAAATTTCAGGCACTAAAACGCCCTCTAAATCAAGACATACTATGTTCATTTCACTCATTTTTATATTCTCCTAAAAATAAAATATAAACAATTATAGCACACCTTTTCTGATGTGTCAACTTTAATATAAAAATTTTTCCTATTTGTATTTTGCTATTGCTTTTTTGGGTTTTGTTTGCTATAATAGTTGTAATGTTTTTAACATTTAATATTTCATATTAAAGGAGGAAAATTTATGAGATTGCTCATTGGCTCTTTGAAGGAAGCTCTTCAATCAGTTTTGCCGATTTGCGCGATAGTTTTAATTCTCACAGTAACCCTTGCGCCTATTTTTGCGGGAATTATGATTATGTTCCTTTTCGGCGCGCTTCTTATTATTGCCGGAATGAGTATTTTTACCATCGGTTCTAACATCTCTATGCAACCGTTTGGAGACGGTATGGGCGTTATGATTGGTAAATCCAAAAGAAAATTTTTACCTCTTTTAATTTGCTTTGCAGTTGGTCTTCTTATAACTATTGCAGAGCCTGACCTAACTGTTTTAGCAAAAAAAATAATTCTCGACCTTTTCGACTCGGAGTTCTTAAACGGCTGGGTTCTTATTATTTGCGTTGCGCTTGGAGTTGGTATTTTCCTTGCTGTTGCTCTTATAAGAATTAGGAGGAATATTCCACTTGCGTACATTTTAGTTCCGCTTTATGCTGTTGCTTTAATTTTGGCTACTCTGCCATTTATAACAAGCAATGGTATTGGAGAAACTAAGTTTATCCCAACTGCCTTTGACTCCGGTGGAGTTACAACGGGTCCTATAACCGTTCCTTTCATTATGGCACTCGGTGCGGGTATTGCATCAATGCGTAAGGACAAAAACTCAAGCCAAGATTCCTTCGGTCTTGTTTCGCTTTGCTCAATAGGACCTATTCTATCCGTTCTTATTTTGGGCTTGATTAGCTCTCCTGAGGTAGATGAGGGAAGTTTCAACCCCGAGCTTTATGAATCCTTTAACACACAACAAGCGTTTTTAGAATTCTTCAATCCCAGTGTTGCCGAGCACGGAATTCTTAAATATATGGGAGAGGTTGCTCTTGCCTTCTTGCCTATTGTTGGTATGTTCCTTTTGTTCCAGCTCATTTTTAGACGTTTTAATAAAACACAGGTTTTAAAAATTTGCGTTGGTTTTGCTTATACATACGTTGGACTTGTTCTTTTCTTGACAGGCGCAAACATTGGCTTTATGCCTGCGGGTCAGCTACTTGGCGCTAAGCTTGCCGATATTGGCGGATGGGTTAAGTGGATGCTTTTACCCATCGGTATGATTCTTGGCTACTTCGTTGTTGCTGCCGAGCCTGCGGTACATACCTTAAAGAAACAGGTTTCCGAGGTTACAAACGGTGCTATTTCAGAAAAAGCAATTGGTCTTGCGCTTTCTATCGGTGTTGCCGTTTCTGTTGGAATTTCTATGATTCGTATTTTGACAGGTCTTTCAATTTTACCTGTTTTGATAATCGGTTATATTATACCACTTGTAATAACATTCTTTGTTCCACCTATTTATACAGGTATCGCGTTTGACTCTGGCGGTGTTGCATCAGGACCTATGGCGACAACCTTTATTTTACCATTTGCAATAGGCGCTTGCTCTGCGCTTGGCGGTAACATTTTGGAAAGTGCATTCGGTATTGTTGCTATGATTGCTATGACTCCTCTTATCACAATTCAAGTGCTTGGCTTAATCGGAAAAATCAAGCAAGATAAGATGCTTAAGAAAATCCACCGTGAAATTGAACAAATTGACGATGGTATCTGCTACTATGATGAGGAGGTGTCCGTAAATGGCTAATAACAGCTCTCGTATAGTAATGCTTCTTTCCATTATAAAGCGTGGAAAAAGCGCACAATATTTAAAAATGCTACAAGAAAACGACGTTGTTCTACATTATCAAGCTGTTGGTGAGGGTACTGCCCCTTCCGAAATGCTTGACATTTTAGGTCTTGGTAGCTCGGAAAAAGACATTATGATTAGCTTCTCTACCCGTGCTACAGCTCAACGAATATCATCAAGGCTTACTAAAAACGTCGGCACAAGCCTTGGCTACCAAGGATTATTTATGATAATCTCAACCTCGGCATTCAGTAGGATTTCCGCTGAAATTATAAAGAAAAACAGTAATGATTATACCAAAGGAGATGGCGAAGATATGCATAGCGAATATAAATACAGCTTAATTTTAATTTCTGTAAACCGCGGTTATACCGATGCAGTTATGCAAACTGCTAAGCAAGCAGGTGCTACCGGCGGAACAATCATAAAGGCAAGACTTGCGGAATCACAAATTATAGAGGCTTATGCCGACCAAAAGCTGAACGAGGAAAAGGAAATTGTTACAATTTTAGCTCCCGATAGCGTAAGAAATCAAATTCTTGAAAGCGTAAACAACGAGTTTGGCTTAAAGAGTGAGGCGCAAGGAACTGTATTATCAATCCCTGTAGATAAAGTTTTTAAGATTTGAGGAAGCGACGACGGGTAAAAACGAAATCACAATTAATCCCCAATCATCTATACCACAAAAAATAAACTAATTATTTTATTTGGCGTTACCCAATTAAATAGCTAATGTAGAAAACACGCACTTTGGTTGCGTGTTTTCTTTATGTGATTTCTATGAACGACCACTTCCTCCGATGTACGCAAGTACACCTCTTGGGCGTGTTCGTCCATTTTTTCTCCGCCCTCGTTCCTCAATGCAAAACCAAGATTTGCGCTAAAAACCGCCTCCCTACTCAGCGGTTTTTCAAACGCTGAAATTAGAAATGTGGGTAAAACCGAAATCACAATTAATCCCCAATCATCTATACCACAAAAAATAAACTAATTATTTTATTTGGTGTTACCCAATTAAATAGCTAATGTAGAAAACACGCACCTTTGTTGCGTGTTTTCTTTATTTATATATTACGTTACGGCGAAATATTTATTTGTCACATTTTTACGACATATATGATTTTTTCAAAAATACCTATTGACAAATGTGGGACATGGTGTTATACTAAATGGGACAAGGTGTACCAAAATAAAGCGCTTTGTGTTTCACAAAGCTCTCAAAGTGTGTCCCAAAATACACTATTTTGGTGTCCCAAATTTATATGGCTTTTGCCGATAGGAGTTATTATGAGAAACGTTAGTGCTGACACAATTATCATTATTAAAAGATGCATTGAGGAATTTTTTGATGATTTTTCCCGCTCACCATCCTTGCGTGAGATTTCCACCTCAACGGGAATTAGCAAGAGCACGGTTCAACGATACGTTGATATAATGGAGCGCGTTGGTATAGTTACACGTACCGAGGAAGGAATTGAAACGCCCTACATCTCCAAAACCGAACGACAAATGGTTTCCGTTGCAAAGCTCGGCCGTATTCCCTGTGGACCTCTCGATGAAAAGGAAGAGTATATTGAAGGATACGTTAAGTTACCTCAGTCCTTTGTTGGTAAGGGTAAGTTTTTCATACTTACAGCCTCGGGCGACTCTATGATTGAGGCGGGAATTGACGACGGCGATATGATTATTATTAAGCAACAGGAATCAGCGCGCAAGGGCGATATCGTTGTTGCCTTGGCGAATGGACAAAGCACACTAAAGCGCTATATGCCAGACCCTGCAATTAAAAAGATTAGATTGCATCCTGAAAATTCATCTATGGAAGATATTATTGTAGATAATTGCGAAATTCAGGGTATTGCAATTAAGGTTATAAAATCGCTATAATGTATATTCGCATCCCCCTTGCCGTTGGCGTTATTTATAGCGCCGACGGCGTTTTCAAGCCGAAAACTATTTCTGTAAACGGTGAAAAATTCCTAATAGATAGGATTTTATATAAGAAAAATTATTGTCCAAAAAGTGTCCCCGCTATTGCCCCTATTGAGTTTACAATTTTAGTTGAGGGTGAAACAAAGAAAATTTATTTTGAAAAAGACACTGGCAAATGGTTTTCTGTGAAGAAGGTTTTGAAGGATAATGAAGGATAGAGTTATTTTGCACAGTGATGCTAACTGCTTTTATGCCTCTTGCGAGATGGTTTTAAATCCTTCTCTGCGCGATAAAGCTGTGGCTGTTGGTGGAAACGAGGAGGAAAGACACGGCATTATTCTTGCCAAAAGTGAACTGGCTAAAAAAGCCGGTGTTACTACGGGTATGCCAATTTGGGAAGCAAAGAGTAAATGTAAGGATTTAATAGTTGTCCCTCCTCAATTTGAATATTATTCTAAATTTTCAAAGCTCTTGCGTGGAATTTATGAGCGATACACCGACTATATCGAGCCTTTTGGACTTGACGAATGTTGGCTTGACGTAACAGACTGTAACACGCACGGCTTTATAATTGCCGAGGAGATAAGGCACGCGGTCAAGGATGAGCTAGGGCTAACCGTGAGTGTTGGTGTTTCCTTTAATAAGGTTTTTGCAAAGCTGGGATCTGACCTGAAAAAGCCTGATGCAACAACCCTAATCACGCGCGAAAATTTCAAGGAAAAAATATGGGGCTTGCCAGTTTCCGACCTACTGTTTTGTGGTAGACAAACGACAAAGGCTCTTGGCGAATATGGCATACGCACAATAGGTGCTTTAGCTCAAGCACCCGAGGAGTTTTTAAAAAGAAAATTCGGCAAAAACGGACACTCCCTGTGGCTTTTTGCCAATGGGCTTGACACCTCCCCCGTTGCACACAAGGACGAATATGTGCCACCGAAATCTGTTGGGCACGGCGTTACTTGTGTTGAAAACCTCGTTTCAAACGAAGAAGCAAGCAAGGTAATTGTATCCTTAACTCTTGATATTGGATACAAGCTACGAAAAGAAGGGCTTTATGCCAGAGGTGTTTCACTTTCTATAAAGGATGAAAATTTTTATTATTACTCATATCAAACTAAATTTGAGTTTTCAACGCAGGATGAAATGACCCTTTCCAAAGAAGCCATCTCCTTGCTGACAAAAAACTATCCTTGGAATGCCAAAATTCGAGCAATTACCGTAACAGCAATTTCTATAGAAACAAACGATACGCCTGTTCAGCAGGATATGTTTTTTGATTATGAAAAAGACGAAAAGAAAAAGAAATTAACAAGCACCATTGATAAAATAAAGGATACCTATGGTAAATCCTCTATTTTACCGGCAACTGTGCTTGACGAAAAGAAAATGCCCGCACATGAGGCAGACAGAGCCACTTTACCGGGCAATATGAAAAAGGGATAATTATGGAAATTAAGGAAATCGGATATTTAAAAACGCATTTCCCAACTAAATTTGGAGTGCCAAGGCAAAGCGGAGTTTCTAAAAGCTCACCTGCCACACTGATTTTTAACGAGGAGTATCGCGTACCCGAAGCGTTAGCAGGTCTTGAAAAATATTCCCACGTTTGGGTTATTTGGGGATTTAGTGAATCGAAATATGATAAATTTTCACCAACTGTGCGTCCTCCCCGTCTTGGCGGTAACACGCGCGTTGGGGTTTTTGCATCGCGTTCACCATTCAGACCAAACTCTCTTGCCTTGTCTGTTTTAAAGCTTGAGAGCATTGAAAAAACTGCGAAATTTGGACACGTGTTGCGCCTTTCGGGCGCTGACATGATGGATGGCTCGCCTGTTTACGACGTTAAGCCTTATATTCCGTTTGCGGATTCAATCCCCGATGCTGTCGGTGGATTTACCGAAACGCTTGAGGATTTTATTTTAGACGTTAACATTCCCGATGAAATTAAGAATAAGCTTCCAAGCGAGCTACTCCCCTGCCTTACCGAGGCACTTGAGAATGACCCACGCCCGTCATATATAGACGACCCATCGCGCATATATGGCTTCTTTTATGATGATTATGAGGTTAAGTTTACAGTTGATGGCAAGACTTTAACGGTTGTATCAATTGAAAAGGTTAAATAAAAAGAGCGTCTTTCGACGCTCTTTTTTTATTCTCCAAAATAATATGGGATTCCGCCAAATGCGAGAAAAGCAATAAGAAAGATTACCGTTATTATGCCTAGCGTAATAAACATAGGTATTAGCATGCTTCTAACCGCTGCCCAATAGGTGTTCCATTTGTCCTTGGCGGTTGAGGGTGGGCGCACGTAGCCTTTATCGTCCGTTTTGTTTCCACCGCGAAGCATAGACATATCGGCAATGGTTCTGCCATCGTCAATATATTTTACCTTTTCCTTCTTTTTCTTCTTATCGCTCATAGCTTACCTCATTAATTATATCATATGACATGCTGCAAAATGTCCGTTTTCATATTCCTTATATTCAGGAACGACATGCTTGCAAATTTCCTTAGCATAAGGACAACGCGTATGGAAACGGCATCCCTTTGGCGGGTTTGCAGGTGATGGGATATCTCCCTTTAATACCATACGGTTCATCTTAACATCGGGGTTTGGGTTAGGAATAGCCGAGAAAAGTGCTTTTGTATATGGATGTAAAGGATTTGAGAATATATCCTCTTTTCTACCAAACTCCATCATAGAGCCAAGGTACATAACGCCGATTTTGTCGGAAATAAATTTAACGACAGACAAATCGTGCGAAATAAAGAGATACGTAAGCCCCATAGACTCTTGTAGGCTCTTTAAAAGATTGATAATCTGTGCTTGAATTGATACGTCAAGAGCAGAAACAGGCTCGTCACAAATAACAAGCTTAGGATTTACAGAAAGCGCTCTTGCAATACAAATTCTTTGACGCTGACCGCCCGAAAACTCGTGTGGGTATCTCTCATAATAGTAATCACGAAGACCACATTTCTCCATAAGCTCCAAAACGTAGTTCTTAACCTCGGATTTAGGAACTATATGGTGAACGTTTACAGGCTCTGATAATATACCGCCAACTGTTGAACGTGGTGGCAAGGATGAATATGGGTCTTGGAAAATTATTTGCATTTGACGGCGAATCTCACGCATTTGTGAGGATTTTAGATTTGTTATATCCTGTCCGTCAAATATAATTTGACCACCGTTTGATGGGTGAAGCTTCAAAATCGTTCTTCCCATTGTGGTCTTACCACAGCCAGACTCACCAACAATACCAAGTGTTTCACCTCTTTTAAGTGTGAATGAAACATCATCAACGGCAACCAACTCCTGCAAAACCTTTCCGGTCATTGATTTTTTGATTGGAAAGCTCTTGCGAAGGTGTCTAACCTCTAAAAGAGCATCAGGATCGAAGGGCTTATTTTTGTCCGCTTCTATCTGCTCTTTGCGTTTTGCCAAGAACCTTTCTTGCTCGTAAGCATCGTCATATTCTATCGTTTCGTCATCGTAAGAATATCTTTTAGGCTCATCATTTATTGGTTCAGGAGTAATTACTTTTTCATCAACCATTGTTTTTCTCCTTTCCCATATCCTCGTACAAGTGACAAGCAACAAAGTGTGTATCGCTAACCTGCTTCATACCCGGGTAAAGACCAGAGCATTTGCCTATGCACTCACTGCATCTTTCCTTGAAATAGCAATGGTCTGGCATATTGATTGGATTAGGAACATTGCCTGGGATATTAAATAGTGCGTCGGAACTTGATTCAAGCGTAGGCTTGGATTTTTGAAGTCCCTTCGTGTATGGGTGTAAGGGATTGTGGAAAATCTCACTTACTGTACCCTTTTCAATAACTCTTCCCGCATACATAACAACCACGTAGTCTGCCATTTCGGCAATAATACCGAGGTCGTGAGTAATTAAAAGTATTGAGCCATCGATTTTTGTTTTTAGGTCACGAAGCAAATCAAGAATTTGTGCTTGAATTGTAACGTCGAGCGCTGTTGTTGGCTCGTCTGCAATAATGAGACGAGGATTGCACGCAAGTGCCATCGAAATCATAACACGCTGACGCATACCGCCTGACAATTCGTGTGGATATGCTTTATAAACACGCTCGGGCATTGCTATACCAACAAGGTTTAGCATCTCAAGAGATTTTGCTTTTGCTTGCTCCTTTGTTGCGCCCGGCTCGTGAATGAAGGTAACCTCATCAAGCTGTTGACCTATCGTAAAAATAGGATTTAGAGAGGTCATTGGCTCTTGGAATATCATTGAAATTTGTTTACCACGAATGCGGTGTATCTCGCGGATTGGCATTTTAGCAATATCGTAAACCTTTTCCTCTAGCTTAGTTTCCTTTGCCACAACTCTGCCAAGCTCGTCCTTTATAGGATACTCCATAGGCTTTTTGTTTCTGCCTCTTACATAATCCTTTGCCGCGAAACGAATGCTACCGGAGTAGATTTGTCCCGTTGGGCCCTGTAAAAGACGCATAATTGACATACTTGTTACGCTTTTACCACATCCGGACTCACCAACTACACCAACGGTTGTGTTTTTAGGAATGTTAAATGAAACGCCATTTACCGCCTTAACAACGCCTTGGTCTGTGAAGAAATAAGTATTTAAGTCTTCAATTTCCAAAATGTTTTGCGGGTCCTTCATTTCAGTTAAAAATTCCGACTCGTCTGCTTTACGATTTTTGTAATTTTCAAGCTGACGCATAACCTTTGCGTTAGCCTTTGCAATTTTTCTGATTTCTTTGCCTGAAAGGTAAGCTTTTGTTTTCTTTTCTGCCATTATTCTTACCTCCTTGCTTTCGGGTCAAGCGCATCGCGCAAGCCATCGCCGACAAAGTTAAATCCGAGTACCGCAATAACGATACAAAGACCAGCAGGCACCCAAATCAAAGGATTTGCCATAGCTATTTCAAAGCCGTTTGACTCCTCAAACAGATTGAGTATCGTACCCCAAGCCGTATTTGGTGCTTTAACACCAAAGCCGAGGTATGAAAGCGTTGACTCATAAATAATCATTGAGCCAAGACCGAGTGTCATTTGTACTATCAATTGTGGCATTACGTTTGGAATTAAGTGCTTGAATATCTTTCTTCCTGTGGAATATCCCATAGCCTCAGCAGCTACCATATATTCCTGCTCACGAAGGAAAAGTATTTGTCCACGAACCAAGCGTGCAGTTCCCGGCCATGAAATGCATGAGATAAATATCATCAAATAGTAAATTCTTGTTTCACCGTCAATGAAGAAAAATCCCTTACTAATCCAACCGTTTAGAAGCACTCCGACGATAAGTAGAATTGGAATGCCAGGTAAGCACATAAGAATATCACATATTCTCATTATGATATTATCAATTACACCGCCAAAGTATCCTGCAAGACCACCTGCAATAATACCGAGAACAGTAATTATAAATACAGCAAGGAAGCTTACTATAAGCGAAACTCGTCCGCCATACATAAGTCTTGATAATACGTCGTAGCCGGACTTATCCGTGCCTAACGGATGAAGCTTTGACGGCTTTGCCAAAACGTTATCCTTTTCGTATTTTTCAAGAGTTTGGTGAACGGTATATTCCTTTCCGTTCAGCTTATATGTATATTCACTAATTGTTTGCTCCCATCTACCGCTTTCGTCCTTTTCGTCCTGTTGCCAGCCGTTGCCGTCAAGTCCCGGAACTACTGCGTGATAGATGAATGGTCCAATGAATGAAAATAGGAAAAGTCCTATAACCATAACAAGACCGACAACGCTAAGCTTTGAACGGAAGAATCTTCTTACAACCATTCTCGTTGGTGACATAAGCTTTAGATTCTTGTCAAGTGGCTCATCCGCCGTAGCGCTTTTGTTTTCTACGTCAACCTCTTCGTTAACGCTTGAAGATTGGAGTTCTTCCGAAAATTCGTTATTCTTAATCTCTTTTTCCATTTTCAAAGCTCCTTTACTTCAATTTTACACGAGGGTCAACGATGGCATACATAATATCGGACATCAAAATTCCTATAACACTAAGAGTGGCAAGGAACATATTATATCCCATAATAAAAGGAATATCGCCGTTGTTTGTTAGATTTAATGCAGTTGTACCGATACCATCAAGACCGAAGATTTTTTCGGTAATAATTGCACCTGAGAAAAGTGCCGGTATTAGTCCTGCAAGTGTTGTTACAAGTGGAATTAACGTGTTTCTGAATGCATGCTTATATATTACCTTATTTTCTTTAAGTCCCTTTGCTCTGGCTGTACGGATATAGTCAGAGTTTAGAACCTCAAGCATATTGGTTCTTGTCATTCTCATTCTTCCACCAAGGCTCAAAATTGTTATTGTGAATATTGGTAGAACGTAATATCTTAAGTTGCTTAATATATCCATAATTCCGGTTGTGCTTTGAGATGCGTCCGTTGTACCCGAAACAGGGAAAACAAGGAATTTGCTAATATTCTCATAAGCTTGGGAGCCGTCTTGGAATATATAAACAAGAATATTGTCAACAACTCCACCATCACCAAATGCAGCCTTGAATATATTGGCGAAGAAGAATGACGGTAAAGAAATACCTACCATTACAAGCACTGTAATGAAGTAATCTCTAAATGAATATTGGTGAGTAGCCGCTGTAATTCCCAGAGGAATTGCAATTAAAAACTCAAACACCGTTGCAATTAAAGCAACAATGAATGAAACAGGCAAGCCCTGGAGAATTACCTGAGATACGGGTTGGAAGTTGAGCTTGAAGGAACGACCCAGTGTAATAAAGCCGTTTTCGAACTCAAACAAGTTGCCAAGCCAATCAAAATAGCCCTTTATAATTCCCCAAAAGCTATTATCACTTATGCCGAGCTGCTCGCGGATTTTATCAAGCGTTTCAGGCTCTGAGTTCATACCCGCGTTAGCAGCAACGAAATCTATCGGCATTAAACGAACCAAAAAGTAAATGATAAGGGATACAGCTACTAATATAAGAACAGAAAGTCCCACTCTTTTTAGTATATATTTTAACATTGTATCACTCCAAATTAATCGTTAAATTCAAGCTCCCAAATTCTGTCAAGTGGTGATGAATATGGATTGGATCCACTTGGGAAGGATGTTTGGTCAATTACGTCAGAATTGTATGCGTAAACTACGCTTCTTTGGTATACAGGAAGCTCAACTGCAAGGTCAAGAAGTAAGCTCATAGCCTCCTTATAAATTGCTGCGCGGTCTTCTTCGTCAAGAATTTCTCTTGCTTCGTCTATCTTTTCACTTAATTCATCAAGAATCGCCTCTTGCTTACCGCCCTCTGTTCTTAAGTATGAGTATCCCCATGCTCTTGTACTTGATGCGGTTGAGTTCTTGTGATATACCTGATACATATCAGGGTCAAGGGTTGAGCCCCAAGCAGCTGCCCAAACGGTAAGACCACCGGTTGAAAGCTTTGTGAGTGCTGTTGCGTCAGGAACTACTGAAATATCCCAGCCCATGCTATTAAGAAGCGCTGCTGCGTCAATAAAGGTTTGGAAGGTTGGGTGGTCTGTTGATGCGCCAGCTATTGTAAACTCAAGCTTTAATCTTGGGTCGTTAGAAGAAAGCGGCACCTCAAGAGAATCCATAAGTGATTGTATTTTCTTTCTTGCGCTTTCCTCACCGTCAGCCATACCGTTTCCGTTTTTATCTGCGCTCCAGTTACCTATATACGGATAATCCTTGCCGTTATCATTGTCAAGTGTGCCATCCTCGTTCTTTGGATATGCCCAGCTTACAGTTGACATTGGCCAGTAAATTTGTGATGCTGTACCTGAACGGTAATAGGTTAGTGACGTTGCGGTGTTCATAGCGCACATAATTGCTTGACGAAGCTCAAGGTCTTGAACCTTCTCTGCGTTGATGCCGATATAACCGTAACCGAGCTGGTCTTCTTGGATGAAGGTAAAGCCACCACCGTTTTGTAGTGATACGAGCTTGTCAAAGTTTTCGTTTGTTAATTGTGGAGAGATATAGTGTACTGTACCGCTTTCAAGAAGTGTAATAGCGTCCGATGCAGGAAGCGCTTGGTAACGTACCTTCTCTATTTTTGCGTTTTCAATTCCTTCGCCAACGGTTTCAAAGTTAGTATTTGCCTTGAAATAAACAACGTTGTTTGAAAGGAAGCCTGTTCCTGTAGGATTATCTGCGTTTTCACGGTTAGTTGCCTTGTATGCACCGGCGCCAACAGGAACTGCTGTTTTATTGGATGCTTGGATTACATCCTTCATAAATTCATATTCACCAAATGCAACGCCATACTTGTTGTTTTCAATATCAACAGGATATTTTGAAGAGTCACCATAATAGTGTTGAGGAGCAACGGAGAACGCAAAGTTCCATTTCGCCTTAGGGTCTTGTCCCTCAATGGTGATTTGGAGTACGTCATATTCATCCTCATTCTTTGGTGTTCCATCATCGTTATGCTCTTGAGCAATGTTGTATTGAGTTCCGTTAACGGTTATTGTCTTTTGTGATGTGTGATGTCCGAGAGAAACGATACCGGAAATATGGTCATATGCAAGCTCTCCGTCGTCTGACTTGTTTTCGTCAAGAATAACACCCTTTGCTTCTGCTGTATATTCTGTCAAAAGCTTTGCTGCTGTTGCCCAAGCGGAAAGAATTATATGAAGCTCTGTTTCAACCTTTGAGTTGTATACGTAATCGATAGCATCTTCCTTTGTTTTAAGGATGCCTTCGCTATACATCGGTTTTACTTCAACGATAACGGATTTGTCATCTGTTTGCTGGCCGTTTACAATCTTTTTGCCCCACTCAATGTTTACGTAGCCCTCGTGGTACATAAAGCGAGCAATTTCGTTCTTGAAGAATGGATGGCTCTTATATGGCTCTGACTCTGTGTAAGCGCTTTGTGCAGCTACATAGTCGTCATTAAGCTCATCTCTAAAGAGCTCTAAGGTGTAATCATAGTCCTCAATGAGTTGAGCCTTTAATTCGTCAGTGCTCATATTGCCTACTGCATCCTTATAGCCCTTTGATATAGATTTCTTTTTCTCGATAGCCTCAATCATATCATCGTAGGTTGCAGAAAAACCATTCTTTGAATCACCGAAGGTTTTGAAAATATTTATAAGCTCATTGATACGGGCTTGTGCTCTTTTTGAAGCCTGCTCGGTAATAATCTCGTCTTGGTCTACGTTGCCCGAGGCATTAGACTGTGTTCTGTACTCTGAAAGGCCCTTTATCTTTGTTGAATAGATTGTTGCAGAGCCTGTGTACGATGGGTCAAGATATACGTAAAGATTGAAAAGCACGTCCTTCATTGTAAGGGGCTTATCATTAGAATATTTGATGCCGTTTTTCAAAACGAACGTATAAACGGTTTCATCGTTCTTTTTGTCATATTCTGAAATTTCAAAATCCTTTGTTACAGTTGCGTAGTTTTCACCGTATGCAACCTTAACTGCGCCGTTTACATACTCTGATGAAAGCATACCAATCTGTGTCATTGATACTATTGTGCTGTCTGCACTAGTTGTTGAGAAGAATGGGTTAAATACGCCATCGAAATCGTCTGACATAATAACGAACGCATCAGGCTTTTCTCCGTCGCCCGAATTGTTTCCTCCACAGCTAGAGAAAAGCGCAACTGTGCCACTAAGCATAACAAGACACATCAAAAACGCTAAAATTCTCTTTTTCATTTTGTTTACTCCTTTTGTTTATGTAAAAAATTTAATAAGCAAATTATTCTTCCTCAATTTCAGGCTCTTGTGGCTTTTGTTCAAACACAAGCTCAAGCTCATTTCCGTCAGCGCCTAAATTGATTGTCAAAATGTTTATATCATATTCCTCTTCGATAACTGAATATGAAATACCACTTATGTCAATTCCAAGTGACTCGCTATATCCCTCTGCACAAAGAAGTGCAACCTCATAGTCGGTTGTTACTATTGCGTCAGCGGATGCGTACACGTTGAATGAAGAATTTGTAATATTAACGTTTTCAAACGGCTTTCTTTCACCATTTTCATCCGTTTCTATAATAGCGGCAAACAGTGCATATCTTCCACCTGGGAAGCGGTATGTCTTTTCAACTGTTGCATTTACGTTATCGAACGTTACGTTTTCGATAAGTGCATCACTTGAAATCGCTTTAAACATTGCGAAATATTGTCCGCTACCGGATTTAATATTTACGTTGCTTATTGTATGACCGTTACCCTTAATTACACCGGTAAAGGTATTATTTTTAAATTCGTTTGGCCAAGTAACTCTATCGGTAAACTCAAGGTCTGCCATAATTTCATAATTGCCATCCTCACTTGCTAATTCCTCAAGCTGCGATGCCGTATAAATCTTATGCCATTTACCGATTTTCTCCTCGTAGCTTGTATAAAGCTTCAATGTGTTCTCGGTTGATGGGTTTTCAGGACTTAAATCAAAAGGTAGCGTATAAGTGCCTGTTATTTTTTCCTTGTTTCCGTCTTCATCTACTATGCAAAAGGCGTCAAAATATTTTGTTATGTCTAAATCTAACGTTTTTCCGTCAGAGGTTTGAACCTTGTGTACTTCCTCTACTCTTTCTTCCCATTCATAAACAGAAGATAAAGTACCAAAGTCCATATAGCCTGACTCATCAATGAAAGGAAGAACAATATCCTTGCCGTTCTTTGATAAAGGCTTTGTCACCTCATATGTGCCAAGTAAAACATCCTTGCCGTTTAGTCTTTCATATACTTCAATTTGTGGGCATCTTACCCATGCAGCATATACTGTCAAGGCAGGCTCGTCTGCTGAATATTTTACTGTAGGGTCGAGTGCTAAAACGTGTGGAAATTCGATTCTTCCGGAATAGCTGTACACGTCGTTTCCTAAATCGTCCTTTACTGCTTCGCCTTTTTCATCTGTTACTAATGTTTTTTCTGTATACCAGCCTGCGTGGAAATATCCGCTGTTTGATGCAGCATCAAGTGGATACATATTTGCCTTGCCTCTGCTTGGGTTATTAAGATCCACTAAAAGTATTTCCTTCATTCCGTCTTCGTTAATTCTAACCTTGCCTAGGTTATAGGTATCGTTTACAAAAAGCTGTCCTGCGTTTCCGAAGAAACCACCGTTTGCATCGTATCTGATTGTTACCTTATAGCCATCTTCATTGTATTTATCATACACGCTTTGGTTAGAACAGGAGGCTACGAATAAGCACATAATGAAAATTGCACTAACAATAATCAATAATTTAATTTTCTTATTCATTTTTTGTTCCTTTTCTTGCCGACTGACGCTCTTTGCCATTTGGCAAGGAGCGTATATTCGGCTTTTACTTATCTTTTTTATTCTTTGGTTTCTTCAGCTTCAATTACTACGTCTTTCTTTGAAGTCTTTTTTGACTTTTTATTTGCTTTTTTCTCCGCCTTTTCAGCTTTTTTGAGCTCCTTTAATTGCTCCTTTTCAAGCTTCTTTGCTTGCTTTTCAAAGCTTTTTAAAAGTCTTTTTTGCATTCTCTTTAGCATTGTGTTTGCAATTAGCATTGGAATTGTCATTCGTGTCTTGGCAGAAATAACAAGTAATAGAACCGCTATGCACAAAAGAATTAGCAATACTCCACCAATAGATGAGACTACTACGATTGCAACTACTAAACCGTTGTTCTCGTTTTTCTCTTCGTTTTCGATGTCGGTATCAGCTTCTGTGTCAGGCTGTTCGGAATCCGGTGTGCTTGTATCGTCATCCTCCAAGCTCTTTAATGCCAAAATAGTGCTTTCAGCAGAAACAAGTGTTGAATAATTTGTGATAAGTGGCTTTTGGTTGTCTACTGCTGCCGCTAAATCGTAAAGCTCTCTTGCTCTTATAACAGCGTCCTCATCCTCGAGAGTTATTTGAGTTGGGAGCTTATTAATAGTTTCTATTGCAAGAAGTGTTGCGTCTTGCTTTGCAACAATACCGTCAACCACGGTTTTAAAGTATTGTGAGTAAATAAACGTTTCGTAATATAAGCCGTTTGTAGGTCTTACCATAACGAGGCTTGGGTTGCCGTGACCGATTTGGTTCACGAAGTTAGCGCCATAATATACGTTCGAATATTTTCCGTCGGAAATGTTCCACATATAGTAAGGAACTATTTCAAGTCCTGCGTATACGATCTTATTGCCCTCATAATCGGTAAATTCATATTCGCCCGTTGCAGGAAGATTTTCAAAGGTTTCGTAATACGCACTGTCGAATTCCTCCTCAAGTGCCGGTGCTTCATAGCTTCTAAAGATTACTGTTACGAGCTTGTCGCATCCGTAGAACGCCTTATGTCCTATTGAATTTAGAACCTCGGATAAGGTAACACGAACAACGTCGCTACCCGCAAATGCCATTGCGGAAATTCTTACTGTATCTTCAGCTATTACAACGCTTTGAGTTTCTGTGCCTGCAAACGTAATAAGCTCAAGTCCATACGGAACAACACAGTAAAGTGAGCCGTCAATCACCTTTACGCTTTCGCTAATATCAAAGGTGTAATTGTAATCCACATAAACCTTGCCGTTAAACTCCTTCTCTACCTTTTGGCTGAATGGAGCCAGCTTGCAAAGTGCAAATGGGTTATCTCCAAGCTTTTCAAGGCTTGCGCCAAGAATAACCTCAAATTCTGTAAGTGTTTCCTTCATAAACGCTTGGTCACCGATTGAAGCACAGGATGAAAGGTCTGCTTTTGTAATCGCTGAATATGCAAATGCATATGCCTCAATAGTTTTTACCTTGTTTAGGTTTTCAACAGCTGTTAATGACTCTGCATAAGCAAATGCACCCTCATTTATCGTTGTTCCGTTTACATTAAGAACTACGTTAGTTAAGCTCTTACAGTTTACAAACGCATAGTTGCCTACAACCTCACAAGATGAAAGATTGATAGATGTAAGTGGAGTTTCTGCAAACGCCTGCATACCGATTTCCTTAACATTTTCAAGGTTGATGCTTGTAAGCTTCGTGCAGTCCATAAATGCGTTTGGTGCAATTTTTTCAAGCTTCTTGCCGAGCTTAACGCTTGTTAAGTATTTACAGCTTGCAAAGGCATCATTACCGATCTCTGTAAGACTTGCTAGGTTAATCTCTACAAGAGGTGCTGAATAGTAGTGATAAATATAATATCCGTTATCATCGAGAGCTACTGATTGTCCACCTTGGTCGGAGTATGTATAAAGAATATCTCCGCTAAAGGCTCTTGCGCCTATCGAAACAACCTTGGACAAATCAATGGTTGTTAAGCATGGTGTGTTATAGAATGCTTGAGCACCAAGCTTTGCACCGTCGCCAAGAGTTACGGATACAAGCTTTGATGCGCCCATAAATGCGCTATCGCCGATTGTAACGTTTTTGCCGATTGTCAAGCTTGTAAGCTTTGATGTAAGCTCATAGTAATAAACCTTCTGTGAGTACTCCGGATCTCTCTTCAATTCAGAGCCGTTATAGTTATTGTCTCTTGCGAGCATAAATGAGCCGAGCCCGAGCACCGCATTATCACCGATTACTACGGATTTGATTTCCTTACACTCAGAGAATGCGCCCTCACCAACAATCATATTCGCTGGAATATTTACACTTTCAACCTTGGTGTAAGCAAATGCGTAAGCACCGATTTTCTTTATATTATTAAATGTAGGAAGTTGAGTTATTTTTGTTGAGAAGTATGCATATTCACCGATTTCGGTAAGCTCACCAAGTGCTATGCTTTCAAGATTTCTGCAGTATGCAAATGCATTGCTTTCAACCGCGGTAACGTATGGCATATTTATAGCGGTAAGACCGTCGTTATAGGCAAATGCGCCCTTGCCGATTCTTGTGATTTTCGGGTCATTTAATGCAAATTCTCCCCTTACCATAGGTGAAACGAAGAGCAAGGTTGTACCGTCCTTTGATACAACATAATCGCCGTTTTCTGAAAGGATAAATGCATTATTGCCCTCGTCAAATGTAAACTCGCTGATTCTTGTTCTTGTAAATGCAAATTCGCCGATTGTTGAAACGTCCTTACCAATATTAACTGTTGTTAGTTTAGTACAGCCAAGGAATGCGCCCTCCGGAATAACGTTTGCATTGATTGAAATTGTCTCTAGCGATGAGCAGTTTGCAAATACGTAGGGTCCGTATTTTACCTTCTCTGCGTTAACTGTTACGTCTGTTAAGCTTTCGTTATGATAGAAAGCGTATGCGCCGATTGATTGAAGCTTTTCAGGAAGAACTGCTCCGATTAGGTTGTATGCAACGATTCTGTCGTACATATCAATCTTACCATCGCCATTTGAGTCTTCCCTTGTGCCGTTTTCTGCAAATGCGTAATCACCGATAGCGCATGCGTTATCAAGTGAAATAACGCCCTCAAGGTTACAGTATGCAAATGCATCCTTGTTGATAAGCTGAACGTATTCCAGTCCCTCTACCTTTTTGAGGTTTACACAGCCAAGGAACGCACCGTATTCGATTGCCTCCATTGTTGATGGAAGAACAACCTCCTCAAGTGCTGTTAGGTTTGCAAATGCATATGGATTGATTTTCTTAACGCCCTCAGGAATAATTACCTTTGTGATGGTGTCTTCACCAATGTACCAGATCTTTGAGGTAGATGGGTCTTCAGGATCAAGCTCCCATTCCTCTTTTGGAACATAATCGTAGTTCGAGAATGCGAACTGACCGATTTCTGTGAGCAAGAGTGACTCTGGAATTTCAACTACACCACCGTTACCATAATAGTTTTTAAGGGTTGGCGCGGTTGTTATGAATGGGTTTTTAACCTCTATATTAACCGTTTGTGAGTAATACGTGCTCTTTCCATCCATCAATACTCTAACAGTAACAGAGGAATATCCCTCGTCAACGGCAACTATTGTGCCGTCCTCTGAAATTGTGACAATTTCTTCATCACTTGATTCAAATACTACCGTTGTAATATCAGGGAAATAGGCATCAAGCTTGTAATTAAGCTTAACCGATTCTGATGGATATAAAGTTAAACTATAATAACTGCTTGAAAATACTGTAGTATCACCTGTAACACCGATCTCTCTTTCGTTACTGTCAACTATGTAGTATGCTTTTTTTGTTTCATAGCCAACAAGCGAGAACATATCCGCAACAGGCTTATCGAGCCTCTTATAGCCCTCATCGCCCTCCTCAAGTACTCTTACTAGGAATGATGTTGTTGTATAATCAACCGGATTTGTTGCAAAAATTCTTGTTATACCCGAATCAAGTGCAACAACCTTATTATTAACTACTATTGCAACGTTTTCGTTTGACGAGTGGAATTTAAGAAGATCGGACCACTCTGTTTGTGGATAAATGCTTGGCTCAAGGTTGTAAAGCTCGTTAGGGCTTAATACTACCTCGTCTGTTTCAAAGAACATATCCTTGAAATCGTCAGGAAGACCGATTTCATAGGTTGCATCATTAAGCGCGTAGTCGTAGCATGCAACAACTATTGAATTTAGGCTTATTGACTTGTTTTTAATGTCAAAGATGTGGTCTGTAAGCTCAACCTCTAAATACGAGTTGCCATTATAGGTTGAGTAAATTGGGGTCATATATGAGCTGAATGCAACAAAATTATAGTCCTTGTCAACGTAACCGATTTGTGCAGCCATTGAGTAATGGTTATCAAAAATCTGCATTCTTGCAAAGAGTCTGTTTCTTTCAAGCTCCTTATCATATTCAGTGTAAAATTCACAGCCTGTAATTGCAGGTGCTTCAAAGTCTGTTGTTAATGGGAATTCAAATGTGTTATTAAGGTTGGTTTCAAGACCGTCATTATCGTAATCAAGATAGCCTTGAACCTTAACTGTATACTTTGTGTTGTTCTTTAGGTTGTGCTCCTTTGCATCAAACTCAACATCAACATTTGCAGGATATAGGTATGAGCCACCGTCACCATAGGATTTACGAACGTCCTTTTCAACGGTTTCAAATACAACCTCACCCGTTTGGTCGTCTGTAATTGTAACAACTATCTTGCTAGCATTACGAAGCATACCCGCCCAAATAAATCTTATAGAGTGGATTGTACCCTCGGTATTTGAAATAGCAATATAATCACGGCTTGCGGAGATAACCTTGTTGTTTGGATTTTGGAGGAAGTAATATGAACCGAGATAGCTTACGTAGTCCTCCTCAATTCCACCGATAGGACGTGTTGCGTATGCATCAGGCAACGTCTTATCAAGGGTTGGGATATTGTCGTTTAGCTCATCTGCATTTGTTTCAAAATAGTCAAGGTCGAAGAGTGGCGCTTGTGTCCAGTCACCATAGAATGCAAGGAATGGAGTGCCAAGGGTAATATCTGTTCCCCATGTTGGCTTGAGAGATATAAAGCCCTCAACGTACATACCATTTTTAAAGTTATCATCGATGTATTTTTTGTGCTCGTCTGTCAAGGTGAGTGTCACTGTTACATCAGCGGTCTGACCAGGCAAAACTGTTACGTTGTTTTCTACCAACGTACCATTTTTAACCTTAATGTCCAAACCAACGCCCTCAAGAAGGTATCCCTCCTCTGTAACGGTTGTTGCACCTTGGTGTGTCTTAACGTCACTAACGCCCTCTGTAAGAACAGTAGGAACGATATCGTACGAGTAATAAACCTTACCGAAGTTTACAATTGAGAAATTGAGTGTATATACACCTGTTTTATTTGGGTCATCGCCAAGCTCTATCTTGGTCTTGTCCATTGTCTTGCCGGTAATTCTATCATATGTAAGAAGATATGCTCTTGTAAGAGTTGCATTTGTTAGGTTAGCAAGTCCCGCACCCTGCTTTCTTACAGCATAAGGAATACCATTTTTATTATAGATTATATCGGCAGTTGACATCATTAGACGGTTAACGGTTGCATTGATGCTTACATCACGCTTATGCTCGTTGGTTTCACCGTCGCCTATGATTTTATCGTAATTTTCTGTAACGTACTGACGAAGAAGAATTGATACGCCTGCAAGGTTCGGACATGCCATTGACGTACCCGACAAGCGGTCATAGCCACCGCCTGTAATAGATGAAAGAATATTTCCGCCGTGTGCGGTAATTTCAGGCTTAATGCCGAGTGATGGAGATGGTCCCCATGATGAGAAGTCGGACATAAAAGGACCTGAGGATTGCAAACGACTAATGGTAATAGTGCCGGAGCCAGCCTCTGCCAAAAGCTTTCCATCCTCTTGTGAAATTGAGCAAACAGCAAGCTTTGACGTACCAACGTTCATTTTAATATCACCTGATACGTTGTTGAAGATGATAATACCAACTGCACCCTTTTTAGCAGCAACGTTAGCCTTTTCCTCGAATGTATTAGAGCCACGCTCAACAAGAACGATTTTACCCTTAACGTCCATACCGGTATAGTCCGCGTTACGACCTGCACCGGGAACTAGTACATATTCAAAATCCTTCTCGTCTGTTGATTCTCCCAAAAGGTCGTTAACGAAATTTCTTTCCTTTGCAGCGCTATTGGTTGATTCAACGAAATAAACGATTCTATTATTATAAAGAAGATAAGGTGTTTTTACACCGTTGATAGATGCAACAGACATAGCGCCCTCATATGTTGACGGAGAGCCTACTGTTGCAGTATCAGGGTTTGATGTAAGACCTAGGTTACCATTCTTTTCAGAGCCATAGGATGAGGTAAAGCTGTTTGATGCGGCAACAACCAAGCTAATGCCTTGTGCACGAATCTTGTCGTAAACGCCTGTCATTGCCTCCTTGTCGCTCTCACGGCTAAATCCGCACGCAGTACCGAGTGACATATTTATTACGTCAACGTTAAGCACTACGCAGTCCTCAAGCGCATCAAGAATCCAAGATGCCTTTGCAGAATCCTGAATATCAGAGAATATTTTCATCGAAACAAGCTGTGCGTTTGGAGCAACACCTGTAATTGTATCGTCCTTACCAACTATAACACCCGATACGTGTGTACCGTGATTATTATGTAAGGAATATACGTCTGCATCCTTATCTGCATAGTCGAATGAGAAAGGAACCTTATCATTCAAATAAACGTCGTCAACAGACAAGCCGTTTAGCATAGTTGCTGCCTTAGTTCTCGCTAGGCATGAAGCAACCATATCGCGAGTTAAGCCAAGCTTTGCTCTGTCTGCTGTGAAGTTGTTTACAGAAAATGCAGAGTGTGTGTAGTCAAGACCCGTATCAAGAACCGCAACAGTCATGCCTGTGCCGTCGTACTTGTAGCTGGAGCTATCAAAAATACCGGTTTCATACACATTAACGCTATTTTCAACGAGTTTGGTTTCGCTTACGTTATAAACCTCACTAACGATAGCGTTTGCTTTACCGTTGATGCTTTGGCAAACAAGCTCAAACTCCTTTGCTTGAATAACGATTTCAAATCCTGTGAGAAGGACGGAGTAATCAACTCCTACATCATATTCAACATTATTTTTTTCAAGAAGCTCAACTATGTCATCCTTTTGAGATAAAATCTCCTTTTCAAGCTTCTTTGCCTCATCGCTCAAAACGAACTCAGAGAACGTTACATCTCTGTCCTTTTTGTTGTATTCGTCGAGCAATGGCGATTTGTCAAGAGTAATGATAACTGAAATTTCATCATTCTCCTTTACCGTGGAAGGTAGTTTTTGAACAACGCCACCATCGTAATATTGACTCGGGTCAATTTTAACGCTATTCGAAACATCTTTAATATAGGACGCATCTAAAGCCGAATCCGCTTGTCCGAAAACCGGAACCGTGAGCGAGAAAATTGTCGCGCAGAGTAATACTACTGCAATCAAAACAGTCGTTGTTCTTGTCAGTACTTTTCTGTTCATTGTTTTTTGCCTTTCTTTATATTTTGCGTGTGATATATTATAATATTGATAACATACGGTGACATTATATCACAATAGGTATAAAATTACAAGTAAAAAATTAGTTTTTAAAAAATTGTAACTTTAAAGTTTGTACAGCATTTTCTTTATCCTAGTAAAGTTGGAAAGTGTTAAAACGCTAAACAGCGCAAGGCATCTTGAGGATTTTTCAATTGATAAGCTTTACACAATTAAACTATTTTTTATTAAATATAATATAAAAAATTTACAATTTCTTAAAAAATGCTTTATCACCTGCTTTCGTCTCTTTTGTTTTAGAAAAAGCTGCGACACGTGTGTGTTTTTTGTTTTTTAGTCAAGGAGAGTGTCTAATTTTCACATTGAGAATTAATTTGTTGATCTAGAGCTCGTCCTTCGTGCTTTTTCTTTGCTTACCGAACCGTTTTTTTGCTAGAAACTAAAAATTGCTTTTTTATCTTGACAATATTATAAAATTATGCTAGAATTACCAATAAGCATTTATATTATAAGGAGGAGCATCTATGAATGAGAAACAAGCGAAGCTTGTTCATTTGATTTACGGAATCACATTGTCGCTGCTCATTGCGGTGCTTGGCGTTTGCTTTACTATTGCATGCCTAAACATCTATAAAAGCGCTGAAGTAAGTCCGTTTACACCCGAAGCAATCAAGGCTCAATTCAATCGTTTGATAATTCCTACCGCTCTTACAGTTGTTGCTATAATTGCCGGAGGGCTTTTACATATTTTTGTCCCCGGTGAAAGGAAAAAGCTTAATTCGTTTATCGAGGACAAGGTTATTATCAAAAATCTTTCTAAAAGGATTGATTTGAATGACTCTCCCAAGGCTTTCGTTGACGTTATCAAAAGTCAACGCAGATTTAGACTAATTTTCCTTATCGTTACCATAGCAAACGCTTTGATAGGTACGTCAGGAGCTTTTGTTTATCTCTTTACTGCAAGCAATTATAAAGAGGTTAATGCTGAAGATTTTCAAACAGTTTTAATTATCATTTTAACCACGCTTTCCTATGCCGCAATTCCTATTTTTGTCACTGCAATATACTACATTTTCGCAAGCTTTACATACGAAAAGGAATTAGAGGCTGTGCGTGCAATAGTCGAATATAACGCAAAAAACAAGCGACACGTGTCTAAAAAAGAGGAAATTTGCGAAAAATCCTGTTTCTTTAAAAAACATAAAAAGCCTATAAAGATTGTATTCCAATGTATACTTCTCGTTTTGTCTGTTACTTTGATTTTATTGGGCTTTTTGAACGTCAGCGGAACTATGAATGAATTCGATTTTGTCACCTCTATTGCAAACAGAATTTGCACAGGTTGCATTGGATTAGGTTAAGGAGGAATTTATGAGTAAAAAGCAAATTATAATTCCTATTACCCCAGTTAAGACAGATACGCCCGGTGTTTTTGTGCACGAGCCTAGGCAACGCTATTCCGATGATGATTTAATAAATATTAATATTAAAGATATTATTGAGGATGATGAATTAAGATTCAAGGATTATGATGATGAATTCACAACCGAGTTTAAGCTTCCCGACCCTGAGCCTTATATTGACGATGAGGAAGTCTCCGACTATGTAAGAAACGTCGCTATAGCTCACGACACTGTTGTTATAGACCTTAACGAAAAGCCTAAAAAGCCTACATATTGGCAACGCGTTTTAGGAGCTTTGAAAGGATTGATTCCATCAAAGCGCAGACTCATTCAGCTGTACACTGCTCTGCTCTTTAATGCAAACATTAAAGGCTACATACAGGGCAATATGTATCAAGGTAACGACAAGCTTATTTGTACACCCGGCATAAACTGCTATTCCTGTCCCGGTGCTGTTGGCGCTTGTCCTCTTGGTTCGCTTCAAAATAGCATAGGCGACCACAAATATTCTTTCTATGTTCTTGGCATAATTTTCTTATACGGACTTATGTTTGGCCGTATGGTTTGCGGTTGGCTTTGTCCATTCGGACTTGTTCAAGACCTTCTTTACAAGATAAAGACACCAAAAATGCCAAAGAACCCCGTTACTCGCGCATTATCACATTTAAAATACGTAATTTTAGTTTTATTTGTATTTGTTTTTGCGGTTATCGGATTTTATCCCGCATTCTGTAAATTCATTTGTCCTGCCGGTATTTTAGAGGCGGCATTTGGAATTTTACCACAAGCACTTGATGAGCTTGAGCGTCTTGGTGCTCTATTCACTTGGAAATTCTCATTATTTGTTTGCTTTGTCGTTGCTTCCGTCTTCATTTACAGAGCATTTTGCCGTTTTATCTGCCCTATGGGCGCAATTTATAGTCTTTTCAACAAGATTTCGTTCTTCGGTATCAAGCTTGAAAAGCCAAAATGTACAAATTGCGGACGTTGCACAAGCGTATGTAAAATGGATATTCGTCACGTTGGCGACCGCGAATGTATAAGCTGTGGTGATTGTGTAGATGTTTGTCCAACAAAGGCTATTTCCTTCAAGGGCTCAAAAATCTTTTTAGCACCTAACGAAATTGATATTCCAAGCGATGCAACAGACGAGGAAATCGAAGCTATAAACGAGCAAAACAAATTAGCAAAGCAAAAGGCCAAAAAAAGAAGCACTATGATAAAATCAATTATTGGTGCTGTAATGGCAATTATTTTAGTTGGCGCGCTTGTATATTATAACGTAATAAAGAACGACCAGCTATGGGAAGGCTTGAAAGCTCCTATCGAAACAGATACTGAAACCGAAGCCGACTCAGAGGCTGATTCAAGCACAGATTCAGATGTTGGAACAGATACAGAAACCGACACAGAAACAGCAAAGAAGCCACCCGTTGGAAACAAGGTTGGCAACACCTGTCCATCTGCATCTTTACAAGTATTTGACGAGAACGGCTTTACTGGTGAAAAGCTCGACCCGACAAAAACCGGCAAGGTAACCATTATTAACTTCTGGTATGCGAACTGTGTTCCTTGCAAAGCAGAGCTTCCGTATTTTGACGAGGTTGCAGCCACCTACAAGGATTTGGTTACGGTATTTGCTGTTCACTCAACAGACCCAAGCTTTGAACAAGCATTTGACTATGTGAAAGAAACGTATCCTGAATCAAATATGATATTCTTAAAGGACACTGCTCTATCCTCCGGCAACGATGCATATTATATGGATCTTGGAGGAAGCAAGTACAATATGTACCCTATGACTGTTATCATTGATGAAAACGGTATTATTACATTCACAAAGCGCGGAGAGCTTGACAAAAACACACTTCTTAACGCTGTAAAGGATGCTTTAAATCAAAACTAACAAAAGTAAAAGGCGTTGAAAAAACAACGCCTTTTATTTTATTTAAAAAGGGGATTTAGAAAATCCCCTTTTTATTATTCGCCCACTTGAGGAGCAACAATGGTCAACGTAACCTCACCGCTTGCATTTTCGTCAGCCATTGAAAATACAAGTAAAACTCTTGTATTTGTGTCAGGCTTTTCACCGCTTAAAACGTACGAAAGATTTGTGCCCGTCAATATCTCATTTGTTGTACCGTTTACAATGATTTCAAGCTTTGCTTCACCATTATCAATAGTGATTACAGTTCCGTAAACAAAGAATATTTGATAGCATACTGTTTTTCCGCTCTCGATAGTCACTGTTGTAACACTGCTTGAGCCTTCTCCTGCATCAACAAGGAATGGATACTCTTGGCTTCCATCTCTTTTGTGATAGATGTAAATTTTCAATTCTGTTTCATCACCAAATGGGATATATTCCACTTGTGTTTCGTATCCCTCGTCACACACTGCCTTTATATAGTAATCAGCGGTTTCTGTAAGAGCTTGGAAGGTGTATTTTCCGTTTTCATCACAGGTAACACTTTCTATATGCTCGTAATCTGTTCCATTATACTTGTAAAGTCCAATAGAGGCATTTGGCTTTGGTGCATTTTCAAGAAGCACATCCACCTTGTAATCCGCCTGTGTTTGGGCAAATGTCATATTTGCTTTAATTATAAGATCGGGATGCTCCTCGTCGGTTGCTGTGAAGCAAATAACTACCCTGTCCCCTGCCTTTACCGACTTTTTATTTGGGTTTCCATTTACCAAGATATATGCGTTTTCGGTATCGCTATTAATCTTCACTGTGCCGTCCTTGTCAGCAACAAATGAGTAATAAAGCGCCTTATTTTCTAGCACCTTGACATCAAATGAAAAGCCCTCACCAATCTCTGTGGCGTCTATTTCATGTGGAGTTTTCTTTGAACCTGGTAGATATACCTTACCAGTGATTGTATCAAAATCATTTTCAAGCGTCGTTAAAATCTTTATTTTTGCACCTGCCTTCAATTCAAATTTCACAACGCCATCAACTCGTTCCTTTTCCACGCCATTATAATAAACTATTGCAGTTGATGAATAAATCTCTACTATTTTCCCTTCTGAATCAGGGATATAATACCAAGCTGATTGATCATTATAAAGAGTTGTATTAATTTCATCTGTTAAAAAGATAGGTGTTTCCTTGGTTGCACCAAGCTCTATGTTGCCCAGTGTCATTTCGCCTACTGTTTTTCCGTTCTTGTAAAATTCAACAGGTGCTGCATAGTAGTTGTCAAGCACTGCATAATAATTGCCGTTTGGCACGTTAAATACCACCTTGTCGTTTGCAGCCGTTGACTCGGCTACAAGTTCAAGCTCTTTGTTATATAGTTTTACGGTTATATCGCCCTCCGGTTTTAGCAGCTCCTCGCCAAAATTTAGGTTAACCGTATAGTTAATCGGTGAATCAACAACAACGAATTGTGTTTCTACCTTTTTGCTTTTTTCAAAGCTGATGCTTCCATCACCAACAGGTTTAAAAGCAGCATTATCCTCGCTATGTCTTGCCCTTGCGGTATAAGTACCGGGCTCAACGATAAATTCCGCTTTTCCATCAGCCGACGTTATAATACTATTAACAACCTTGTCTTCTTCATCAAGTAACTCAACCAAAATACCCGAAAGCTTTCTGCCATATAGGTCGGAAACAGTTACTCTATATGTTTCATTTTTATTAATTACAACTACTATTCTGTTACTGCCCTCTGCAAATGGATATTCCGTCACTTCCGGCATAATGTAGCCGTCTTCCATAGGAACAGAGTTTATTTGCACCTTGAAGGAAGAGCCGTCGTCCTCATATGTATATTTAACAACTCCCTCTGCATCTGAATATTTTGAGGGTAAGCAGAAGCCTTCCTTACTGCAAATTTGAAGATTAACGCCTTCAATAGGATTACCAAACTGGTCTTCTACGTAAATTGTATAAATAATTTCCTCGGGCTCTCCCTCATCTGTTTCCGTTTCAGTTTCTGTTTCTGTTTCAGTATCTGTTTCAGTATCTGTTTCGGTTTCTGTTTCGGTTTCCGCTTCGGTTTCTGTTTCGGTTTCTGTTTCAGAGTTAGTTTCAGTTTCTGTTCCGCCACAGGAAGCGAATACAAACACCATACCGAAAACAAACATAACTATTAATAGAATAGCAAGTATTTTCTTCATTTTTTCCTCCGTTATAATTTAGTAACGTATGTAAATTCAAGGTCTAACGTTTCTTCGCCCTCGTTTAATATTGAAAATTCAATAGGATATACGCCATCTGTCATCTCGCCAGTTTCCTCGTCTTCATATACATATGGTATTGTTTCAAGAAGAATTTCGATTTTTCCGTTTTCGTCGGCTGTATATTCTTTGTCTACACCGTTAACCTTAACCTTTATTTGTTGTGCGTTAAGGATTGTAAGGGTTGCTTTTCTGTCATTTGACGCCTTAAGATATAATGTTTCGTTGGCATCGATTCTAACCAAATAGCTTTCGGGGTCAATAGTATCGTTAACCAAAATCTTAGTTTCTTCTGTGCCTTTATCGTTTTCAAGCATATAACAGCATGGGAAAAGCCACGCGTTTTCTTCAGGAACGTAAATTTTTTCTCCCTCTATTACGTTATTATTTTCATCGATTGTATCGGGATATTTGAAAATATTTTGCTCACCGTACCATTCCTGTTGCTCCAAAATGTTTTTAATTACGTATTCAAGCTCCTTGTTTAGCGGAACAACGCCTGTTTTGTCGCACTTTTTAGCGTATTTTGAAAACAATTCATTGTAAACCTCCATTCTAAAAGGCTTACCTGACGCATCAGACTCAATTTTAAAGAGCTTGGTGTTCTCGCATATTTCTGTAAATGATGTCATAAATCTGCTTGGTACGGAAATTTTCACAAGAACAAGAGGTCCGTCTACTGTATTTAAATGATAGTAACCGTCTTCCTCGTTATAAACGACTGTTAAATCCTCACTTGTTATATCAAGAGCCACCAAATCCATATTTAAGTAATTATATTTACAAACAGAGCTCGGAACCTCTTTCGCGGTATATTCAATCTGCTCAATCGGTTTTTCTTCATCTCTTATACGCTCTATTGTTATAAAGCAGCTATCTGTCGCTTTGGATTTAACGCCCAAAATAACCGTGCCACCACCGCCGACAATGCTTGACTCCTTAACCTCCTTCTCAAAGGCTCTGTCAACAAGCTCGGTCTCACCGTTTTCATATACGTAATGTGCGCTTTCTCCAAAGTATCCAAAGGTAATTGCAACATCGCAAATATAGCTAAACTTGTACACTCCTCCGCGTTTCGGGTGGAAAACATAATATGAAATGCCATCAATAGCTACCTTATTTGCGCCCTCGCTTACAAATTTCGCGCTGTACTCGTAGCGGTCACCCTCATCAGCGTCGTATGGATAAATTAGCATACTACCTTCAGTTTCAACGTTATATAGCATGATTTCCTTTGACGGTTTCTTTGTGCTTAAAACACATTCCTCCGCATCATAAGTGATTTTATCACTATCTGTAGCAGTATAAATTATCTCAAAGGTATAGCTTCCTTTTTCAAGAGTAAAGGTCGCTGTTCCCTCTTTGTTAGCCTTTTTCATACTGCCAAGCTCTTTTCCATCCTTTAAAATTTGGATGAAAAGTCCGGAGGAGACAGGTTCGCCCTTGAAGTTCACTACCTTAACGGAATATTCAATTTCATTTGAGGACGTGTCCGAATTTGTATCCGTTTCTGTATTTGTTTCCGTATCTGTATTTGTTTCGGTTTCTGTTTCTGTTTCTGTATTTGTTTCAGTTTGTGTATCGGTTTCTGACTCTGTCTCAGTTTGTGTGTCTGTTGAGCCACCGCAAGCAGAAATCACAAAAGCCAAAATCAATATAAAAGCTACAAATAATATAATTTTTTTGTTCATAATTTCTCCGTTTTTAAATAAATTAGGCGGAATTACTCCGCCTAATTTGTAAACCTATTTGCTTTTTCGGTTACTTATTGACCGAGATATTCGTAATAGTAGCAAAGCTTTGTCCAAGAGTGCTCAACACCCTCGAATGTGAATTTATCCATGAGCATTTGAAGCGCCTCTGCAAGCTCCTCTGTAACAAGAACGCATCCCTGTCTTTCGGGATAGCCCTCCTCGTCGAGCATAAGCTCAACATATTTTTTAACAACCTCAGTATAGTTAGGCGCTTTTACTGCACCCTCCGGTGGTGTATTGAGAACAAGCTCTGTTTCAAGTGTTTCCTCGTCAATTATAACGTACTCATAGCCGTAGGACTTATACTTGCCATCAACGATATATCCGTGGTATTCGCCCTCTAAAATATCGTCCATTTGGTAGTATTGCCAGTTTTCATCAAAGTTTTCTCCCCAAAGCTTGCGAAGTCCGTCCTCACCATAGTTGCTAAGGAATGCAATAGCCTCCTGGTCAACCTCGGTTATAGCGAAATTGAACGCATTTGACTTAATAAGGTCTTGAATTGACATCTCTGTAAACGTGCTTGTGTATTGATAGAAATCAGCATAAAGAAGCGAGCCCAGTGTGCCATCTGCAAGGAGATGACGATAATATCCATCCTCGTCGATTGCAACGTCAATACCTCCTGCGATAGTATCGCCCTGTGCTCCGCCAATTCCCTCTTCCCAAGTGAATGGTCCAGGGGATGCAGAAATGAAATAATCAAACGTTTCACCAAGGTATTTTACGTCAAACGTAAATTTTCCATATTGATATTGGTCATAGTAAGCAAAGTCGATATAATATTCCTCGCCTGCTTCTAAATAAGCAACCATTGATGCGTTGGTGTAATCTCTTATCAACTCATTTACACCGTCGCCGTTTGAATCAACGCCCGAATCAATAAGAAGCTCTGTGCAGAATCTTTCACCGTTATCTGAGTATGCATATTGAATTCTATCGCCATTTTCAACCCACTCGTCATGGTCGCCTATGAATATCCATCCGTCAACCTCATAATCACTGTCAGTTGTAAATCTGTATGCACCTGATTTTGTTGGAACAAATTTATAGAGCAAGCCTCTTGGCATAATCACTCTATTATATTCTACGAGGTTTGGTGAATCCTCCTTAACCTCGTATGCGCTAAAGGAAGCAAGTCCCTTAATTGGGTCTTCAAGCTGTTTGCCGTCTGTTCCGTATGCATCGTAATAGTAGCAAAGCGTTAACCATTGGTTGGGATTACCCGTACCAAATCCCTTATTTTGCTTTACAAAAGCATCAAGATACTTTTGGAGTGTAGGGGTTACTGGGCAGTATGAGTAGATTTGTGAGTTAGATGCATAGTTACAATATTTAATTAAATCCTCATAGCAGTTTACACCATCAACAATAAGCTCCTTTGTTTCGGAGATTGTAAGCGTTAATGAAATTGTTTTTGAGTAATTTGTGTAGTTTATAAGGCTTGCCAAAAGAAGTGGACCGTTTTTGTCTCCTACGTGATAGTAGCCATCGTCACCAAGAACAACTGTTATGTAATTCTTGTAGTCGGACATATCATCTGTTAGACCTCCTGAAACTGCATCACGAGGAATGTATGTTTCAACGTCAATGTCTTCTGCGTTTACAACGCGGAAATTCTTTAAGTAAACCGCATCGTCACCTTCATAATCGGAAATGTTTTTGAGGTAGATAAAGGCAATGTCGTAGGTACCATCCTCTGTTGCTACCCATGGACAGCAGCCGCCCCATTCTTCACCCTCACCCGAGATTGTGTATATATCTTGACCATTGACCAAAACGTAAAGAATGTCATAGCCCTGCTCGGTTGAAGAAAGGAAATCAAACATAAACGCTTCACCCGCTTTAAGTGTTACGTTTGCGTGAAGTGTAGCAAATGAAGAATCCTTATCGAAGTTAGATGGCTTAATGCAAGTAACTCCATCCTTTGTTGTTACAACGAATGGCCATGAATATTCAGCATCGTTTGATTCGGTTTCTGGTGAATATGAAATGCCGAAATCCTCGCTGCCGAGTGCGTTTTCAAGAGCCTCTTGTGATGGCATTTCTGCGGTTGGTTTATCTGTTGGAGTTAATTCTGTAATATCATTAAAGGTATTTTGTCTGTAATTTTCATCAGTTTGGAGATAATATTCAAAGAGCATATCAAAATGCTTTTCACTTGGAACTGCACCTGTGTGAGTAAATGAGAACATACCATAACGGTCGATAACGATAGTTACAGGGTTACCTGTAATGCCAAATGCGCTTTCAATATCGTTTGTATCCTTAATCATTGTAAGGTCAAGACCAAATGCACCAACAATGCCTACCTTTGCACCTGCAAAAGTATCATCAATATTGGAAGCATCTGATTCTCTTAAGTCGTTGACAAAGTTAGCAAGAGCAATCTTTAATTTGTTTTCCTCGCAATCGCCAATTGCTGTTTCAATAGCATTAGCAAGATCATTTGCTGCTGTTACGACATCGTCAGCCTTAACGCTTGTAAGTAAATTATCAAGTGCTGTTTCTATTTTTGTTTTGTCAAACTTATTGGTCTTTGTAGCTGTATTTGCCAAAAGTGCATTTGCAAGAGCAGTTAAGGACTCGTCCTTTTTAAGCTCATTGCATATAGCTGTATAGCTGCCAAATTCTGCATAGAATGCATTTTTGAAATTATTAACGGCTGTTTCATTATCTCCGCCAAGCTTACCATTCAATGCAAAAAGTGCAATTCTGTCGCTATATTTCGAATAGGAAGCCTCCATATCGGGGAACTCCTCAATACAGTATGAGCAGGTTGTAAACCAAAAGTTGAGAACGATTGCCTCTTTTTCCTCTAAAATTTCAGAGAACTTATAAGTTACGCCATCTACAACGATAGAATAATCGTAAACAATATCCCCAAGCTTATAGCTCGCCTTTGAGAAGTCACCGGTTCTTAATTCTGATTCAAGAACGATAGTAGCACCATCCTCGCCCATTGGATATGTATCCTCTACAACGTATCCTGCAGGAGCGTCCTCAAGTAAGATTTCAAACTCCTCGTCAGTTGGTAAGGTAAAAGTAACCTTTCCCTTGTTATCGGTTGTCCCGATTCTATCCTTTGTAATGTTTCCCGCTTCGTCAAGAACATAAACCTTAATTCCGGAAAGTGGCATTTTACCTTGTGTTTCAACAGTAACAACAAAGCTTGTCTCACCCTCGTTGTCGGTTTCTGTTTCAGTTTCCGACTCGGTTTCGGTTTCTGTATCGGACTCAGTCTCCGTGTCAGTCTCTGTGTCGGTCTCTGTTTCAGTTTCGGTCTCTGTTTCAGTTTCGGTTTCTGTTTCAGTTTCGGTTTCTGTCTCTGTTTCAATTGGCGGTCTTCCACAGGATGCCATCACAAAAATAGCAGACAAAACCAAAACAAGTGCCATAAGCAAGGTTAATACCTTTTTAGTTTTTAGCATAGCTTAACTCCTAAATTTTTAAAATTAACTATTTAAGTCTTGTATATTATAGCACACGGGCGGTTATTTGTCAATAGAACTCATAACTACATATATATGAGCATAGTTTTCTAGGCAAAATAAGACACTCTGTGTATGACTTTTGCCGTTTTTTCAAGAAATGTTCATTAAAAATTAACAAAAAGCGACCCTGTTTTCAAGAGTCGCTTTATCCTATTTATTAAATTTTGCTTTTAAGAAAAGTTCTTGCCCTTGAGCCTTTTTTGAAAAGTAGCAAGCCCGTTTTATACACCAATTTGTTATAGACAAGCTTGTGCGAAAGCTTGATTTTTCTTTTTGGAACGATAACTATCTTGTTTGAAGACGGATTAGGCATCTTTCCTTCATTTTTTATTATGTAGTCAACGGATTTTTTTACATATTTATCATTTTTGTCATAAATTAAGTTTACATCGCTTGATATGTAGAACTTATACAGTTCTCTTTCAATATCCAAGAAATTGTCACCCAAAAGCTCTGTAATTACATACGCGTGCGAATCGCTTGCTTTTGCTATCGTTAGCTTATCAAGACCATATTTTTCTTTGATGTAATCATACATATGAGAGAGGTCGTTACCCTTTGCAAACGAGTAATGCTTTCTTGCCATTAGCTCTGCCCACTCGTTTATTCCGTTTTCCACTTCCTCACGATATGGACCCAATGGCAAATTAGCACGCATTGTATTAAGAGTAAAGGTCATAGAGTCAACCTCTTTTTTAAGTCCTGCTTCACCTTGAGTTAGTACGCTTTGATTTGAGTGAACACGATAAAAGTAGTACCCTGTGTGCGTATTTACTAATTTTTGTGCGTTTTTCATAATAAAAAAGTTGTAAAGCGAATCCTCGGAAAATGTGTATTTTTTTGAAAATGCGTCAGTTTTTTCAATCTCCGCTTTTGCTTTTAGAAGAAGTGATTTTTTATACATTTTGTTCCAAAGGACAAAGTAGGAATGCATTTTTCCTTTACCCGAGGCAAAGAATCTTAAAATTTCTTCATTTTCATATGAAATATCGTTTTTTATAGTTAAATCATCGCCACACACGAATTTTGTTTTATCCGTTTTAAATGCCCAATCGTTAATAACGATATCCGCATTTTCATTTTCAGCCTTTTCAAGCATTGGCTTGTGGTAATTAAAGGTAACAAAATCATCAGCATCACAAAACGCAACGTACTCGCCCTTTGATATTAAAATGCCTAAAAATCTTGCTGCCATCTGGCCTCTGTTTTCTGTTTTTACGTACACAGGGTCGTACTTTTTTATAATTTCGTCGTATTTTTCGGTTGAACCGTCGTCTACAACAACTATTTCATATTCATTCTTTTTCAAGGTGCTGTTTCTTATAGACTTAAGACAAGCTTCAAAATATTCCTTATTCGTATTATATAGACAAATAACAATGCTTAATTTCATTTTTTCTTTTCCCTTCATTTAATATATCTATTATACATTTACTTCACTCAATTGTCAATATTTTGATTTATCTAAATAATTTTCCTTTTTTATGAAATAATTTCCATATTAGATTGACTTTTTATTTCGTTTATATTATACTATACCTAGTGCGAAATTCTCATTTTTATTATTGATTTTGCACAAAAAACAATTTTGCGATTTTGTTTGCACAAACAAGGAGACAAGGAAAATGAACAAAACACAAAAAATCAGAGTTACCCCTGATATGCTCATCAACGATATGGGTATCGAAAGGGTTGAAAACTTTTTCTGCGAATTTGATAACGACGGAGACCCCCTATACGGTGTAGAGGGTGCAATTCCTCAAATTCATCCAAGACACGACCACTGGTGGGTTGGTCAAACCGACCTTAAGTTCACAGTAGAGCTTGACGGTATTTATCAAATTACAAATATGTATATTTATAACGACTACGACGCTTATAAGCCCGAGCAGGATAAGCACGACTATGGCGTTCGCAAGGTCAGAGTAAAAATGGGTACTCCATTTAGTTGGGAGTACAACGAGGAGCTTGCGCCAGAGGTTAGAAAATGGACCGGCTTTGAAACAAGCTACAAGACGCGTTATATAAACTTCTCTTTCAACAACAACCAAGCGCCAAGCGAAATTGTAATTTACGGCTATAAGGTTGAGGACGTTGACCTTTCAATCCCTGAAAGAAAGGAGCACAAGTTCAGTGACCTTTCAAAATTCGTTGGTATGAACGGCTTTGTAAACGATGGTGACGATATTGCCCGCGCTTGTACTTATATTCGTGAATATCACCCATGGCTCTGGAGCTGTACTCCCGACCTTGAAAACACCACTCTTTCAATGAACCCAAGCTTTGCAGGTCCTTGGTACTTTGATGAGTATTACGGAAAGATGCACAGATTTGGCATTGACGTAGCGACTACAATCTCAACTCATACCAAGCGTTGTCCTAAGGACCACACCTGTGATTCCTGCGACCCTAAGAACTATATGTCTTATGCAACTATGCTTTTCCAATTTGTTGCACGTTACGGTCACAACAAGGATATCGACCCTGCTGTTATTCAAGTTGGCCCGGGTCAAGAAAAGAAAATCGGTCTTGGCTATATGACCGCTGTTGAGCCTCTCAACGAGCCTGACGGAACTTGGCTTGGACGCGACCCATACTTTACACCATTTGAAATGGCTGCATTTTTAAGTATGTGCTACGACGGACATGAGGGCATGTATAAAAACGTTGGTGTTAAGCAAGCTGACCCTAATTTCGTTATGTCTATGTCAGGCGGTGCAGGACTCCACCTTGGCAGACTTAAGGCTATGCAATTCTGGTGTGAATACAATCGTAAGGATAAGAGATTGCCTTTCGATGTTATCAATGCACACAGATACTGCGGTAAGCGCACCAACCTAAAGACCGGTAAAACAAAGAACGTTGACGTAAATATTGACGACCGAGGTGACAAGAGCCAAATGGTTTACGTTGGTGTCTCCCCTGAAGAGGGCGATATCATCGGCGCATTTGCTCCTATTATGGATTGGCGTGATAGATATTATCCCGAGATGGAAATTTGGCTAACCGAATTTGGTTGGGATACTAACCAATCATATAAGACCTCCACCTCTGCACACGCTTATGGTGAATATACAGGTAGACAGGTTCAAGGTATGTGGCTCGTTCGTGAGTACCTGCTTCTCTCCTCTATCGGTATTGAGCGTGCAGCAATGTATATGTCTCGTGACTGCGGTCCTGAGGAAACAGCTGTTGGTAAATATGGCTCATCCGGTTTGGTGCGTCATCCTATCGAGATTGACCCAACAAACGTAATTCAAGGCAACAAGAAGGATTCCTTCTATTACATCTATACTTTAAAGGAAGTTTTGAAGGATACAAGCTTCGTTTGTGAGCTTGACTCGGGCAACCCCAAAGTTAAGGTGTTTAAATACGAAACCAAGGAAGGCAAAGCAAGATATGCCGTTTGGTGTCCAACATCTAACTCAACAAAGGTTAAGAGATTTAAGCTTAACGTTGGCGAGGGCGACTTCGTTCTTGCAGAGCTTGCATTTGAATATTACAAGGGCAAGCGTAGTGACCTAAAGAAGAACAAAAACGGTGCAGTTACCTTCTGTGCTTCTGAAATGCCTGTATTTGTTATTGAGAAATAATTTAAAGATAAAAGAAAGAGCTTGGTTTTCCAAGCTCTTTTTGTTTTTAATTATTCAGTTTCTGTTTCGCTTTCTGCTTCATCTACAACTTCTTTTTCAAGAATTATTGTTGCCTCTGTTCCGTCTGTAAACGGTAGCTTTTCCGTTGGTAAAACATATCCCTCAGGAACTGAATTAATTTGAATTTTAAATTCTTCTACTGAATCAAATTCATAAACTGCTGTTCCTGTTCCGTCAGTTGTTACTGATGGCAAGCAGAAGCCGTCAGTGCAAATTTGGAGATTTACTCCGGAAACCGGCACGCCTGCTTCGTCAAGAATTGTTACAGTATAGTAAACAACCTCTTCTTCAGGCTCTTCCTCCTCGGGCTGTTCTTCCTCTGCGCCTGCATCTCTTACTGTTACACTATCAATAATAGGTCTTTCCCATGCGTTAACAGCGCCATCTACACCCTGTGGCACCTCGCTACAAATCTTGTCAACAACATCCATACCGCTTGTAACCATACCAAATGATGCATATTTTCCATCAAGATGTGGTGCATCTTGGTGCATTATAAAGAATTGGCTTGATGCACTATCGTTTTCCTCTCCTCTTGCCATAGAGATAACTCCGCGCACGTGCTTTATTGGATTTGCAACGCCGTTATCCTCAAATTCACCCTTGATTGGGTCGGAAGAAATTTGGAAGCCTCTTATATTAAATCCACCGCCTTGCATCATAAAGCCGGAAATAATTCTGTGGAATGTGAGGCTGTCATAAAAGCCGTCGTTTGCCAAATCAACAAAGTTTGCAACTGTTATAGGAGCAATATCGCCATAAAGCTCAAGCTCGATTGTGCCAAAATCACGAATAACAATTTTTGCTACGTGTGTTGCAACAAGCTCCACAGGCTCTTCTTCAACATCACTGTCACTAGACACTTCACTATCGGTATTTGTGCCGGTGTCTGTTTCAGTGTTTGTTTCGGTTTCAGTATTAGTTTCAGTTTCTGTATTAGTTTCGGTTTCTGTATCCGTGTCAGTATTGCCACATCCGGAGAAAACGAGTGTGAAAACCAAAACCAATGCAAGTAATGTAAGTAAAATTGATTTCTTCATTTTAATTTCCTTTCCAATTATTATATTTTACTTTTTTATTATACTATATTTTTATATCTTTTTCAAGTTGTTTTTCTTGCTTTTTATATCATATATATGATATAATTATATTAACCCACCCAAAGGAGGTACTTATGAATTTTAACGGCTTTCAAAAATTAACGTTGCTTGACTACCCGGGCAAGGTTGCATGCACACTATTTACCGCCGGCTGTAATTTGCGCTGTCCTTTTTGCCACAACGCCAGCTTGGTTACGCATATAGATAACACAAATATATATAAAAAGGAAGAAATTCTTTCGTACCTAAAAAAAAGACAAGGTATTTTAGAGGGAGTTTGCATTTCGGGTGGTGAACCACTTTTACAGCCCGATATCGAAGACTTTATATGCGAGGTAAAGGCAATCGGCTACAAGGTTAAGCTTGACACGAATGGCTTTTATCCCGATAAATTAATTTCCCTTGTTAATAAGGGACTTATAGACTACGTTGCTGTCGATTTTAAAAACACATATGAAAAGTATCCGCAAACCACAGGAATAGAAAATTTAGACATTTCACCATTCAAAAAAACGGTCGAGTTTCTTCTTTGCGGTTCGGTTGATTACGAATTTAGAACAACTGTTGTTAAGGGAATTCACGAAACACAAGATATTGTGGAGATTGCAAAAACAATAAAAGACGCTCCTAGGTACTTTTTACAGTCATTTGTTGACTCTGGTGATTTGATTGCGAATGGACTTTGTGCAATTTCACCCGAAGATATGAAAAAAATGGCACTTTTGGCAACCCAATTTGTAACAAATACCAAAATTCGCGGAATTTAACAAAAAACACAAGATATTGTAAAAAACCTATTGACATAACACTATATATGTGATATAATTGATTTCGACACCGGAAAAAATTATGTCACATTTTGTCTTTTACGGGGAAAACCCTTGTATTATAAGGCTTTTGGGGACATTTCAAAAATCTTGGTGTTTTTTTGCGCCAATTTGTAAGATAATAAAATTGATGCAAAAACTATATATAGTATTACTAATTAATAAAGAAAATTTGAAAAAGAAGGAGAAAATTTATGTACAATGTAGTAAAACGTGATGGTAAAATTGTAGATTTTAACATCAAAAAGATTAGCGAAGCGATTACTCAAGCATTTGATGCTTGCCAAAAGCAGTTCAATGAAGACATTATTGATTTCTTGGCTTTAAAGGTTACTGCTGAATTTGAGCCAAAGATTGAAAATGGAAAGATTTCCGTTGAAAATATTCAGGACTCTGTTGAGTCTGTTCTTATCAAGGCGGGATACGATGACGTTGCAAAGGCATACATCATTTATCGTCGTCAAAGAGAGAAAATCCGTAACATTAATGCAACAATGGTTGACTACAAGGCAATCATTGACAACTATCTAAATATCAACGACTGGAGAGTTAAGGAAAACTCAACCGTTACCTACTCTGTTGGTGGTCTTATCCTTTCAAACTCCGGTGCGGTTACTGCTAACTACTGGTTATCTGAGATTTACGATGATGAAATTGGAAACGCTCACCGTAACGCTGATATTCACATTCATGACCTTTCAATGCTCACAGGCTACTGTGCAGGTTGGTCACTTAAGCAATTAATCCAAGAGGGTCTTGGCGGTGTAACCGGTAAGATTACATCTGCTCCTGCATCTCACTTATCTACTCTTTGCAACCAAATGGTTAACTTCCTTGGCATTATGCAAAACGAGTGGGCAGGCGCACAAGCATTCTCCTCCTTTGACACATATCTTGCTCCTTTCGTAAAGGTTGACAACCTTTCATATAAAGAGGTTAAGCAATGCATCCAATCCTTTGTTTACGGTGTAAACACTCCTTCTCGTTGGGGTACACAAGCACCATTTAGCAACATTACCCTTGACTGGACAGTTCCTGCCGACTTAGCTGAGCTCAACTGTATTATCGGTGGCAAGGAGGTTGACTTCAAGTACAAGGATTGTAAGAAGGAAATGGACATGGTAAACAAGGCGTTTATCGAAATTATGATCGAGGGTGACGCTAACGGCCGTGGCTTCCAATACCCAATTCCAACATACTCAATCACAAGTGATTTTGACTGGTCAGAAACAGAAAACAACAAGCTTCTATTTGAAATGACCGCTAAATACGGTACACCTTACTTCTCCAACTACATCAACAGTGATATGGAGCCAAGCGACGTTCGTTCAATGTGCTGTAGACTTCGTCTTGATCTCCGTGAGCTTCGTAAGAAATCCGGTGGCTTCTTCGGTAGTGGTGAATCAACAGGTTCTGTTGGTGTTGTTACAATCAATATGCCAAGAATTGCTTACCTTGCAACAGACGCTGAGGACTTCTATGCTCGTCTTGATAGACTCATGGACATCTCTGCTCGTTCACTCAAGGTTAAACGTACAGTTATTACAAGACTTCTTGAAAATGGTCTTTATCCATACACAAAGAGATACCTCGGCACATTTGCTAACCACTTCTCCACAATCGGTCTTGTTGGTATGAATGAGGCTTGTCTCAATGCTAAATGGATTAGAGAAAACTTAACACAAGAAAAGGCTCAAGAGTTTACAAAAGAGGTTCTCAACCACATGAGAGAAAAGCTCTCCGACTACCAAGAGAAGTACGGAGACCTTTACAACCTTGAGGCTACTCCTGCTGAGTCAACATCATTCCGTCTTGCTAAGCACGACAAGAAACACTTCCCTGACATCATTACAGCTGCAAAGACTGAGGACGATACTCCTTACTACACCAACTCCTCACACTTACCTGTTGGCTACACAGAGGATATCTTTACTGCTCTTGATATTCAAGATGAGCTTCAAACACTTTACACCTCAGGTACAGTATTCCATGCATTCCTAGGTGAAAAGCTTCCTGACTGGAAGGCAGCTGCTGACCTCGTTCGCAAGATTGCAGAAAACTACAAGCTCCCATACTACACAATGTCTCCAACATACTCTGTATGTAAAACTCACGGCTACATCGCAGGTGAGCACTATTCTTGCCCAGAATGTAAGTCAAGAACCGAGGTTTACAGCCGTATTACTGGTTACTATCGTCCTGTTCAAAACTGGAACGATGGTAAGGCGCAAGAGTACAAGGATAGACTTGTTTACAACATTGAAAACTCAAAATTAAACAAGGCTGAAAAGGCTGTTGCAAAGGAAGAAAAGGCTTGCAAGTGCGAGTCAAGCGCAAATGACGGCGTTTACCTATTCACAACTGCAACTTGCCCTAACTGCAAGATTGCTTGCTCACTCCTTGACAAGGCTGGGGTTAAGTACGATAAGCTTTTAGCTAACGAAAACAAGGAATTAGTTGAACAAATCGGTATTAAGACCGCTCCAACACTCGTAATTATCGAGGATGGAAACGTTACAAAATATGCAGGTGTTTCCGATATTAAGAAATACATCGGCGCATAATAATTAAAGATATATAGGGTGTTGACATCAACACCCTATCTTTGAAAATCCTTAAAGGAGATTTTAAAATGTTATACGACATTATTGTAATCGGCGGTGGCCCGGCAGGTTTAACCGCCGCGCTATACGCAAGACGCGCAAATAAAACCGCCTTGGTCATTGAAAAGGCAACGTTTGGTGGGCAAATTACCTATTCTCCAAAGGTTGAAAACATCCCCGGCTTTGTGGCTCTTTCAGGTAATGAATTTGCTGAAAAAATGATTGAACAGGTTATGGAGCAAGGCGCTGACGTTGAATGTGCCGAGGTTACCGAGGTTATTGACGGCGATATAAAAATTGTAAAAACTGACTCGGGTGATTTCGAGGGCAAAAGCGTTATAGTTGCAACAGGTGCAAAGCATCGTATGCTCGGACTTGACCGTGAGCACGAATTTGTTGGCGAGGGTATTTCCTTCTGTGCAGTTTGTGACGGAGCATTTTACGCAGGCAAAACCGTTGCTGTTATAGGCGGTGGAAACTCCGCTTTGCAAGAGGCTCTTATGCTCTCTGACCTTTGCAAAAAGGTTTACGTTATCCAAAACCTTGAAAGCTTTACAGGAGAAAAGAAGCTACAAGATTTACTGGCGCAAAAGAATAACGTTGAAGCTATTTTTGGTACAACTGTTGAGTCCTTGATGGGTGATGGCACTCTTGACGGAATAGTTGTAAAGAAGGGCGAGGAACGACGTACAATACTTATTGACGGTATGTTTGTTGCCATCGGTCTTATCCCACAAAACGAGATAGTTGCCGACCTAATTTCCTTAAATGCTTGGGGCTACGTTGATGCAGGTGAGAATTGCCTAACAGACAAAAAAGGCATTTTTGTAGCAGGCGACTGCCGTTCAAAGCGCATCCGTCAGGTTGCAACCGCTTGTGCTGACGGTGCTGTTGCTGCTCTTGCCGCTTGCGACTATGTAGATTCACTATAATAAGTAAAAAAGACACCTAACCAGGTGTCTTTTTGCATATATAATATTGAAAAACTAAAACATATGTGCTATAATTATAAAAAATAATTTTCGAGGTGGGTTATGTTACCTGATAAATTAAAGAAAAATAAAACGCGCACCATAGTTGTTTCAAGCATCACCTTGGTTCTTGGCGTTTTGTTCTGCTGTTCACTTAACTTTGGCGATGGCTTAAGCTGGCTAATCGGTGGTTCACTTTGCTTTGCAGGAGCTTTATATCTTATCAACTCTATGGTTAAATATAGGTCTTGGTTCACAGGCGAGGCAATTGTTGGTATCGGCGCTGTTTCCTTTGGTATTTTGTTTATGGTTGATAAGCTTGCTCACATTTTGCTTAATTACGTGCCATATCTTATGATAGCTATTGGAATTGCCATTATAGTTGAAGCCTTTCTTACCAAATTTGCAAGATACAATTCAACAGTCGAATTTGTAATTACTCTTGTTGTTGGTATTGTTATTACTGCACTTGGCTTCTGCCTTATGTTTATAACTGAATGGCAAAAAGTTGCAGCCGTTGTTTTCGGTTGTATTTTAATTGCAACCTCGCTTTATACGTTGATTACCCTATTTTTATCACGAGAAAAATAACAAAAAGTGCACCCTTGGTGCACTTTTTTATTGCTTTTTCATTTGTCTTAAAAACAGTAATACTGCTAAAATTAAAATCCCTATTGCATAGCCAAAAACCCAACATAGATGCGGCAAAATACCAGAGAAATCACCGGATAGCACGCAACGCTCCAATTCAACTGCGTGTACAAATGGCAAAGCATATGCGATTTTTTTTAATACTCCCCCTACAAGGTCGAGGTCAAACCAAACGCCTGATAGCCAAGCAGAAAGATTTGTCAAAAGCGCGCCGCAAACTCCGCCAACCTGCTTGTCGTTTAAAATACTTCCAAAAAGCAATCCCATGGCTATATACAAAACGGAAATCGGTATTATAAATAGAATTGCTAAAAGTATATTTAAGGTTATATCAAGTCCTAAAATAATGGCAGCTATATAACAAATTATGCTTTGCATAACTGAAATCGGAATTATTGGCAGAATGTATCCAAGTATAAAATCAACAGGAGTCATCGGCGCTGTGTATAGTCTTTGTAAAAGTGCACTTGCTCTGTCCTTTGAAATTATGGTTGCAGAAAAAAGTGTCATAAACGAAAGGCCGAAAACGGTAATGCCCGGTGCCAGGTGCTCAATTTCAAACAAGGAAACGGGTATATTAGCTTGAATAATGCTTAAAAGCAGTATCAAAACGAGTGGAAAGCCTAAGCCAAATCCTAGGTTCAGTGGGTCACGCAAAACTTCCTTAAAGTTTCTTTTTGCAAACGTTAACATCCTCATTTTGTCACCCCCTTGACAATGCTGACGAAGGCTTGTTCAAAGCTATCAGTTCCTGCCATTTCCTTGATTTTTTCAGGAGTATCATAGACAATAAGCTTGCCATCCTTCATTATAGCAACTCGACTTGAAAGAGCCTCGGCCTCCTCCATATAGTGGGTTGTTAAAATTATGGTTGCTTTGCCCTTTAGTGCGCGGATTATATCCCAAAGATCGCTTCTTGCAAGGACGTCAAGACCAAGGGTTGGCTCGTCTAGAAAGAGTATTTTAGGCTCGCTGATTAATGCCATAGCAATACTTAAACGCCTTTGCCAACCGCCGGACAGTTTCCCTGCCTTTCTTTTTACAACCTCATTAAGACCTAAAAGATGCGTTATCTCTTGTATTTTTTCAGTTTTTTTCTCTTTTTTTAAGCCATGTACTCCACAGATAAGGTCAAGATTTTCATATACAGAAAGCCCTCTTGCTATTGCGGTTTCTTGTGGAGATACCGCGATTAGTGACTTAATATCGCTTGAATTTTCTATAATGCTTTTGCCAAGCAAAAACGCATCTCCCTTTGTTGGCTTTGTAAGACCTGTGAGCATTTTTATGGTTGTGGTTTTGCCTGCTCCGTTCACACCTAAAAGCGAGACAAGCTCTCCTTCCTCAATCGAAAGAGAAAGATTATCAACTGCAACTATATTTTTATAATGCTTCGTAAGCCCCTCTATTTTTATTGCGTTCATTTCATCTCTCCTTTGGCAAGTCTTTGACACAAGCCTAGATATACGTCAGTCAGCATACTGCTGATAAGCTCCCTGTCAAGCTCTAAATATGAGGTTGCAAGCATTGTGCCTATACCGTGAACGCAAGCCCACATTTCCAAATGAAAAAGAGATGCTTTTTCTCTTGATATTCCGTTGGCTTGCATAATCATCTCAACGGACGCTTCAAAATCAGCGTTTGGAGTTAAGTCCTTACCTGAGCGGTCACACATAAAAAGCAATTTAAAAAGCTCCTTTTCCTCTTTTGCGAAGCGAATGTAAGCCATACCAAACGACTTGTATTTCGGATATTCTCCACCCTTTATCTCTTCTTCTATAAATCCAAGATAGTGTTGGTACGCCAAGGATATTACCTCGCTATCAAGTTCCTCCATGCTCGAAAAATTGGAAAAAATCGGTTGTGTTGAGCAGTTAAGAGCGTCGGCTATACTGCGAGCATTTATTGAGTCTTGCCCATTTTTTCTAATCAATTCAAGTGTTGCTTCTATTATATCATTTTTTGTTATTTTTACCTTTGGCGGCATAAAGTCCCCCCCTTGTATATCAATCATTATATAACATTTGTTATTTTATCACAAGAAGCTTAAAATGTCAAGAGGAATAAAGAAAATCCAAGCCTTTTAGCTTGGATTTTCTTATATTTTCTCTATTTTGCCAATCTTGGCGCTTCTTGAAATTTCAATTTTATCGCTATATTGTACAAGGTCAATTTTACAGCCCTTGCCAACTATAATGTTTCGACCGGTTACTCTTGGGCAAGTAACGTATTTAACTTTTATATTGTCTCCCTCAATAGATGACTGTACAACAGTTCTTCTTTTAAAGGTGGAAATCGGCTTATCCAAGGGGCGCAGGACTCCTTTGCCTGCGGGCAAAGCCTTTCTAGGGATCTGACAGTCCCCCGGACTGTCATTCAACACCGCTTCCCCTTCGAGTCCTCGCTCTTCTATCTGCAAAACAAAAAGGTCGCCGATCGGCTTATCCAAGGGGCGCAGGACTCCTTTGCCTGCGGGCAAAGCCTTTCTAGGGATCTGACAGTCCCCCGGACTGTCATTCAACACCGCTTCCCCTTCGAGTCCTCGCTCTTCTATCTGCAAAA
>SVRK01000011.1:0-3964 GCA_015064855.1 Oscillospiraceae bacterium | reverse complement strand
ATCGGCTTATCCAAGGGGCGCAGGACTCCTTTGCCTGCGGGCAAAGCCTTTCTAGGGATCTGACAGTCCCCCGGACTGTCATTCAACACCGCTTCCCCTTCGAGTCCTCGCTCTTCTATCTGCAAAACAAAAAGGTCACCGATTGGCGACCTTTTTGTTTTGGCAGGGGCGCAAGGACTCGAACCCTGGACACCCAGTTTTGGAGACTGGTGTTCTACCGACTGAACTACACCCCTATTGGACTATAAAATTATAGCATATGTTTTTTAGAAATGCAAGACCTTTTTTAATTTTTTTAAAATTTAGAAATTTTGGAATAAAAATCGTGCGCTACGCGTATAATACAATATAAAATACACCGTCAAAATTCGGCTTTAAAAATTTTTTAAAAAAGCACTTGACAACTATTATTTTGTGTGCTATACTTATTAGGCTAATAAGCCGATGTGGCGGAATCGGTAGACGCCACGGACTTAAAATCCGTTGGGAAGCAATTCCCGTGCCGGTTCGAGTCCGGCTATCGGCACCATTCTCTCTTTTTAGAGAGACATATCGCGGAGTAGAGCAGCTTGGTAGCTCGTCGGGCTCATAACCCGGAGGTCGCGAGGTTCAAATCCCGCCTCCGCACCCATATTGTGCATCCTTAATGGATGCCACCCCAAAAAACCCAGATGTCGTAAGGCTTCTGGGCTTTTTTGTACCCATTTTTCATAGTGCGCTTTTAATAGATGCCAAACGCCCAAAACGCCGTGTGGATGGGATTTGAACTTAAATAATCGACTTTTCAGGGGAGATTTTGCGATTTTTCAGTCGCACAATCTCCCCTTTTTTCGTTATTTTCAAAAAAATATTTGTAAACTATTTGTGTCTAAAACGAGGATTGTAGATATTATTTCTGCAGTCCTCTTTTTTATTTTCAAGAAAGGAGATCAAAAATGAAGCATGTTATTCATTGCCGTAGCCCTACTCATTAAGAAGTACAGAAAAAGAAAAAACAAAAATCAGAAAGGAGATACATGAGCATCCAAGAAGTAAATCGTATCAAAAATCACTACCCTCCCGGAACTCGCATCGAGCTGATTTCGATGAACGATCCCTACGATCCTGTACCGTCAGGTACAAGAGGAACAGTCGAGCATGTTGACGATGAAGGTCAACTGCATATGAAATGGGATAACGGTCGTACACTCGCCGCCGTTCCCGGCGTGGATAGTTTCCGCAAACTCACTCCCGAAGAAATCCAAGCTGAAGGTCATACGGAAGATATATCCGAAGACAATCCTATCAGCATGTAAGGGGGTGGGATCATAACAATTAAATATATTGACATGTTCGCCGGCATTGGTGGATTCCGCACAGGACTCACCAATGTCGGCGATTTTTTTGTCCCTGTAGGTTTCTGTGAAATAGATAAGTACGCACAGAGAGCCTACCGCGCATTATACAGAACAGGAGGTGAATATTTCTGCGATGATGCCACACGAATTAACACCGATGAACTACCCGACATTGACCTCATTTGTGCCGGATTTCCTTGTCAGCCATTTTCCGTCAGCGGACGGCGACTTGGTTTTGCCGACACCCGAGGAACTCTCTTTCATGAAATCACAAGGGTGGCTGAAGCCAAACGGCCTAAGTTTCTTCTCCTTGAAAACGTGCCGGGGCTTCTCAATCACTCCGGCGGGGAAACTTTCAGAACTATCCTCCATGAAATTCATGAACTCGGGTATAGTATCGAATGGCGCGTGCTTAACTCGGCGAATTTCGGAGTACCGCAACAGCGAAGGCGCGTGTACGCTTTCGGATATCTTGATAGCCGATTGTCCGGAAAAGTATTTCCTCTCGAAGAAAGCGGTGCAGAAACTCTTAAGCAAATCGTCCCCGGCAGCCAAGGATGTAGAGTCTACCTCCCCGAAGGAGTAAGCACCTGTATCACATCGCAGGGCGGCGGTTGGGGCGCCAAGACTGGTCTCTACTTTGTGGACATGAATCCCGATCCCATGGTTACACATCAAGCAAGATGTATAACCGCAAGACAGGACTCCGGTATCAGCAAGCACAGAGGTGAGCACTCAGGCGTTATCATTACGGATGCAAGAGCCGTTATTACTCCTTTCAGGGAAAACATAAGGCAGCAAGGAAGGCGAATTAAGGAGCCTAACGAGCCGATGTTCACTCTCACGGCACAAGACCGCATGGGAGTCGAGTACAACGGGGTTGTGCGCCGTTTAACGCCTCTTGAATGCTTCCGTTTGCAAGGCTTCTCTGACGAGCAGTTCAACACTCTTGTGGAGATAGGTATACCCGAAAGTCAGCTGTATAAAATGGCGGGCAACTCTGTGACAACAAACGTGGTGACAGCAATCGGCAACAAACTAATAAAAGTATTAAAGGAGATCGAAAATGGTTAATAAAATTACTACCACAGAACTCAGGCAAGGCAAGATCAACGGCGGTATTATCTTTCAAGGATGCGCCGAGCCCCACGAAGATTGGGTAAACGGCATAAATGAAATGCTCACAGATGAGGGCATCCTCCTTGAAGGTACCAAATACAAGCTCGATGATGTCTATTCTTTTGAACACGAAGGAATCACCAATCTTGTGTTCCCGTTTGAGCCCGTAAAGCTCGATATCGGGAAACTCGCCATGTGGCGCCTTGCTACTCACGGAACCTTCAGCGCAAAGTGGGTTGAGGATTATGTGGACAACAGGCTCGGCGGCCCTTTGCGAAACGATGAGTCCGAGCAGAAGAAAAAGCCCGACTGTGCCTTGATTGGTCAGGATGGCAATATCTTCAACCTCATGGGAATCGCTTCCCGAACACTTCGCAAACACGGATTGGCAGATCAGGCAAAAGAAATGTGTGACCGCATTTATGAGTCAGACAGTTACGATAAAGCCCTCTGCATTATTGGTGAGTATGTAAATATCACCTCTGTGGACGATGGTGAGGGCGAAGGCGAAGGTATCGGATCAGGTCTCTCCCCCGATGATGAAGAAGCCGAAGAAGAATACGGAATGGAGATGTGATCATGGATAACAAAAGCGTAATTGAAAAATTCAATGAAAAATGTGCTCCGTTTTATTTGGTAGACCATGATAACGGCACATTCAGCCTTTGCTATCCATTTTCCTTCGTAGACGAAAAATACCGATTCTACGGTCAGGAAGCATTCGATAAGTATGCTGAACGGATCGGCGAGCCTGCCCGTGACGAGCGTGGTTTTTGCACCCACGGAAACGGTTATGAGTGGGCTATTGTTTTCAACAAGTATTTTGAGAATGATCGTGACTTCGCAAGGCTCCACACTGATTGCGAAGCAGGTGGCTTCTTCTGCTATTGCGATGATCTCAACCTCATGGTCGAGGTAGGGCTCAGATTTAAAAATCTTATCGATGACACTTACACCTTTACCAAAACCGTTCACTCCGCCCTTGAAGAAGATAAAATCAAGCAAAAAGCGGAGATCGAGTATCGAAATACAATGCATTACTTCTTACAGAATGCGCCTCTTGCAGATATGATACTCACAACATCAGAAGGAGAGTTCCTTATATCAGAGGATCAGCTGAAAGGTCTTCGTGATGGTAAGGAAAGCATTGCATTCATAGGCGACTATGAGATGTCGGCAGAAGAATTCGGAACGATGGAAATTCAGTCGAAGCATTATGACAGTAACAGCCGTGCATATCGTGTACAGGCTGACATCCCCGAGGAAATTATTGATGAAGGGATGGGTGGTATGTGATGCTGTGGTTTTTTGTCGGTCTCATCGTTGGCGGCATGATCGGAATTACCGTAATGTGCATGTTCCAAATTAACAAAAAATAATTAAACACTGGAGGTCGTTTTGCGTAGAAGCACGTAGCTTTGCGCAAGCGGCTATTTTTTTACGCATTCGCCTCCAAGGAGGTGAATTTTTGAACAGCTTTATGAGTTGGGTTGGAGGAAAGAAAGCCC
>SVRK01000010.1 GCA_015064855.1 Oscillospiraceae bacterium | reverse complement strand
TTACCGGCAGGGCTCTCTTTATAAGGAGTTTGAGAACGGAAATCAGATTACAACACACAATTGGGCGAGTCAAAATGGATACGGCAATAACTATATTTGGCAAAAGTGGTATCACAATACCGAAATTTTAAATAATGGCTATTGCAATTACTTTTCTGAAGTGCCTATGAGCTGGGATACGATGTCAAAGCAAGAAAATGTTTTTGCTTTGTATAGTGCAGATGATTATATAGCTTTTAGAACGAATGGCACAATGACGCTTACCGAGTTTAGAAATTGGATAGCAGAAAAGTATAACGAGGGCAACCCTTTAACAGTATTGGTACAAAGAGCCACACCGCTCGAGCACGATTTGACGGATACGAATTTTGGCAAGGAGCTACTTCTGTTAACGCTAGAGGCGGATAAAAGTGATAGGCTTTCGGTTTCGGGCAATCTTGGTGGCGCACCGATAAGCGCGGTTTATTATTCCACCAAGGAGGCAGATACGGTAAACATAACCGTGAAATACATAGATGAGAGCGGAAACGAAATAAAAGAGCCGTGGATAAACCAGACGCGCAAGGGCTCAAAATATCTTGTAATTGCACCGCACGTTGACGGATATGCAAGGGTGACAAACGAGATTTACGGTGTTGCAGACGGTGACACCGAGGTAGTTTTGGAATATAGGAGGTAAAAAATGCTACCATATGAAAACGTTTATAGCCTTGAAAATGGGGCTTTGATAAAAAATACCGAAAACAAAATCGAGTACATAGACGAAAATGGAAAGAAAAGAGTAAAAACAAATCCAACCTATAAGGATTTTAGGAAGATTGGAAAATATCCCTTGAAGGATGGGAACACCTCATCCACCGCTAACGCGGTCCCCCTTCTCCCACTGGAGAAGGCTATTCTCGGCTACAAAGTAGAAAACGGCTATATTGTGCCTATCTACAAAGCCGAAAAAACGGAGGAAGAAGAATTATGAAAAAGACACTGATAACAATAGGAATTGTATTGGCTTTTACCTTGCTTTTTGTGTTTGTCTTCCGCTTTACAGGTGGAGCAGAAGAGCTTTTAGCCGTAGATACTACGGAGAATGAGAGCGTCACGGATAGCGAAGCGGTAATTGTAGAGGACGGCGTCTCGACGTCACAAGAGAGCGAAACTGCCCAAAATGATAATGCACCAAGCGAAGAGGACCTTGACCTAAAAACCTACATAAAGGAAAAAATTGTGCCTGTGGTTGCAGGCGTTTGTGCAGCTGTTGTAACAAGTTGTTTGGCGCTTGCCCCTCTTGCTCGGGCAATATCAGCTATAAAGAATTTAATAGCTTCTTTTTCAAAAAAAGACGAGGAACGAAACCAAAGTGTTGAAAAAAGCAATGAAATCATGCGCGAAAATATAGAAAAAATAGAGAACTCGGTTAAAAACGTGCCTACGCTTGAAAAACAAATAGCAGAGCAAAGCAAAACGATTGAAACAATGGCGCAGGTAATAGTTCTTGGGTTTTCGGCAAACACAGAAATAGTGCGCTCAGGCAAGGGCAAAAAGATGACGTTGCTCCTTAACAAGCTGAAAAAGGGAGACGAAGAATGAAAGCTAGAATTTTAATAGTTTTATTATACATTGCATCGTTTTTTGCATCCATTGGCCCAGCTCTTACGTTTTTCTTAATACATCAAGAAAAATATGTTAAGACTGTTCCCGACAAGGTGAAAATAAGTGCCGGAATTGTGATTATTACGGTTATTGTTGTTATCAAGTTGATGGGGAAATTAAAAATCAACTCACGGATTTTTGTTTTCGGAGTTGTGTTTTTACTCTCATATCTTTTCGAAGCTTTGCTCAACGACCTTTTGATTTTCTCATTCCTTGCACTTATCGGAGAAATTGCCGACATTTTAATTATGATGCTTATAAAAAAGATAAAAACAGATTTATTAATCCAAAAAAGTGCCAACGCCAACGCTGATGCAATGGAGGAGGCATTTAACAGATTATCAGGAAGGGTATAATGTATGAAAAAGAAAACGTTTGTTGAGATTTTTTATAAAAACGCAGGCTATGTTGCGGTAGTCCTTATATCCCTTGTGTATATTACGAGTTCTCTTATCCGCATCCAACAGACGGGAAAGACTGTTGGTGAGATAATCGCAACGGGTGTGCTTTCTATGATTGTAGGCATACTTATAAACGGTATTTTCCGCTCAATCGGTATACAAAGAGGCGAGAGTGACGAAAGAACTGTTGCAACCGAAAAATTGCATAGCGAAACGGTTGACGAAATAGCGCCTTACATTGACCAACTCGACGAGTACTGCGAGAGCGAAACCAAAAGAGAAATCAAAAAAATCAGGTGTAAAATTTTAGCGCGCGAGGGTCTTAGTTATAAAGAGTGCTTTGATGACGACGGAGTAAGCAAAGAACCAACGCTTGATGCGAGTGCCAAAAAAATCTACAGAAAAAAGATGAAGGCGTATAAAAAGGCGGTGAATCTATCAATCAAGCCACTGACTGCATCTAATCTTACAGCGGAGGGAGCAAATGCTGACGACCCATTCAACTTTGGTAAAACCAAAAAGCAATATACCTCGGGACAAAATGCAACGGATTTAGTTATACGAGCTATTATGGCCATCGTGTTTGGCTACTTTGGCGTTACGTTGGTTAGCGAGGTTGACGTTGCATCAATAATTTGGAACACTCTGCAGATTGTTATGTATGTTGCAGGGGGAGTAATGCAAATGTATATGAGCTGTATGTGGCTCGTTAATGATTATCGCCATAACAAAATACGCAAGATTGATATTTTGCAGAAATTTAAGGCTTGTGCTGAGGTAAAAGCACAAGACGGGAGGGTAGACCCTTGCGGGGCAGCAACCCTTTTGTCGCATTGTGACATTTCCCCTCAAAGGGGAATAACCTCCCCTACAGAAGAAGGCAATAGAGAGGAGTGCATAGAAAATGGTTGATGTAACAATTAAGGACTATCAGGATTGGTTGAAAAATAACAAGCAGGTAAAGGTGCCAAAGGAGGGCGAAACCTTGTCTGCCTTTGATGAGCAGGAGAACCGCGCCCTCTATAATCAATACCTTAAAGAGGCTGAACTCCTTCGCCAACGTCAGGATGCAGAGGCAAGGTTAAGTGAACAGAAGGCAAGTGCTTTGCGTGATAATTACGTAGCAAGCGAAAAGGCTGAAAAAAAGGCAGAGGACCTGGCTAAAATGCAGGGGATAACCACAGGTGCATCACAAAGTGATTTGATTGACCTTTATGCCAAGGGGGCAGCTGCGCGAGCCGGTATTATACAAGCTAATGACAATGCAAAAAATGATGTGTTTTCTGCTTATAGTCAGGCGCTTACCGAATCGAAGGCTTCGACAAACTCTGCGATAGCAGATATTAGCGCTAAGCGTGTATTAGCCGAGGAAGAAAAGAGGGACAAGGAAAAGACGGAAGCAGAAGCGAATTTTGAGGATTACCTACAGCAATACCTGGACGGCGTAATTGACAAGAACGCTCTTGATTCTTACTACAACGCTAGCGAGGAGTATATAAGAGATAGCTTAAAAAACGCTTACAAAAACGTTGAAAATCAAAAAGCGGATGCAGAGCTATCGGCGGCGATAACGAATTATGGGAACGGAGTAATCGGTTACGATGAGCTAATGAATGCTTATGAGCGTGCCGGGGAGCACGTTGATGTTAGCGTTAAGGATTATATCGAGTTGCTAGGAAAAGAAAAAAATAAGGAAGAATTAATATCTAAGTACAACTCTATACTAGGACAGTATGAGAGCGGAGCTATTTCGATATCCTCTTTTGCACAAAAGCAACTTGCGAATAACACTAGTCAAGAAATAAAGAAGAATGTATCAGCTACTATCGCTCAAGCAATAAAAAATGGTGATGAAGATGCCATAAAAGCGGTGTATATAGCTGTTGTTTATGGCAAAGCAATTAGCAAGCAGAGGGCTATAGAGTTAATAGACAGTTTTGAACCGGCCTCGGCGGACGAATCTGAAATAGAAAGAGTAAGCAATCTGAAGACTAAGTATATAGCTATGCTAAAAAAATAGAAAAAAATAATTGACCACGATATACAAGAGGTAAAAAATGGCAATAGATAACATAATAAAAAAGCTCAAGGGACCAATGAAAAACGAGGCGCAAAAGAAGCTCGATGAGCTTGGCTGGCTTGGTAAAGCTTTAATGACATATCAAGACATAGGCCTTAGTATGGGAACAGGTCTATACAAGGCTGCTGAGGGAGTATACGATGCAGGCGCCGGTATCATTGGTGCAGGTGTTGGGCTTTTTAGTAAGGAAGCTAAGGAAAATATAGGCAATCATATTGCGTATGACGTTGTTGGCAATTTGCTCGGTAATACTCCAGGAGCTGAATTGATTCGTGAGAACTCGTATTTTAACGGTAACAAGGTAGGCTCTTTTGTACGAGAGGGAGGAGAGGCGATAGGAGGGATGCTTCCATCCGTTGCTCTTTCGTTTATTCCCGGTGCAGGTCCTACAATAGGTATGGCAACGACAGGCGCAAGTGCGGGTGGTAACGCTATGGAGTCGGCGCTTAACGAAGGAGCAGGATATTATCAGTCACTTGCTTATGGTGTCGGCACCGGTGCTGTTGAGGCGGCGACAGAGAAAATAGGCGGTTTTGTGCTTGGTGATGGCACATCGCTTGTTGGTAAGGCGCTTGCCGGGACTAAGGTTGGCAAGTTTACGTCCAAGGGTATTGGAAAGGTTGCAGAAACGTTTATATCTGAGGGCGCCGAGGAGGTTGCAGCTGACCTTATTGACCCTGCGCTTAAATTCGCAACGGGAGTAGACAAAAACATCGGTGAAAATTACAAAGAGGCGGCTTCGCTTTCGAACTTGGGACGTACGTTCTTGCTTGGTGGTACTGTTGGCTCCATATTTGGTGGTGCAAACGTCGGTGTTAACGCTATGAGAAATAGCGCCAGAGGTGGCATAAGAGCCTCGAGGGCTGACGAGTCGTTTAGTTATATAAGCGAGGTATCAAAAAACTACGGCAAGGATGCGAACAAAAACGCCAAGTATGACAAGGCTATTGATGATGCGCTAACGGACATATCACGAGAGCTAAGCTCAATGGATGATACTGCACGAAAGAACTATATGGACGGAATGGGCGCGTTTAAAAATGCGTTCAATGACGATGGCTCCATTAAGATGGATTTGCGAGCTGACTCGAATGATGGGGCAGTGTCCTCAAATTTAAGGGCTATATCCGCAGTGCTTGAGCATGCGCCTGTATCAGCTGACACCCAAATTAGCGAGGGTGCATCTAAGGCAAAGAGTACGATTGAGAGCTTGCTCAAGGAAAGGGCAAGTGTTGTTATTAGCGACAAGATAGGCAAAAACAACGCGCTTTATAATCCTGACGAGGGAATTATCTACATAAACAATAACGCTTCTTTTACAGGTGAGGAAATTGCCGAGTTTGTTGCTGTACATGAGGTGGCGCACATTACCGAGGGGACACGTGCTTATGCTGAAATGGCGAAAGCGCTTGATGAGATAGCAAATGACCCCAAGGCGCCTGCAGCTCTTAAGGAGAAAATAGGCGACGTTAAAGCAAGGGAAAAGGCAATAAGAGAGACTTACAAGGGTCAAACGAAAAATATGAGCTTACAAAAAAGAGAATACGTTATAGGAACGGAATTAACAGCTGACCTTGCCGGCGTTGTATTTGGTGACGAGTATGCGATAAACAAGCTTGCAGAGAGAAATTTACCTCTTGCAAAAAAGATATTTAATGGGTTAAAATCTCTTGTAACCAAAAGCACGGACAGTCGAGGACGCCTGCCCCTACAGGGAGAGGGCATAAAAAATCCCTCGGTGGACCGAGAGAGTGCAAGATATTTAAATAAGCTTGTAAATAAATTTGGTAAAGCCATAGACAAGAGCCAGGGCGGTGTGAGAATATCACAAATCGGCCGTGAGGATGAGGAGCAAGGCGCTGAGGTTGAGAATGAGAGAAAGTCGGTTGCTTCGTTGGAAAAGCCAACCGATGAAGCACAAATAACCTTGCAAGATGTGCAGACTCTTCGTACCATCGCTCAAGATGGAAAGAAAAAAAGCGTAAACGATTTTACAAGCGAAGATATTCAAAAAGCTGAGAAATGGGCGCGTAAGTTTTACAAAGAACTTGGTATAAAGTCTCCATTTTTCCGTGCTTGGTATGGTGATTGGCGAAGTGAGGATAAATCAACAGCAAAAGTTGTAGAACATTCGCCATCAAATATTTTCAAAGCTGGAAAAAATCAAAATATCGATACTGGAAAAATAATTTCTTGGAGCAGAGATATTAGAGGAGAAACTTCTATACAATCAGTCGGAGATAAAAAATCAAATATCGCAGTGAACGATATAAATGCTATTGTTGAAAATGCAGTTTATTTAGACACGGTAATTTCGTTGCCCAATAGTAAAAGTAAAATGCCAAACACCTCGTTTATGCATAGCTTTTATACTATATACGAAGAGCTTGGCGAAAAATATCTTTTGAAGTTGTATGTGGAGGAAGCTCTTTCAAACAACGAAAGAGAAGTGTTTACACGAGCATACAAATTGAAGGATATAACAAAAGTAGCAAACTTGCCTAACAGTGTTCTCTTCCATAAGGAAGGCTTAACTGAGGGCGAACTTGCTACCATCTATAGTATATCCGATTTATTCAAAATTGTCAAGCAATATGATAAAGATTTTAATCCCAAACCTGTAAATAAAGCATTTTTAAATGAAGATGGCACGCCAAAGGTGCTATATCATGGTACTAATGCAGAATTTTACACATTCAAGAATGAAAAAATACAAACAAGTCATTTAGGAGAAGGCTTTTATTTTGTTGATAACAAAGAAATTGCCGATAGCTTTGCTTCGCGTAGAACCGAAGAGCGAGGAGGCAAGGAAAGAGTAGTTGAGGCATATATAAAAGCTGAGAAAGTATTTGATGTTGGTAATATAACCGATGAGCAGATGAGAGACTTTCTAATTTACGATTACGACGAAAGAGGAAGGACAAGATATGCATATAGAAAGAAGCATGGTCTTGGTTCTCCAGAAGCACAAGAATATGCCCAAGAGATGATGAATGACGAGGATGTTATTCTTGAAAATGGTAAAAAGGATTACTCAGTGTTGTTTAGCGTAAATGAAGACAATTTCCAAAATTGGCTTAAAGAAAACAATTATGATTGCTTGATTGTTCCTGGCGAGGATTCAAAAACCGGAATCGAAGGAAATGCATATGTTATATTTGACTCCAAACAGATAAAATCCGCAACGGACAATATTGGCACATTTGATGGGGACAACCCTGATATCCGCTATTCTAAGCCTAAATCCTCAAATGACGATATTGTTTTTGAAGAGGCGGAGAATGGTATACATGTTTCAATTCCTAATCCTGTGTTTGAAGAAATGCAGCAAAGGAAGGATGCAGAACAGGCGCGCAAGGATAATTTCAATGCTTTGCTTGACGAAACAGGTACGCTTGAGACAGAAACTCGATACGAAAATGATAATGCAACTAACGAGGAACGATTTGAACAAGCGGAGAGGGCGCGAAAGGAATCCGAGGCAGAATATACAAGCCGTAAAGGTGGTTATACCGGCAAGGGAAAGGTAAGACAGCTTATACGTGATGCTATTGATGGCTCGGGCATTCTTGAAAATCTCGGCGACGATGTTGCATTTTTGACTAAGGATGCACAAAAGAGCATTATTTCAACTGTATTTTCTAAGGTTAATTCTGTAAACGGATATGATAAAAAAGGCTTTTCAAGCTATATTGCACAGAAGATAATGCAAAATATAGTCTTGGGAGATTCTAATGTTTACAAAACTGAAACAGTCCTTAAGTCCGTTATGCACAAGCTTGATTTGTCATCAATAGAGGAACGCATTGACAAGAGGGATAAGCTAAAAATTACATCCAGGTGGAAAGCAAGAGAGGGCGATAATGCTATTCTTATTAAGGATGCAGCCTTGAAGCTTAACGAGCTTGGATTTAACATATTAGCGATTGATGATTTTGATGCGCTCAATGAAATTAACCAAGTTTATGAGAACACAAAGAAATACATAGACGAGGAGCAGGGACAAAGGCTTTCTGATCGAATGGGTAAGGAAGAATATGAGGAAGCAAAAAAGAAGCTTGCTGACGATATTTTCCAAATTCTTGAGGAGAACCAAACGGATGACGAGCTGGCGTCAAAGCTTGCTAATGTAATTAACAAGCACCAAAGGGCGCTTGAAAAGCACAGGGAATATCGAAAAGAGTTTAAGCAGGATGAGAACCGACTACGTGCCGAGCTTGCTATCATACACCAGGTAATAGAGATAAACCGAGATATTAAAAATCACAAATATTCAACTGCTCAACAACCGAAATTTGAAGAGTTTAAGAATATAATTCCAAAGATAGGCAAGCTACAAGTCAGAGGAAATATCAACCTTTCATCAGCCAGGGAGATAGTTGTTGAATTAGCTCCTTGGTACACTAAGGAAAACGAGCTCCTCACTGACGTATATAGTGAGCAAATAAGGGAAAATATAGAGTATTTTAGAGACCAAGCAAGTACAGAGAGGGAATTATCTATTACAGAGCTCCGTAGACTTTGTGGAACGCTTGCACATTTAAAAAATGTGTTTAAGAATTTCAGCAAGGTATACCGTTCCGGTAAGTGGGTAGAGGTTGTAGATATTGCTCAAAAGGAATTTGAAATCTTATCAGAGGCGCTTGAGAGCTCCACTCCTTTACAAAAAATGCTAAACAGAGGACAGTACCTAATGTCTCCTTTGGCGGTTGCATCTATTTGGGATGGAAACGACCCCGATGGAGAATTTACACGCTTTGTTAATGATTTACAGCAGGGACAGGTTGCGCTTTCCTACGATAAAATGAAGATAGCAAAGGAAATCGACAAATTTTTCAAAAAGGACAAGAAGCTTTTTGACAGCCTTGTTAGTGGCAAGCTAAAGGCTACATGCGGAATGAAGGTTGATTTAAGGAGCCAAACGGTTGAAGACGTTGAGCTTCCTGCTATTAACTTAGTAACTTTGTATCTTGCAACGAGAACTATGAAAGATGACTTTTCACTTGAAAAATCGGGCTATGCGTTAAAGGTTGATAATTCAGGTAAATACACCTATATGTCTCCTGTTTCAAAGGAAGCAGTAAAGCAAGCATTTGAAAGCTTGCCACAGCCTGTCAAGGACCTTGCTATGTGGATACAAAATTGGAATAATACAGAGGGCAAGCGCCTCAAATACGAGCAGGACATACGTGTAAATGGTGTATCTAATGTACTTGCGGGCGATTATTGGCATCTAAAGCGACTGCATTTTGAGGGCACAAACGATATGCAAAAGCTCTTTGGCACGCGAGGCATAGGAAATCACGCGTTCAATAAGGAACGTGTCGAAATAACTACAACTATGCTTGAGGTTGGCAATTTCATTGAGGAGTTTCTTGCTCATGCAGAGGAGCTGCTAACTTACGTACACATAGACACAACAATTAAGAATTTTGACAAGATAATGCAGGCAAATATAAACCCCGAGCCCGGGGGCAAATACAAGTCTGCAAAGATGCTTGTTGACGAGCAATCGTTCTATCACGGTGCGTTTACCAAAAAGGGCAAGGCACAGTCTGCTTTTGACTATATGACTCAGCTTGGCAAGGATATAGTTAAGGTTGATAAGGACTCAGACCCATTTAATGCAATAGTAGGCGCAATGCGCAAGGGATATGCAAGCTTTGTACTTGGTGCCAATGTTAAGGTTTTGGCAACACAGGCATCATCCTTAATCGCCGGCTTTGGAGAGCTCAATGCTACATCAATTCTTTATGGTACCACAGGTATTTTAAATCCTGCTAACTATAAAAAGCTATGGCAGGAGACCGCAAAATACTGTCCTTGGGCAGAGGTGCGTCGATATGAAAACGGAGCAACCAAGGCAATGACCTTGACGGATAAGCTTGGTAAGCTTGGCGAGATATTTTCAAAGCCAATAGAGTTTGTGGATAGTGTTATGGTTATGCTTGAATTTTTAGCTTGTCAAAGGGAAGCACAGGCGCGATTTGGTCTAAAGATAGGAACCGAGGAAAATAAGATTAAGGCAGGCGAGCTTTTACAGGAGCTTGGCCTTAAGACTCAGCAGAATCAATATGCATCTACAAGAAGCGCTGCTATAAGAAGCCAAAACGAGATAATGAAGGGCTTCACTATGTTTAAGACAGATGCTCATATGGTATTAAGCGGATTTTGTCAGAACATAGTGGCTTGTAGTGTACTCGAAAATAAAATCAAGCTTGCTATGAAGAATGGCGACAAGGCAAAGGTTGCCGAGCTTGAAAAGCTAAGGAATCAAGCGAGAAAAAAGGTGGGTAAGTACACAGCAGTTGTAATTCTTTCCTGTGCTTATATGACACTCCTTGCACGTCTATTCAATGCATTTTATCATCAGGATGAGGATGATGAACTCACTTTTTGGGACATTTTGAAGGATGTATTTGGCAATTTTCTCGGCATGTTCCCTGTTGTTTCGGAAATTTCCTCTTTCTTAATGGATGGATTTGAGGTTAACAACGTATTTTATGGTACGTTTAACGACGTTTTGGGTGCAGTCAATGACGTTATTGATATGGTAAAAGACGCGGCAGATGGCAAAGAGATAACAAGCGAGAAGAGAAACACAGTTGCAAGAAATGCAATTTATGCTGTGGGACAAGTGTTCGGTGCACCTACAAAAAATATTTATAAACTTGCTAAGGGAGTTACTGACATTGTTTCTCCTTCGTTTGGAGACAGGGTGGACTCCTGGTTCAAGGAGCCGTCCGAGAAGAGTCTTGAGGAAAAGATTGAGGCGGGAATAGAGAAGGGCGACGATAAAGCCGTTTCTGCGAGTCTTGATTTGCTATATGGTAAATACGACCTTGAACTTGAGGACGCGGTTTTAAGGCGTGAATATGACCGTCTTATGAGGCTTGAAATGACAAAGAGTGATGAGGACGAGGAAAACGGAGTAAAATATACGCCTTTAGAGGCTAAAATACCCGATTCTATCAAAGTTGACGAAGAAGAGGTAGAACTACTCCAAAAAGATATAAACGTCTTTAAAAACGCCTTTAAAGAGCTCGAAAAATCACAAGCGAATGTCGTTAAGACATTACCATATAAAAAACTTAGTGATGAGCAGAGGGCATATGCGCTCAGAAAGATTAGTCAATATTACCTTGAGGACACCAAATATACCTATACAGGCGAGAAGAGTAATTTTGCTTATTATGCCAAGGTTGTGGGAATTGAGGATATGGCATTGATTGTTGCTTATGCGAAGAACCTTAAGGGCGATGCAGAACAATCGCGCCGAGAAAAGATAGAGGCTTACATAAAGAGCCTAAGGCTTAACAAGGTGCAAACGTCTTTGGCACTAAGGTGCTTAGGATATAGCGACAAGGAAAACGACGAAATGGTTATGAGCTATGTTAAAAAATGTTATCTTTTAACCAAGACGGAGAGGGAAGAGCTATACGAGAAGGTAAAGCCAAAGGAAGAGGAGGAGAGTTCCTCCACCTCGACAAAAGCAAGCAGCACAAAAAAGGTGCAGTTTGTGTTTAACTAATATAGACCTACAAAATAAAAAACACGCAGTGTAACAGCTGCGTGTTTTTCTATGTAATTTTGCTCTAACGTGCATATTTCGGCAAAAGATGTTTGTTAGAGGCTTTAAGGGTTGGTATTTCATAGAGCTTTGGATGGAGACAATTTGTCGCAAATACGTGCGATTTTATGATGAATGGTTGATGGGGAGTAATGCAGGCGTTTTGCTACTGCGCGGACCGGTTTTCCTTTAACAAAACGCAGGAAAAATATTTCTTTTTCCTCCCCGGTAAGATTCTTAAGAGGAAGGGATTTTAAGATTTGTTGACGTTCTTTTTTAAGCTCTTTTAGCTTGTCCCTACAATAAGAGGGCCAAAGCGTGCCGTTTGTCTTTATTCTTTTAGAGTCGCGCAGAGCATCCTCGTCATGGGCGATATGTATGAGGTTTTCAAGCTCGGGTAATTTACTCATCTTTTTTACTCCTTGGGTGCTTTTCTTTGTGTATAATGAGGTAGTAATCCTCTTTAGGCTCTGAGCGTGCGCCGATGGAAAATATTGCGTACAAGATAGCGCCAAAGATAACAAATAAAGTCAAGGCGCAGAGGGCAATACTGCCTATAATTATTTTATGTTCCATTGCTTTTCTCCTTGGTTTTTATTTCTTCAAGAGGCGCTCTGCCGGCACAGCCCATTATATGGCATCCGTCAAGTCCTCGAGGTGGGCACTTTTCTTTACACAAGCACCCAGGGCATTTTTTCCATTCTTCTTGTTTGTTCATGCTGTAGCCTTCAACGCGTAACACCAGGATTGAGGTGGGCTTTCTTTGCGCATGGTGGCTGTACGCACCTTGCCAAATTTGACCGCAGCATGCACAAATTCTGTTATTTCTCGTGGCTCAAAGAGCGTTAGATATGATATGTGCCAGCCATAGCCAGGTGCATCTTTAAGATAGTCTTTAATTTGATATATTCTTAAACGAGAGTCGTGTAGAGCCCTTGGGCTATGTATGCCTTCTGTTTTAAATCCATTTTCTGTTGGAATGAATTTATAAAATTTGTCAACGACAATTTTACAGGCAATTTTGCCAAGCTTGTCGCGCATCCATCCTTGGTCCTCCTCGGGAATCTCGGCAAAGGATTTTTTATCCTTGGTGCAGTAGAGAAAGGCTGTCTTGTCCCATTCCTTGCGCTGCAGGAAGCTCTTGCGTAGCTCGATAGTTTTTTTGCCTATCAAAATGAGGTATAGGTAGTAGGGTTTAATTGAGAGAATTATGGTCATTGGGTGTCTCCTATGTATTTCTTTTTGAGTTCGGTTTCTGCGTATGCTACTGCGTTCTTAAATGCTACAAGTAATAAATCTCTCTCTTGCACATACTCTACAACCATGTTTTTGAACTCGTTTATAATTTGTAGTGCAACCTCTTGCTTGGCTTTTGCGACAAATTCTTGCCCCTCTTTGCATAATATAGCCTCTTTTGCGTCTAATCTTGCTTTTGCCAATGCTTTCGCTAATATTAACTCCCCTTCCAATCTCTCAACCTCGCTTTTTGGTACGACATCTTCGGTGGGTGCTTGTAGTATTGCTTCCAATAATTGGGCACACCTTTCATTGTGCGCTTCGGCACGATTTCTATTTATAGTTGCTAACAACTCATTTTTATCAATATACTCTGCCATATCATTCACCGTCTGCTTTTGGCTCTCTTATACCACGCCACTTAGGTTGGCACTCATAAAAAAACTTCTTTGCCTTTGCACGCCTGTCTAACTCCATCAACTACCTCTCCACAATCTTTTGTGCAGAAATTACAAACATTGTTGTTCTTGCCTGCGTAGTACAATGCACGTTCAAAGTCCTCTGTTAATTGTTCATATTCTTCAAGTCTATCAAGCCAACCCATTTGCCAAAATCTAAAAAGAACACTGTCAATAACGTTCATTTCATCTTTGCTTGTTTCAATATTGGTTGCTTCTATGAGCTTTTCTTTGTATTTTTTGATTAATTCAAACCTGTTATCTCCACATACTTCTGTATATTTTTCCATATCATTCACTCCTTCATTGTGGGAAATCTCCTTAGTCCATCCAAGGGCGATTAGGGCTTCGGCAGTTTTTACATTGAGGCAATTTGGGGTAAATTCAACGTCTTTAAATTCTCCATATCTGCAGGTGTCGCAGTCGTAGTCGCAGGACGTTATTACTTTTTGTAGGTCTTGCGCCAGGATAAGCGCCAAGGGAGAGATTTTTGGCTGTTCTTTATGGTAGTCAAGCTTGTTTATAACGAGCTCGGCAATTTCTTGCGCAGTTTCTATGTCGCAAATGCCGGTGTTCTGCATAATTTCAAGTGTTAGGGTGTTAATTTCGTTCATTTTGTTTTTTCCTCGATTCTTAAAATTTGGTATTTTGGGTATTCTAAATAAAAGATTTGCTTAGCCCTGTACTTAGAGGGGGCTTTGATTTTTGCTTGCCTTTCTCTCCCGGAGATGGCAAGATATGTAATAATAAAGGTTTTTTCCATATCGGATTTCTCCACGTATAAATATTTGATTTGTTTTAGCTGTTCGGAGAGGGGTAATCCCTCAGTCGCTTCGCGACAGCTCCCTTTACAAAGGAGCCTTGGTTCTTTTGATATCATGATATCATTATACCTCCTTGATTCTTATGCCGTGGACCCGGAGCATAAGCTTTCTTTTGAGCTTATAGCTCTTTTCACGGTAGCCCTTGGCATCCTCAACAATTTCGGTACCGTCCTTGGTTTTATAAACAAAGTCGGCTTTATAGTAGGTTTCGCGTTCGATAACCTTGCCCTTTATTTTTCCGCCGCGAGGGCCTATTTTGTCAGGCTCACGCTTAGCCGGAATGAGGACATATTTGACTTGGCGCTTGAGGTCGGTTATCTCGCCGGCACGGAGCATAAGCTTTAAATCGGTGTATCTGTCAGCCTCGTGCTGAGAGTCGAACAGGATGCCGTCAAGGAGCACCTTTTTGGCGTTGTATTTGTTTTTGCGTTTAGTCGGACAGTCGGGGACGCCTGTCCCTACGGAACCGCCTCGCTTTTTAAAGAGGCGGTTATATTCTTCTTCGGTTAGTCGTAGTGGCATAATACCTCACTTTCTGTCAAAGTATGAACATTTGTGCATATAATAAATTATACTACTCTGCATAATTCGGGAAGATTTGCTTGGACTAAGGCTTTTGGCACATCTGGTGTTACTGCGTTACCACAACGCTTTACTTGCTCACATTTTGGGTAGGACTTGCCTCCGGCTCTATCAATTATGTAGTCCTTTGGGAACCCTTGAGCGTTAAATAGCTCTCTTGGTTGGAGCATGCGCATCTTAATATCCGTGATTATGTACTCTTCGCCGTGAATAGTAATGACTGCAAAACGGTCTTTTGTTGTAATTGTGTCGAGTGGTTCATCTACAGGCTTTGGCTGTCCGTTTGAAAAATACTTTACCAAAAACGCTTGTACCTCTGCATGGTGCGCACCGCTGCATGCGATAGTTGTTAATGGCTCGTCCATTGGTTGACCATCCATATTTTTACGCATCGTCAAGATATGAGCTGTTACTAAAGAGTTGTGGTCTTTAGCAGTTACTGTATCAAGTGGTGCATCTACAGAGCTTCCTGCACCCTTATAATTGCCTCCATAGTTTTTCATAATGTTAGCAACAGAGAGGGCATAGCGATTCGACGTATCAACTGTATCGAGTGGCTTGCAGATGTCTTGTCCTCTTACCTCGTTATCCTTTTGCTCTGAATGATATTGAATAATGGTTGGTGCAACTACTCCAAAACGAGTGGCGCCTGCCATAACAGTATCAAGAGGACGTTCAACGGTTTCCCCCTTGCTGTTTTGGTTAAAGGTTGTTAAAATAGGCATTGAGAGATAATGTTTACCACTTGAAACGATTGTGCCGAGAGGGTCTTTTATATCATTGACGCGAGGCTCTTGTCCTTTTCGTTCTCCATATCCAATAGGAACGATTGAAGGTGCCACCACGTAATTTCTGTTTCCAGTGGTAATAGTAGGGCAGGGAGAATCCACACTTGCTCCAGCATTTCCTGTGTTATTGCACATAATCGTGGGTGTTACGATACCATACCCGTGTTTCGCTGTGACTGTATGCAACGGCTCGTTAATATTTTGCCCTCTGAATCCTTCGCCGGCGTGATTTACGGTAACGATAAACGGCTCGGGATTATCAATTACAAATTTTTGTATGCCTTTTGCAATTCTGCGGAGTGTTTTTTCTGCAAGAGGTTTTTTTCGTTCAAAAATGCTTTGTGCTGGAATTGACCAGTCTATGCACTCAGCTGCTGTTCGATAAGGAAGGAGCTTGCCACATTTAACCTCTTCAGTGTGCTTGTCCCCATGCGTAGGAGCTGGCCATATAATTTGTGCGCCATCACATCGTGCTATCATATAAAATCGTTTGCGAGTGGTAGGAGCACCAAGGTCGCACGATTTAATTTCTCGGTACTCAATTACATAGCCAAGACCTTCTTCGCAGGCTTTTGCCATATCAGAGTCGGGAGAGATGCCGAGTGTGTCGCACATTTCTTTAAAAGCAGGGTGTTCACGTGGTAGTCCAATGCGTGACAGAGCAGCGAGAAAGCCATCAAAGGTTTCGCCCAACCTATCTTTTAATGGTTTGTTATCTTCTCCGAGAGGACCCCATGTTACAATTTCGGGCACATTTTCCATCATTAGAACGCGAGGGCGCACAAGGTACGCCCATCTAAGAACAATCCAAGCAAGCCCTCTAATTTTTTTATCTACAGGCTTACCGCCTTTGGCTCTTGAAAAATGCTTGCAGTCAGGAGAGAACCAGGCAAGAGCAACAGGCTTTCCATTGCATGCTTCAATTGGGTCAACGTCGAATACATCCTCACAATAGTGTTTTGATTTGGGGTGGTTTTCCTTGTGCATTGCAATAGCAGCTGGGTCGTGGTTGATAGCGATATCAACGCTTCTGCCTATTGCCATTTCAATGCCAGTGGAAGCTCCACCACCGCCTGCAAAATTATCGACAACTAATTCGTCAGTGCTCACTCTTTACCTCCTCAAAAGTGAAATATTTGAGCTGAGGCACGGCATGCTTGTCCCTTGCCAAGCTGTGCTTGCCTGCGTGTTCAATTTTATAATCGTTTGTGATAGGGTTATAGATTAGCATAGTTGTTCCATCAGGAAGCTTGGCTGCTTCCTCTTTTGTATGTTCCCAAAGGGAAACGGCTATTTCTTTTGGCATTTTAATTCTCCTTAAATTTTTGAATTTTGCGTGTTGTTATGTAGTTATGGGCGGGGATGAAAATGGGCTTTTCAATGGTGTCAAGGCCGTTGTAGTAAACAGGGTATAGGCTACAATAGCCTCGTTCTCCACAGAACAATAGTGCTACTTTGTCAAGTCTACCAGACTCGGTGTAGCAGGCTACTATTTTTCCGTTTTTACGGTTGCTTTCGGCAAAGTAATACCATTTTCTTTTATTCATTTTGTCGCACCTTTCTGTCTTGTTCTTCAAGACGCAATAGCTGTTCATAATCGCAACAGCCATATTTGTATTCATTCATGTTTAGCTCTGCAATTTTGTTTAGGTAGTAGCCCAGTGTTTCCTCACTGAAACGAGCTTGTAGGTCAGCCAATTGTGCATCGGATATAAAGAGATAGGCTGCGCCTGTTTTAGTGGCTACGTCTCTATACTTGAGAGTAGTGTCTAAAGAGTTTTCAACAGGATTTTCCTCACGCGTATGCGCGCTGTTGTTGTATTCTATATCTAACTCTAATTCTTTATCTTTTTCTTTCTCTACATCACAATGTTGCACAATGTGCGCACAATGTGACGGTAATAAATTTTCCTGCTGTTTTTTTCTTATACGGCGCATTCGCGCAGCACTCTCGCTTTCTTTACCTGTGTTGTTCGGAACAAGCTCAATAAAGTAGGTGCCGTCCTTATAGACCTCGACAAGCTCAAGTTCGTCAAAAGCGACGAGAGCCGAACGGACAACGTCGATATCTGTGTTAGTGATATCAGCGAGCATCTGGGGGCTATATGGTAGCTTTTCCGAGTATCGTAGCAGTCCTTCCGTCTTTATGCTTTTGCAAATGAGCTTAAATAAAAAGACTATGTACTTTTCACCGTTTGGTGCTTTTTCAAGCAGCTTTATTTTATCGTCGTCGAAAAAATTGTTGCGGAGCTTGAACCACCAAAATGTTTTAGCGCCATTGGATTCGGTTTGTTTTTCTTTTTTCATTTTGGATTCCTTCGTGCTGCCAAAGAGATTTGCAGTTTTGTAATATCATCCTTTAGCTCGGCGAGCTCAGAGAGAGTCTTTCCTTGGTCAAGGAGCTTATTGAAAAGGCATATTTTCTTTGACAGCTTTAATTCTAATTTTTCTATTACGGACATAATTTACCTCTTGATTTTTAAATATTCTTGTGGTAAACTCTTTATAAGGACGGTTTACCTCGTTCCTTTCAAGCTCTTTCAAAGTGCCAGCTTTGAGAGGGCTATTTTTTTATGCATTTTTTTGCAGAGGGCGGTTCTTCCAAGCCTCGTATTCTGTTACGAGCACTTTGCCTCTAATTTTGAGCATGTCGCCTGTGTAGTCCTTTATGGAACGGATAATTGCCATAGCTTTGGATTCTCCACAGCCGAGCTTGTTCATAATGTCGATTTTGTCGTAGTATTCTGCCATAGGCTCCTCCTTAACATAAATCGTCGACTTTGCAACCGAGGACATCAGCGATTTGTTTTGCGAGTGGGAGAGGGGGATTTTTACGGCCACATTCAATAGCAGTTACATATCCCTGTGAGATACCACATGCGAGGGCAAGGTCCTCTTGGGTAATGCCCATCTCCTCTCGTTTTTGTTTGATGATTTTTCCTGTTGGCATGATAAATAGCTCCTTTCATAAAAATATTGACTTATTAAAATATTTGTGGTAGTATAAAACCGAAGTAGTACAACCACAGTTTTATTTTAATCCACAAAAGTGGATTTTGCAAGATGAAAAGAGGAAATAATTTCCACAAAAGTGGAATTTTGTAGAGTTGCACAAAAAATAGTGTCCTCTTTTGTTGATTTTTTACGAAAGGAGAAAAGAGATGTTTATTCAACGACTTTTGAATTTGATAAATGAAAAGGGAATTTCGAGAAAACAGTTTAGTGAAGATGTGCAAATAAACAAAAACCAGCTTAAGAGATGGGAAGATGTTGGAACGATTCCAAACCGTACAACTTTGATAGTAATTGCGCAGTACTTTAATGTGTCTGTTGAGTATTTACTTGGCGAAACCGATGAAAGACTGCAAAAAGAAAAAAGCCCTGCAGGAGCAGGACTAAAAGAAAAGCATTGGCGACTTATTACCGCCTATGAGAGGGCAGAGGGACCTATTAAGGAAGCGGTTGACAGACTCCTTAATATTGAGGATAAGCCTGTGCTTGTGAAAATAGCGGCAAGAGACGGCTCCTTCCAAGAGAGGGAGATTACCCAGGAAGAGTGGGAAAAAATAAAGAATCTGCCTGACGCGGATTTATAGGAGAGGGTGAAACGTAAATGCGTTCAGGTGATGAATGGATACTCTTAACAGTGTTAGTGGCTATTTTTGTGCTCTTAGTTTTAGTAGCAAGTGTGGTAGCCTTTATTCTGCTATTAATTTTCACGAATAAAAAAGCTCCCTCAAAAAAAGCTAAAAAACCACAACATGCGAAGTTAAAACCATTAGACGAGATGGCGAAAAATTTAACGCAAGAGGAAAGGGCTCAAATTTTTTCGCAGATGGATGGTGCTAAACGTTTGGCTACTGTTATAGGCAATCCTTTGGCTTATTACAAGCACGAAGAAGATATGCTTAAAATGATTTTGATACACAAGGGAAACGAAAAAATAATAAATGCAGAAATTATTTATTTTGTGTATGGAATCCACGACCAATTAAAAACAAAGCTTTCTGACAAATTCGCAGGCGAATTGTTTAAAAATGTTGAATTTATAGAGACAGTGCACATGCCTGTTATCGGCATAATTACAGATACACCGCCTAAACAGCTTTCACAAAGTGATTATTCAAATATGATATGCGAATTACTTTTTGCACAAAGTGATGAAGAATTTTTAGGCATCTTTGACAAGTACAATTATGAATATCCCGACAGAATTAAAAAAATGCTTTCAAACGATATTGATATGTTGGTCGAAACAGCTTTTTACGGTGTTGCTATGACGGCACAAATGGCGGAAGCAAAATATTTGAACAAGGGAAAAGCATTGTTAGATTTTATCTTGTACTATTATGCGATTTATCGCAGTGTTGCTTTTTCCTGCGAAATAGATGAAAAGCAAAAGAGCCATTTTGAAAGGACATTAAAAAATCATTTCATTGAATATTGTGAAACAATGAAAATGTTCAAGTCTAAAGAAGAAGCAGAAGCGTTTTTTAATAGCAGATATACCAAATATTCCGAGCTTGTTGCGTTTGAAGATGATGAGAGTACTTTAGATGCAATGAATGAACTCTTAAATTTTGTGAAAAAAGAGTTCACTATATCTAAAGATAGCGAGGCTGACATAATAAGAGAGATAGCTGAATTGATGGAACTTTTAAGAAGAGAAACGAGAACTTATTTTTCAAGAATGATTGAAGAATATGAAAGATTGAGCCTTGTTTCTTCACTGGATAATGCGATAGATATGGTGGAAAAAGAGATTAAATATCGAAAAGATCAAGATTAGCCGTTTTGTTTCTCAATAAACGTCTTAAAATTCTCATAGACTTGTCGTTCGAGAGGGCTTGTTAAAAATTTGTTTCTTGTATATAAGACATTCATGCGCTGCATCCTATACTCGGCTGCAGCGTAGCTTATATCACAGAGCTTTATTATGTCCTCGGGAGATTTAACCTGGCATCCCCATAGAACGCATGCAGGTGCCAAGAGGCGAGAGGCGAAAACGTTAGCTTCTCGTTCGATAGGATTATCTGTGGCAGAGGGCTCACGGTTGACAAGCTCATAAACACCAACATGACCAAGAATGATGTGGCCGAGCTCGTGGGCGCAGGTAAAGCGCAGACGGCTTGGATTTTTGCAGTTAGAGTTGAGCACGATTACCGGTACACCGTTCTTTATGAAAGTAAAACCATCACTGTCTGAATTTATTTCGGTAAGCTTTACCGCAATACCAAGCTCGCGGCAGAGGGCGGTTATCTTTACCGGGAGAGATGAAATTTTAAAATCAATGAGAATTTGCCACGCTGCATCGCGTGATTTTTGATAGCTTTTGTAGTTCATAATTATACCTCGCAAAATAGTTGATAATACTATTATGAGGCAAAATGTCGAATTTTAGTAGTTAGGAGAGAAAAGATGCCAAATTTTGAGCAGAATCCAAACAATAAAAAATGGTCGGTGCGCTTTCGTGCTATTATAGATGGAGTCGAAAAACAAAAAAGACTATCTGGCTTTAAGACCAAAAAAGAAGCTAATCTGGCATATTTAGAGTTTCAAAGCGAAAATAATAAGAAAATAAAAAAAGAGGCATCTAGCAAAGAGCCTCGAGAAATGCTATTTAAAACTTTGGCAGAGGGATATTTACAGAATCTAAAAACAAGGGTGAAGGAAAGCTCGTATCTTACACAGCAAAGCAAATTGAATAAGCATCTTATACCTTGTTTTGGTGAAAAGAAGATAAAAGAGATTACTCCTTTGTCTGTTCTTGAATGGCAACAGGGAATAGAACAATATGCATATAGGCACAAAAAATCTTTAAGAACCTTGCTGTCCTCTATATACAGGTTTGGAGAGCGCTATTATGATATACAAAACATAATGGTAAAGGTTGAACCTTTGCGAAACACCGAACCTCCAAAAGAAATGGATTATTGGACCTTGGAGGAATTCAAGCTGTTTATTGATGCTTGCGAAGAGGAAGATATAAAGCTGCTTTTTAAGTTCCTGTACATAACAGGGTGCAGAAAGGGTGAGTGTCAAGCTGTAACTTGGAGAGATATCGATTTTAAAAATGCAACTGTTAGAATAAATAAAAATATCACTAGAAAAACGGAAGAGGGACTCTATAAAGTGGTAAGTCCTAAAAATTTAACGAGCAATAGAACAATAGACTTACCAGAGGGCTTTTGCAAAGAGCTAGAACGCCATATAGCTGCTAATCTTGATGAGTTTGTTTTTGGTGGTATCCGACCTATTCCTGACAAGACAATAGAGAGGGGACTCAAAAAGTATGCCGAAAAGGCAGGAATTAAAAACATAAGAGTTCACGACCTACGTCATTCCTGTGCATCGCTTTTAATATCTCAAGGAATATCTATTGTGGCCGTTTCCAAACGTCTAGGTCACAAGGATGTAGAACAAACACTTAATACTTACGCGCATTTAATGCCGAAAGAAGCAGACAAAATCGTAGAGATACTCGAAGATATATAGTTTGTGACCGATTTGTGACTAAATTCACAAAAATACAATATGTAGTGCCGAAAATGACAAAAACACCACAATTTTTTGTGGTGTTTTTGCTTGGCGCAGAATCAGAGATTCGAACTCTGGAACCCTGTTACAGGTTACACGATTTCCAATCGTGCGCCCTCGACCAACTAGGCGAATTCTGCGTATTTACTTTTTAATGCTAAACAAGTATATCATATCTTTTTTAAAAAATCAAGAGGTTTTTTAATTTTGTTTTCATTTTAATTTATTGACAATAAATCTAAATCATGCTAGAATAAACAAGTAGCAATATGCAAGAATAAATAGAGGGATCTAAATGAAAAAACTATTAATATTATTATTGATTTTAAGCTTCACATTTATGCTTATTTCTTGCGGAGGAAATAGCGGTGAAGAAGCAAACGATACAAACGATTCAAACCAAGAGGTAAATAGCGAAGTGATAGATGCGAAATATACTATAAACGGAAGCGTTATGAATATAGAATCGGAAGCAATTTATATTAACGCACTGGATACGTCAAATGCATCGGGTGCTTATTTAGTAAAGATTAGCAAAGGTACTATATTCTATGACGAAAGCGGAAAAGTGATCGATTTAACACAAATATCTAAAGGTGACGAGGTAGAGATTGGATACAATGGTCAAGTTACCAAGAGCTTGCCACCACAAATAACCGCAATTAAAATACAAAAAATATTAAAGGCGCGGTAGCGCCACCTTTTTATTGCATTTTTGATAAGATAAATTCGAAAAGAGGTGCTTACGGTGCTAAAAATAGATAAAGAACGCTTTATTATAGACACACGCTCTCCAAAGGATAAGATTTTTAATGGTGCAGATATTAGTATAGCTTATACTTTAAAAACAGACGATGTAACTAAAGGGAAAAAGCCTAGCTGTACACCATATCAGGATAAAACTGACGAATTAATCTTTAAAGAGGGAGCTTTTATTGGTGAAAAAACAGGCACGATTTTAAAAATTGAAGAGAAGGACGCTGGGGTAATAATTGAACTTTCAACAAATAATGATACCTTATCACAATATGGTATAAATCTACCATTTAACTTTATGGGTAAATTAAATGGTGGTGGATTTGAAAATCAATTCTTATTCAATTCTCCGTATACGTTTGATGGTAGCAATGTTAAATATTTTTATCTAACTAAGCCGAATGGTAGTAATTTATTAGTTGCTATTTTAAATAAAGCAAATGGCTGGAAAATGGATTATTCTCCTCATTCGTGGGGACATTATTTCATCAATTTGAAGCTCCTTGCCAATTTCGACAGAGCATATAATCAAATACCCAATGAAAATCATTTAAGAATAGGGATTTTCCCTGTTACAACATTTGATAGCGCCTTGGAAGTTCTTTCAAATGTATATAACACTCCTTTTCTTGATTATGATGTGGGTGGGGGAGAAATTGGAACACAAATCAAACTAAAATCATTTGGTTGTCCCGATTCCTTGATTGAAATACATAACGGCAAAAAAACGGTTTTGAAATATAACGAGAATTACATTATAAAAAACGAGGGTGAAACCACTATAATTCCTCAAAAAAACGGTGAAAATAGTGCACCTGTGTCTGTATATGGCTATAAATCTCTTGTAGATTTATACAAAAAATCAATGGATACAATAGACCTTAAGCTAATTGAAGAACGCACAAATGCAAACCTCTGTGAGCATCAAAGCTGGGCAAGTGCAATGCTACGTTTTCTTATGAAATATAAAGAAAAACTAACTTGTAGAGAGGTTGAAGCATACGAAGAAAAGCTAAAATATTTACTTGATATAATGACAGAAGAGGACGAGACAAAGGCTACACCTTCGCGTACGATATTATCTTCTCCACATGATAGATATTTAGCATACAATGTTTATAAATCATGTCGTGTACAAGAGTTATGCGGCGGCATTGTAATTTTGCTTGATGCATACAAGTATTTTGAGAATGAAAAATACTTAATTTATGCAAAAGGAGCTACCAAGTGTCTGATTTCTTATTATCAAAAGGAAGATGGACGAATTGAGGTCGATTGGGGCAACAACGCAAAAGAGGACTATACAACAGTCTGTGCGCCAATAATACCTATTATTGATATGGCTAACTATTTAAAGTATACCGATGTCGAATTTTCTCGTATGTGCAAAGATTCGGCCGAGAAAATTGCCAAATATCTATATAACCGAGGGCTAAAATTTCCAACAGAGGGAGACAAAAGCAAAGAAACTGAGGAGGAAATGGAGGATGGCTCAATTTCTTGCACAGCTCTTTCATTGCTTTACTATTGCAAGAATATCTCAAGAAGTGAGAGCTATATAAAAAAGGCAAAGGAAATACTCGATTTGCACGAGAATTGGGTAATTAAAACACCTATTTGTCAAATGCATGGCTCAACTTTACGTTGGTGGGAAACCGGCTGGGAGGGTGATGCCGATGGGCCTGCAATTTGCGCTGGACACGCGTGGAGCATTTGGCGCGGTGAGGCTGACTATCTCTACTATGAGTTAACAGGCGATGAAGATTATCTTTTAAAATCTAAAAACACCTTTATGACCAATTTATCAAAAATAGATAAAGATGGCTATAGTTATTCAACGTATAACCCAGATATGATAAATGGCGGTGGCTTTCATTGCGAATGTTCAAAGATTAACTACAAGGTTGCAAGCAAGTTTTCGTCATATAAGGACTCAGGTGTGTCTAGGTATGTTTGGATACGAATCAACGATACATTTCTAAAATAGAAGGAGAATTATTATGGACTTTACGAAAAGCGTTTTTGAAAATCGAAAGGAACTAGATAGACCTTTTTTGGCAGCACATAGAGGTGTTTGTGGCGCAAATATTCCTTGCAACACACTAGCTGCATACAAAATAGCGCTAAATCTCGGTGCTGATGTTGTAGAAATAGATGTTTCCAAGACAAAGGATGGCAAGTTTTATGTTTTCCACCCTTGGATGGAGCCTGTGTTTTTAAAGAGCAAGTACATTTGCGATATGACTGCCGAGGAGCTTGAAAAGGAACGCTTGGTTAACCAAGATAGTGTAAAAACAAGCTATAAGGTGCCAACACTCAGCGAGGTTTTGACGCTCCTAAAAGGTAAAGCATACATAAATGTTGACAAGTTTTGGACGGATGTTGAGGGAATAACAGCTGAAATTCGCAAGGCAGGAGTAGAAAAGCAGGTCATTGTTAAAACCTACGTGGATGAAGAAAGCCTCGCAAAGGTTGAAAAATATGCGCCAGACCTTATGTTTGTTCCGCTAGTTAGAAGCAAGGATGAAATAACCGAAAAGCTTTTAAATAGAAACATAAATCTAATAGGTGTTGAGATTCTTTTCAAAAGCGATGACGAGGAATGCATAAGCGACGAATATATAAAATCAATGCACGATAAGGGCTTGCTTATTTGGGCAAACTCAATTATATATGATGAAAATGATATAATTAACGGCTATCATAGCGATGATATTTCTTTAACAGATTCGCCTGATAAGGGATGGGGTTGGCTAATTGATAAAAATGTTGACTTCATCCAAACTGACTGGCTTTTGATGCTTCAAAACTATATAAATTCAAGAAAATGATAAAAAAGTATCGAGGAGTGTTTAAAAACACTCCTCGATTTCTAATTATTTAGTTAAAATACCATCTAAATAAACCTTTAGTTTTTCACTATCTCCGTCAAAAACGTAACCATTTATGCCGTATGCAATAGCACCTTCAATATTGTCAACTCGGTCATCAACAAATATTGCTTCATTTGGAACTATATCGTATTTTTTACATATATGGTCAAATATTTCATAGCTTGGTTTTACAATTCCTATAGGAGCTGACATAACTAGTCCATCAAGCTTCTTTAAAATTGGAATCTCCATTGAGTGTGAAGCGAAGTAGTTTGATATGTTGGAAAGAAGAAAAAGTCTAACCCCGTGTTCGTTTTTAAGGTGCGAAAGTAACTCACTCATTCCGTCAATTTCGGGAATATTATATATCCAATTATAATAGATTTTGTCGGCTACATCCCAAAGCCTTTCGGGGAGTCTTTCTTTTATTAAAGACATTGTTTCTTCATTAGATATTGTACCCTTGTCAAGTTTGTCCCAATAAAGACGGTCAAAAACAACCTCTTCCAAAAGTGCTTTGTCATCATTGTCACTAACGTAAGCACCTACCATATAGCTTGGTTCAAAATGAACAAGCACTTGACCAAAATCGAAAATAACGTTTTTAATGCTCATTTTATTGCGCCCTCTTTTCTATAAGATACATAAACATTTCGGCCGCATGCCATGAGTGTGGGGCTGAGCACTTGTTTTTTGCATATTCCTCTGATAAAGGAGCAATTAAATCATAATTCGCCTCGGAAGCGCAAATTTCCCAACTCATAGGATACTTTATTTTTAATAGCTCTTTAGGAATTTCGTCATTGTTGAAGTGATAAACAGCCCAAGTCAGGTATGGATACCATTCGTTATATTCGTTGCCGAACGGGGTTTCTGTTTCTATACCGGTTCTGTCCATCCAGAACATTCTGGCATAGGAATCAAATTCCTTTGGTATGTTTATAAAATCGGCTCTAATGCCAAGACGATCAAATGCTAATTTTAGCCACAGGGTCGAGTAGATTTCGTGATTTCCATAGTCAGTTAATCCCTTTAAAAGCCCACCATCAGCTATTCTTTCAGCTTCGTTATAGATTTCAGCAATTAATGGATAATTTTTATCAACAAAGAAGGAAAGAACGAAAGCAAGCTGACCAAGATTGTCAGGCTCGCAGTTACCTTTGTTATTTTTGTCGTATAGTGATTTCACACTTAAAGCCCAAGAACGTAAAAGATGCAGATTTTTTGTCTTTTCTAAAACAAGCGCCATCATAGCGCCATCGCGATACCAAGGCTTTTTATATGTGTAAATGTTTGGTACGGGCGAATCCCCTAGAAAGCTTACCAAAATCTCTTGGTGTAATATTCTTAATTGCTCGGGGTACTCATAGTCCTCAAAATCAGGTAGATTTATATATTCACTTTCGCAAAGTGTTTTTACAAGCCTTTCCTCATTATCGGTTATATCATACAAGTATGCACCGTAGGAGTTTTCCTTTATTAAATATGTTTTGCCATCGTTTGTCCAAACGACAACCATATATCTATCATAAAGAAACTTTTCACGCTTAACGTCAAAGCTGAAAATAATTTCGTTTGTTGAAAAATTAATTAGCGAGCCACCGGCTTTGTAAATAAACTTTTCGCGATTGCCCATTCCAAAAATATAAAATTGTTTTTCTGCCTTTATCATATTAGCCCTTACTTTTCAATGTAGATAATGGTGTTTCTTTCAACAAATAGTCTAACCTTACCATTTTCGATTTTTGCTTTGGTGTATTCAGCCATGGTCTGATTTTTGTCTGTGATTAAAATTTTTGCACCATCAAGCTCGTTTGTGCCAAAATCAATATTAATGTATTTTTCCCACTTGTTGTCATTTTCTGCGTAATATGTGATAACAGTGGCAAATTTGTCCCCATCCTTAGCGCCGACAACATAAACGTCATCATCGTCGCTTTTTGAAGAAATTTGGTTCTTTAATTCGTAAAGATTTGCAAAGGTGTAAAATGAGTAGTATCCCTTTAAAGGACGATATACATACATATCAAACAAGCCGTTGAATGCGGTTGGTCTTGCATCGTAATACATAAGCATATCAATAGCAGGGTTAGACTGACAAAGAAGCATACAAGCAGAAGAAAATGCAGCGCCCTTCATGCCAATGATTTGCTCAATTGAGTAAACAAACTCATCAACCCAACCGCGCACATAGTTCCATTCATTTAAAATAGCTTCTGCGTTGCCATAGCCGTTCTTATCCATAATACCACGCACTCTTGTGCATTTTTCAGACATATCACGAGGCTCGGTCCAATACCAATGGTATGAAACGAAGTCAAGTGGAACATTATTTTTATGCATATACGCAAGACAACGGTCAAGCCACTCGTCATTACCACATGAGGCGGGACCACCGATTTTCAAGTGAGGGAAACGATTTTTAAGATGCAATGCAGCAGTTTTGAAAAACTCAAAAAATTCAAGCTCAGTTCCACTCCAGCAACGCTTGTTGGTTGAGTCATCAGGGTCAAGGTCAGCCTCGTTCCAAATTTCCCAATAGTCAAGCTTGTAGTTGAAGCCATTTGCCCAACCTTCTGTATAGTGCATGATTATATGCTCACAAATTCTTGCCCATTTGTTAAAATCCTTAGGCATTATTGTGTTGTATTTTTTCACCTCGTGCTCAATTCTTGTACCAAGACGGTAAAAGGTTTCTGTTCCCACTGCATATGTTTGTGCAATATATTTGTCAGTACAAGCAAAATCATAGCTTTCTGAATCGTTTTCATCTGCGTCAAAGTTAGGGAAGATGAAGTTTACGTCAACTGTGTGGTTTCCACCGTACTGTGCGGCAAAGGATGCATCATGATTCCTTGCATAAGGAATTCTTAATGCCTTGTAGTCGTGTTCATTTCCGCGCTTTTGGTCTTTGCCCGCAGGACATGGACCGTTATTTACAGCGTGCATCACCTTCATTTTGCCGACAATGGTATTTAAATCAAATTTTACATTACATTCGTTTTTCATAGTATAAACCTCGAAAAAATATTTGTTAACTTCATTATATAATATAAAGAAAACATTGTCAACTATATATTGATTTAAAAATGGGCGTATAACACAAAATATATTTCTACAAACATCAATATATGCAAATATGAACATATAACGATATAAAGCGGACAAAAAGAAGCACCTTAAAGCGCTTCCTTTAGCTTTGTTTCTATTTCGTCAATTTCCGTAAGAATTTCAAATTGCTCGTTTTCAAGTGCTTCAATTTCCTCGTTCAAGGAACATAAGCGGACATAATCGCTTCCCACCTCGTCACTTTCAAGCTCAACTTTCTTCTTAGAAATTTCCTCGTCAAGTGAAATCATTTTTTCGTTCAGCTTGGCAAGTCGTCTTTCCATTTTTGCTTTTTCCTTGCCGGCTAAAAATGATTCCTTACCCTTTTTAATGGGCTCATCTTTGGGCATTATTGTTTCATTAGTGAGCGTTTGCAAAGTGCCCTCGTTCTTTTTTAGGATGTACTCGTCATATGTGTAGTCATAAAAAGTAGCACTATTTCCTTCAAAAACAAGCAAAGAATTTGCAAGCTTTTTTACAAAATATCTATCGTGCGAAACAAATAAAATTGTTCCTTCAAATTCGTTTAGCATATTTTCAAGAGTTTCCTTGCCAATCATATCCATATGGTTAGTTGGCTCGTCAAGAATTAAGAAATTTGGCTTTTCTTGTAAAATTTTGCAAAGAGCAAGTCTCACCTTTTCACCGCCTGATAAGGTATCTACCGTTTTAAAGACATCTTCTCCTCTGAACATAAATGCTCCAAGTGCTCGCCTTGCTTCTGTTTCCGAAAGGCTGGAGTAGGTATCCCAAAAATCGTCTAGCACAGTTTTTTTGCTTGCATATTGAACAAGCTGCTGGTCAAAATAACCGACATCCACCTGCCAACCCAATTTATATTCACCGCTAATTTTGGGGATGATACCCATTAATGTCTTTAAAAACGTGCTTTTGCCAAGTCCGTTTCCGCCGATGATTCCAATTCGTTGCTTTTTATATTGGTTTAAATTTACCTTGCAAAGAGGAAAACCGTAACCAATTTCAAGATTTTTAACCGTCAAAACGTCTTTACCTGTTTCACGATTTGGGGTAAAGGTTGCTTTAAAGGATTTTGTATCAAATTTTTTCGGTTCGGAAATTTTCACCATATGCTCGATTTGCTTCAATTTTGAGTCGGTCATTGACACCTTGGTGGGTGTACCTCTGAATTTTTCAATGAGCGTTTTCAAGCGCTTGATTTCTGCTTGTTGCATATTGTAGGCTTTTAAATTTTGCTCGTAGCTTTCTTCCTTTGTTTTAACAAACTTGGAATAGTTTCCGGGATAGCGGGTGGTTTCGCCATACTCTATTTCATAAACAATGTTCACAACCTTATCAAGAAACATTCTATCATGTGAAACGATTACAACCGCTTTTTTATAGTCCGCAAGATAGCCCTCAAGCCACTCAACTGTTGTTATATCAAGATGGTTAGTTGGCTCGTCCAGTAAAAGTATGTCAGGCTTTGATAGAAGTAGACGGATAAAGCCCAGCTTAGTAAGCTGACCGCCGGAAAATTCACAAAGTCTCTTATCCTTGTCTTTTAGCGAAAATCCAAAGCCAAGAAGGAGCGAATTGTATTCCTTTTCGTAATAATATCCACCGACATTCTCAAATTTTTCGTGTAAAGTGGTATATTCCTCCAAATATTCAATATTTTCGCCCTTTTCAATTTCTGAAAGCAGAAAATCAAGTCGTTCCTTCATTCTTAAAATATCGATAAAAAGCTTTTTTATTTCCTCATCAACCGTTAAATTGAGGTCGGAAAAAGGGTTTTGCTTTAAATAGCCAATAGTCAGCTTGTTGCTTTTTGCGATAAAGGAGTCCTCGCCTTCAATTTTTGTCATTTCAATCTCACCGCTAATTAGCTTTAAAAGAGTGGTTTTGCCTGAACCGTTTCTGCCGACAATTGCAATTTTTTCATCGTCACGAATTTCAAAATTTATTCGCTTTAAAATTAAATTCGCACCAATCTCAACGGAGCCATTTTTGATTTGAAATGTCATTTTTCCCTCCTATAAAAAGCTATCGATAAATATGCCTAATTATTTTAGCATAAAAAAATGCATTTGCCAACGATTTTTGTAATAAACTTGACAAAAATTTAATTGGAAAGTAGACACAGACATGGTTGGCGGTAATAACTTTGATTGTCAAAACAATAAAATTCACAAAAAATTAACATATAGTTGTTTTTTGGTGAATATGCCAAATTATAAGAAAGAAAATAAATTAAAAAATGTTATATATGGCATAAAACCGCTTCTGTTTTGTACAACTTTCACAAAAACACATCATTTTTTGTTCATCTTGACAGTTTTTCACATGCGTGTTAATATTATATGCGATTAAGATATAGTTCAAGGAGAAATTATGAAAAAGAAAATTCTTTTAACAGCTATTCTTGCAATAGTTGCTGTATGCTTGTTTGCAGTTGGTGTTTCCGCCGCAACATACACAGTTAACTATGACGGAAAGGCAACAGCACAAACTGATGAAAACGGTGTTATCACCTTAAAAGATACCACCATTTACAACTTAAACACAAAAGAGTATACAATTAAGGATGCCGATGGTAACGATACAGTTGTTACTCAGCAATTCTTAGGTTGGTATGCAAACGACGGTAGCACCTTTAAACCTGGTGAAACAGTAACTCTCACAGGGGATATTACTCTTAAACAGGCTTCCGGTGCAATTGTATATGACTATAGTGGTTTGAACGAGCTTCTTGGTCGCGGTGGATGGTATGTTAAGTTGGGTGCAGATATTACTACATCTAGCCAAGTATCAACCGAACGTACAGGAAATGGAAACCTTTGTGTTCTTGATTTGAATGGATATGATTTTACATCAAGCTCAAACTATGCGTTTGGCGCAGCAAGATCTGGCGTTAAATTCTTGGGAGAAGGTAAAATTACACATACAGGCAACGGCGGCATATTTTCAACATCAAGACATGGTTCTTATGATGGAGACCAACGTATATATATCGGAAAAGATGTAACAGTTGAAACAAATGGTTCGTTGTTTTATTCAAGCAGTGATATGCATCTAACAAACAATATTCCTGAAATTAAGATTTGGGGTAAAACCACATCTAACATTATTGCAAACACTGCACAATGCCAAAATGGTTTAATAGAGATTTTTGATGGTGCAGATGTTACGTTGAAGGGTAACACTCTTGTTCAAAATAGATCTACCGTTAATGAGTTTCAAACATACATTAATATTTACGATGCTAAATTAACAGTTCCCGAGAACTTTGCTTGGCTTGATAGCCAAGTAAAATATGCTGTTAGCATGACAGGCGGTAGCTGTAATGTTATTCCTGCCCCCGGCTTCTTAACAAATGGTTATGAAGCGGTTCTTAACGAAGAAACAGGTTATTATGATGTAGTTTATACAGCTTGTACAGTTAACCCAAATGGCGAGCATAAGTATGTTGAAGCTGAGGGATATACTGACATCAACTGCTTAGATGGCAGACTTCAATATTTCCGTTGTGAGTGCGGTGCATTTTATATTGAAAACGTAGCTCAAATGGGACATAACTATTCTATTTATAACACCGAAATACAAGCAACACCTGAGCAGCTCGGTGTTGTTAGAGTAACATGCGCAAGATGTGGAGACAATTACACATATGAATTTGCATTTTCTCCAACAAACGTTGAGATTATAGTTACTGTTCAAACAGAAAACGGCTTAGTAACAAGTACTTTCCTTGCAAGCGATATATTTGATCTTACAATTGTTGACGAGCCGGGAAAATATACTTGCACAATCAATGCGTTAAAAGATTTCGTTATTGATGGCGTTACATATACTAAAAACGATATTGTAATTGCAACAATCCCATCGGGCGTAACCAATATAGACGTTGGTGTGTTTGACGGTATGCAAAACCTCAAAGAGGTTGTTCTTATGGACAGAGCAAACGTAAGCTTTATAAAGAACAACTTTAAAGATTGTCCACTTCTTGAGAAGCTTACAGTTGGCGCATGTGATGTAGTATTTGCTACCGGTACCAATGAAAACACAAGTGCAAGCATCTTTACTAACTGCCCAAGCCTTACTGTAATTGATATTACAAAAGCAAACGCAACATTTAATAAATACAGCTTTGCATCAGACCAAACGATTAAGCACCTTTTAATGGGTGAAGGAAATACTTACGTTTTCAGAGAAGATGCTTTCCGTCACTCCGTGCTTGAAGAGGTTATTATTCCTGATAATTCAAACGTAACACTTGACAAAAAATGCTTTGCTGAGACCTTTACAATTAAGTACATATATGTTGGTAGCTATTCAATAGCAAGCGGATGCATAGGCAGTAGTGCCAACACCTCAATATTTGGTGGAAATTCATACCTTTCAACGCTTGTTTTGATGGAAGGCATTGATACTTTGGAGCAATGGGTTATAAGTACAAAAGATCCGGGAGCAAAATATGGTCCGCTTTGCGACCTTACAGTGTATGTGCATAGTGATAATTTCAAAATCAACAATGATAAAACAAACTCTGCATTTAATGGTAGAAAAGGCGACTATAAAGTAATATTGTACGTTGCAGATCCTGATTTTACTATCGCAACTACAACTTCATCATTCAATTTTGTTCTATATAGCGGCATAGGCCATGCTTTTGAGCAAAATGTAATTACACCTTCAAACTGCACAGTTCCGGGTACTTTTGGTTGGGCAGCAAAGGGATGCGATTGCGGTATTGATTATCGCGGAATTGCTTATAAATCTATTTCTAACAAGGAAAGCTCGCTAAATGGCGTAACTTATGAGCCTTACTCAACCGATGTTACTTATTTAGAGCTTGACCCAAGCGTTCACACAATAGGCGACGTTCTTGCCGATATTGTATATGAAAACTATTATAAAAATGGTTATAAGCATTATTACTGTGCTTTATGTAACGAGGCAACGCTTCCAGAAAATGAACCAACGGCAAAGCCACTATTTATTCCTGTTGGATACTCTACATTTGAAAGTGATACAGTATATGCAATAAACTATTCTATCAAGGTGAACCAAGCAGGAATGGATGAATTCCTAGAACTCAAAGAGAACGTATCCTATGGTCTTTTGGCGGGCGTTTATCATAATGGAAATCCACTTGATGAAAAGGGAGATGCCACAAGCGGAGTTTTGAAAGTCAATGTTTCTTTCGCAGACTATAACAAAATAGAGGTTAAGATTTTAGGAATGCAACAAGCAAACCTTGATACACCTCTCTTGCTTTGTGCATACATAACAGAGGGCAGTGAAGAAAAGAGAATTAGATATATTGGCGCAAGTGGCACGTCAGAACAGGCAACCTCTGTTTCTTATAACGAAGTAGCATAACAAAAAAAGAACCGCATATGCGGTTCTTTTTTAATCTAAAAAGCTTGTGTTGTAGTTGTCTTTGGTGTAGAGAAAATAGTCGCAGAGTGGCGCGATTTCACTTGCCGGAACAACAGTATTTGCATCCTCTATACCTATAACCTTAAAGCCGTTATTGTGGGCGGTGCATATAGCATAAAAAGCATCCTCAAATATATACGTTTCGTTCTTAGGCGTTCCAAGAAATGAAAGAGCAGTTTCGTAAATTAAAGGTGAGCTTTTGTCTTTGCCTACCATTGTTGTCGTAAATACCTCTGAAAAATATTCTAGAATTCCCATCTTTTTTAATATTTTTTTCGCGGTTTGTTGCTCGGTTGCTGTAGCAACGCACATTTTTACTCCGTTTTGCTTGAATTTTTCGAGCATCTCATACGCACCTGTTTTCAACGTGACTACCGTATCATATTTTTCTTCCATAATGGAGTGTATATCGTGTAGTACTTCCTCGTAGGTTACATCCATACCATAGTTTTTACGGCAAAACTCGGAGAAGCGTAGAATGCCGATATTTAATATATTGTTTTCAGTTTTTTTGTCAACTGTAATACCTTTTCTTTCAAGATATTCCTTGCCGACGGTATCCCAATATTTCATTGAGTCAAGAAGTGTACCGTCCATATCAAAAATTGCGCCTTTAATCTTCATAAAATCACCTCGCTAAGTATTTTACAACACCAAAATCAAAAAGTCAATAAAAATACTTGCACAATTTATCATAATATGATAAAATATCTTTGAATTTTTCCGAAAGGGTGTAAAAAATGAACGATAAACAGAAAAATATTAGAAACTTTTCAATAATCGCCCATATAGACCACGGTAAAAGCACGCTTGCCGATAGAATTCTTGAATATTCAAACGCGGTTACCAAAAGAGAGATGGAAGAACAGCTTCTTGATAATATGGATCTTGAAAGAGAGCGTGGAATTACTATCAAGGCTCGTGCAGTGCGTATAAACTACAAGCATAAGGACGGGCAGGACTACGTTTTAAACTTGATTGACACACCAGGTCACGTTGACTTTAACTATGAGGTTTCACGTTCGCTTAACGCTTGTGAGGGTGCACTGTTGGTTGTTGATTCAACTCAAGGAATCGAGGCGCAAACTCTTGCAAACGCGTATTTGGCAGTTGATTGTGATCTTGAAATAGTGCCCGTTATAAACAAGATTGATTTGCCGTCAGCAGACGTTCAACGAGTACGAAATGAAATTGAGGACGTTATAGGCATAGTTGCCGAGGATTGCCCTGCAGTTTCTGCCAAGGTTGGTCTTAATATTGACCAAGTTCTTGATGCAATAGTTGAAAAAATTCCGGCACCAAAGGGAGACTCTAATGCGCCTTTAAAATGCTTGATATTCGATTCACACTACAATTCTTACCTTGGAGTTGTTGTTTATGTGCGCGTTATGGATGGAACACTTAAGGCGGGTGATACCATAAGACTTATGAGCACAGGCGCGAAATACGATGTTGTTGAGGTTGGACATCTTAATGCATTTGGTCTTGAAAAGGCAGAAGAAATAACCGCCGGTGAGGTTGGATATATAACGGCAAGTATTAAGACTGTTTCGGAAACTAGAGTAGGTGATACGGTTACACTTGATAATAATCCTACTGATGAGCCACTTGAGGGATTTAAAGAGGCATTACCAATGGTGTTCTCGGGCATTTATCCCGCAGATGGTGCAAGATACAACGATTTGCGCGACGCTCTCGAAAAGCTCCAGCTTAATGATGCAGCACTCTCATTTGAGCCTGAAACGTCAATAGCGCTAGGCTTTGGCTTTAGATGTGGATTTTTAGGTCTTCTTCATATGGAAATCATTCAAGAAAGACTAGAAAGAGAGTTTAATCTTGACCTGATTACAACGGCGCCAAGCGTTATTTACAAAATAGAAAAAACCAATGGTGAAACCATAATGGTTGATAACCCATCAAACTATCCACAGGCTGATACAATAAAAACAGCTTATGAGCCTGTTGTTAAAACAAGCATAATAACTCCTACTGAATTTGTTGGTGGTATTATGGATTTGTGTCAAGACAGGCGCGGTACGTTTAAGGATATGAAATATCTTGATTCATCCCGTGTTGAGCTTCATTATATAATGCCACTAAACGAGATAGTTTATGACTTTTTTGACGCCTTAAAGAGCAGAAGTAAGGGATATGCATCTCTCGACTATGAGCTTGCAGGATATGAGGCATCTAATCTTGTTAAGCTTGATTTCTTGCTTAATGGCGAAATCGTTGACGCGTTAACCTTTATCGTTCATACTGAAAAGGCATATACAAGAGCGAGAAAGATAGCAGAAAAGCTAAAGGAAAATATTTCTCGACAGCTATTTGAAATTCCTATTCAAGCGGCTATTGGCTCAAAGGTAATTGCTCGTGAAACGGTGAAGGCACTACGTAAGGACGTTTTAGCAAAGTGCTATGGCGGTGATATTACAAGAAAGAAGAAGCTACTTGAAAAGCAAAAGGAAGGCAAAAAGAAGATGCGACGTCTAGGCTCTGTTGAGGTAACTCCGGAAGCATTTATGGCTGTTCTTAAGCTTGACGATAGCGAAAAATAATCAAACGGGCTCGGCAACCGAGCCCTTGTTTTTAGAAAGGAGCACAAATGAAAAATCTAGGACTATATATTCACATTCCTTTTTGCAAAAAAAAGTGCAACTATTGTGATTTTTATTCATGCACTAATGTTGACAATATAAAAAGATATATAAAGTCTATATGTAAGCAACTGACAATAGAAGCTCCTTTATATAAGGATTATACGTTTGATACGATATTTATAGGTGGAGGTACACCGTCGCTTATTGACGGCGAGGTTTTTAAGCTTCTTGCCGATGCGATAAAAGATAATTTTAGCCTGAAGGAAGGCTTTGAGTTTTCGATAGAAGCAAATCCCGGAACTATAACGAAGGAGAAGCTTGTAGCTTATAAGGAAAGCGGAGTAAATAGAATAAGCATAGGACTTCAAAGCACGTTTGATAACGAGCTTGCTACGTTAGGACGTATACACAATTACGATACGTTCGTAAAAAATTATAGTATGGCGCGTGAATGTGGCTTTGGTAATATAAATATAGATATTATGTATGCTTTGCCAGAGCAAAATAAGGGAAGATTTTTAGAAACCTTGAAAAGGGTAATCGAATTAAATCCGGAGCATATTTCAGCGTATTCATTGAAAATAGAAGATAATACACCATTTGGGAAAATAAAGTCATCGCTTGCTTTACCTGACGAGGACGAGGAGTATGATACATATCTTTCCATGTGCGAAATACTTTCAAAAAATAGTTATTTACAATACGAAATAAGCAATTTTTCCAAAAAAGGATATGAATGCAAGCACAATTTAAAATATTGGCAAAGTGAGGAATATATAGGGATTGGTCCATCTGCACATTCTTTTTTTAACGGAGAACGTTATTCATATATTTCTAATGTTGACGAATATATTTTAGAGCTTGAAGAGGAAATTTTGCCCATCAAATTATTAGAGGAAAGTGATAAAAACGAACACGCCTCCCCTAAAATTTCAAAAATCGACGAATATGTAATGTTAAAAATGAGACTGGCAAGCGGAGTTGATTCAAAAGAATTTAAAGCGATATTTGGTGTGGAATTTATAGAGGCGTACCCACAAATAAAGATTTATTTAAACACAGGACACGTAATTTTTGAAAATGGCGCTTATAAATTTACTCCTAAGGGATTCTTTGTAAGTAACTATATCCTTACAGAAATTTTAAGCTTTTAAAAAAATATAAACATATTCTTTTTTCTACAAAATAAGAGCATTTTTTTAAAACAGAGTTTAAAATTTATATACTTTTTGTTAAATAAAAATAAATTTCTTGACTAATCAATAAATTTGTGTTAGAATTAACTAACTAAAAAAGGAGGTAAGCTATATGGATATAAAGGATTTTAAAAAAGTAGTAGCGCAAAATATATATTATTTGCGAACAGAAAACCATATGACTCAATATGAGCTTGGTGAAAAGCTTAATTATTCAGACAAAGCTATCTCCAAATGGGAAAGAGGCGACGGGCTTCCCGACGCTTATGTTTTAAATCAAATGAGTCAACTTTTTGGAGTGACTGTTGATTACATATGCACACCTCACTCCGAGCAAAATAAAAAGGTAGAAACACAACCGATAAAAAAAGCAAAGAGAATAGTTAGTAATATTGTAACTGCCGGTATATTTACTTTGGCACTTTTAATCTTTGTATTAATAGCTATCGGCACGGGATATTCAGGTGGCAAAATCTTCTACTGGCAGGTGTTTATATACGCAATACCCGTCGTGGCTATTACGAGGATAGTTTTTGCTTCTATATGGGAAAAGGCAAGGGGCGTATTTTTATATTCCTCAATCTTGCTTTGGTCACTGCTTGCAACTATTTATTTTGCAATAGGAGACTATGACCTTTGGATATTGTTTGCTTTAGGAATTCCACTCCAAATTATCGTATTTTTAGGATTTAGAATAAAAATCACAATTACTTTTAGCAAAAAAGGCAAAAAGAAAAAAGCGACAAGAACAGGCGAAACCGAAGAAAAAGCAGATGAAAACGCTTAAAAACACACACGTGTAACGATAAAATAAAAAATTAAGGTCACTCTACCAAGCGTAGAGTGACTTTTTTTGTCTCTATTTTGATGTTTTGATATATAGAGAAAAAAATCAATGTAGTAGGTGGACTTTTAGTGCTTGCTTTGATACAATTCTAGTGGCAAAAACGATTAATTGAAAAGCAAAAGGAATAAATTATGAACGATTTTGTAATTGCGACCTGTTCAACTGCAGATATTTCTTTAGTTGAACTCAAAAAACGAAGCATTGATTTTTTAAAGTTCACATATATTCTCGACGGAGAAGAGCATCTTGACGATATGGGTGCTTCTGTGACATACAAGCAATTCTACGATGCTATGAGAAATGGCGTTGACACAAAAACAACACTTCCCAATATAGAGTATACAAAGGACTTTTTACGTAATCATTTAGAAAATGGTAAGGACGTTATACTTTTAATGCTCTCATCAGGGCTTTCCGGAGCTGTGGCGTCATCAAAAATTGCCGTGGAGGAATTAAGGGAAGAATATCCTCAAAGAAAAATTTACGTTGTAGATTCACTTGGTGCTTCCTCTGGTATGGGGCTTTTAACAATGGAAATGGCAGACAGGCGTGATGCGGGAATGTCAATTGACGAGCTTTACAAGTGGACAGAGGAAAATAAGCTGAAGGTACATCATTGGTTTTTCACCACCGATTTAACTTATTTTGTCAAGGGTGGCAGAGTATCAAAGGTTTCCGGTTGGTTTGGCACTATATTAAAGATTTGCCCACTGTTGAACGTTGATAGAAACGGAAAGCTTATTCCTCGTGAAAAAATAAGAGGAAAAGCAAGTGTAATAAAGCAAATTGTTAAAAAAATGGAAGAAAATGCTATAAACGGATATAACTATAATGGAAGATGCTATATTTCTCATTCAGATGCCTACGAGGATGCAACGGCTGTAAGTGAGCTAATAGAAGAAAAATTTCCTAATCTAAAGGGTAAAATTCTTATCAATGATATAGGAACAACAATAGGCTCACATACAGGTCCCAGCACAGTTGCGCTATTCTTTTTGGGTGAGGAAAGAGAGAATTAATGGAGAAGTTAATGACAAAAAATAATGAGCACATCACAATCGATGGTGATGACTATAAAAATCTAATTATAAATGCTGCAAAATGTCTTGAGGATAATGAAACTGAAATAAACGAGTTAAACGTTTTTCCTGTCCCTGATGGAGATACAGGCTCTAATATGTCAAAGACGGTTGCAAATGCGGCGCGTGAGCTTATTAATACTGATAGCTTGCCTCTTGACGAGGCTGCAGATAAAACCGCAAAGGCTATGCTTCACGGTGCAAGAGGAAACTCCGGCGTTATAGTAAGCTTGATGTTTAGAGGAATCGCAAAAGGACTAAAAAGCTCCTTTGAATGTGATGGAGAGATTTGGGCAAATGCACTTTTGCAGGGAGTAGAAGCCGCGTATAGTGCTGTTGAAACACCAGCGGAGGGAACAATACTAACCGTTGCAAGAAAAAGTGCAGAAACGGCTAAAATTGCTGCCAAGAATAACAATAATTTTGAATATGTACTAAAAGAAGCAATAGATTCTGCTGAAAAGGCGCTTGAAGAGACTGTTAATGAAAATCCAGTGCTATCAAAGGCTGGAGTGGTTGATGCAGGCGGTATGGGGTGGCTTTTGGTAATCAAGGCTATGTACCAAGCTCTAGTTGACGAAAGACGAATCAAATACGAGCCTAAAATCGACACAGGGGTATACAAAAACGCGAATTTTTCCTCGTATAATAGCCTGGATATCGAGTTTGCATTTTGTACCGAGTTTATTATAACAAAGCATTCTTGTGATAGTGACACAAGCAAATTAAAGAAATTTTTAAATAAAATCGGCAATAGCTTGGTTATGATAGATGATGGAGAAATAGTCAAGGTTCATATCCATACAAATGAGCCTTATAGAGTTCTTGGCGAGGCACAAAAATATGGTGTTTACGAAACTGTAAAAATTGAAAATATGCGCACCCAGCATACTAGTAAAATATTAGAAGAAAAAGACGAGCCACAACAAGATTACGCATTTATAAGCATTTCGTCAGGAGATGGATTTAGTGATATTTTTAAGGAAATCGGTGTGGATGAAATCGTATCCGGTGGTCAAACAATGAATCCTGCGACAGAGGATTTGTGTGATGCAGTTGCAAAAATAAATGCAAAAACAATTTATATTTTGCCAAACAATAAAAATATAATTATGACTGCGTCTCAGGTTGCGGATATAACAGGAAAAAACGTAGTGGTTATTCCGAGTAAAACACTTCCACAGGGCATCAGTGCAATGTTAGGATTTGATAGTGAGGCTGATGAAAGGACAAACACAGAAGCAATGTGCGAGTCAATGAAAAATGTTTTGAGTATGCAACTGACTTATGCAGCAAGAAATTCCAGCTATGATGGTATGGATATTAAAGAGGGTGATTATTTAGCTATATGTGAAGATAAGCTGATTTTATCCTCGAAAAATATTGAGGATGCCTTGAATTCATTTGCTGATAAGATTATAGAAAAAGAAAAGAGCTTTGTATCAGTTTATTTTGGAGAAGGAATAACCGATGATGAGGCAGAAAAACAAATATCCAGCTTTAGAAGCAGATTAGAGGAGCAAGGAATCGAGGTAAGCTTATATATGGGAAATCAACCCGTATATTATTATATTATTTCAGCGGAATAGTTGTCCATTTTCTCTTCAAAAGCCGTATAGTACGGCAAAACCGCCCAAGAGTTTAAAAGCTCTTGGGCGGTTTCATTATTATAGGGTTTCAAGCTTGATTAGATTTGTATTACCGCTACCACCGTTTGTGATACCGCCTGTGATAACAATTTTATCGCCCTTCTTTAGCTTGAAGGTGCTTTTTGCCGCCTTGTTTGCCATATAGAAGAGAACGTCTGTAGAATTAACAAGCTCGCACATGACGGGAGTAACACCCCAAGAAAGCGAAAGCTTTCTCCATGTTTCTTCATTTGTTGTCATACCGAGAATGTCAACAGGTGCACGGAAACGAGAAACCATTCGCGCGGTAATTCCTGAAATTGAGCAAACAACGATAGCCTTGGCGTGAATATCAATAGCCATACAAGCCGTTGAGTGTGAAATAGCGTCAACGGGATTTTGAATAATAAATCCCGCTTTGGTAAAGAGCGAACCATAATCTATACAATTTTCTGTTTTTTCAACTATTTTTGACATAGTTTTAACAGTTAACACAGGATATTTACCCATAGCTGTCTCACCTGAAAGCATAACCGCACTTGTTCCATCATAGACTGCGTTTGCAACGTCGGAAATTTCGGCACGAGTCGGGCGAGGATTATGAATCATCGATTCAAGCATTTCAGTGGCTGTAATTACACGCTTGCCAAGCATTCTGCATTTTGTAATTAGATGCTTTTGGGTTGAAGGAACCTCCTCAAATGGAATTTCAACACCAAGGTCTCCGCGGGCAACCATTATACCATCACATTCCTTGCAAATTTCTTCAATGTTTTCAACACCACTTCTATTTTCAATTTTTGCAATTACATCGATGTTTTCTCCACCATTAGCTTTAAGAAAATTTCTTATATCAATTAGGTCTTGACGTCTGGAAACAAATGAGCAAGCAATAAAATCAACACCATTTTCAATTCCAAAAAGCAAATCGCTCTTGTCTTGTTCAGAAAGATACTCTTGGTTTAAAACCTTATTTGGGAAACTCATACTTTTAAAGTTTGAGAGCTCCCCACCTGCCAAAACATTGCACACAGCTTCTTTTTCGGTTAATTCCTTAACCTCGAAAATAACCAATCCGTTGTTTACAAGAATTTTGTCGCCGACAGAAAGGTCTTTTATTAATCCATTATATGAAACACTTACTATTTTTTCATTGCCAATAACATCGTCAACGGTAAATGTGAAGGTGTCACCATCATTTAAAGTAATTCTGCCGTTTTCAAATGATTTTATTCTATATTCAGGCCCTTTAGTATCAAGCATTATAGCTATTGGCATATTAAGATTTTCGCGAACCTTTTTTATGAGGTTGATTTTTTCAAGATGACCTTCGTGTGTGCCGTGCGAAAAGTTTAGTCTTGCAACGTTCATACCGGCAAGGCAAAGCTGACTTAAGATTTCCTCACTTTCACAGGCAGGGCCGATTGTGCATACGATTTTTGTTTTTCTCATAATAATTCCTCGCTTGGTTCAAATTGACTGTTATATAGGGTAGCGTAGAAGCCATTTTGTATTAGGAGCTCCTCATGGTTGCCCATTTCGATAATGTTTCCGTCCTTCATAACAAGGATTAAATCCGCTTCCTTTATAGTGGAAAGGCGATGTGCGACAATAAACGATGTGCGCCCTTGCATAAGGGTTGAGAACGCCTTTTGAATTTTTATTTCGGTTCTTGTATCTATAGACGAGGTTGCTTCATCTAAAATAAGCATAGGCGGTAGGGCAAGCATAATTCTCGCTATGCAAAGGAGCTGTCTTTGTCCTTGCGATAGGGAGGAATTTTCATCTGAAATTACAGTATCATATCCGTTTGGTAAACGTTTTATAAAGCTATGCGCGTGTGACGCCTTTGCAGCCTCGATAATTTCATTCTCGGTAGCATTCGGTTTGCCAAGAGCAATATTTTGACGCACGGTTCCGTTTTGTAACCATGTGTCTTGTAAAACCATTCCGTATGACGAGCGCAAGGAATGTCTGGTTATTTCCTTAATATTTTGGTTATCAACCCAAATCTCTCCACTCTTGACGTCATAAAAGCGCATCAAAAGATTGATAAGAGTTGTTTTTCCACAGCCTGTTGGACCAACAATTGCAACGTGCATACCGCTTTCAACCTTTAAATTAAGGTCCTCAATCAATTTCTTATCATCTGTGTAAGAAAAGGAAACGTGAGAAAGCTTAATATCTCCGTCGTCAATTACAAGCTCGGCATTATCCAAGTCACTTTCTTCTTCTTTTTCGTTTGTAAAATCAAACACGCGTTTTGCACAAGCAAGAGAGTTTTGCAGCTCGGTAATAACGCCCGAAATTTCATTAAACGGCTTTGCGTACTGTGTTGCATAGCTCAAAAATACCGAAAGCACACCGACAGTTAAAGCGCCATCCACTCCGCCGCCTGCTTTTATTACAAGCAATGCACCCACCAGAGCAACGCCGGCATAAACCAGAGAGTTTACAAAACGAGTGCAAGGATTAACAAGGGAAGAGAAGAAAATAGCTTTTCTTGACACCCTTTCAAGCTTGTCGTTTGCCTTGTCAAAGCGCTCTAACTCCTTGTCCTCGCGGCTAAATGCCTTGACAACCTTTAGGTTGCCTATAACCTCGTTTATTATAGCTGTTCCTTCTGCCTTCGATTCAGATTGCTTTTTAAATAGCGAATAGGTGCTTTTTGATATAAAGCTTGCAACGAAAAGTGAAAGAGGCGTTAGCAAAATAACCACAAGAGCGATTTTCCAGCTTAGCATAAGCATAATAATCAGCGTTGCTATAATGGTTACAATTCCCGAAAAGAATTGCGTAAATCCCATCAAAAGCCCTTCAGCAAATTGGTCAACGTCTGAAATGATTTTGTTTACTATTGCGCCACTGGGGTTTGAGTCAATATAAGAAAGAGGTAAATTGTGAATTTTATCAAACGCACGGTTTCTTATATCCTTTGTAACGTTATAAGTGATTCTATTGTTTATTAGGTTCATTAGCCACTGTAAAAGTGCAACTATCAAAGCGATAATACCAATATTTGTAATCAAGGGTAAAAGCGCCTCAAAATCAACCATACCGGTATCAATAATCAAATCAATTCCGTCACCGACGATTATAGGGATATAGAGTGATAGAAGAACGCTGGCGCAAGCGAAAGCGAGAGAAACAATTATCAAAAACCAATATCTTTTTAGATAACCGAGAACCGTTAAAATTGTAGATTTTTTCTTCATTTTACATACCCTCCTTTTTGAATTGAGAGTTGTAAATTTCAGAATAAACATCACAGGATTCAAGTAACTCATTATGCTTGCCAATGCCAACGATTTTGCCGTCATCAAGAACAATTATTTTGTCAGCGTGGGCAATAGATGCAGTTCTTTGTGAAACTATAAATACTGTGGGGGTATAATCAAGATTGGCGATAGCTTTTCTTAATTTAGCATCGGTAGCGTAGTCAAGTGCAGACGATGAGTCGTCAAGTATCAAAATTTCAGGCTTGCCAACTAATGCACGCGCAATAGTAAAGCGTTGTCTTTGTCCGCCGGAAAGGTTTTTGCCACCCTCCTCAATTTGGTGGTCAAGTCCGCCCTCCTTTGAAAGAAGAACGTCCTTTGCTTGCGCTGTTTCAATAGCCTTTATGATTTCCTCGTCTGTGGCGTTTTGGTCGCCCCATTTCATGTTTTCTCGGATAGTGCCCTTAAATAGCACCGCCTTTTGAGGAACAACACCTATTTTTTCGCGTAAAGTATCAAAATCATATGATTTTACATCTCTGCCGTTTACTATAACCTCACCGCTTTCAGCATCGTAAAAACGGCTAATCATATTAACAAGAGAGCTTTTACCCGAGCCAGTGCCACCAATAATACCGACAGTTTCTCCTTTGGAAACCGAAAAATCAATATTTTCAAGTGATGGCTCACCCGCGCCCTTGTATTTTAGTGTAACGTTTTTAAATTCTACTGCATAGTCGTTCTTTTGCTCACTCTTAAAATCTTCAATCTCGTGAGAGGACTTAATTTCAAACACGTCCTCGATTCTTTTTGCAGATGCAAGAGCTTTGGTAATTGTGATAATAAGGTTAGCAAGCTTAACAAGCTCAATAAGAATTTGCGACATGTAGTTATATAGCGCAATAACCTGACCCTGTGTGAGGTTACCTTTGTCAACCTGCAAAGCACCCTTGTGAATTAGGAAACAAATAGATAGGTTAACAATAACAAAGGTGAGTGGATTCATAAGCGCAGAAATTCTGCCAACCAATATTTGTGCCTTGTTTAATGCACTTGTCTTTTGGTGAAATTTGCTCTTTTCCTTGCTTTCAAGTGAGAAAGCGCGGATAACACGTACACCGCTTAAATTTTCACGTGTTGAAAGGAGCGTAGTGTCAAGTCGTGCTTGCACCTTTTTGTATAGCGGTATGGTTATTAGCATAATGCCGAAAACAACCAAGGAAAGAAGCAAAATGGTGATAATAAATATGCCCGAAACCTTAAAGCTTGGATCAACGACAATAGCCATAATAAGCGCACCGAAAACAATAACAGGGGAGCGCATAAATAGGCGAAGCGTTAGGTTTATTCCTGTTTGCACTTGGTTTGTGTCATTTGTCATTCTGTTTATAAGAGATGATGTACCAAGTGTGTCAATTTCTGTATAGGAAAGAGAAGTGATGTGCGCAAAAAGAGAGTGGCGCACCTTAGCCGAAAAGCCACAAGCGGCTCTAGCAGAAAAATACTGTGCAAAAAGAGTACAGGTTAAGCCGATAGCACCGAGTGCCACCATAATTAGACACATTTTTATAACGTGATTTGAGTCGTTCTTCCCAATACCATTGTCAATAATGCTAGCAACAACAAGAGGTATGAAAAGCTCAAAAAGAGCCTCAAGCATCTTAAACGCAGGCGCCAAAACGCACTCTTTTCTGTATCCCTTTAAATATACAAGTAGCTTTTTCATATTTTTCTCCTTTCCTTTATTCGCCTTCTTTGGGGGAGAAGGTGTCGCCACGTGCGACGGATGAGGTGCATTAGTGGAGGGGCTTGCTCCTCCAGAAAAATCCAATATTGTTTCTTTGTAGGGGAGGCTATTAGCCTCCAGCAAAAAATTAATAAACCCAATCGGGAGGATAATATCCACCCCTACGACATTGGAATAAAACATAATACGTCATCCCGAGCGCAGCCGATACATTGACACTTGGAAGCTTGCTTCCGTTAGTGGAAAGTATGCAAGCGACTGCAAGGAGTCGTAGGGATCTAAACCCTATAAACCCAGCATATATTATAGCACACAATAATTTATAATACAATAATAAAAACAAAAAAGAGCGTCCAAGCACTCTTTTTTGTTGGTATGTCATTCCGAGCTTGTCGAGGAATCTCACAAGCCTCCCTTGTAAAGGGTTATTCCACTGCGAGGGGAAATGTCGCTATGCGACAAAAGGGTTGCGCCCTGCAAGGGGGAAAAGCTGCTTTAGCAGACGGAGGGATTGCTCACTCCCAAACAACTATTTCTCTATTGTCATCGTAACGCCAATTCAAGCCTTCCCCTTTGCTTGGAGGGGAAGGTGTCAACATAGTTGACGGATGAGGTGTAGTGGTAAAGTGAATAACACCTCACCACCGCCTTTGGCAGAGCCTCCCCTCAAGGGGAAGCCAATTAATTATTCTCAAATAACTATTTCTCCATTGTTGTCGTAATGCCAACCAGCCTCCACTTGTCAGGGGAGGTGGGCACCCGTAGGTGCCCAGAGGGGTAGTAATTTTTATTCCCAAATGGTAACTACTCCGTCAACATAGTGCCAATAATTACCCGTGCCCGTCGGCTCGTTTTCACTATACCAATATACAGGACGGTTTGAAGAATTCCAATAATAATCCCAATCACTTGGTTTTTCGGTTGCTTCGCAATATATTGTAAGCGAGTTGCAACCACGGAACGCATAGCTTCCTATAGAAGTAACACTATCGGGTATTGTAACACTTGTAAGTGAGGTGCAAGAAGAGAACGCAAAGCCTCCTATAGAAGCAACACTATTAGGTATTGTAACACTTGTAAGTGAGGTGCAAGAAGAGAACGCACCGTTTTCTATAATCGTTATACTGTCGGGTATTGTTACATTTGTAAAATTGCCGCCAGCGAAAGCACAATATTTTATTTCTGTTACAGTATTGGGTATTACAAGATCAGTTACATGCTCTCCGTTTAGATATAAGCTTGCTCCATTGTTTAGTGGATTTGCTAAAGAACCACCAAATGATATATTACACCAATCTTCGATAGTTCCTAAATAATTTACACTTTTAAGCGAGTCGCAATCAGAAAACGCAGAGGCTCCTATAGAAGCAACACTATTAGGTATTGTTACATTTGTAAGAGAATCGCAATTATAGAATGCATAATCTTTTATTTCCGTTACAGTATTGGGTATTACAAGATTAGTTACAAGCTCTCCGTTTAGATATAAGCTTGCTCCATTGTTTAGTGGATTTGCAGAACTATTGCCAAATGAAATATTACACCAGTTTGCTATATCACTTATATGCACTTCTTTAAGCGAGGTGCAATAAAGGAACGCATTTTCTCCTATAGAAGTAACACTATCAGGTATTGTTATACTTGTAAGTGATTTGCACTCCTGGAACGTGCGTTCTCCAATAGAAGTAAAACTATCAGGTATTATTATACTTGTAAGCGAGGTGCATTGAGCGAACGCATAGACTCCCGTAGAAGTAACGCTATTTCCGATTGTTGCACTTGTAAGTGAGTAGCAATTATCGAACGCGTAACTATGTATAAACTTAGTATTCTCATGTATTATACAAGATGTAATAGATGTATCCTTTGCTTTAATTAATACTAAATACGGATTATTTTCATTTCCTAAATAATATGCATTATCATATTCGTTATACTCAAGCGAGGAGCAACGATAGAACGCACCGTCTCCTATAGAAGTAACACTATTGGGTATTATTACACTTGTAAGTGAGGTGCAAGAAGAGAACGCACCGTTTTCTATAATCGTTATACTGTCGGGTATTGTTACATTTGTAAGCGATTTGCAACCATAGAACGCAGCGTATCCTATAGAAGTAACGCTATCAGGTATTGTTACGCTTGTAAGCGATGTGCAATAATAGAACGCATAATCTTTTATTTTCGTTACAGTATTGGGTATTACAAGGTTGGTTACAAGCTCTCCATTTAGATGTAAGTTCTTTGCATAATATAACGGATTTGCTGAAGAATCGCCAAATGATATATTACACCATTGTTCTATTGTTCCTAAATAGTTTACACTTGTCAGGTTTGAGCAACCAGCAAATGCATAACTTCCTATAGAAGTAACACTATCAGGTATTGTTATACTTGTAAGCGAGGTGCATTTATAGAACGCACTGTCTCCAATGCTTTCACATACACTTCCTTCTTCAAATATTACACTTGTTATTTTTGGCGAATGGTTATAATCATAATCATTGGAATCATAACCAAACAGACAAGCCGGAATTTTAGTAACATTTTTACCTATTGTTACATTTATTCCATCTCCGTTTCGTCCTGCTCCATAGAATATGTTAGAGCTTAAGTCAGCCATTGCTACTGCGTTAAAGTTGATTTCAGTTAGTGCAGTGCAACCAAAGAACGCATGGTCTCCTATAGAAGTAACATTATTGGGTATCGTTGCTTTTTTTATGGTTGAAAGGTTTCTAAATGCACTAGCTTGAATAGATGTTACAGGGATACTATTTATAGTGGATGGAATAATGAGCTCGGTTTCTTTGCCATTATATCCAACAATGGTTATAATGCTGCTGATTAAGTTCGTCTCTATCCACTTAAATCCATCATCGGTCTCTCCATAAGTTTTTAAATCAAATATTATAGAGTCTGCACTTATTGACCAGCCACTGGGTTTACTTGTCAAGTTAGTATATATTGTTAAATTGTCGCAATCACTAAACGCAGAGCTTTCTATTGAGATTACGCTATCAGGAATTATTATAAATGTAAGCGAGGTGCAATCATAGAACACACGGTCTCCTATAGAAGTAACACTATCTGGTATTGTCACGCTTGTAAGCGAGGTGCAACCCCAGAACGCATAGTTTCCTACAGACGTTACGCTATCTGGTATTGTTACACTTGTAAGCGAGGTGCAATTATAGAACGCATCGTATCCTATAGAAGTAACACTATCAGGTATAGTTACCTTTGTTATATCATCACGCTTATAGAATGCATACTGATTTATTTCATAATTATTACCGTTATAACTTTCGGGTAAGATAAGCTCTTTATCATTACCTATATATCCTACAAGATAATATTTATCTTTCCAAGTCATAAAGATATAATCATCAACTGTTTCAAGTATGCTTGTATCCTCTAGCGATGTATGTACTATCTTTGCATAACATCCTACGTATCCGTTATCTGTTGAGCCCACGGTTATATTTAAGCTTGATAAATTATATACCTCTAGAAGATTAAAGCAACCATTAAACGCAGAGCTCCCTATAGAAGTAACACTATCGGGTATGGTTATACTTGTCAAGTCTGAACAACTATTGAACGCATAGTTTCCTATAGATGTTACAGGCAAATCACCATATGTAAACGGAATAACGATATTGGTATCGGTACAGCTTCCTTTACTTACTGTATAAGTATTTGTTTCGGTGTTCAATGTGAATTCAAGCCCTTCGCTTGTAGGTAAAACAAAATCACAATCAATACATTCATAACTTCCGTCATATTTGTGCCCTAAAGCCTTAACTGTTTCCTGCGCCACCAAAACCTCACCGCAAACGGCGCATTTTATGCCCTCGGTAAGACCTGTTTCGGTACAGGTAGGCTCTACTTTTGCAAGTGTTTCTTCTGTATGACCCAAAGCAGGGATGGTGATCCTTGAGCCGGAGAATGCACCACAACGCTCACAAATTTCGGCTCTATAACCCCTAGTAGTACAGGTAGGAGCTAAATATTCTTCTATATAAGAGTGTCCGGCAGGTGAAAAATCTATAGGTGTTTGGTTTCTATTTTCTGTAACACCACATGATTCACAGGTATATATATCGTATCCATAAGCCACGCAAGTTGCTTTTTGAGTAGACGTAAATTGCATTTTATGACCAACGGCGGGTATTATTTCCTGCGCAACCAAGACCTCACCGCAAACAGAACATTTTTTACCCTCGGCAAGACCTGTTTCGGTACAGGTCGGCTCAACGGCAGGGATGGATTCTTCTATGTGCTTTGTAGGGATAATCTCTTGCTCAACCAAAACTTCACCACAGTCTGAACATTTTTTGCCCTCGGTAAGACCTGTTTCGGTGCAGGTAGGCTCAACTGCAGGGATAATTACCTCGGTATGCACGTGCTCGGGCTCGTCAGTTTCCGTATCAGTCTCTGTTTCAGTATTGGTATCAGACTCAACCTCAGTCTCGGTCTCTGTATCTGTCTCTGTTTCAGTATTGGTATCAGACTCAACCTCAGTCTCTGTCTCCGTATCTGACTCTATTTCAGTATTGGAATCAGACTCAACCTCGGTATCTGTACCGGTCGATGTGTCGCTTTCTGAGATAGTTTCTGTTTCTGTATTTGTGTCGGTATCATTATTACCACCGCACGATGTAAACGCAAATACTAGAGACAAAACAAGTGTCAAGATAAGCAAAAGAGTTAGTTTGTTTTTCATTTTATCCTCCAAATAAAAAAGTGCCGCCCGCAAAGCAGGCGACACCCATAAAATGCGCCTTCTTGCATGTTGCGACACAATTAATACTATTTCAAGCAGAAAATAAGTACGCAAAAAGGACGCACTCTACCTAAAAGGAGTGCTTTCTGCTTGATATTTAATTATGTCGCACGTATATTTTAGCACAATAATATACAAAAGTCAATATTTACAATAAATTGTCAAGCTAAGTGCAACAGGAATTAACAAAAAATTCAAACAAATCAATAGGTTTACGATAACCAATAACTTTTTTGGGTCTGGCGTTGATCAACGCCAGATTCTTTTTTAATGTGATT
>SVRK01000009.1 GCA_015064855.1 Oscillospiraceae bacterium | reverse complement strand
CGGAACTCCCAAAAATTGTTCAATTTTCGGGAAACCCTTGACCCAGTGTGTGATTTTGATTATTCTGTTAATATATTTTTTAACAAATACACATTTAATATATATTCCGAATTAGCTCAGTTGGCAGAGCACCTGACTGTTAATCAGGTTGTCGCTGGTTCGAGCCCAGCATTCGGAGCCAAAGCAAAAAGACCATCACTCGATGGTCTTTTTGTTTTGCCCCAATGCTGGCTACTCATCAGCAACCGCTGGTTCCTGCTTCGCAGCCGCTCCAGTCGTATGGTCGTGAGCCTTCGTTTTGTTCAAACTCGTCTCACTCCCTACTTTATGGAGAAAACTTCGGTGAAAACAATTATCAATTGTTTTCATCCTCGTTTCCCAGCATTCGGAGCCATACAAGAATGACACGAACCAACCTCGGTGCGTGTCTTTCTTTTTACGTGACTACTTCGGTTCTATCTTAATTTTCAACTAAAATCAATACAAATAAAAGGCATACTTGACCAAAAGTTAGGTATGCCTTTTTTATTTGCAACTATTGAATTTTTAGCTAAATTTGTTATTATTTAATTGAGAGAGGTAGGTGTACTTTATGAGCAAAAATATAAATTCTCATATTCAAATGCCTAAAAGCATATTAAGAAAATTTGAGGAATACACAGACCTATACTGTAAATGCTCAAGTATATTACAGGAAACAGCCTTTACATATGGAATGCGTTTTGGCATAAAAATATTGCTTGATGCTCTGTTTAACAACTAATATTTCAAAGCCACTTAAAAAATAGTGGCTTTAGTTTTTGCTTTGAAGATATTCTAAACCAAGGGGTAACTACAAAAAAGACTTACTTGACAAAAAGTCTTGTAAGTCTTATTTATCATATGTGTATGGTTAAGAGACAAGATTTAGTTATATTATTTCCAAATCGTTTTTACTTGGAAATTTGGGATAGGTATCATTTAGATTGTCGGAGTACCAATATGCTACTGACGAAATGTCGTCTTGTAACGGCAGATATCGTCCTTCACTTCTCCAACCTAAAGCTTGTATCGTTACCCTCAAATCTTCTTTAAAATAGATGGGGTCGGTTATATGAAAGCGATACATATCAAAATATCTTTGTGCCATGTAGGTGGAATCCGTTTTGTTCACCTTAGATAAGCCTTGATACGGGCTTGAAAATTCAACGTATCTTCCATCAACATCAAAATTATATGCACCGCCAAAATAGTCTTCTGTGCCTGTGCCACATATGGTAGGAAAGTCCTTATCACCGTCAATATAGAATTTTATTTCTCCCTCTCCCCACCAGCCATTGGATTTTACACCCCAATGCATATATGTTCCAACATATATACCGTTTCCTTTGATATTATCAAGAATGGTGTAAGCTTCCATATAAGGCAGTGGATTTGCTCGTCTGTATTGTGCGTGAAAATAAAGGCTGCTTGCGTCAATTTCCTTTTCTTCACAGTCGATTTGATAATATACCATTATATCCTCGGTGTGTAGATTTTCAATTTCAATACGGAAGGATTTAAAATAAGGCATTTCAAAATAGCAATTCATTCCTCGTCTGGGATTATAGCAAATGGGAAGGCTATTTATTTGTCTGTATTCTGTATTATCTGCATTGCAGAAAAAATCATAAAGTGGAGCTTCCACACATGGATTACTTTGACCGTCAAAATAGATACGAAAAATGCTAAGTCTGCCGGCAGGAGAGCTATCTACTATCCAAATGTGCTTAATAGCTCCTTGTCCCTTGATGTCTGCTATATTATATTTTTCTCCGGCTTTGATTACTACATAGGGATTGACCTTCCAACCCTGTCCTAACTCTCGTGCGTTGTAGGCAGCACTGCCTTCTATTGCCATGCCTCCTTTGCCCTTTCCTCCCGTGGGATTTTCGGCTGACAAGGAAAAGGAACGGATGTTATCTTTTTTTATAGTTAAATTATGCAGCATGTTATTACCTCGTAAGTGTGAATGTAATTAGAGTATAGCATAGCAAATTTTCTTTTTCAATACTCAAAATGCAAAAAAAATTACTGTAATATTTATATCATTTCAACTGCTATTTAAATACACCTTGCGGTTGTGAAAATAACAATTTTAGGTTTATTGTTATGCGTATGTGTTTATGCTATAATATAATAAAAAAGTAGGGGCGTTTATGATGACACTTGGGAAAACAATTCGCAGAATAAGAACAGAGGCAAAGCTCACGCAAGAGCAGTTTGCTGAAATTTTTGGCGTATCTCAACAATCGGTTCAAAAATGGGAGAGCGACGTTACAACTCCTGACCTTGATAAAATTATTACGATTTCAAAGTACTTTGATATTTCTCTTGATGCTCTTATCCTCGGAAATGATAATAGAGTGGTAGATGAAATGAAAAAGACCAAAGTAATAAAGCCGCACTATAAAAATATCCACGACTGGGAGTTTTATTCCTCGAATCTTTTGCTTGAATATCAAGAGTCTATTGATGAGGGATTGGACATAGGTGTTTATAACGATGTGTTTTCTTCGGTATCAAGACTTCCGAAGGGAGAAATCAAAAAGAAGCTTGGAGATGTTTTATTTGAAGCCGTCACATCCGCTAATCAAAGAGATGGATATCCGTATATTGAGCCCTCAGAGCTAGAACAAATAAGAGGACTAAGAAAAAAATATAACACGCAATTAGCATATAATTCCGCGGATATGGAAAAGAAGATTCACGGTGCGTGGATGGGGCGAATTTGCGGTTGCATGCTTGGAAAGCCCCTTGAAGGAATCCGCACAGACGAGTTGATTCCGTTTCTTAAGGAAACAAATAATTACCCAATGCACAGGCACGTTTTGAGAAGTGATTTAACGGATGAGATTATTGAAAAATATAAGTTTGGCTTTGCAGGACAGACATATGCAGACGAAATTGACGGTATGCCTATAGATGATGATACTAACTATGTTGTGCTTGCACAAGAAATTATAAACAAGAACGGAAGAAATTTCACGTCATATGACGTTGCCAATGCATGGTTGAAATATCAAAGCAAGGAATATTATTTTTCAGCTGAGCGTATAGCTTACCTAAATTTTGTAAAGGGCTTTGACCCGCCTGAATCAGCAGCCTATAAAAATCCTTACCGCGAGTGGATCGGGGCGCAGATACGTGGAGATTATTTTGGATATATCAATCCGGGTAATCCTGAGCTTGCAGCAGAAATGGCTTGGAGAGACGCTTCAATTTCTCACACCAAAAACGGTATCTACGGAGAAATGTTTGTTAGTGCTATGTTAGCTGTGGCTTCTGCTACGGAAAATATTGAAGAAATCATTCTTTGCGGTCTTGCTGAAATTCCATACACTTCAAGGTTGTATGAGGATGTAATGGCTATTGTTGAAGCCTACAAAAACGGAGTCTCTCAAAATGATTGCTTTGATATGATTCATAAAAAATACGATGAATACACCTCACACGGGTGGTGTCATACAATATCAAACGCTATGATTGTTGTAGCCTCGCTACTATACGGAAATGGCGATTTTGGAAAATCCATTTGTATGGCAGTGGAAACGGGCTTCGATACGGATTGCAATGGCGCAACTGTTGGCTCTATACTCGGTATGATACTTGGTTTTGAAAGAATTCCAGAATATTGGAAAAAACCAATTAACGATACACTATACACTTCGCTTTTTGGCATTGAAGCTGTGAAAATTTCCGAATGTGCTAAGCTAACAATGAAGCATATCGCAAAGTTATAAGAGCAGACTTGATTTGGAGATGCATTATGAAGCTATCTAATAAAACTCTGTCAAAGCTTATAAAAGGAGCTTGCTATTTTGAAACTAAAGATGGGTATCTTTCTTCCTTTAGATATTCAAAAGCTCAGATTGAGCATATATCGCAAAACAAATGCGATAAAGACTGGTTAACATATGCCTTGATGAGTGGACCACAGCGAATAGAATTTAAAACCAATTCTACAATTGTGAGTTTTGATTATAAGTCGTCTAAACCACATGTGAACAATACAATTGATTTGTATATTAACAATGTGCTTTATTCCGTTTATCACATAAATTATATATTGAAAGGAAGAGTTGAGTTTTCCTTACCGCAGGGGCAGAAAAAGTTGAGTATTTATATGCCCTGTGAAAGCACAGTGCAAATTAAAAACTTCACGATTGACGGCAATTATAAATCCGTTAAGGCTACAGGAGAAAAGGTTTTAATTATTGGCGATTCTATAACACAAGGAGCAGGACCTAATGTTGCGAGTCTTGCGTACGCAAATGGTCTTGTGCGTGAGCTTGGATATGATATTTTGGCACAAGGCATAGGGGGATACAGATACGAGCCAAATGACATAATGAAAATTGATGGTTTTGAACCTGACAAAATAATTGTAGCTCTTGGAACAAACTGGTATGATGATAGCTCTTATGATTACGAGCTTAATGTGAGCGAATTTTATAAAAAACTAACATCTGTTTTTCCTAATATACCGATTTTAGCCATAACCCCTATATGGCGAGGAGACATTGATAATTGGGAACGTTTTATTTGGTGTATTAACAAAATTAAAGACACTTGCGCAGAATACGAATGTATAAGGCTTGTAGATGGATTTACATTAGTGCCAAATGTAGAGGAATGCTTTAGTGATAGAGCACACCCTAATTCTTTTGGTTCTTTAATGTATAGTAACAATTTGATTAAGACTATTAAAAAACTGAAATTTTAAGCACAGGCGTTAATAAGTATAATCAAAATAAAAGAAAAAATAAAGGAGAAAAACGATGAAAAAGAAAATTCTTTTAATTGCTATGATGGTGGCAATACTAACTTGTATTTTTGTTCTTTCTGTTAGTGCTGAAACAATCACTTACGAGGGGCAAGAAATCGAGCTTGTTAACAATCTTGGTGACCCATCATGGTATACAGGCACAACAGCTACCAAAATTACAGACAAGGAGTCTATCGTTATCTTGAAGGACACAAATGGTAATTTGACCGCTTATCCGTCATATTATGTTTTTAGATACTTAATCGAGGGCTCTACCGTTCGTGTAAATTGGGCTGACCAAAACGGAGTTGATTATTCTTTCATAAATGAAAATGATGATAAGAATTATCAGGCAGGAAGCCTATACTATGTGGAACTTCCATATGGAATAACTCTTTTGACAAATGCTAATCTTTGGGGCGATGGTAAAAAAGAGCCTAATGTGGTTGAGTTTGTTTTCCCCGACTCCGTAACCTTAATTCAAAATAACGCATTTAGTCAAGCAAGTGCGTGCAAAAAGATTACTATGTCTAAAAATCTTAAGACAATAGAAATGTGGTCGTTTTACAATTCGGCTAATCTTGAAACTGTTGTTTTCCCAAAGGATTGTGCTGTTGAAAGCATAGACAAGGGTACTTTTAATGGATGCACAAGGTTAGCAAATATAAATCTTGAAAACTGCACAAGCTTAAAAGCACTTGGCGATGGAGCATTTCAAAGCTGTAGAGCTATTGACAGACTTACATTGCCTGATTCCATAGAGACAATAGGTTTTCAAGCGCTTTATGATTTAGGAGAAATAGAGCTTGCAAGCGACTATTTGCCAAAAAGCTTAAAAAACGTTGACCAATACTTTTTAAATAGCTGTAAGCTAAAAAACAATGTATTATATTTTCCACAGGGATTTACGTCTCTTGCCGCAAGACATTGTTTTGCAGGTAGTTTTGAGCCTGAAACATCGTTAACGCTTGTTTTCCTTGGTAAAATGACAAGTGTAAATTTATCAGATACTTCGCTGACGACATTTTTAGACAAAGGCTCACGAAAACCGATAAAATTAGTGTTTGCACAAAATGAACACAGTGACCTTTCCGGAGCAGTTGTCCCTACTGTCGATTTTAACGGGCAAAAGGGCTTTATTGCCATATCTAAAGATGGTAGCCCTCTTTATACAAATCAAGAGGGAACACTAACAGTAAATTTTGAAAACGCAAACTATTACAATCTTACAGGTCTTGGAAACGACGCAAACGGCAATTCTATTTATCTTGCGTCAGGTTCTCCAACAGAAATAATATTCTGTGGAGGCGATAATGTAGAAATAAGCTATACCATAAGATGCAATCACACAGATAAGGGTTGGTATAGATTCCACACAACAAGCGAAGTGTATGATATAAACACACACACGGCAGAGGATGTGCACTATAACAATAGAGTATGCCAAGAAGGCAACTGCGGTTATGATGAAATGATAACAAACACTTGCGTAGTTTGTGATCTTGTGAGTGTAGTAACCGGTGAAAAGGCAACAGGCAACCATACATACGAGGACGACTTTGACTGTGAAACTGCACTTAACTGTGAGGTTTGCTTAAAAACACTTGCGGAAGCGCTTACACACGATATCAAGACAACAATAATATACGAAAATGGTTATGACAAAATAGGCGTTCAACTTACAACTTGTACAAATCGTGGTTGTAAGCATGAAATATCATTAAAAGTAGATGCCCTCTTTATCTGCAAGGGCTATTCAGCACCCGAGAATGGTGCTGGTGGTATTGCAATAGACTATGTTGTAAACATCGAGGCGATAGAAGAGTATGAAAGAGTAACAAACGTAACTATATCATATGGAATATATGCGTCAACACAAAACAATCTTGGTGATGGGTACATTTTCGATGAAAATGGAACAGTTGCAGATGGCGCTTTAACAGCAGCCTTAAATAAGCAATACACTAAAATACAAATAAAGCTTGTTGGCTTTAATACAGATGAGCTTAAGGCAACAAAGTTTGCAATCGGAGCATATGTTAAGGCTATCGACAGCGAGAGTCAGAAAATTTCCTACCTACAATCAGGCGAAATAGCAGACGGGGATAAGTATGCATTCGTTTCGTTTAACGATATAGTAAATTCCGCCTCAAGCGGTGAAGAAAACGAATAATAAAGAAAAAGCAGACCCTCGGTCTGCTTTTTCTTATAAATCCCATCTTTTTGATGAGGCGCTCTGTTCTCTATATTCTGAGGGCGTTACCTTTGCTATTTTTAAAAACATTCTGTTGAAGGTATTAATTGAGGAAAAACCGCATTGAGAAGCTATTTCTGAAATGGTAAATCGGCTGTTTAACAATAAATTTTTTGCATAATCAATCCTGTATAGTGCCAAAAATGTTCTAAAGTTCATACCTGTAAGAGCGTGTATTGCAGAGGAAAGGTATTTTTCGTGATAGCCCAAATGCTTTGCCATATCCGATAAGTGTATATCATCCTTGAAGTTGGTCCACATATATTCGATGACTAAATGAAAAATATCATAATTTTGTTTGGTTCCACGTTTGGAAATCAAAGCACCTTTTTCTAATAAAAAATCTAAAATTATGTTTAATAAACCGCAAATTTTCAAGATTTTAGTGCAATCGGTATTGTTAAGCTCTTCTATCACCTTTGTGTTGCCAGAAAAATCAAAAACAGGATTTTCAAACTCCATATTTTTTATAGCCGAGCGAAAAATGGGAGCAAAATCGTTTGAAAAAACAACGCAATGCACAATGGATGGTGCTTCACTGTAACAATCGTGAAGCTGGTTAGGGCGTATAAAAACTAAATGATTTTCGGGAACAACATATTCCTTGCCGTCCAGAGTTGTATAAAACGCACCTTTTTCTACGAAAATGAATTCACTGTATTCGTGTACGTGAGGAGGTACGAGCCAATCTGAATGACGATTATGCTTGTAATCATAGGCTTTTCCTATATTTTCAAACTGATATATAATCATTTCAACCTCCAAAACCTTACTTTTTGAGTATATTTTATCACATTATGGATAGATAATCAAGATTTTTTGATATATAATGTAATAAAAGGCACCTTTTAAATGCTTTTAACTTAACGGTTATTTAGCAATTAAAAAATTTATAAAATCTAGAAGGAGAAAAATTATGAAAAAGAAAATTCTTTTAACGGCTTTAGTGGTGATGGCATTTGTTTGCTTGTTTGCCGTTTCCGCGTTTGCCGAGGGCATTGTTGTTGAAAAGACTGAAGATGCCGCACTTGGCACAATCATTAAGTTGTCAGAGGACCCGGGCCTTGATAATGCTGCACAATACGCTTCAAAGCTCAATAACATTGAGGATAGCGGCGATAGTGCACAGGGCTATTGTGTTTTAGTTGATAACTCAGAAGAAACAAAATACTACTACGTTTTCCCATCATCGTATATCGTTTGGGAAAATGACGATGGCAAGTTTGAAATTTATGCTGGTACAGATTCACAACCTGGTCTTGCACAAGCTATTGCGGAATTTAACAGTGCTAAGAGCACAAGCTACTACAAAGATTATACAATATCAGGAACTTATGGTGGCAGAAAACTTGATGCGCTTGTTCGCTTTGAATTCCCTAGCGATGTAACAAAGATAGATGCTAACTGGTGTTGCATGCGTTCATATTCAAATTTGTTAGAGGTTAGATTTAATCATTCAGTAAATGTAAGCAGTGCAGAAAAACTGTTTCAAGGTTGTGCAAAATTGCAAACTGTTGTTGGATTTGAAAAGGTAACCGGTTCTATGCCTAAAGGTGCTTTCATGAACTGTTCAGCCTTAAAAACTGTTAAGCTTCCAACTGACATTACCAAAATTTCATCATCCATGTTCCAAAGTTGCAAAGGCGGTTTAAATATTGAGAATTTTTCGGATCTTACTAACCTAACCACCATTGATAGTTGGGCTTTCGACAGTTGCCAAAATCTTGTTATAACATTGCCTGATTCTGTTACTGAATTAGGACATCAAGCATTTTGTTCTGCCTTTAAACAAGGTGGTTATATAACTATTAACCCTACTTCACAGCTTACAACCATTGGGGATTCTGCATTTGGCGATTGCGGTAAATTAAGCAAGAATATATATATTCCTTCAACAGTAACTTCTATTGGCGCAAAAGCATTTACAAATTATCCTTTATCTACCCTTGAAAACTTTGAAAACTGTCAGATAACTAACCTTAATGACAATACATTCGATTGGGCAAAATTAACCAGCATTAAGATACCAGCAAGCGTGACAACAATAAGCGCAAAAGCCTTTTTGTATTGTGAAAAGCTTTCATTGGTATATTTGCCAAGCACCATTACGAGCATTGGTGATACATTTGTGGGCTCACCCCAAAACGCTGTGTATATTTTTACAGGAAAAGATACATCTGTGTTTGAAGGATGCACAACACTTGCAAATGCTAACGAAATTTTAGCTAAGGATTACGACGAAACAGCAACGTATGAAGGCGTAAATCTCGTTGTTGGATATAGCAACTGTATAGCTTATAAGAATGGCTATCATGAAAATTACGTATCAGATGAAATTATTGTTGGTTCATATTGTGAGCCAATCAAGGTATGTAATAAATGTACAGATTGTGATGTTATTTTTGGCGCTGGATACGAGCTTGCTGCCCCATTCACATACAAGGGATTCTCAACAGACGGCGAGAGCATTGTTTATGATATCAAGGTAAACAAGGAAGCAATCGAATTTTATAACGAAACAACAGGTGGCGAATTGAAATACGGAATTGTTGTATCACAAATTTACAACGAGGGCGTGCTTCTTAACAATGATGGATCAATCATTGATAATAAGATTTTAGCAATTAAGCTTTCCGAGGCTGATTTTGTTAGCGTACAAGTAAAGATACTCAATATTGCAGAGAACCTAAAGACAACACCAATTCACTGTTGTACATACGTAATTGATGGCGAAAATGTTAAGTATATCTATGACGTTAAGGATGAAAACGGTCAACCTGTTGTAGACGCGTACGATACCGCAAATCAAGTTTCCTATTCACAAATAGCAGAATAAATGAAAAAAGCAGACCCAGTGTCTGCTTTTTTGCTTTTTAATAGGTGTTTTGTTCGCTTGGAAAATATTAAAGCCGACTTTTTACTTGCAATATACATTTTCTGTGATATAATAAAGAAAACGAAAAATATAGGAGCTATAAATATGTACACTAAACATCAATGGGAAAGTGAAAATCACTTTAACTTTAGATACGTAAAATATTTACCAAAGGATTTTGATGAAAGCAAGAAATATCCGCTTGTTTTCTTTTTGCATGGAGCGGGGGAATGGGGCGAAAACCTTGAAGACGTTTGTCGTCACGGATTTTTAAAGAGAGTAAGGGAAAACGGCAAGGAGTATCCGTTTATTTGCATTGCCCCTCAGTGTCCGCGCGATAAGTATTGGGCGTGCTACACGGAATCCTTGGTGGCATTTCTTGATTATATATGCGACACCTTGCCTGTTGACAGAGATAGAGTATATCTGACAGGGCTTTCGATGGGCGGCACAGGCACTTGGATGCTTGCAATGGCGGAGCGCGACCGCTTTGCCGCAATTGCACCTATTTGCGGAAGCGGAATTTATTGGTTCGGTGAGGCGCTTGTAAACACACCAATAATGGTATATCATGGAGATTGCGATGAGGTAGTTCCAATAGAGAACAGCATCGAAATGGTAAAATCCATCAATAAGCGTGGCGGAAATGCCGAAATAAAGGTGCTAAAGGGCGTTTATCATAACGCTTGGGATTATGCCTACGAGGGCGACGAGCTATATACCTGGCTGCTTTCTCATAAGCTTAAAAAGAAATAAAAGCTGCAAAAAATCAGACCCCTGTGTCTGCTTTTTTGGCTGTTCTATATAAATTTATAATTAATCAAAGAGAGGTTAAATAGACAAAATCTTTGAGAATTTGGGAGAACAAATGAGATACGTTTTATCGGATATACACGGGGAATATGATCTCTTTTGCGCCTTGCTTAAGCGCATTGAGTTTTCTGAAAATGATACAATTTATATTTGCGGTGATATTATAGACAAAGGGGAAAAATCTATTCAGTTAGCTAGATACATATCGAGCTTTGAGAATATGCACTGCATTATAGGGAACCACGAGCTTGCGTTTTTAAACTATTATAATTCACTTTTACGTAGCTCGCCTGATGATTTTGACGAGGTCTTGAAAAAATTACAGAAATATTTTTGCGAGGACGGAAAATTTCTTGATTGGAAATTGGTGGATTGGCTCGAGGGCTTGCCATCGTACATAGAGGAGGAAGATTTTATTTGTGTGCACGCCGGAGTTCCAATGGATGATTCCAAGAAGCTATTTCCCTTGGCTTCCGTTGATATTGAGTATTTAGTTTATGATAGGAAATTCAAAAATCCAGATGTTATGCATGGTAGTTCCAAGTGTGTTTTCTTTGGGCATACAGAAACCAATTGTATTTGTGGAGAAAACAGAATTTTAGCGTATTGCAGAAGAAAGGATATGGAACCGAAAGAGGTAAAGGATTTTTATAAAATACACCTTGACACCGGTGCTTGGAGAAGCGGAGTGCTTGGGTGTTTCTGTATCGACACTTTAAGTACTATATATGTAAGCAAGGAGGAAATATTTTGAAATATTACGTTGTAGCAGACGTTCACGGATATTATACTGAACTCAAAAAAGCGCTTGACGAGGTGGGCTTTTTTGCCGATACGGAGCCCTGTAAGCTTATTGTGTGTGGGGATATGCTTGACAGAGGCAACGAGGCGAGCAAGCTAATAGAGCTTATGCTTCGGCTAAAAAAAGAGGGAAGGCTTGTTTACATACTGGGCAATCACGAGGATTTGCTTGTTCAGTGCTTACAAGAAATTGCGCGCGGCGGAGTACACGAGATTGCAAGTGGTATGTCGGCGCATTATTTTAATAAGACCTGGGATAGCTTGCTTCAAATTGGTGAAATGAGTGAGAATGAGGCGTATAAAAGTCCGGATGAGCTTGTTAGAAGAGTGATGCAATCCCCATTTTACAAGGAGCTATTACCGATTGGTGTTGATTATTACGAAACCCCAAATTATGTTTTCACGCATGGTTGGATTCCTTGCTTTGCCGAAGGATACAGACCGCTTGTTGACTGCAAGTATAATCCTGATTGGAGAAATGCGGATGCTGGTAATTGGAGATGTGCACGTTGGTTTAACGGAATGGATTTGGCGTGTAAATTTAAAATTATTGAGCCTGGAAAAACTATAGTTTGTGGGCATTGGCACACATCATATGGTCACGCCTATATTGAAGAGAGATGTAGCGAATGGGGAGAGAATGCGGATTTTTCACCATTTCGTGCGGAGGGAATATTGGCGATTGATGCCTCAACTCCGAGAAGTGGTAAGGTTAACTGTGTTGTTATTGAGGACTAACGTTAAAAAGCATATCGCAAATTGAAGTGAGCTAAATGCGAGTCGCTTCAAATGCGATATGCTTTTTTTATGCGTTGTAGTGCGTTTTTATTGCGTCTTCAACAATTTCTGCAATAATTTTCATTCCGTCCTCATCCGGATGTAGTCCATCAACGGTGTTCATATAGTAAAAATCATTGTTTAGTCGGCTATTAAATAAATCGGCTATGAAAAAATTTTCGCCTACGCTTTTCGTAGCCTTTTCAATTTGCTCATTAAAAAGTAAGGTTCTTTTTTTAAAGGAAATATCACGGTCAGGGAGATTTACGCAACAAACCTTGGCTGACGGATGCTTTTCCTTTATTGTAAGTAGTGCTTTTTCATAATCTGAAAAGAACAAAGAAGCGTCTACGTTTCGACCAAGATCGTTCAAACCCATAAATACAATGATAATATCGGGCGATGTGCCATCGTCACGTGAAAGGTTTTGTGCGCGGTTTACACCGGAGCTTTCCATATCTCTTCCGCTTAAATTTCCGCCAGACCAGGAATTGTTGACGCATAGAGTTAGACCAAGGTTATCAATCAGCCTTTTCCAATATGTTTTCTCTAGAGGGAATGGATCGCAGTAAAAATATGGGTTGTGGTACGTGGTTTTGTTCGCACTTGCATTATTTGATGCACCCTCGTATGTAGATACGCTATCCCCTAGAATGGATAGCATCTTGTTTTTTAACATTTGTATCACTCCTTTTTATTTTTTGTAGTACTATATACTAATTATAGCAATTTTAAGATTAATAAGCAAGTAAAAATCAAAAAGAAATATACTCATTGCTTCGCTAGGCAGCCGCAGTGCAGTTAGGTGTGAAAATTCAACCATTTCAGTTTGCGTTTTCAGACAAATTGTGATAAAATTAAATTATTCATAGCATTTTTTTAAAAATACCCAACCTTTTCTCATTGTACTGCATCTTAAAGATGAGTACTCAAAAATCAGCTGAAAGGAGAGTCTAACGTGTACAGAAATCAAACAGATGAAACCTTGGTATTACTTACCTTGTCGGGAGAACAAAGGGCGTATGAGGCTTTGGTTGTTCGCTATCAAAGCTCGGTTATAGCGTCTGCCAATAGCGTGGTGCGAAATCAATTTATGGCAGAGGACGCGGCGCAGGATGCGTTTGTAACTGCCTGGATGAAGCTAAACACCTTGTCAGAGCCGAGCAAATTTGCATCTTGGGTGTGCAAAATCGCAAAAAACTGTGCTCTTTCTACGATAAGAAGATACCGAGGCATTGTGCCACTTGACCAGCTAGAAAATTATGAAATAGCTACTCAAAGCATGAGTCCCGAAGAAAAATATATTGATAAGGAAGAAAAGGACGAGGTGAAAAACAGCCTTGAAAGGCTTCCCGAAAAGGTAAAGAACATAATAAGACTATATTATTTTGACGGACTTTCCATACTCGAGATTGCGAAAAAGCTAAGCATTAGTGAAGGCACGGTTAAATGGCAACTTAACGACGGCAGAAAGAGAATGAGAAAGGAGCTGTGTGCTATGAATGAAAAATGGAACGATACCTTAGTTGAAAAGGTAATGAAAAAGGTTGAGGAGCTTAAGCTCTGGCGACTTAAAAACAACAAAGACGGTTTTGAAACTATATATAAGGATGTTTTGAAGGATGTCGAAGGCTTGCCTGAGTCTAAAAAGAAATATCATGCACTTGCAGATGTGTTGCATAGCGGCTGGTGGTGGATGCCGGGTGCAAAAAACGACGAGCTTTTTGAAAGAATAAAGGAAGCTGCTTTAAAGGGCAAAAACGAGGAGGCAATGGAGTTTATCCTAGCAAGAGAAAGATATGATATATATGGGGATGTAAGAGAAAAATTAATTCTTGAAAAAAATATTCCAATGCTTGAAAAGCACGGATTTAAAAAAGCTCTTGCATCTGAATATTATTGTCTTGGCTTGGTATATTATTACGATTTGAATAACAAGGAAAAGGGAAACGAGGCTTTTAAAAAGGCAAAATCGCTCTTGACTCCTACCGATGAAAAATATTATCTTGCTTCAAGCGTAAAGCCGATGGGAGAAATAAAGGAGAAAAAATACAAGGAAATAAACAGTCAAAATTATCGAATTGCCACGATTGTTGAAAAGTACAGATTTATCGAAGGCGAGCTTCGTTTTTGGAATAACGATTTAATAGACGACGGATATATGCACTCCTATGATTTTAAATCTGATGAGATTTATAGAAATGCTTCACTTGCTGACGGCTATTTCTTCAAGGATTTAAGGGTCGGAGAAGCCTACGTCAGCACAGATAAAACAACGTTAAAGTTCATAAGCGATGACGAAACAGTAAAAACCCCGGCAGGTGTTTTTGAGGGCTGTAAGCTTTATGAAATCGAGCAGTTTACGGAGCTTGGCGTAAGAGCTTATAAAAATTACTACAAGGACGGCATCGGCATAGTAAAATGCGTAACCAGTCTCGACGGCTTAACTGAGGAAAGACTTTTAAGCTCATATAAAATCAATGGCGGAAACGGTCTTCTTCCTTTAGCCAATGGTAATGCTTGGGAATATGTATCGAGCTATAATACTACCTATCTTGATGTGAAAATTGGATACAGGGTCGAGCATTTTGATGCGGAGACTGTTGTTTTAAAAGCAAACGTTGAGTCTGCAAGATATGGATACGACAAGGATTCCTTTGTTGATATGGTGCTGGCGATAAGAAATGAATATGCCGATGATAACACGAAAAATCCAAGAGATGTATCGGAATATGTTGCACGGGCAAAGGAGCTTGCCACGACTGAAATTCAAAAGGCTCATGCAAGACTGGCGGGTCAGTGCATGAATAGAATTTTTGAAGGCGACAAGGGAACTGACTTTACAGGACATTGGAATTTCTTTAGAAGAGGAATTGTAACAAAGAAAAAGAATTGCTTTAAGCTTTCTGCTGATTTCAGATGGTCGTTTGAATGGAAGGTTACAAACGGCCCGAATGCGGAAATTGGAATTCTGTTTAATCATATTTATGGCATTTTACAGGATGCAACGGGATGTATTTGGAACAACGAGTGGCAAAAGGGCGCATCTCCAACGTATGAATATATGTTTGGGGATTCCTATCATGTAAAAACAAGCATCGAATGCGAGGATGGCGGAACAGTTAAAACAAGGGCGGGAACTTTTGAAAATTGCCTTAAGGTGTCGCTTGACTCAAAGGGCCTAAAAGGCGGACTTTATTACCGCTCGGGACGCAAGGACTATTACTTTAAAGAGGGTATTGGTCTTGTAAGAGTAGTCAATGAATATTGCAGTGGAGCAATAAAGACGGTATATGATTTGGTTTCCTATAAGGGCGAGGGAGAAGGCTATATGCCTTTTGCCGACGGACTTTCAAGAATTTATGAGGCTACCAATTTGACCGATGGATACGTTGCAGGAGTTGAATATTCGTATCACGAAAACGAAAACGGGGAGATAGTGATTTTTGAAGATAATAAGGGTATAAGAAAAAATCAATCTCCAATTACCTCATATTCTTCCGTTCTTGGTGAATTTATTGAAAACAATCAATGCAACAGTGTGGAAGAAACACATAGAATGTATGCTCAAAATACATTCTATCTTATGGAGCATATTATTTGTCGTGCCGCACATCACAGAAATAACGCCCCGCGCTCAATAGGAATTTGCAAATTCAATATGGAAATGATAGAGAGCTTTGGCGGTGGAAAAGTGCCAAATGGGTGGAATTGCGCTTATGCTTGGACCTCGCTTGTCAGAAGTGCCGCTTGCTTCGGCAACGGAGAAATAGAAAACGGCTTTAGGTATCTTGACACCTCGATTGAGTATTATGAAAAATGGAACAGCTTTGAATCGGGCGAAGAGCTTGACCTTGGCGACGAAGCTGTTTTCGGCGGTATCAAGCTGATAAAGGGAACGGAATGTATTGTTTTGCCAAGTGGAGAAAGAGCTCCTATGGAATATGGGTTTAGAATGGATGCAGATGGAAGAGCGCCGTATTTTGCCTTGTCCTCTGACTACGGCTGGGAATGGTTTAACTACGTAAAAAATCACGAAAGCTACTATTCCTATCTCGATAGAGCAAAGGCGTTAATCAAATAAAAGGTTAAGGGCTTCAAAACTGACGTTTTCAAGTCTAACATTAACATATTTCGCAAAAAGCAGACCCCTGTGTCTGCTTTTTGTTGTACTATATCCCTTGTAAAACTTGTTTTTATATGATATAATGATAAAAAGCAAAGATTAAGAGGGGGATTATTATGGCAAGAATGGCAGATCCGCACTACAAGCAATGTGTAAACTGTGCTTGGTGGGCAGGACCAAGATCGTTTGATGGCTTTCGCGGTTGGGCGATGATAGACGATTCACACGCGAAGGGTAAATGTATGAACAGAAAAGGATATTGGAATCTCGAAACTAACTGGATGACAACCTGCGGTGGGTTCGAGTGGCACCCAATTATAAAGCACTAATAAGACGGACGGATTTAGCGTGATACTCTTAACGGAGTATTCACGTTAAACGATGTTTGCCCCCAGGGCAAGTGATGTTGCCTTCGACAGTGATGTTCACTGCGTGAATGATGTTGTGCCTTCGGCACAGTGGGCAAACATCACATCACTGCGAGCATTTGCGAGCAACATCATTATGCGTAGCATAACATCACTTTTGCGTTAGCAAAAACATCACTAACAGAAAAAAGAGCAGACATGCAAGATTTTTCGTCTTGCGTGTTTGCTCTTTCTGTTTGTATAAGGGTTTGGGATTAGCCCATATTTGCGTTTGACCTGCCAAATGCGATGCTTGCACTTTTGCGAAAGTGTAAAATCTCCGCTAAACATCACCCATTTTCCGTCCTTTTTGTTTCTTAAGTCGCATTTTGGCGACAGTACGTCAAAACAGACATACTTCCGCTTGATTTTTCTTCACAGATGTGGTATTCTATATATACGATATGGAAATTACAATATTGAAAGGACAAGATTATGGAATTTGATGTTGAAAGCTTTACAAAAACGTATAAGGGCACAAGCTGGTTTTTAGATAGCTCTTATTTTAAAGAATTTTTAAAGGATATAAAAAACAACGAACTAATAAAAAATCTGATTTTTTGCAATGATTACTTGAAATTTCCACCCGTTGTGACATACCTAAAATATCGCAGTGATATTTACAATACTAAGCTTGAAAAAAGAGAAAAGCTAGCACTTGGTGCTTGCTTTGGCTTTCTTTTTAAGTTTTCTGGTCTTGGATACGTTGACTCCAAAAGCGTTTGGGTCGGAGATAAGGTGACTGATATTAAAAACGCAAGCTATTTTACAAAATAGGAGAAATATATGGCTAAATTGAAGGACGATATTATAGAAATAATTAAAAACCGCTGCGTTCATCTGTATCAGCTGAAGGAGCTCACTCGCTATCAACACTCGAATGATGCGATTGACTATATAGTAGAAAACGAAATTGAGCTTGTTGACGGAAAATATTTAATAAAGGATGCCAAAAGAATAGAAAGAGAGGGTGACTATAACCCACGCCACATGCCTAACAAGGACAAGATGCGCTCCGACAATTTTATGGTCAGTGAAAAATGGCTCGTTAAAAATATGTTCTTGGGGAATATTCAACAAAGTGCCTTTGGAAAGCTCGTAGAATATGAAATTCCCCTTAATGCAAAGCAAGACGACGGCACCGGTGATATTGATTTTGTGTCAATAAAGAATGGAAAGCTTTGGCTTGTGGAGATAAAAAATTATACGAGCGGAGAGGGAATTTTGAAGGCGATTCTCGAGGTGCAAAGCTATTACCAAATAGTAAATAGAGAAAAAATGCTAGCGGACTTTAACCTACCGCTTGATACAGAAATAAAGAAGGTGGTTGCTGTTTTTGATGACACAACAGCTTCTCGCCAAATAAAAAACAAGAAAAAAATGCAAGAGCTTCTTAAAATGCTTGAGGTTAAGGTTTTGATTTTGGAAAGACCTGAAAAAATAGGCTTTGACAGAATTAAAGTGAAAAGCGAAATCAATTAAAGGGCGACAACGCCCTTTAAAAATCCATTTACGATATGGGAATATAAATAACGAAAAAACAATAACGAGGTACGCATGAAGAGAATCAAGGAGCTAATGGAACAAATGAAATACAGCTTTGGCATAAAAGAAAAATTAATAAAGGCGAAGGAGATAGAGAAGCGCTTGCTTTGCTATGTCAGATGCGGTGGCGAGGATGGCGAGAGCGTTTTAAGGCGGACACTTGAAACGCTGGTAGAGATGGTAGAGCAAAAAAGCATAGATGCAAAATATATTTTTCCGATGCTTTCAAGACTTGATAACGAGCTTTTACGTTACGACAAAACAGTGTTTGACTATATGGAAGGTAGCGTATTGGTGGATAAATTTAAAACTTATTTAGACAGTAGGGAAAGGATATACGTTGGGATTTTTTGGGTGGTAAACAAAAAATTATATCTACACAGAGAGGAAATTTCAAAAAGAAATGACGGGGAGCTTTTAGATTGTGAGGACTGCTCGTTTTCTCATATTTGTAAATGGGAATTTCACAAAAAAGCGCATCCTGTGGATGATTTTGCAACATATCCGAGAGGCAGAATAATGTATTTAAAGACAGGCGAGCATATAATCTATGCCGATGAGTGCGTCGAAAAGGCAGAAATAGAAAGAATAATTAAGCTTTGCAATATTAAAAAATATATTATAGTTCGAGATGAACATTATAGATGTGACAAATGTATGGAGGATGTAGATTGGTGGGACTGAAGACAAACGTTTTAAGAGGTAAAGAGCATGTGGGGGAAAACCTGATTGAAATAACCGACGGAAAAACTAAAATACTGATTGAATGTGGTGTTTCCTTAAATCCAAGTGAGAGGTCACAGGAAATTGAAAGAGCGGTTTTAAGCACTCATTATGATGCTATAATTATTTCACACTCACACTTAGATCACGCAGGACTTTTAAAAAGCGAGGTGAAAGCAGATGCGATTTATATGGGTGAAAGCACATACAAGTTGTTAACCATAACGGAATCAATATGTGAAAATAATCGACAATGGGTGCGATTTTTTGAGTCTGAGAGGCGCTTTTATGTGGGAGATGTGGAGATTATATGTCATTTGTGCGATCACTCCTCGTACGATAGTTATATGATTGAAATAAGAAAGGACGAAGAAATTATACTATATACAGGCGATTTCCGCTCAAATGGAAGGAAAAGCTTTAAAGCCTTACTTGAGAGGCTGCCAAACAAAATCAATACTTTAATTACTGAAGAAACAAATCCTTTAGAGCACAACTATACCGAAAGGTATTTAGAAGAAAAAGCATACGAGATTATGAGAGCACATAAAAGGGTGTTCTTTTTGCAATCACGTCAAAACATAGACAGACTTGTTAGCTTTTATAAGGCAACAAGACGTACGGGAAAGCCGTTTATTATGGGCACCGGCTCGGCTGAAATTTCACGCATTGGAAAGTCTATTCCAAATCCACAAGGCTTTGGTGATTGCTACACTTATTTTAGATACAGGGTCGGTGATTTTGAGTACACAAGTAGCAAGGATAAGTATAAATCAAGGCTTATTGGCAGGCGTGAAATAGCCACGTTTGATAGATTTTCCATGCAAGTTATGAGCGGAATGGGAGATTATCTGAAAAAATTAAGTAATATGACGGATTTGAAGGGGAGCGTTCTTATTTATTCTATGTGGCAGGGCTACAAGGAGAGTGAGGGCGTTAAACGCTTTTTGGCAGAGGTAAGGGAGCTGGGCATTGAGGTGATAGATTTGCACGTTAGTGGACATGCGGATAAGGCTACGCGTAAAATGCTCGTAGACAGGGTAAATCCCGACAATATAATTTCGGTTCATAGGGAAAAAGAAGAGATTGATATTTCAAAGCCCATAACTGTTATTGATATAGAAACCGACGGTATAAGGTGCGAAAACGGCGATGCTGACAGGATAATAAAAATCGAGGCTGTAAAATTAGAGAACAAAAAGATTACTGAAAAATTTTCCACTCTTGTCGCGAGCGACAGAAGGCTTAATTCAGCTATTATATCGATAACGGGTATAAAAAATGAGGATTTAGAAAATGCCCCGTCAATTGACAACGCATTAACAAATTTATACCTATTTTCATATGGAACGCAAATTGTAGTTTATAACAAAAATTATGCTGGTAATTTCTTAAATTACTACGCAAGAGAACGACTTTTGAATATTAGCTTTCCCGTATCACTAGATATTTTATTGTTAGCCAGAGAAAAGCTAAATGGCAAAATTAAGCGCTTTCGCTTAAGGGACGTGCTTGGATATTTTGGCGAGCCTTTTGAAAATAGCTACGTAGAAAGTGAGGCGAAGGTCTTATTTTTGCTTCAAAAATTGTGAGATGTGATGCGATTGCGACAGTTGACGCTTTTGGGGAATTTTAGTTGTTAATCAAGCATCGAGCAAGCACGCTATAAATCGGATATTGAAGAAAGAGTAAAAAATCTTGAAAAGGAGTTAAAAATACTTTTTTCAAAAATTTCAAAGGAATAAAGCAGATTTCTATCTGCTTTTTCTTTTATGATTGATTTATTTTGATTTATATGATAAAATTAAATAAAATAATACCGGCGGAGAATTTTATGAAAAAGATAATTGCATTTTTTATGGTAATAGCATTTTGCCTTTCACTCGTATCCTGTGGCGCTTTTGGCGGTGATAGTGAATATACACTTGAATCCTTGCGAGAGGAATATAGAAGCGAAATGCTTGCACACGCGCGCTCACTCGTAAGCGGTGAGGCGGGCAAATTTGAGGTCGTTATACTTGAAAAGGAAGAAACGATTAAAAATCTACAAGGTTACACTACCGATAGAAACATTGATATGGACAAAATTGAGCATGGGCTTTTTGTCAAATTCAGTGTTACATCAGGTGAAGAGAATATACATACAGTTTACTTTAACTACGGACTGGAGTTTAGCCAAAAGCAGAAAAAAGACATTAGATTTTCAAAAGAAGACGCAAGTGAATCGTGGCTTTTAGAGGTGGTTAAGGAAAACAAGTGCTTGGTATTTGAATATTCAATAGCTGAGCCACTGAGATAATAGAGGGGAATATGGATAAGAAATTAAGGTTTAGGGAAGATGGCACGTTTAGGGTCATTATGATGTCGGATTTGCAGGAGTCGGGGAAATACGACCCGCGCTCGCTCCGCTCGGTTGAAGCCTTGCTTGACGAGGGCAAGCCTGATTTGGTTATTTTAGGCGGAGATAATTGTGACGGACACGAAATAAAAAACGAAAAAGACCTCAAGGATTTCCTTGACGTTTTTACAAAGCCTCTTATAGAAAGAAAAATTCCTTGGGCGCACGTATACGGTAATCACGACCACGATGCAAGAGTTGATATTTCACGCCAACAAGAGATATACGAGAGCTATCCTTTCTGCGTTTCCGGTCATACGGACGATACAGTACACGGAAAATCGAATTTTATGCTCCCGATATACAACGAAAAGGACGAAATCGCTCTTGCTATATGGGGTATTGACACAAATCACGAGGTTTCGGAGCTTGATTTTTTGATTGGTGGAAATGCTAAAGAAAAAATAGCTTTGCCAAACAAGCCGGTTGGCTATGGCCCTTGGGGAATGCTTTATTTTGACCAGCTTTTGTGGTATTATAACACCTCGTGTGAGCTTGAAAAAAAGGTTGGTAAAAAGGTGCCCGGTCTTCTTTGTATGCATATTGCGCCTTATGAATATCGCACAGCTCAAGCAAATCCTGAAATTTGCGTAAAAGAGGGAAGCTATGACGAAGGGCTTGACAGTACACCCTTTAATTCAGGACTTTTTTCCTTGCTTGTGCAACGCGGAGATATCAAAGCTATATGTGCAGGACACACCCATATGAATGATTTTGATGCCGAATATTGCGGCATAAGACTGCTTTGGGATGCTTGCGTTGGCTATAGCTGCTATGGAGTTGATGAGCGTCGAGGCGGCAGACTTTTTGTATATCATAAGGAAAACCCTACCAAGGTTGAAACAAAAATGATACATACATTTGATAAATTGAAGCGCACAAATTAAAAAGACATCTTGGAAATAGTTGTTATTTTAAATTTGGTATGTTATAATGAAATAAAATGAAAGGAGCAAAAAAATGAAAAAAATAATTTTACCGATTATAGGTATACTTTTTGTGTTGCTCCTTTTTTCTGCGTGCGGTGAAAAGACGGTGGATATAACTGTTAGCTATACGTCTGGTGATGGTGGCGTTATTGAGGGAGAAGCAACCCAAACAAAAACCTCGGCAAACGGCGCAAGCGTGACGTTTTTAGAGGTGAGCGCCATTCCAAACGATGGCTACCGTTTCCTATCCTGGAGTGACGGAAAAACAGAAATAACAAGGACTGATACGCTAAACGAAAGCGCTACGTTTACCGCGCAATTTGAAAAAATACCAACTGTTAATATAAAATACGAACCAGGCGAGGGTGGTCGAATTATCGGCACACTCAACCAAACGGTTACAGTTGGCGAAAAGGCTAGCTCGGTTCGAGCTTTGCCCATGGGTGGCTATCGCTTCCTATCTTGGAGTGACGGGCTTACCTCTGACGTGCGTGAGGATATAGCAAGCGAGGACGTAACGTACGTAGCGCAATTTGAAGCCATTGAATATGCATCGTACACCTATGACGTGGGTAAAGGTGGCGAGATTATCGGCTTTGATTACCAAGAGCTTGAAAAGGGACAAATGACTGATCCGGTAACGGCTAACCCCGAGCAGGGCTACAAGTTCGTTTCTTGGAGTGACGGCGTAACAACTCCGACACGCTCCGATATTGCAGAGGGCGACGTGGTTGTTGAGGCAATTTTTACAAATATTTGGGTTATAGAATATACCGCAGGCGAGGGTGGAAGTATTTCGGGTGAAGCTACACAATCTCGCGCTTGGGGAAGCACCGCAAGCGAGGTGAAGGCAGTTCCGCTACCTGGCTATAAGTTCATTTCTTGGAGCGACGGTGTAACAAGCCAAACAAGAGCCGACAAGGTAAGAGGCGATATAACGTATACCGCAATTTTTAGAAGATATCATTTAATAACCTACGAGTGTGACGAAGCAAAGGGAACGCTAAAGGGAATTTTATCTCAAGAGGTTTTTGACGGTGAAATGGCGCAAGCAGTAACCGCCGTTCCAAACGAGGGCTACGAATTTCTATGCTGGAGCAATGGTGAAACAAGTCCGCAAATATTTTTTGACCCTACGCATAGCATAAATTTAGTCGCATACTTCCAACATAAGAGCTATGGCTTGCCCGTTGTTTCCGTTGAAACTGAAAACGGTGTAACAATAGATTCAAAGGACCATTATTTTAACTGCACAATTACGTTAAACGATACCGAGCTCGGTGAGCATCTGCTGGGCGCGGAGGCGTATATAAGTGGCAGAGGAAACTCTACGTGGAATTTGCCAAACAAGCCGTATAAAATCAAATTCAAGGAAAAGCAAGAGCTTTTTGGCTTTGGCAAGGCAAAGGACTGGGTGCTTCTTGCCAATTACGGTGATATTAGCTTGATTAGAAACTATATAGCATATCAAACGGCTAAAAATCTATCGGAGCTGTCATCCTCTCCCGACTCACAGCTTGTTGAGGTTTACGTAAACGGCGCATACCAAGGCGTATATCTGCTTTGCGAGAAGGTAGAGGTGCAAAAAAACCGCGTTAATATCGAAGTAAATCATTTAAAGGTGGACACAGGCTATCTTATCGAGATGGACGAGTGGATTGCCAAGCAAAAGGACGGACCATACGTAGTTGTAGACGACAACCTCTCACCAACCTTGGACGACAAGCATAGAGAATATGCCATAAAATCACCTGACGAGGACGATATTAGAGAAGAGCATAAGGAATTTATAAAAGACTATCTCGAAAGAGCGATTGCAGCAGCTCAGGGCAACGACTACGAAAAGGTTACAGAGCTGATTGATGTAAAATCCTTTGCACAAATGTATCTCATTGCCGAGATATTTAAGTGCCCCGACGTTGACTATTCAAGCTTCTATATGTATAAGGAAGCGGGTGGAAAGCTTGTAGCGGGTCCTGTTTGGGACTACGATATGGCGTTTGGCAACGTGGCGCACAAGGAGAAGGAAGCGGGAAGCTATGACTACCTTTGGGCAAAGGAAGCAAATCCTTGGTTTAACGCACTTTTAGGTCACGAGGAGTTTGTAGCTCTTGTTGCCTCCGAGCTTAGAGAAAACGAGGCTGTATTTAATGCAACGATAGATTCCTGCTTTGAATATGCATATGAAAACAGAGAGGCTATGGAAAAGTGCTTTGAGGACAGAAAAACGGTAGATACCTTCTTTACTCCCGATGCTCTTTCCAAGATACCAACCTGGCAAGAGCACATGGACCAGGTGAAGGAATTTTACGAAAAGAGCTTGGCATATGTAAAGAGTATTTATTTGCCGACATAGTAATAACAAAAAACCGCACCACGTGTGCGGTTTTTGCTTTTTTAATATTACTTTGTTGACAGAAAAGACAGATTATTGTATAATTAAATTAGAAAACAAGGAGGTAATTATTATGAAAAAAGCAATCACATTAATCATTTTATGCATTTTCGTTATAGGAGTCTTGTCGTCTTGCACGCTGGGGCATATAAAGGATGAAAACGGAAAAGCAGACACCTCGCTTGCAAAGCTAACAGACGAGGATATACTTGCAAAGGTGCCATCGTATACACAGGTTGCGGCTGTGAAAAATAATTTTAATAATAAAATAGAATACGAGGCGGAAAAGTTTTCCGGCGTTACAGTTCTTGAAAATATTCCTTATGCGGTTGGAGAAAGACTAATTATAAAATCTGATATTGAGCTTGAAAAGGGCAATTTAAGGGTGGTTTTAATCCAAAGCGGCGTGATAATCAAGGACATTCCCATAGGCGAGGATCAAACAACTATAATTGAGGAATCAAGAAGAGATTATGAGCTTAGATTGGCGGGCGAAAGTGCTGAATTTGAGCTAGAAATTGAGTATGAGATAGTGGAGTATGATACCACCTTGGGAGGCAATTAAGCTATGTCAGATATAGAATATTTGAAGGAAATAATAGAGAATAGCGACAATATCGTGTTTTTTGGAGGTGCAGGGGTTTCAACCGAGAGTGGTATTCCCGATTTTCGTGGTGAGGGCGGTCTTTACGACGATGATGAAGAAGAAAAATATGGTGAATCGCCCGAAAATATATTGAGCCACAGCTATTTCTTTTCAAATCCAGAGGGATTTTATAGCTACTATAAAAACAATATGATATATTCCTACGCAGAGCCAAATGATGCACACATTGCACTAGCAAGGCTTGAAAAAGAGGGCAAATTAAAGGCAGTGATAACACAAAATATTGACGGGCTTCATCAAATGGCAGGAAGCGAGAATGTAATTGAGCTTCACGGCTCCAGCCTGCGTAATTATTGTGTTGGCTGTGGCAAGGAGCATTCTCTTTCCTACGTTATGGAGAGCGAGGGAGTTCCCACCTGTGAAAAATGCGGGAAAATTGTGCGCCCCGACGTTGTGTTATATGGAGAAGGCTTGCCGTCGCGCGCTTTTGGTGAGGCGGAGGAATTGATATACGAGGCGGATGTTTTAATTGTTGGTGGCACCTCACTTACAGTTCACCCAGCGTCATCACTTATAGAAGCGTATCAGGGTGAGCATTTAATAATAATTAACAATGCCCCAACGCCATACGACGGATATGCGGAATTAATAATAAGAGAGCCGATAGGCGAGGTTTTTAAGGAAATTTTATGAACGTACAGTAAGCTTGAATTTTTAGACCGGGAATTTGGTGTTTTCTTCCATTTTAGGCATACGGTTGTTTTATAAGAAACACAAGCAAATTTATCAATTCAGCCCACCTAGTGACTCAAAATTCGAGATTGTCTTAAATGAATATCAAGAAAATGCAAAAATTTCAGATATATAAGCATATTATGAAAAAAACAGCGACACGTGTCGCTGTTTTTTTATAGATGCTAGTTTTCAATTATTATTTCATAATTTCCAAAAGGCACGTCGAAAAATTTCACGGTACAGGATGAGGTAGCGCCTGCGTTGACGTGCGGTGCTGTTCCGTCGCTTGGCTCTATACCGGATAACGTTATAAAAACTCCTGCATTCATAGACACCTGTGAAATGTTTTTAAATGATATCTGGACGGTTACGTCATACGTTCCGTCACCGTTCCAAACCGTTGAATAGGAGCAGGATGTTACCAAAAGTGTGTCGTACTGTGTTTGAGGAAGTGATGGCTTACTTATATTTATTGGCTGCTGCTGTAGCTTATCTCCCGTTGTTATACCGCAAGAAATACAGGTTGCGGGTCGTTGATAGGTTGGCTCAGAAAACTGATGCTCCGATTTTGGAATAGGTATTGGCTTGACAGTTACAGTACCGCAAACAGAGCACTTTTTGCCTTCGGTTGAGCCATCCTTCGTGCAGGTTGGTGAGACTGCTTCTATTTTCACTTCACTGTGTGGGAGTAACGGAGTTATCTCTTGAGGAACGACTGTTTCTTTGCAAAGAATACAACGCTCTCCCTTTGTAAGACCGGTTTCTTTACAGGTTGCTTGGGTGGCGGGGAGTATTTCTGTTTGATGCGCGCTTGGATTTGGCGGTATTACCGTTTTTTCTAAAAGCACCGTGTGGCAAACAGAGCATTCCTTTCCGTCCGTGTAGCCGTTTGATATACAGGTTGGAGCTTCACCATTTATTGTAATTTCGGTGTGACCCTTTGGAATAACGTCTTGTTTAACAAGCACCTTTTTACAGTCCGTGCAAATTTCACCATCGGAAAGACCGTCGCTTGTACAGGTCGGAGGATAGCCCTTTGTCGCTTCCTTTTTGTGAACTGCCTCTAGCGTTATGTGAGTCTTTGATAGCATTTTTTCACAAACAGAGCAGTAGGTTATACTGTCATAGCCTCCTGTTTTGCATTTAGGCTCGACGTAGTTTTCCTTTAAAGCCTCGCTTGGCTTACATTTGTCTTTTGCCGGTAAAATTATAATTTCCTTGCTTAAAGCCTCACCGCAGGTAAGACAGTAAACCACGCTATTATAACTACCATCCTTACACGTTGCTTCTACCTTGTCTTCAATTTTAGCTTCACCTTTTACGTGTCCACTCGCCAAAATTATCGTTTGCTCTACTAATATAGCTTCACAAAGCGAGCATTTTTCACCCTCTGTAAAACCATTTTCGGTACAAGTAGGCAAAACCGCATCAAGAGTTATTGGCGTATGCTGAGGCTCTAACGTGAAGGATGCTTTTTCAAGAATGCTATCACATTCGGAGCAATAAATTACCTCGTCATATCCACCCGTCTTACAGATAGGTTCTATATAATTTTCGCGAACCGACGGTAGTGGAGAATGAGGGTATAGGGGTGGAATAACATTAGCGACTCTTGAAACCTCGGCGTTGCAGATTTCACAGTAAGCAACCTCGTCATAGCTACCGCTTTTACAGGTAGGCTCAAGCTTGTTTTCAATAACTGCTGGCAAAGGCTCGTGTCCGTTTGGGGGAATTTCCTCTTGAATTATTATAGCTTCACCACAAACAATACATTCGGTGCCCTCTGTAAGTCCTGTTTTTTCGCAGGTTGGCAAAACGGTAGCTAATTTAGATTCTGTGTGACCCGTGGCAGGAATTGTAATGGGAGAAATAATAAGCAGAGTATCACAAAGTGAGCATCTTGTAACCTCGTCATAATATCCCGATTTTAAGCAGGTTGGCTCTGTTCGGTTTTCTATTTCTTCCTTACTTGCTTGGTGGGCTGTTGTGGCAATTATCTTTTGCGCGATTATAATATCACCGCAATCCGCACATTTTGTACCGTTAGTCAAGCCTTGTCTTGTGCACGAGGGCTCACGTCCCTCTAAAAGCACCTCGTTTTGGTGAGTACATACCGACTCGCTCGATGTGTCGGTTTCGATTTCACCGCAAGAGGATAGTAAAAATATGAAGATAAGGCAGGTGGTAGCTATTAAAAATTTTAAATATTTTCTCATTTTTAAGATTTGTGTGCGCTAATTTTTTAGCGCACACCTTTCCTTTAAATTGTTATTTTGTAATGTCAGCCTCGCTAGTTACCCAAATTACGTCTCTTGGAATCCAAAGCTCCTCGTAGCTGTTGGCATCATCGTTGCCGTAACAGCACCACCATTCATGGTAATTTGCGGTGTTAGCGCCGTTTTGAATATAAATAGGCTTATCTATATTGTCATCCCAAAGAGGGCCGGTGATTGTAACAACCGAATTTGGTATATATAGAGATTCGAGCTTGGAATCAATGAATGCTGCACCGCCGATGGTGGTAACGGAGCTTGGAATTGAAATAGAGGTGATGCCAGAGCTATAAAAAGCAAATTCATCAATAATTTCAACGCCGTTTTCAATAGTAACGCTTGTAAGATTTGTGCAGTAATAGAATGCCTTTTCGCCTATTACTTTAACAGAGCCGGGGATATAAACGCTTATTAGGCTTTCGTTATTTGAAAAGCCGTTGTCTTCAATAGCTGTAACAGGCAAGCCGTTATAAATTGATGGGATTACAAGCTCTGATTTTGTCTTGCCTGATTCGCTTTCCTTAACGGAGAAGGAATTGCCATCCTCGTTTAGAGTGAAAATAAAGTTGCTTGTTGCGCTAGCTGGCACAACGCCCCAAATAGGCTGATAATGTCCGTAATTGGAGCCGGAGCCGTAAACAGTCCATAGGTCGCTCCAATCATCAGGCTTGCTTTCTGCCTCACAGTAAATTTTTATATCGGGCATAGGCGTGCTTGCTGAATTTGAATGGTCGAACAGTGCAGCACCGATTCTTGTTACGCTGATTGGAATATATAAAGACGTGATTAGGGTATCGACAAAGGCGCAAGAGCCTATTTCATTTACTCCGTTTTCAATCGTTATGTTAGAAAGAGATGTACATTCTGCAAACGCGCAGTATCCTATTTTCTTTATGGATGAAGGCACGTAAACCGACGTGATACCTTCTATTTTTGTAAAGCCGTAGTCACCTATTTCTGTAACGGGTAAGCCGTTATACTCTGTTGGGATTGAAATGTTGGTTTCCTTGTATATTTCCGAGCCTGCAATAACTGAATATTCTGTTCCTGACGAATTGAGAATATAAGCAAACGTGCCCTCGTCAACGGTGGGGCTTTGGCCCCAATAGATGTTTTGGTGTCTATCCACACCGTTTGCATTCCACCAAGCGTGCCAGCTTTCGCCCTCCTCGGAAACGCCAAGTCTAATAATCAGAGCAGATACACAACCGTCAAATACGCCTGCACCCATTGTTACTAAAGAGGCGGGGATGTATATAGTTTTAATTCCGGTGTTAGAGAATGCACCGCCCTCTATTACTTCAACTCCGCTTTCGATTGTAACCTCGGAAAGATTGGAGCAGAAGCTAAATGCGCCACCGCCGATTGTCTTGATTGATGACGGAATATAAACGCTTGTTATTAAATCGTTTCCTTCAAACGCGCTTTGACCGATAGCGGTAACAGGTAAGCCGTTATAGGTTGAAGGAATAACAAGACTTGAATTACTTGAAAACGTTGCATTTCCATTTATTGTATATGACTCATTATCGTCATTTAACGTATAGTAATAGTTTCCTGTTTCTACAAGCTCACCGTCTACATATTCAACCCAAAGAACAGTATAATTAATCATTTCGGTATAGTTGTTGTGATAAATGGCGGTGTAATGACACCAAAAGTCTTTATTCCAATCCGTTGTATTTGCACCATTTTGACAATAAAGAATCATATCGGGGTTGCCCTCGTCAAATGGAGAAAGCACCATTGTTTTTACTGTGTTTGGTACATATAGCTCGGTTAAGCTTTTACAGTAGGCAAGAGCATCCGCGCCAATATATGTAACGCCGTTTGGTATATTTATTCTTTCCAAATGTTGAAAATCAAAGAACGAATAGTCGTCAATAATGGTTATCGTGCTTGGTAAATAAATTGATTTTATTTTTGCGTCGTAAGCACTTGGGTATATTGTGTGCTTTACCGTTTTTGTTACAGGCTTTTCGTTATATGACGATGGAATGATTATAGATTCTTCATTTTGAGCAGCTTCGTTTATAGCAACAGAGTATGACTCTCCGTCCTCGTTTAGCGTAAAGGTTAGGTTTGTATTAGCCGTAAGACCGCACACTGTACATTCGTCGTTTTCAACCGTATGCTGTGCAAGCGGTAGCTTATCGCCTGTTGAAAGAACTGTTTTACAAACAGAGCAAACGGAATAGTCCTTAACTCCGTTTTCTGTACAGGTGGATGGCTTACCGTCGGTTTTAACTGGAGAGTGTCCATTGGCGGATATTGGCGTTTGTGCAAGAATTATCTCCTTGCAGACTGTGCATTTTGCGCCATCGGTAAGACCCTTTTGCGTGCAGGTGGGAGCGTAGCCCTCAAGCCTTTGTATCTGGTGTTGACCTGCGCTTTTAATAACAGTCTGTGGGACAAGTGTGTTTTCACAGCGTGAGCACTTTTTTCCCTCTGTTAATCCGTCGGTAAGACAGGTGACGGTAACCGCGGGCAAAACAACCTCAATGTGCGATGGCGCAATTGTGTTTTGGGGAATTAGCACCTTTTGACAGGTGGAGCATTTTTTACCCTCGGTTAAGCCTGACTCCTCACAGGTCTCGGCATAGCCTTCAAGGGTAATTTCCTTATGTCCTTTAGCCGGGATTATTTCTTGCTTTGTTAATGTTTTTTCACAGACGGAGCATTTTTTACCCTCGGTAAGACCGCTGTTTTCACAATCAGCCTCAACCCTTGCAAGTGTGATTTCCGTATGTCCCTTCGCTTCTATAATTTCTTGCTTTAAGGTAACTGTTTGACAAACGGAGCATTTTCTGCCCTCTGTAATACCGCTTTGTTCACAGGTTGCCTCTTGACGTGGGTAAATTGTTTCCGTATGCGGCAGCATCGGAATCTCGTTTTGTGGAGTTAGCATTACCTTACAAAGCGTGCATTTTTCTCCCTCGGTGTAGCCAACTGACAAGCAGGTTGGCAAAATGCCATCTATGATTTCTACGCTGTGCGCCGTCGGGTCGATTTCTATTTCATCCTGCGCTTTAATTATTGCGTCACAAACAGAGCATTTTATACCCTCTGTATATCCAACGGAGGAGCAGGTCGGTAAAACGCTACTAACAGTGCGCTCTGTATGTCCCTTTGGAGGGATAACTGTTTGCTCTTGCAGTATATTATTACATTCCTCACAGCTAACACCGTCGGTTAAGCCTGAAACAACGCACGTTTCCGCTTTTCCCAAAATTGTCTTTGGAGTGTGGGCGCTTGCATCAACCGGAATTATATCTTGTTTTTCTATGATTGTTTTGCACAGAGAGCACCTTTTGCCCTCGGTAAGACCTGTTTTTGTGCAGGTAGCTTTAACAGCAAGAAGTGCTTCTTCTGTGTGGGGAATGGTTGGAACAATATCTTGAGCCTTTAGGGTTTCCTTGCAAACATTACATTTTAAGCCTTCGGTAAGACCTGTATTTAAGCAGGTTGCTTCAACAGCATCAATTTTAACTTCTGTGTGACCCTTTTCGGGAATTTCCTTGTAGGTGGAATAAGAGCATCTTTCACAGGACTGATATGCATTCCAACCAACGAAAGTACAGGTTGGTGCCTTTGCCTCGTGATTTACATATGAGTGACCGAGTGATGGTATTGAAACCGCGGTAGAGTAGTCACATCTTGAGCAAGCCTCATGTGCCTCGTAGCCGTTTTCTGTACAGGTTGGATCTTTTTTATCTTGAGTGATTACTGCGTGTCCAAGCGAAGGCACGGATTTTGGTGAAGATAGTATCTCGTTACAAACAGAGCATTTTGTACCCTCAGTAAGGCCTGATTTTACACAGGTGGGTGCAACCGCGGGAATAACCTCGGATTTGTGAGGTATAAGAGGTAAGTCGGTTTGTTTTTTTATGACGAGAGAGCATTCAGCACATTTTTCGCCGTTTGAAAGACCGCCTCGCGAGCAAGTCGAAGCGTATCCTAAAACCGTAATCGGTGTATGCTTGTCCGAATTTGGTGAAATTTCCTTTTGATTTAATAACGTAGTGTTGCAAACGGAGCAGGCTTTTCCCTCGGTAAGACCGGGGGTTGAGCAGGTTGGCTCGCGTCCTTCAACTGAAATTTCCGAGTGAGGAACCGTTGGTATGGCTCTTGTTTCCGACTCGTTACATTCGGTACACGTGCGCTTTTCAACTCCTGCAACAGTACAGGTGGGTGCGGTTTCAACTACTGTTTCGCCCCACGTGTGCTCGTGCTTATTTCCTAAAGCTATAACTAAAATAATAGTACCGACCGCAAGAGCAATAGACAGGGCTACTCCGAGTCCTATTAGAATAAATGGTAAAGGACTTCTTTTTCGGGATGGCGGTGGAATAGGAGCATCAGTATTTGTAGATACTACCGGTGGATTTGATATATCTATCTTATCGTTTAATAAATCATCAAAGGATACCTCAAATATTTCCGATATCCTTTTTAGCTTTTCTATTTCAGGCGTGGTAATACCCGTTTCCCATTTATAAACCGCTTGACGGGAAACGTCAAGCTCGTTTGCAAGCGCCTCTTGGCTCATACCCTTGCGCTTGCGTAAAAAGACAATTTTTTCAAAAAGTTGCATAAATTTCTCCTCGAATTTTTTGGGTGGCGTCACTTTATGAAACCATTTTAGCACAAACTTTTGGTTTTGACAATAAACGAAAGCAATCAATTTGTCAACCGTAGGTTTACATTTTGAAAAAATATTGATTTTATTAGCTTTTCAAGCTCCAAAAATTTGAAATGTAAACGAATGTGTACAAAAAAATCCGTTGAAAAAATCTTGTTTTTCTCACTCTTTTAAAACAAAAAATACCTCCATGAAAATTTTTCATTGACACCAAATAAGCGATATGATAAAATGAAAGAAAAAGGAGTTTTTTATGCCAACAGATAATTCTATAAAGGTTGTTACCAAAAACAAGAACCTATTTTTACGTGTTTCCAAGGGACATTTTGCAACAAGCCACAGCCATATAAATTATTACATTGATGTTGCTATGCAAAAAACAAGATTGTCAGAGGCGCAGGCTGTTGCCCACGAGCTTGTTTCATATTATGGCGCAAGCACAATAATAGATACTATTCTTTGTCTTGATGGTATGCAGGTTGTCGGCACTTGCTTAGCTGACGAATTAACAAGGGGCGATTTTAACAGTATTAACGCACATCAAACAATTTACGTTGTAACTCCTGAGCACACTGCAGGCAGTCAGCTTATTTTTAGAGACAATATTGCACACACAATAAAGGGTAAAAACGTTTTGATACTTGCCGCATCTGTAACAACTGGATATACAGCAAGCGCCGCTATTGAGGCTATTAAATATTATGGTGGAATTGTTGCGGGAGTTGCTTCAATATTTGCAACAGTTGATAACTGTGCCGGCCATATAGTTCACTCTGTATTTAACCCAAATGACCTTACCGATTACGCATCATATCCATCACACGAATGTCCGATGTGCAAAAATGGCGAAAAGATTGATGCTTTGGTAAATAGCTTTGGCTATTCTAAGATATAATGGAAACAAGATATTATAAAGTAATTAAAATTGAGGGTGAATATGCCACAATAAAGGACGAGGAGTCGGGCGATGAGGTTTTTATTGCTCTATTCCTTCTACCGGAGGGAACAGACCTTGGCACTCGTTTAAAGTATGAGCTTTTAGAGTATGAAATAGCAGATTGAAGGGGCGCGTTTGCGCCTCTTTTAATACAAGTTCGTTTTAGCGAACACAAAGCCTTGTAAATGGTTCGCAAAAGCGAACAACGGTTTTACTGTTTTGATGATAAATTTGAAGAAAAATAAGATTTTTAGAAAATTTGAAACTAAAAAATAAAAATATATACTGCTGAAATTAATAGAAAAAGGTACAAAAAAATATGTCCAAAAAAGAGGTGCTTGGGGTGTGTGCGAAATGGGAAAACAGTGATATAATGATAATGTAAACTTTAGAAGCCTATGGAGGATTTTATGAAAAAAAGAGCTTTTTTGATTTTGATGAGCTTGATTTTGGTATTGACACTTTCGTTTACACTAATATCGTGTGGTGGAAATGAGGATACAGATACTGAAATAAGCACAGACACAGAGACTGAAAGTACAACCGATACTGGTGCAGGCTCAAGTGATACCAATACTGGTTCAAGTGATACCGACAGTGAGGACAACGGTGGAAGTGGGGAACAAAAGCCTGAGCACGTTCACACAGAGGAGATTGTAAAAGGCAAAGCAGCAACCTGTACCGAAAAAGGACTTACAGATGGCAAAAAATGCTCTGAGTGCGGAGAAATACTTGTAAAGCAGGAAGAAATAGAAGCACAAGGGCATGAAAAGACAACTGTTGAGGCTCAAGCGCCAACCTGTAAGGATATTGGCTGGGAAGCATATGAAAAATGCACAAGATGTAGTTATAGTACATATGTAGAGTTACCAGTAACCAACGTGCACGAAAGCAGAACCGAAAAGTATGGTATGATGGGTGATTGCAAAAGTGGCTATGTAGCAAACGTGTGTGATCTCTGTGGCGACTATGAAATGGTTCAGCTTGATTTATTGTGCAACGTAGAGATGTCGAGTGAAGGAAACACCTTGACCATAGAATGTAGAGATTGTGCGCTAACAATAAGCCTTACATCAAAAACCGAGCTCTCTTGCGAGTTTGAAGCAAGCGCAGTTGTTACATATGACGGTGAGGTGCTTTTCACTAGCGATTCCTATGAGTATAATAGCCACGCAAATGTTGACTACGACGTAATAGACCTCTCGGACACCTTTGCTTGTGGTGCAAGAGCGGTAGTACTAAAATGCTTTGACTGTGATAAGGTAATGGAGCTTTGTGCTGCTGTACACGAGGGCGAGCTTGACATTAGCGAAGAGACAAAAGAAAATGCTACTATCAAAACAAGCACCTGCGATATTTGCTCATTTAAAAAGGTAGAAACCGCTTGGAAAGAAAACGACTGTCAAAAGACAAGCGTTAAAGAGCTTGAGCTATATAAAGGAGATACACTTCTTTATGAGTTTAAGAAAGAAACACCAAATAGCGAGCACGCATTTGAAACTGAATATATTATGTTAGGCGATAGCTGTGATAATGGCTACGTAAAAAAGGACACCTGTGATGACTGTGGCATATCAACCTATGATTTTGGTATTGGCTGTATTGAGGGTAAGACCGAATTTATAAGCCTTGAGGGAATTTCCTCTTGCGGCGGTGGTTATTTAGTTAATAAATGCTTAGTTTGTAAAAATGTAGCAGATAACTCATATTTTACAACCGAGTGTAGTGCAGTTGATGGACAAAGAGAAGTAACCGACGAAAACGGTAATACAATAGTTATACGAACCGTAACATGCGAGGATTGTGGTATTGTATATGAATATTTATACAATGAAATAAGCGAATTTTACTGTACAAATGAGTACTATTTCTGGTATAAGCTTTCTATGGGAGACACAGTATTCTACGAATATGATTACATCAGCGTGGATGAAGACCCTTACCACCGAACAGTATATACCTATGAGCTACTTGGAAATAGCTGTCGTGATGGCGTTTTGGTAACGGAAAGCTGTGAATATGGTTGCGGATACAAGCATGAGTATATTAGGTATAATCACACAGTAAAACATAACGACACGAAAAAAATAGAAATAGACCAAGCATGCCAGGGCACAGTGCTTAACGAAGAGACTTGTGTGTGTGGAGTGGAAAAAAACTATTATCTTTCAAGATGCGACGGTTCAGAGTATAATTATGATTATGGCGAATTATATGAAAAAACAACAGTTACTTGTCCTGATTGTAATCTTCAATATACAAATGAAATAGTATATGAGATTGGTTCATGCAAGAATATCGGCAAGGGAGCTTTAACCTTAATAGTTGGCGATAAAGCATACTATGACAATGAAAGCTATATTTATTACGATTCTGATTATCACGTGCGTGAGGAAGAAGCAATCTTGTTCGGAGATAGCTGTTACGACGGATACCTTATAGTATCAAAATGCAAGGACTGTGGCGATACTGTTTATAAATATGACGAATATCATGATTTAAACGATGAAGAAATAACAATAATTACAACCGCGTGTGGCGATATAGAAATAACACACTCTGTATGCTATTGCGGAGAAAGAGAATATTATGACTATTCGTATAGCTGTTATATGCCCGCAGAAAAAACAATTATTACGGATGAAAACGGCTTTATAAATGAGTATTATATCCGCACATGCGAAAGCTGTGGAACTGTGATAAAGGAAGATTATATAGAAACAAAGGGCGACGGCTGCACATCGGTTGAAACCAAATATCTAACCTTTATCTATAAGGATGAAAACGGAGAAGAAAAAAACCTTGAATATGTATATATAGAGGGTTTAAATGAGCGTCATAGCTACAAATACACATATGAGATTGTGGAGAATAACTGCGACAACGGCGTGATAGAAACCGCAACCTGTGTAGACTGTGGAGAAACTTATGTAGACGAATACTCCGGTGCGCATTCTCCAAGAGCGGATTATGGTTATGATATACGCTTTGACTACTACGGAAGCGCATGTCGCGGTTGGTACAGATACGGCATATGTCCTTGTGAGGAGGCGGTGGTTACATTTGACCTAAGCACCTATAACTGTGATATGGTAACAACTACGGAAAGTGAAGAAATAGACGGCGTTTTATATACCACAAAGACTGAAACCTGCCAAAATTGCGGTCTTGTAATTATCGTAGTTTCACACGATAAGACCGATGGCTGTTACACATACGAATATATTGTTCGCACAATTAAAATGGGTGAGCGCGTAATAGTTGATGCACAGAATGAAACACACATAAAGGAAGAAAAACACGATAATACCATTGAGTATGAGCTTGAAGGCGAGTCCTGCGACGATGGCTGGTACACAAAGGAAACATGTAAGGACTGTGGCAAGGAAGAAATTTATTGGAACAATAATCACGAATTTGTTTATAGTATTGATTCCTATATGCTTGATGGACAAATTTGTGAGGAGCATTATTTTACAATAAGTGTGTGTCCGTGCGGAGAATTGGGAGACTTCTACGTCGATGCATCTGAGTGGGGAGGCTTTGAAGAAAACAACGGTGTATATTCTTGCGCTGAATGTGGTATTGTATTGACCAAGGCAATAAGCCAAACAGAAAACGAGGATTGCACAGTAGAATATGTTGAAGCATATAAGGTTACTTTAGATGGCGAGGAAAAGTTCGCAAAGGATGTAACAATGGTACTTGAAAAGCACGATTTTGAGCTTGTAGGCTCATCCAAGGTGGATGGCAATTTGGTAATAGATACAGCTTGTAAAAAATGCGACCTTGCTTTTTCTAATGAAATAAAGACAACCGGCGAATTTATAGAGGGCAACTGGACAAACGAATATCAATTTACATTTACACCGGAACAAACAGGCGACTATTCCCTTTACGTTCTTGAGAACGGAGAAAGCTATGTTACAATTGTGTATGATGAAAACGGCGACTTTATATGTTTAAGAAATGCTGCTGCGCCATGCGTTTTAGTGGCACAATTAGAGGCTGGAAAAACATACACAATCAGCTATGGTAACTGGGCTGGTCCAAATGCGTATGAATATGTTTTCCTAAAAGGAAATGTGCCAATTACCGATGATATAGTTTCAGAAGCGGTTGATTATGAGATTGAAATCGACGGCATAACCTATAATGTACAAATAAGCAAGGACTGCGGAGTGGTTTTAAGCTACCAAGAAGCAGTGCTTGAATAATCTCTCCCCTTAAAAAAGGAACAGACATTTGTCTGTTCCTTTTCATTTTATCTAGTTTTGCCTATTTTGGAAAGGGAGGTGGGTTGCATAGCAACTCGGAGGGATTATTTTTTGTGCACAGAACTATTTTTATACTCCTCTAAAATATCACGAGACACCCAATCGTTTGTTTGTGGGCTGTAATGGATTAAATCCCATCTAAAGAGGGTATATGGGTCCTCTGGGTTATAGTGTGGGGCGCGGGTGCTGTCAAACATAGTTACCTTTGGAACTTCTTTGCAAAGGTCATAGAACACCTCGTTAATAAAGTGCATGCTTGGTAGGTGCTTTCCGTTTTCAATTCCGGTTAAAACCGCCTCGAAGTTCAACTTATGAATAACAATAGGGAATTCGTATCCCAGTGCTTCGCGTAAGCCACTAAAGATAGTTTTATATGTATTTTTTAATCTATCGTTGTCCTTTAGATTAGGGACGGATTGCCAAAATTCCTGTTCTCCTCCACGCCAGTGCATGCCAACAAAGTCGGGCTCAATTTCATTCTCCTCAAAATGCTTTTTAAGCAGAGAAAGAACGTGACAAGCAAAGGGGTACATTGAAATATCGCAGTCGCCCAGCTTACCCGGAATTAATTTTTTTGGTCTTGTTGGGGACCACATTCCGTAAACGCCCTGTGAGCCTATTGAAATTTGAACGATGTATAGGTCGGGCAAGTCAACGCCGTTGTCAATATCCGCCTGCCAGTTTTTAGCTAAGCAGTTAGGCACAGAGTAGGTGTTGTCTTGGTTTTCTGCCAAGTTCATACCATAGCTTGTGTAGCCTGTAAACTTTAATTTCTCTGTGTCAAAGGATTGGTTAGGCTCACGGTTCAAGCCCCATACGTTTTTAAGAGGCTCTTTGATAATATCGTTTTCGGCCATAGGAACGCCGTGTCCTGTCGCGTTTGACTGACCGAAAATCATAAATACTGCAACCTTTTTCATTTTATTTTACCTCTTGAATGTAGTATAATTCTGCTTCGTAGTCACCCCATAGATTCTTTAAAACAAGACCGTTATACATAAGCGATGCGCCCTTATAAATTTTTTCGCCGTTCACTCTGTAATATTTATTTTCGTCAAGACCGCGAAGGCGCACGATTTCAGGGTGGGTGTTTGCCTCGTTTTTATATTTAACCATAGCAACAAGCGCTTCGCTCTTGTCAGGAGAAGCAACCTGCCATACACAGTATAGGCTGTCGTTTTCATATGGGGAGATAAGACGTGAATATTCACCTCTTTGGATTAGCTCATAATGCTTTTTGAATTCGGCAACCTGACGCTTGATTTCTTCCTTTTCCTCGTCGGTCATTTTATTTACGTCAAGCTCAAGTCCATACGTTCCAAAGTAAGCAACCACACCGCGGGTTTTAAGCGGGGTTATTCTGCCTGTTTGATGATTAGGGGAAGCCGAAACGTGCGCGCCCATAGTTGAAACAGGGTAAATAAAGGATGTGCCGTGTTGAATCTTCAATCTTTCAATCGGGTCAGTGTCGTCGCTTGTCCAAGCCTGTGGCATATAGTAGTGCATACCGCAGTCAAAGCGTCCGCCACCACCCGAGCAGCTCTCGAAAAGAATGTCTGGGTAGCGAGAGGTAATTCTTTCAAGCAAATCATATAAGCCAAGCACATATCTGTGGTAAATCTCGCCCTGTTTTTCGGCAGGGACGTCACAGCTATATAGGTCGGTTATGTTTCTGTTAAAGTCCCACTTAACGTAGGAGATATTTGCTGAGTCAAGGATTTTACAAAGCTGGTTGTAGATATTATCTCTTACCTCTTTTCTTGACATATCAAGAATGAGCTGATGACGTGCAAGAGTAGGCTGGCGGTTAGGCATTTTAAATGCGTAGTCGGGATGCTCGCGGTAAAGGTCGGAGTCCTCGTTTATAGCCTCTGGCTCAAACCAAATACCAAATTTCAAGCCTGCTTCGTTAATTTTGCTTGCAAGCTCGGAAAGTGTACAACCAAGCTTCTTTTCGTTTGGAACCCAGTCGCCAAGACCTGAATAGTCGTCGTCACGCTTACCAAACCAGCCGTCGTCCATAACAAAAAGCTCAACGCCAAGCTCCGAGGCATCCTTTGCCATAGAAACTAATTTGTCCGCATTGAAATCAAAATAAGTGCCTTCCCAGTTGTTGATAAGAACAGGACGGCGCGCGTTTTTGAATTTGCCACGGCATAGATTGTTTCTTATTGATTTATGTAGGTTTTGAGATGCTGCTTCAAAGCCTGTATGGGAGAAGGTAAGTGCAACCTCGGGGGCTACAAATTTTTCACCGCTTTCAAGCGCAAAATCAAAGTTTTCTGGATTTATACCCATTACCAAACGAGTATTGTCGTTGAAGTTTCTCGATGCGCTGATTAAAAAGCTACCGCTATAAACAAAGGCAAATGCATAAACGTCACCTGTTGTTTCGGTTGCGTTTTTGTGGGCAAGCATGCAAGAGGGGTTCATAATGTGACCCGAAGCGCCACGGGTGGAGAACACCTGTGTTTTTCCGTGTAAAACAGGCGCACGTTGTAGTCGTCTTTCCTGCGCCCAACGGCCTTCAAAGGAAACAAGGTCAAAGTCCCCATAGTTAAAGTCAAGGTTTAAGGAAAGAGCCTTTTCTACGTGAATTTCCTTGTCAGTTTTATTTTCGATTATCAAAGCTCGGGTAATTAAGTCATATTCGGGAAGCACACCATAATAAAGATGTAAATATACGTCGTAAGCTCTGTCCTTCAAGGTAACTATAAGGGTTTCTCCCTCGTCACCGTGGAACACAGGTAAGCCCTCAAGAGTATACTTGCCCCTTTTGATTTCTGCGTGTACAAATATCGGTTGGAGTCCCAGAGTGCCGTCTGCGTGTCTGATATTTATAGCACTTTCACGATAGTCGCCACAGCCGAAGCAGGAAATTTCCTGTGGGAGATGGTCGATGTTTGCCCAGGTTTCATCTCCCTTAATATATTCGGTTTTAGGTACAAATGGAGCCATATCCCCAAAAGCGGTATAGCTAAGGTCATCATCTTCTATTTTTCTTCCGTAATAGGTGTGTAAAAGGACACCCAAATCGTTAATCTTCATTTGATAGGTTGTGTTTTTTGTTTCAAGTGTGTAGGTTTTAGCCTCTTTATTAAAAATAATAGCCATAAATTTCTCCTTATAGATTAAAGATAACTTAAGTATATCATTTTGCAAATGATATTTCAATAAATAGTTGACGATATTTAAATAAAATGGTATAATTTATTTATATTCCAAAAAGGAGAATGGTATGGAAATAGGAATGTCTCGCGCAAGCGTTAGCGAAAGCATATTTAAAGAGCTTAAGGATGCACAAATTAAATATTTCGAGGTGTCGCTTTACAAGGAAGCGGTGGAAAAGCTTGATTTTGACAATCTAAAAGAGATGTCGAAAAAATACGGAGTTGAGCTTTGGTCGTTTCATTTGCCGTTTATGCCTTTTGCGGAAATAGATATTTCAAATCCCGATATCGCAAAAAAAACAGTTGAATATTTAAAGTATTTTATAGAAAATGGTGCGAAAATCGGAATTGATAAATTTGTTATCCATGCAAGTGGAGAGCCGATTAAGGAAGAGGACAGAGCGACAAGGATGGAAACGGCAAAAGAGAGCTTAAGGGAGCTTTGCGAGTTTGCCGACAATTTCGGTGCTGTAATTGCTGTTGAAAATCTACCGCGCACGTGCCTTGGCAGAGATTCAAAGGATATATTGGAGCTTCTTTCGGTTGACAAAAGACTTAGGTCCTGCTTTGACACAAATCATCTTTTACAAGAGGATTCGTCTAAATATATAAAAGCGGTTGGCGAAAAAATTATCACCACCCATATTTCCGATTATGATTTTAAGGACGAAAGGCATTGGCTTCCGGGTGAAGGAAAAATAGATTGGCAAAGGCTTTATTCCGACCTAAAATCGATAGGCTTTGACGGAGCTTGGCTATATGAATTGAATTTAACGGCAAACCACACAATAGATCGCGAAAGAGATTTGTGTGCAGGTGACGTGAGAAAAAATGCAGAAGAAATTTTTGCAGGCGAAAAGCCAACGCCAATAGGCAAGGCAAAGGAGCTATAAAGCTATACTTGATTTGTAACTAGTAAAAAATAAAATTTAATTTAGGAGGTTATTATGCTATCATTATTTAATATTGGAACTACATGGCTAGGCACAATTATTGCAATTTTTGCAATTTTGGTTGTGGTAGTTATTCTACTTGCGGCAGCACTTGCCGTTGTTGCCGGATTGGTTGTTCTTATTATTTTCCTTGTAAAAAAGGGCAAAAAGAAGGAAGAAGCACCGGTTGTAGTTGAAGCAGAAGCTACTGAAGAAGCAGTTGAAGAAGCAACTGAGGAATAAAGAAAAACCGCACGCTTGTGCGGTTTTTTCTTTGTGACGCCGTTAATAAATAATAGACTTGACATTAAAATTATTATATGTTAGAATATTTTTGATTTTATATTATATAAGGAGGAAATATGTCTGATAGAGATATCTTAAAAGAGCTTAAAAGTATGTCTTATAAGGAAATGACTGCCTTGAGCCGAGAAATACGCGAAAAAATAATAGATACAGTCTCTCAAAATGGCGGACACTTATCCTCCAATTTAGGTATGGTTGAGGCAACCATTGCATTACATAAGGTTTTTGATTCTCCTAACGACAAATTAATTTTTGACGTTGGACATCAATGCTATGCTCATAAAATAATCACGGGCAGAGATGATGAATTTTCAACCTTGCGCACGTACGGTGGAATATCAGGCTTTCCAAACAGGCAGGAAAGTGAGCACGATATATTAAACGAGGGCCATAGTGGAACGTCAATTTCCGCAGCTCTCGGTATTGCCGAGGCAAATAAGCTGATGGGAAAAACCGACTATACAGTTGCAATTATAGGCGACGGCTCGCTTACAAATGGCATGGTTTACGAGGCTTTAAATAACTGTGCAGATAAGGATTTGAGGCTTATAATTTTAGTAAATGACAACGAGATGTCAATTTCAAAAAACGTAGGTGGACTTCACAATTATTTTTCCAAGGTAAGGGTAAGCAAGAGATATTTTATATTTAAGCGTAGACTTATAAAAGGATTTCGTTGGATTCCGCTTTTGGGTAAGCCGTTAACAAAGCTCAGCGCGTATATAAAGAACGTAATTAGACGTGCGGTTGTCAAGGATAATCTTTTTGAGGATTTAGGGCTTGAATATTTAGGTCCCGTTGATGGAAATAACATAAAAAAGGTTGTTGGCGTTTTAGAGGAAGCAAAGACAAGAAACGGATGCACAGTTGTTCATATAAGAACCAAAAAGGGCTATGGCTATGAGCACGCAGAAAATGAGCCTGGAAAATATCACGGAGTTGGCAAATTCGATAAAGAAAACGGGACTTCTTCTTTGGAAAGCGAGTGCTTTTCTACCTACGTTGGCAAAAGGCTAACCGAGATGGCAGATAAGGATGAGAAAATTTGTGCAATTACCGCCGCTATGTGTGACGGCACAGGTCTTACCCCGTTTTATGATAAGCACCCGACCCGATTTTATGATGTTGGTATTGCCGAGGAGCATGCGGTAACGTTTGCGTCGGGCTTGTCAGTTAGCGGTATGAAGCCTGTTGTTGCACTTTATTCGACCTTCTCGCAAAGAACCTATGACCAAATGTTCCACGATATTGCAATTCAAAAATTGCCAATGACACTCTTGCTTGACAGATGTGGACTTGTTGGTGGTGACGGAATCACACACCAAGGCATTTTTGATTATCCCTTGTTTTCTTCAATTCCAAACGCTTATATATATTCACCCGAAAGCTATGACGAGCTGGGCACTTGTCTTGAAAGAGCGATAGGGGACGAAAATTTTGATATTATAAGGTACCCCAAGGGCAAGGAGAATAAATACGATTTGATGTTCGAGATGATAAACGACGAAAGCGATTTATTTGCTTATTCTTCAAATGTCAACACTGCAAAAAGGGTTATCATAGCTTACGGTAGAATTTCAAGGCTGGCATTTGAAGTGGCGAGCGCACTCGGTGACTGTGCCGTAATAAAGCTGATTAGAATTTTCCCACTGAATATTGAAAAAATCAGCGCACTCCTAAACGGCAAGGAGCTTTGCTACGTTTTAGAGGAAAGCTATAAAACTGGTGGAGTCGGTGAAAAGCTATACCCCGCATTTAAAAACGTTCAAAACGTATATATCCACGCAATAGAAGGCTTTGTTGAACACGGTGAGCTTGATAACTTATATAAAGCTCTCGGCTTTGACAAAGAAGCAATAGTTGACAGAATAAAAGAAATATGTTAAAATTCGTATATACTTAAAATTAATTAAAGGAGAAAAAATGAAAAAAATTTTACTTACAGCGTTTTTGGTAATCGGCTTGGTTTGTTCATTCGCTCTTTGCGTTTCTGCCGCCACAACCACTATAGAAGCTGACGATTTAGACGATTTAAAGGCGGCTGTTTCAGCAGCTGCGGAAAAGGATACCGTTATTGCTAATTTGACAGGCGATATCGTTATTCCGAGCACGTCCGATGCTTTAAAAATTGAAAAGGAAATGACGCTTGTTATTAATTTTAACGGTTATCTCATTTATGCAAAATCAGGCTCAGCCGGTGCAGGTACTGTTTACGGTATGCTTGTAAACCACAATTCTGCGAAGTTGATTTTAAATGGCACTTGGGACGTTGATCCATTTAACTACACAACTCCTAACGATCAAGTAATAACGCTTTCAAGCGGCGCAATCGTTGACCCAAATAAGGATGCAAAAATCAAATCTCCTGACTTTGTGGCAGACGGTCCTGCTGTTGTTGTATGGACCGGTTCACTTGAATTAAACGACATGTATATGCGTGAGTATAACACAGGTGAATGGGCTATTCTTTTGCGTAGCAGTAATTCTGTAAACCACGTGCACAACGTTAAGATTGACAACTCAATTATAAGAGTTGCTGACAATGCAGGCTATAACGCGTTGGATAGAAGACAGGCAAACGGCACACTTATTCAGTCAACTACTCAAATTGAGGATAGTGTTCTTTACGGTATAAGCGGTACAGGCAATGATGATATGATGTCGTTTGACAAGGATTCTTATATGAGAGATACCGTTATATTAAAAAGCGGCATTAAAATAGACAGCTATTTGACAAATAACTATCCTACAACTCCTGTCGAAATTAGAAACGTAACGTTTTCAGGCGACGTTTCACTTTATACAGGCGTTTCTCCTATTAATTTAATTGATTGCAATATTACAAAGAGCCCTTATCAAATCACGATATCGGGCGATAGATTCGGAAGCGCTAAGCTATACATTACAACCTCTCCAACCTGTGATACAGCAGGTAAGCAGGTTTATGCTGAGGCTCCAAAGGACTCAAAAAAAGTATTTAACTCAATGAGTGAGCTTGAAACTGTAATTGAAGAATATGCAATTCAAAATCCTGCACTTGGACACACAATTGGCGATGCAATTGACGTGGAATATGAAAACTATTTCGAGGGCGGTTACAAAATAGGTACTTGCTCAGCTTGTTTAGAGGAAGGCGTTAAGGAAAAGACCCCAAGCATTGGAGCTCTAATAATTAACCTTGGCTATTCATATAACGAGGAAAATGGAGTTGCATCAGTTTCTCAAACCTTTAAGCTTCAAAACGAGATGATTAAATACTTAGCAAGTGATTTTGAATTTGGCTTGATTGCAAGCATAAATCCAACCGGTGCTCAAATAAATCCATACGCTGAGGCAAATTCAATTTACGCAAAAATTCCTGATGTATATCAACGTTCAACCATTAAATTCTCAGGCATTCCAACTGCGACAAATTCCGATACAATGCTTGTTTTCTGCGCGGTGGTTATAGAAAACGGCGTAGTATATTATCTTGATAACGGAACTACAAGCACATATGCAGTAGGACAAAACTGCAATACTGTAAAAACAATAACAGGTTACGACCAAGAATAACTAAAAGGCTACAAAATGTAGCCTTTTTCTTTTTGCAAAAAAATTGAATTTTCAAAAAGTGTACCGGTCGGTACCGCTTTTTTTATGCAATAATGAAGGTGCGAAGATGCAAGGATAGAAAGTGAGGTATATATGGCGAAAAAGAATATCGAGTTAGCGATAGTAAACGACCTCGGTATGAAGGAACTTGTTTTGGGCGAAGGCGCAAGCGAAAAGAAGCCAAAAAGGAAGAGAAAGCCCAAAAAGGACGAATCCTTTAGGGATACGTTAAAAAATCTTCTGTCACTAGAGCCTCCCCCGGAGGCTATGGCAGAGATTTTAAAGACAACGCCTCTCGGTATTACTATGAATTACCGAGAGGCAATTCTTTTAGCACAGATAATAAAGGCGTACAACGGTGACACGCAGGCAGCGGTCTTTGTGCGTGATTCCTCGGGAAACAAGCTAAAAGAAGGGGAAAAGGAAGAAAAGAAGAAAAAATTCGAGGACTTTTTTTAAAAGAAAGGAGAAAAATGAAACTAGGTAAATTAAAAATATCATCGCTCATTTTATGCGTACCGTCACTTGAAATAAATTTTGATTCAAGCAGTGACACGGAGCTAGCCTTTAACGTTATGGCATTGAAGGGTGACCCGAATGTGAGTGACTATATGTCACGCATACCCGATGCCATTAATCGTGCGTTTTCATTTATTGAAAAGCACGGCGGAACAAGAAAAAAGATAAAAGTAGTTTCCTCAAGTGACTTTCAAAGAGTTGCCGAGAAGTATTATTTACCACTTTTTGGTGACGTATTAAGAGTTTATAGGGTAAGCTGTGGCGGTACTCCTTGTAAATTTGAAGCAGATGAAAATGCCGTTTTTATTAATTCTAATAGGAAGGGAAGCTTTAAAATCCATTATAAAGCAAGACTTCCTCGCATATGTGAGTCAACAAGCGACACGGCAGAGATTGACCTTGACAGCGAGATTGCCGATATTATTCCTTATTACGTAAAAAGTGAGCTCTTGTCAAGCGAAAGCCCCGACGAAGCAAAGGAAGCCTTCAATAAATTTTTAGAAATGCTTTCGTTATTTTCCGATAAGGAAAATGATGACTCAATTAAATTTGAGACCGTTTTTTCAATAGAATGAGGTAAATATGGCTAAAAAGAATATTTATGAAAATAATTTGTTGGGCGGAATAAACATAGGCTCGACATTTGGCGAAAGAGACGGTGCTTATCTTATTAAAAATATGATATACTCCGGCGGAAAAAATAAGAAAAGAAACGGACATCAAAATGTTGCCCTATTTACCGATGATGAGTTGAAGCCATTGAGGATAAACGGGATTTATAACTATTCTTACGTTGACGAAAGCGGAGAATATATTACCTCTCGCATAGTTCACGCGGGAAATAAGCTTTTCAAAGCCACAAATAATTTTCAAGCAATAGAAGAAATTCCGCTTGCAGAAGGCGTTAGCTTAAAAAATGAAAGAAGCCGTGGCTTTACAATGGGTAAAAATCTGTGGATTATAGGCGCGGGGAACGTCTTAATTTACGACGGGAATGCGGTAAGATACGCATATGATGGAGAAAATGCATATGTGCCTGACACAAGTGCCTATTTAAAGGATGGGAAAATCTATAAAAATGAGTCACCTAACCTTCTTACAAGAAAAAGAGTAAATAGGTTTTTATCAAGCTCGATTTATCGTGATTCGGGTGTGATAAACGTCTTTTTCTTAGACGAAAAAATAAAGTATGGAACAAATTTTGTTTTAGAAATAAAAATTCGCACTCGCACAAGTGAAGAAGAGCCAAACTCAACCACGTCTTCATATATAGGAGTCGACTCGCGTGGGGTTGAGGTTAGTAGGGTTGTCACAATTAGATATGCAAGAAAAAGTATAGATGGTGGTGCTTATTTCCTTACCGAGCCAATAAGGGATGAGGCAGGAAACGAGATTAATATAAGAATAGGCGATCAGGTTTACACCTATGATAAGCTCCCGTTTGCGATAAGCCTAATCGGAGGACGAGAATTAAAAATACCATACGATATAACGCCGCCTGGCTCAAATGAGAAAAATATAAAAATTGAATATGAAGCTGAGGGGGAGGAAAACGTTTTTGAAAATGCAAAAACAGGCGCTCTTGCTAACGGCGACAAGGGTGGACAAATCTTACTTCTTGGCTTTGACGATAATACTATTCGCTTTACTGATAGTGAAAAGGGGTTTTTCTATTTTCCTGAGAAAAATATGATTTCACTAGGCTCAGACGGTGAAAAAATTAATGCAATAATAAGGCTGTCCGACAATTTAGTTGGTGTTTTTAAGGAAAAAAGCTTTTATAGAATTAGATTTACCTCGTCAAACGAGAGTGGCTACGAGATTTATTCTTCGTCCGATTCGCTCGGCGCTTACAGTATATTTTCGTCTACAATGGTTGACTACGACTGTCTTGTTTTCAACGAAATGGGTGTATACGGAGTTAGCGAATATAAAACGGTATCAAATGTATTTAACTGCTTAAGGCAGAGAAGCGATAGAATAAATCCACTCCTTGAAAAATACACGGAGGAAGAAAGACGCGAGGCGCAGTCAATATCCTTTGGCTCACGCTACTATCTATTTATTGGCGAAGATGCTTATATTGCCGACACAAGACGAAAAATCAAGGAGACGGGCGCACAGTCCGATGCGTTTCAATATGAGTGGTGGCTTTGGGATAATTGCTCGGCAAGAGTCCTTTATTCCGACGGCGTTAATCTATATTTCGGCACAGAAAAAGGAGAAATTCGTAAATTCACAAACGATTTTTGCGATATTCAAGCTTATGAATATAAAACAGATGATTTAACCTTGCTCTTAAAAAATCACGATAACTATTCTGATTTTTTAATTTCCGAAAGGGAAAGCCTTGACTTTGAAAAATTAAGCGCACACCTTTCTCCACACAAGAGGCTGGTATCAAAAAATGCAATATATGAAAATGGTGAGCTTTATTTTAGTCAAGAGGATTTCTTTTATAAAGACGGAGCTTTGAAAATTTATGAGGGAGAGTATGCCGAAATATATAAAAAATCGGGCGAATATATAACCGGATTTTATATAGAGAAAACAGACCCTGTTTTTAAAAGCGTAGCAGTCAAGGAAAGCACAGGTATTACCGAGGGTGAGGGATATTTTGTTTATTTTTCTTATCCCAACGGCAAGGAATATGGCGTGATTAAAGCAACGGAGGGCGTTAGTCTTGTTTTGGGTGGCGAGCCTATAAAAATTAAAAATGAGGAAAATTTAAGCCTTATGATTTTTGAAAGTTCGCCTATAACTTGTATTTATAAAACCAAGCCCTGTGCTTTTGAGAAGCCACTCAAGAAAAAAACCATACGTAAGCTGTTTTTCAAGCCGACAAAGGAAACGAGGGGAAAAATAGAAATCACTCTGCAAACCGAAAAATCGAAAATCAAAAAAGAATTAACAATTGCAGAGCCACTTAATTTTGAAAAAGCAAGCTTTAAATCTCTTTCCTTTGGCAAGGAAAATGGCATAACGTATCCGATTTTCGCATTTTTACGAGGCTTTGAAAATATAACGATTGAAATAAAATCCGAAACAGAAAAAAGCTTCGGCATTGAGGGCTTAAGCATATTATATGAGCAAAACGAAAAAGGAGAAATTTAATGGATAAATTTAAAATCACGGAAGAAGAAATAAATCAAACCATATTGCATTCACCCTATTCACTTGCGGATTCTCCTGCCGGTATAGGGTTAAACGCCAAAGAGGTGAAGAAATACTTTTATCAGTTTATAAGAGTTTTTGCAAACAAAATAAACATTCATTTGAATGATATTGGCAAAACTCTTGAAAACTATGACGAGCTATGTACTGCCTTTGATTTAATTGACGATTTACAGGAGACGGACAAAGCTCTTGGCTTGCAAATTACAACCTCTATAAACGAGCATAATCAAAAAAATGATGCGCACATGGATATAAGAGAAAAAATCGAAAACGAGCTTTTAAGACATGATGTTAGCGTTAAATCCCATGAGGATATCAGAAAAACACTCAAAAGCCTTCTTGATAAGGCGGACGTTGCTTATCGCCTTGCAAGTGGAAAGAGTAGAGTTTATTCGTGCGAGGACGTTTTTGACGTAATCGAGTATATAAATGAGAATAGCGAAATTCACGCAGGAGACTTATTCTTAGTGGCAAACCAAGACGAGCCTGACTTTACCGTATTTGAAGCAGGACTCTCAAACGTGCCAAACGGGGCGGAGGAGATTGACGTAAGCGATTTAGCAAACGGAGAAATGGAATTTGTATCGGGCAAAAGCTATTATTTTGGTGGAGTTAGATTAGTTGCATCCTATGGAAATTTGGAAACAAGCCTTCTTGCTAAAAACGAGGATTTAGAAGCGCTTGAAAACGAGCTTTTCAAAAGCATAGAGGAAACTGAAAATAGCTTATCGGCGCTAGAAAGTGCCCTTGCACTGAAGGAAAATGCAACAGAAATGGTGGAAACATCCGAGCAAGAGATAACACTTTTCAAAAACGTTGAATATATCCTCGGTTTAATCACCTCACTTGCCATAGCATTGCCAGAGGAAACAAGCGGTATTGAGTCAATAGTTAATTTCCGCACAGGCGCGGGGGCACCGTCATTTGATGCACCGTCAGAAATTGTTTTCTCGGGAGATGACTGCTCGGGCGGTAGATTTTACCCTATAACCCACCGAATTTATGAAATTAACGTAAAAGAGGTTATGGGTATTCTTTCAGCTCGTGTTGGCGCTACTGATTATGAGGTAATAGAATGAAATACTTTGAAAGAAAAAGACGAGCCCTCTTTAAAAATCATTATATAAACGGTGCGGAAAAGAGTGTATCTGGCAGCGGCTCTATACCGATAATTTCAAGTGCGGGTGTGCCCTTTAAGTCGCTTGAAATAAGCGGTGTGAGCCGACTTGTGCCCGAAACTGATATTATGCCAAGCTATATAGACTACTTTAAAAACATAGAAAGCTACGAGTTCGGCAGTGTTAGCTCCGTTTACGAGATACCGTTCCCCACCGAGTGGCTTGGCAAGGAATTAAGCTTTTCACTTGTAGAAAAAACGAAAATGAAGGATATTACCTTTGGGCTGTCCAACGGTGGCGGATTCTTTGCCAACAGTATAAATTTGCTTGGCTATAACGGAGAATTATCGACCGTTAAATCAAGCGAGTTTTCGCATTTTAGATTTACTGGGATAGCGGACAGCGACACCTTTTCCGAGATAACTAATTTTTGGCAAAATTATGCGGTTAAGGTAATAAAGGACGCAGAGGGCGAAAGCCCAACCCCAAGCGAGCCGTGGACTCTTAAATGCCTTGGTGATGAGGGAGTTACAGTTGCGCTTGGCGAAAAAACAGTTAAAATACCAAAAAGCGTTACTGTGAACAATGAAAAGATTCCTCTTATGTTTAGTGAATATGACAAGCTGATTGTTGATG